>JAYWGN010000012.1:0-44757 GCA_043778255.1 Chitinophagaceae bacterium | reverse complement strand
CAGGCAGGTTGAATAAACAAACTTGCCTACCGGCAGGCAGGTAGTACAATAAGGCGAAGCCGCAATTGGACTATATTGTTTATCATTTCGGTATAACTGTATATTGAAAATGAGGTAAGTTATTGGCTATTAGAAATTATTTAGTTTAGGGTAAAAGGTAGTACAGTCTTATGCGATAAACTAAGAGACTGCTGAAACTATATGACTTAATGAAAATAACAACAATGTCTCTACCGTGATGAGAAATTATATACTAAATATGGTATTTCATTGTTTTCATATTTTAAAAGAAACCCTAACCAATTTTCAAACATAATTTTCAAATCGGCGGTTTTAACTTTATACAATAAATCAACGTTCTGTGATATTGCATCTCCAATTATACTTACGTCATTTCTGATTTCCAAATAACAAGGTGCTTCATATTCTATATTCCAAATTTCTTCAACTTCAACTTTTGTACTAAGTACGTTTTCAATTTTTAATAAGGCTGCTTTTACACCGTTACTAGTTTGTAAATTTTGAGTATATACAAGTTGTTGAAGAAATGAATGCTGAATCAAAGCAAAATTAATATAAGGCATTTGTTTGCCATCAACATCTATTTCTATAGTAAAGTAATAATCTTTAATAGTAAACATAATAGAAAGTTTAATAAATAGGATAAGCAATGACAACTTCCGAATTGCCATCATTAATATTTGTTAAAATAAAAGTAGTAAAACTTTAAATCTTTTAAAAAAATAATACTATTTATAGTGAAAAGGAAACTTACTTTTTACAATCAAAATATTACTAAGTGGTAGCTTTTGTTTTTTTAATTAAGTTCAGCAGTTATGATTTGGTTAATTTGCCTACTTTTGCCTATGGCAATAATAAATAAAACTGCATTACAAGCAAAAAAATTTTTTGGCGAAGGCCTAACATTCGATGATGTACTTATGGTACCTGCCTACAGTGAGGTATTACCTAAGCAAGTAAGCCTAAAAACCAACCTTACTAAAACCATACAACTTAATATACCCTTACTTTCAGCTGCTATGGATACCGTAACCGAAGCTACACTAGCTATAGCTTTGGCCCGTGAAGGTGGTATAGGCATACTGCACAAAAATATGAGTATAGAGCAGCAAGCTGAGCAAGTACGTAAAGTAAAACGTAGCGAAAGTGGCTTAATAATAGACCCTATAACACTTACCGAAAATGCTTTGGTAGCCGATGCTGTACAACTAATGAGCGAAAATAAAATTGGCGGCATACCAATAGTAGATAGTAACAAAATACTAAAAGGCATACTTACCAACCGTGACCTTAGGTTTGAGAGCAATTACAAACGTAAGGTGAGCGAAATAATGACTACCCAAAACTTAGTAACTGCAATTACAGGCACAAATTTGCAACAGGCAGAAGCCATTTTGCGAAAGCACAAAATAGAAAAATTACCTGTAGTAAACAAGCAAGGCAAACTAACAGGCCTTTATACCTATAAAGATATAACCCACTTACAAAGCCACCCCAATGCAGTAAAAGATAACTTTGGCCGATTGCTTGTAGGAGCAGCTTTGGGTATTACTACCGATGTACTTGACCGTACCGATGCCCTACTACAATTAGGGGTAGATGTGGTAGCTTTAGACTCGGCACATGGCCATAGCAAAATGGTATTGGACACCCTAAAATTATTAAAAAAGAACTTTAAACACTTACAAGTAATAGCTGGTAATATAGCTACCGCAGCTGGTGCAAAAGCATTAGCAGCAGCTGGTGCCGATGCTGTAAAAGTAGGCATTGGGCCAGGTAGTATATGCACTACACGTATAGTAGCGGGTGCAGGTGTACCACAGCTTACAGCTATACTGGAGGCACACAGTGTACTACACAAGTTGGGTATACCCGTAATAGCCGATGGTGGTATAAGGTACACTGGCGATATTGTAAAAGCCCTAGCAGCAGGTGCTAATTGTGTAATGATGGGTAGTGTATTTGCAGGCACTGAAGAAAGCCCTGGGGAAACTATAATATACGAAGGCCGAAAATTTAAACAGTACCGTGGCATGGGTAGCATTGGTGCTATGGGTAGTGGTAGTGGCGATAGGTATTTTCAAAATGGCGATGACGATGCCAAAAAGTTAGTGCCTGAAGGTATTGAAGGGCGTATAGCTTACAAAGGTTATTTACACGAAGTGGTACACCAATTTACGGGTGGGCTTAGGGCAGGTATGGGTTACTGTGGTGCTGCAACTATTAACCATTTACAAACCAAAGGACAGTTTATACAAATAACCAATGCAGGTATGAAAGAGAGCCATGTGCACGATGTGTTTATTACCAAAGAGTCGCCAAACTATAGTGTAAGGTAGGAGTGGCAATTTTACTTTTTATCACTCAAATACTGTTGCAGCCTAAGTTGTAGGTTCTGCCTAATATTGTTATAAAACAAATTAATGTCGCCAATATGGTAATTGGTTAATTTATTTTTTACCAAAAAACTAAAGGGAATTTTAGGTTTGCTTATCCATAATGTAGTGCGGTGTACTTGTGCTGTTACGGTATGCTTGTATAATTTATTAAACTTTTGTAACATTGAGCCACTATGTAACTTACGTGATGCTAATACGGTATCGAGTGTCCAAGTAATAGGGTTGGTAACCCAAATGCCGTTTTTGGGTTCGGCATTTATATAGCTATCATCGTGTTGTTGTAAGTATGTACGCCAGGTTACAAAGCAGTTAGTTTCGGTAGCAGTTTGGCAGGGTTTGCATGTGGCAAAATAATTTTTTTTAACAGGCATACCAAGCAAATAAGCAATTACTAGTTTGTTGGCCAAAGGCTTGTTTTCAAAAAACTCCTTAAGCAACCTACCAGCATGTACCGTACCTTGGCTATGTGCAGCTATTATAATGGGCATATCGTTATTGAGGTATTTTACAAAATACATAAATGCGGCTCTTACATCGCTGTAAGCTGTATCTAATGCAGCTTTAGCCTGTGTACTACCACTAAAAAATGCTTGTATATGTGCCTGCCTATACCTTGGTGCATACACCATACTTTGTTGGTTAAAGCAACTAGCTTGAAACAGTATAGAGGTATTATCGGTTTTACTATTTAAAGCACTGTCGGTAACACTTGCATTCCATTGCTGTTCATAAGCTTTGGGTGTTAGGTATGTAGTGGGATGTATAAAAAACACATTGGCTACTGGTGTAGTAATACTATTACTCCGTAAGGGTTTGGGTACACTATCAGCTACGTCCCATTTTGCGGCGTGAGCCGCCCAATTATTAATATTGCTGTAATCGGTTATTTGGCAAAATACTTTTGCCGTTATAATATTTATTAATAAAAAAAGAAAAGCAATTTTTGTAACACTCATTATTTGTAATAACTTTATATTTGGTAATAAAACAATATTTACCATACAAAAATACCACTTAAAAAATATACTTATGGCAATACCTAGTATAAACCTAGCCGACTTTACTAACGGCACACCACAACAAAAACTTGACTTTGTAAAAAAGCTAGGCGATGCTTACGAAGAAATAGGCTTTGTAGCCGTTAAAAACCATGGCATACCCGACAATTTGATTGCAACCTTGTACACTCAAGTAGAAACTTTTTTTGAGTTGCCTTACGCCACCAAAAGCCATTACGAAGTACATGGCTTAGCAGGGCAACGTGGCTATACTAGCTTTGGAAAGGAGCAGGCCAAAGGCTTTGATACCCCCGACCTTAAAGAGTTTTACCAACATGGACAAATAGTAGAAGGCAACGACCCTATAAAAACAGAATACCCCGATAATGTAGTGGTAGCCGAGGTAAACGGCTATACTGAAATGATGAATACATTATACAAAACATTTGAAAAAAGTGGAAAGGCATTATTAAGTGCCATAGCATTGTACCTTAACCTACCCGAAAATTATTTTGATGCACATATATATAATGGCAACTCCATACTAAGAGCCATACATTACCCACCCATAACCACCGAACCCAAAAGTGCTATAAGAGCAGAGCAGCATGAAGATATAAACCTAATAACCTTACTAGTGGGTGCAAGTGCCGATGGGTTAGAAGTGTTGGACAAACAAAATGTATGGCACCCTGCAAAAGCTGAACCCGACGAGATAGTTGTAAATGTAGGCGATATGCTGCAAAGGCTTACTAATAATAGGTTACGTAGCACCACACACCGTGTGGTAAATCCGCCACCAGAAATGTGGCATACACACCGTTATAGTATTCCGTTTTTTTTACATCCTCGTAGCGAAATGAGCCTTGCTGCTTTAGAAAGCTGTATTAATGCTACAGGTACAAAGCATTACCCCGACTGCACTGCAGGTGAATACCTCGATGAAAGGTTGAGAGAAATTGGCTTAAAAAAATAAATTATACACAAACAAACAGTTAACAAAAAAAAATAAAAATAGCAATGAAAAAAACAAACTTGATATTAGGTATAGCACTAAGCATAGTAGCCGTAAGCTGTAGCAACAAAGCATTAGACTATAACAATAAAATAGTAAAGTACGATAACGATATAGCCCCAATTATTGAAAAATTAAACAGTATAGTATTATCTGAAGATACTACAGCAGCAGCTGCAGCTACATATGGCACACAATTAGATTCGCTTACAAAAGTAACCGAAACCAAATTAGCCGAAATAAATAAAATGGAAGTACCTAAAGGAGGAGAGAAAATGCACAACACATTTGTAAAAGAATACGAAGTAGTAATAAGTATGTGTAAAAATATGGCTACGCTAATAGACCGTAACAAAGCAACACCCGAAGATAAATTGGCTGCTAAAGATGCATTTGATAAAACTCAAGAATCTACAACAGCATTAGTAGAAGAAATGAAGGCAGAACAATTGGCATTTGCAAAAGCAAATAATTTTAAATTGGAAAGGGAAAAGTAAAGAAAAAACCAAGCTTCGATTATAAACATAACCCCAAATAATTACTATTAAATGGGGTTTATTTTTTTTATGAAAAAAGTAACATAGTTAAGCAATACTCAGCAACTCTACTTCAAATATTAGGGTACTTCCACCAACTATTTTAGCACCTGCTTGGTTATCGCCATAGGCTAAATGGCTAGGTATATAAAAGCAATATTTGCTACCTACTGGCATTAGTTGTACACCCTCTTGCCAACCTTTAATTACAGCATTTAAAGGGAAAGTAGCCGGTTGGTTACGCTGCACCGAACTGTCAAACACCTCGCCATTAAGCAGCATACCATGGTAATGGCAAGTAACTTTACTTTGTAAGGTTGGTTTACTGGTACCTGTGCCTTCACTCATTATTTTGTACTGTAAGCCACTAGGCAAAGCTACTACACCCTCTTGGTTTGCATTGTTATCCAAAAAAGTTTGTCCCTCAGCTTTTACGGCTTCTATTTTTTCATTTTTTGCACCTTGCAATTTGTCAAATAAACTCATAATTGTAAATATTAATTTTAATGTACTGCAAAAGTAAAAAACTATTGTTAGGCTTCGCCAAAAATATTAATACACATAAATGTAAATAACTTAGCTTTAATAAAATTAAGTAAGTACAATATACCCCTACCAAACCTAATGATAGCAACACTACAAACACAACGAACCTTTTTTAATACTGGTATTACCAAAACTTACGAATATAGAATACAGCAATTAAAAGCTTTGAAACAAGCTATTATACAAAATGAAGAAGCCATAAATACGGCATTGTACAATGACCTAAAAAAAAGTAAAGAAGAAATATGGGTAACAGAAATTGGTATTGTAATAACCGAAATAAATTATGCTATAAGGAAATTAAGCTGTTGGATGAAGCCAACCAAAGTAAGCACTAACCTACTTAATATGCCTAGTAGTAGCAAAATTATAAGTGAGCCATTGGGTGTAGTATTAATTATAAGCCCTTGGAATTACCCGTTTCAGTTACTACTTAATCCACTAGTGGGGGCTATAGCAGCGGGTAATTGTGTAGTGCTAAAGCCAAGTGAATTTGCTGTACATACAGCGGCTATAATGCAACATATAATTGAAACAGCATTTGCAAAAGAATATATAAGTTACCATACTGGCGATGGTGCTACTGTAATACCGCAAATGCTTACTGGGTTTAAGTTTGACCATATATTTTATACCGGTAGTATTGCCGTTGGCAAAATAATATACAAAATGGCTGCCGAAAACTTAGTGCCTGTAACACTAGAGTTAGGTGGCAAAAGCCCTTGTATAATAGCAGCTGATGCTAACATAAAAGTAGCTGCAAAGCGAATAGCTATGACAAAGTTTAATAACTGTGGGCAAATGTGTGTAGCACCCGATTATGTGCTAGTACACGAAAGTGTAAAAGATAAATTTATAGAAGCATTGCAAGTGGTGTTGCCACAATTTTTTACAACTGACCCAAGTACTTGCCCTAATTATGGTAAAATAATAAATGAAAAACAATATGATAGACTAATAAAATATTTGGATAATGGAACTGTGGTATATGGAGGAAAACACAATAAAGAATTGTTGTATATAGAACCTACACTACTTACTCATGTAACGGACAACGATGCAATAATGCAAGTTGAAATATTTGGACCAATACTACCCATACTTACTTACACTACTAACGATGAAGCTAAGCTTATAATAGCCCAACACCCCAACCCATTAGCCCTGTACATATTTACCAATAGTAAGGCTACCGAAACTTATTGGATGGATAATATTGCCTTTGGTGGCGGCTGTATTAACAATGCAAGTTGGCACTTAACCAACCACCACTTACCATTTGGTGGTCGTGGCTTTAGTGGTACGGGTGCTTACCACGGCAAATTTTCGTTTAGTACATTTAGCCACAATAAAGCCATAATGAAAACCCCAACTTGGTTTGACCCATCAATTAAGTACCCACCATTTAAAGGTAAATTAAGCCTGTTTAAAAGAATTATAAATTAACATTTTTTACTTTATTAAGCCACTAACATTAGCTGCAAAAACCTTTACAGCAATAGCTATTAGTATTACTCCAAAAAATTTACGTACTGCTAATAAGCCACTTTTACCCAATGCTCTCTCAATAATATTGAGTGATCGTAAAGTGAAATAAATAATAATTAGGTTCACAAGTATTGCTGCTACTATGAGCAACTCATTTTTATCGTTACGTTCAAATGTGGCTTTCAAACTCATAATAGTAGTGAGTGTACCGCTACCTGCAATTAATGGAAATGCAATTGGTACTACCGTTCCAGCTTTAGCATCTTTATCGCTTTTAAAAAATTCGATACCTAATACCATTTCTAACCCTAATATAAATATTACAATAGAACCTGCTACAGCAAAAGATTTAATGTCGATACCGAGGAGACCCAAAAAAGTTTTGCCTATTAATAAAAACAATAGCATTAACCCCCCCGATATTAATGTAGCCTTTAATGAATTAATATTGCCCTGCTTTTGCTTAATTGATATGAGCATAGGAATGCTTCCAATAATATCTATTACTGCAAATAATGAGAATGTAATGGTTAAAAACTCTTGCCAATTCCAAGTCATAAGTTTTGTATTTAGTACAAATATAGATTAATAGTTACTCGGTTGGTGTTGTTCAGTTGTTGTTTCTATGTTAGATAATACTTGGTAGGTATAGCTATTGTTATGTTTTTGTAAATTAATAACTGCACCATAGTGTATTTTAAATGCATCAAATGAATTGACTAATGGTGTATTAGTTATATAGCTTAATATACTACGTAGTACACCACCATGTGCTACTATTGCAATTGGCTCTTTGTGTTGGGTTGCAATATTTTCAAATGCTTTTATTATTCTGTTATATAGTCTAGTATAACTTTCGCCATTAGGTATGGTGTAATTAACATAGTCAGCCATCCAAGGGTCTATTTCATGCTTTGGTATATGGTCATAATATTGCATTTCCCAATTGCCACAGTTAAGCTCCATAAGTGTTGGTTGGTGTATAATATTATGAGTAGGAAATAAAGTAGTGGCTAACTTAGCACATCGCTGTAATGGGCTACTGTAAACGGTTTTAATAGTTTGGGGCAGTACTTTTTTTATTATTTCGGCTTCGCCTAAAAAAGTGTCTGTAACATCAAGGTCAGTTTGTCCATAGCAAATACCTTTATCAACTAGAGGTTTGGTATGGCGTATTAAGTATATCATATTTATATTTTTTTCAAAGTAATTTATAACAAATTATATCCCACAAAGGCACGGAGGACACAAAGTAATTTATTACAAATTATATCCCACGTAGGCACGGAGGACACAAATTAATTTATAACAAATTATATCCCACGTAGGCACGGAGGACACAAATTAATTTATAACAAATTATATCCCACGGAGGCACGGAGGACACAAAGTAATTTATAACAAATTATATCCCACGGAGGCACGGAGGACACAAAGTAATTTATAACAAATTATATCCTACAAAGGCACGGAGGACACAAAGTAATTTGACCTAAATTATATAACAATTTATTTCTCATAGTGGCACGGAAGACACAAAGAAGTATATTTTATATACTTCGTTTACTTAGTGCCATTGTGGGCGGTTGTGTTTATTATTCTAAGTTACCCCATATTTTTCTGTGAATACCATCTCTTATTAATTCTACATTAAAGTTAATAAGTAAGCCTAATTTTATATTGGTCAGTTTTAAGTAAGTTAATAATATTTTATGATGCACTTTCGTTAAATCTTCAATTGATTTGAGTTCGAGTATCAATTTGTTTTCTACTATAATATCTGCTCTAAAGGCAACATCAAGTAATACCCCATCATACATAATGTTTATTTCAGGCTGCCTTGCAAATGCCACATTTCTTTTTTTTAATTCATGGCATATTGCGGATTCGTAAATTGACTCTAATAAACCAGGGCCAAGGGTTTTATGTACTTTTAGACATATATCAACAACAATAGTTGCTAGTTCATTTTCGGTCATATTTTTATTGTTTATCTTATAAAATTAATGATTTCCCACAAATTAAAATAAGGTACAAAGAACATAATTTAATTTCCCACAAAGGTACAAAGGACACAAAGGTTAATATTACAAATGATTTTTCACAAATTTAATTTCCCACAAAGGCACAAAGGTTTTACAAACTTGTAATAAATGATTGGTAAAGGCAGGGTGAACACAAATATTTAATACAATACAACTAAAAATACCAAGTAAGCTATTACAACATTAATATAACTAAGTAAAAAACTATTTCGCTTACTTGTTGTACTGTACCCAAACAATCACCTGTATAGCCGCCAATCCATTTTTTAAAATAATTAGCTAGAAGCAAAGTTGTAATTACCATTGGCGCAATACTAATTGAGTATATAATGGGTAGCATTAAAAATCCTACACACCCAATTAAAGCAGCAAATAACAATGATGTGAACCTCATTTTTTGTGAAGCCATAGGTTTACTTTTGCTAACATCCGTTTGGTATATATAGGTGTAATATTGTATTACTATTAGAGGCATAAACCTACTAAGGCTGTGTGCAGTTATTAGTAATATTGGCAAAATAAAAGCAGCAGGAATTTGTATAACCTTATACTGTAGTAAATGAGGAGTAGTGGCTAATTGTTGTAATAGTAAAAACTTAAATAGTAATATTAGAACAAGCCCTACAGTGCCGTAAGTGCCAAGGCGACTGTCTTTCATTATGGTGAGTATTTTTTCTTTGTCCCAACCGCCACCAAAGCTATCGCATACATCGGCAAAGCCATCTTCATGGAATGCACCAGTAGTAAATATGCCTACTATTATACTAATTACTATAGCTATTGTACTTGTGAATATATAATTACTTACACAATATGTAGTGCCTACAATGGCACCTATTACAATACCTACAAGTGTAAAATATTGTGGTGCAAGTTGCAAATATTCGTTGCGGTGCTTAACCCATTTGGGTATAGGTAGCCTCGTTAAAAACATAAGGGCTGCAAAAAATATGGAAATTTGTTTTTTCAAAAATTTTATACGCTTACAATTTTTAATTCTTCAATTTTTGAAAAATGCTTATAATTTAATGTAGCTATTGGCAGTCTATTTGTTTTTGCTATGGCAGCTATGAATATATCTGCTAAATCAATAATTAAATGTTTCTTCTTTAATTCCATTTTAATTTCTACTGTATTAATAGCTTTTTTTTCCAAATTGTAATTGTTTGAAAGCGTTAAATATAATATTCCAATCATTTAGTTGATTATTTTTTAAACCAATAAAAAATTGAAAATAAGTTATTGATGTATAATTAATATCATAACCATTCAACAGTAATTTAGTAAAAATTGTGTTTTGTTTATTTGAGTTTCTAAAATGTTCTTTAAATATTGAAGTATCAACTACAATGCTTTTGCTCTCCATATATTAATTTCTTTTCTTGCATTTTTTATTTGTTCAACTTCTTTGCTACTTAAGGTTGGAGCATTTAATAGTAACTGCAATAACTTACTATTTGGAGTATGCTTTTTATTAGTAAGCGTTATTTTTTCTATTTTATTTCTTAATAATATTAATTTATTTTGAGGCAATATTTCTACGGCTTTTAATATACTTTTAAACGGAATTACTGTTTCGATTTGCATAATTCAAAGTTAATATATTTATTTTATAAACGTATTTAAGCATTTTTCTCCTCTACCCCAGCACTTTCAAAACTAGCCATTTCGTTTACAAATGCACAGGCACTTTGTAGTAAAGGTATAGCCAGTGCAGCACCTGTACCTTCGCCTAGTCGCATACCTAGCTGTAGCAAAGGCTTTGCATTAATTTTTGCTAACATTTTGGTATGCCCAAGTTCGCCACTTGTATGTGCAAATATGCAGTGTTGTAATAATTTTGATTCGCTACTAATACTTACTGTTTTTTCTTCGGGGTCGTCCAATATTTTTATAGCACAATATAATGCAGCTGTTGCAATAAATCCGTCTACCACTATTACCATGCCTAATTTATAGGCTTTTATATAAGCAGCAGCCATCATTGCAATTTCAAATCCGCCAACCCTTGCTAGTACATCATAAGCTGTAATGTCATAAGAGCCGAGGTCGTGGTAGGCAGCAGCATCGTAAAGTGCATATAGTTTTTTTTGCAATTGCTCATCGTTAGCACCTGTACCTCGGCCTACACATTCCTCTAAGGGTAGCATAGTATATTGGTGCATTATTAGTGCGGCACTACTTGTATTGCCAATACCCATTTCGCCAAAGGCTATAGTATTGCAACCATTATTATAAATGGTGGCTACTATTTCGGCACCTTTATGTAGTGCAGTATTTAATTGAGTATCGTTAATAGCCCAATGCTTTGTGTAATCCATAGTGCCTTTATATACCTTAGCATGCAGTATAGGTAGGCTTGGTTCAAAGTCGTAATTTACCCCAGCATCTACTACGGTGAGGTCAATATTATTTTGTTTGCACAATACATTAATAGCAGCTCCACCTGCAGCAAAGTTAAGTACCATTTGTGCTGTAACGGCTTGTGGGTAGGGGTTTACAAGCCCAGTGGCGGCTATGCCATGGTCAGCAGCAAATACTACAATATGTGGTTTATTTATTTGTGGGGTAAGTGTATTTTGTATTATACCTATTTGCAAGGCAATATCTTCTAACTGCCCTAGTGAACCAAGTGGTTTTGTTTTACTATTTATTTTATGTTGTAGTTGTTCTTTTATCATTAATTCTTTTTATTTTTTTTGTAAAAAAAATGACACCCTTATTGCGATGTCATTTTAATAATTTAGGGCTCAAGGTTTTATTTAGCGTAAGCTAAATGCTTTACTTTTACTTTAGTACTTACCCAAGTATATACACCAAAAAACAAACCGCTGTATACCAAAGTGCCAGCTAGTAGGTTTTTTGCAAATGGCCATCCTTGTATATAACATTGTGTAAGTCCTTTAAAATCTCTACTTAAAGGCAAATTGGTTCTTATATCAATACCACCGCTTAGCCATACTGTAAAGTCCATTATGAGCCAATGTGTGCCTACTGCTATTACACTAGCAATTAATACATTTTGTAGGGTTACTTTTTTTATTAACCATTTGCCCATAAGGGTTATTAATATAAATACTGCATATACCAAGTACCAACCGTTATATATAAAACCGTACTTGCCGTGGTACACCATTTGCTGTATGCATATATCACTAACAAACAGTGTGGCTATTATAAATAGTATGGCTTTCCAATGTTTGCTAAAGCTACTACCACCAAATAAACACATAGCTGCCAAGGGCGAAAATTGAGCAAATTCCTTGTTGGTTATATTTGCTACATTAAATATTCGCATACTAGCAGCAAATAATATTAAGGCAATAAGTACTATAAATCGAATATCTATTTTTTTTAAATTTACTTGCATTTGTTGGTGTTGTTGTTTACAAAATTAAAACTTTATTTGAATACCTGCCACAAAATTGTAGCCTCTGGTATTATAGCCCAACATATCAAAGTATTGTTGGTTAGTTATGTTGTTGAAGTTGGCAAATATCCTATTTTTATTGGTACATATATAGGCAATATAAGCATCTAAAGTGTAGTATGCTGTAAGCAATACAGGCATAGCCTCAAACTGACCCTCGTACCTAGTACCAATATTGCGAAGTGTAGTGCTAGCAATTATATGGGTAGTTGGCTTGTAAGTAATGGTAGTGTTAAGGCTGTGTTTGGGTCGTCGGTATAGGTTGTTGTAGGTAGTATCGCCTTTTACATCGTAACTGTTGCTAGTAGGGTTGTAAGTATACTTTTTAGTATTTACACTACCTGTTACATAAGTATAATTTGTAGCAATATTTATTTTTTTGTATTGCCATTGTGCCTCTAGTTGTACACCATTATCTGTTTGTACATTGTTGTTGAAGTAAGCAAAAGTATTGAGGTTATAATCTATACCATTTTTTATAATTCTATTAAAGTACATGCCTCTTGCTGTATATTTATTTGTTGCCAATTGTACACCAACTTCGTATGTATTACTTTCCTCTGCTTTTAAGGTACTGTTAGCCACACCTGGGCCATATAGTTGGTATAAGCTTGGCACTTTGTAGGCACTGCTAATGTTGGCAAATACTTTGTATTGCTTATAATTATAACTTGGATTTATAGTATAAGTAGTATTGTTGCCATAAGTGCTATGTTGGTTGTACCTACTGCCTAGTTCCATATTAAATCCCTTATTGGTGTGTATAAGTAGCGATGCAAAAATGCTTTTCATGTATTGCCTTACACTATCCTTACTTATACTAGTACTGTAATTGCCATAAGCACTTTTGCTCAAGTAATTTTGTGTGGTGTTAAGGTCTCTATAATCTACACCGCCTATAATTTCTATATTTTTACTAACATTTTGGTTGGTGTACAACTCTGTAAATAAGCTATTGCCAACATAGCTTTGTTGTTCGTAAGTACTGAATGCGGCAGGGTTTACATCCTTATCGTTATTCAAATAATTGCGGCTGGTACTATTATAACTTAATGTATAATATAATTTGCCTTTGGTAGTAGCATAGTTGGCATTTAAGGCCGTAGTAAAGTTTTCGTTGTTGAGGGTATAATCCTTATCATCGCTATAAGCACCATAGTCAACTGCTGCTTTGTAGCCACTTATTTGGGTGGTAACACCCACTAATAATTTGGGTAATACTAGGCCACTTATAGTACCGTTAAATGCATTTTGGCGAAAGCCATCGTTATCATAATTGTTGGTACCCGTACTATCATAAGCAGCACTAATGCCATTAGTATTGTGGTGGCTTAGTTGTACATTATAATTAGTGCCATCGGTTGTGCCACTAATACCAATGCTGGTATTATAGGTATTGTAGCTACCTGCTTGTACACTTACATTGCCCTCAAACTGTTTGCTAGTAGGCACTGTAGTTATAAGGTTAATTACACCTGCTATAGCATCGCTACCATATAGGGTTGATTGTGCTCCACGTAGTATTTCTATACGGCTAAGGCTTTGGGTGGTAATGCTATTTATATCAAATGTGTTGCCTATGGTTGAAGCATCGTATAGTGGTACACCATTAAGCAAAAAGAGTAGCTTACCACTACCGCCCATATACACATCTTGATTGCTACCTGCAGTGTTATAAGCACCTGCTACAAAGAGTCCTGCTTGTTGGCTTAATATTTCGGCTACCGTTTTACCGCTGTTATTTTCTAACATTGCTTTATCAATTACGGTAATTACTTTGCCTGTTTGGCTTTGTTTAGTTAAGGTTTTGGTAGCCGTTATAGTTACGGCTTCGCCAAAATAAGTGGTGTCCAGCAGTGGCAGTTGAGCCACAGCAAAGTTGCAAATTACGATTGCAGCCATGCTTAAAATTTTCTTTTTCAAGGTATTGAAAAAAGGGTTTTTTAAATGACTGCTTTCTGGTAAATAAAAAATAAGAAATAACTAATGCCACTACAGCACTTACTATTCCTTGCCTTTCTCCCGAAAGCAAAATGAATGTTAGTTGATTGTGGCAGGTCTTCTGGCTCAAACTTTTTGAATCTTTACCTTCCCATTCCATTATTAATTTGTTAACTGAACAGTGGTATTATACTTAAGATTCATTTGCTTCAACCTCCCTTTGTAGGGGTAGTTGGGCAGTTTATACAGCTACGGGGATAGCTCCGGGTTTACATCGGATTCCCTTTTAATTTTGGGCGTAAGCCCAAAAACCAAAATCAATTGCAAAAGTGTAGTAAAATAATTAGAATAGCAAATTTCATTTTTAAAGCCATTACGAACTTGCTAAAGTGGTGTTTAGTTTTGGTTTGTGCTTAAATGTGGGTAAGGTAATATGTATTTTTAAATATTGTATGTTAAGCACAATAATGCTGCATATAATTAGCATTACAAAGCTTGTAGTAAATAATATTTTTTTAGGGTTCAAATAATAAGAGCGGAACGAAAAGGTATTAACAGCTTTGTTGCCTACAAATACGGCTGCTACTGACTTTATAGCATTGCCTACGTACGGTAGCTTATCCCAATTGGTATAGCGTACATCAAAGTAATTATAATTGGTAGGGTAGTTATTTGGTAGTTGTGCTTTAAAGTAATGCCAATTGGTTTGTACATCTTTAAATGAAGCTAATGTTCCATTGGGGTTTTTGAAACTTAAATTATATAAGGGATCAAACACTACCCAATTTTTTTGAATTTCGGCTTCTAATACTATGTGTCCACCATACTTACCATTAACATACATTTGGGCTGGCCTTACTTTGTAGCCCATGCCGTTAAGTATTTGGGCAAGTACTAGGGTGTTGCCACCACAAGCACCATTTTTAGTAAGTGCAAATTGTAATATTGGCGATGTAAAAAATTTTTCAAATGTGTTTAAATCCAAATCCATTGCTGAGGTTTCTCGTAGTAGCATTTGTTGGTGTGTTTTGTTCATGGCTGCTAATACTACCGATTCATCATCATATTTATTTACACCCTTAGTGTTATAAATTGATTCAATAAAAGCATTCAAGGTTTTTTTCTCGTATCTATACTCCAAATACAAGTAAAAAGACGATGCAAACAAAAACCCAAATAGAATAGGTATTGTTTTTTTGTTGGTAAATATTTTTTTCATTAGTTTAGGTTTAGGTATGGTTACATTTGTAACGATGGAGTATTGCAATTTATTATACCTTAGGCAAAATAATTATTGGACCACAACATTAAATAAAAGCTTAATAATTAATGTATTACGATAGTTATGTGTAAATTTATGCACTCATAATATTATACTAATGAACCTACAAAAAACTAAACTTGGCTTATTTGACTTTACAATGATCGTAATAAGCCTTGTAATAGGTATGGGTATATTTAGAACTCCCAAAAATGTAGCTGAAGTAGCCCCTAACAATTTTTTGTTTTTTTTGGTTTGGATAGTTGG
Source organism: Chitinophagaceae bacterium (assembly GCA_043778255.1). Taxonomy (GTDB): domain Bacteria; phylum Bacteroidota; class Bacteroidia; order Chitinophagales; family Chitinophagaceae; genus JAYWGN01. The sequence goes on along the minus strand of JAYWGN010000012.1, from coordinate 28,810 downwards.
CGGTATAGTAGCCTTATGTGGTGCACTTACTTATGCCGAAATTGGGAGTAGGCTACCTGTAACTGGTGGCTACTACAAAATATTTAGCTATGCTTACCACCCAAGCATTGCATTTGCCATTAATTGTGTAATTATAGTAAGTAGTGCAGCATCGTTAGCAGGTGTGGCTTTGGTGGGTAGTGAGTATATTACTAGTATATTTATTCCTAATGTTAACAATAAAGCTTGGATGCAGCTACCTGCAAATGCAGCCTATGTACATCAAGTATATAATATAATTGCTATAGTGGCCATAGTTACGTTTTATGGGCTTAACTTATTGGGGCTTAGGCTTAGCGCCAAAACACAAACCCTACTTACCCTTATTAAAATAGTGTTGATATTACTGTTAATTTCTCCTTTGTTTTTTGCACCTACTAACAACGAAGCTATATTTAGCATGGGTACTATAAACCCAACATTTAAGGAATACCTTAAAGCATTTGGCATAGGCTTGGTGGCAGTTAGCTTTACCTATGGCGGCTACCAACAAACTATTAACTTTGGTAACGATGTACAGCAACCTAGCAAAAATTTGCCCCGTGGTATATTTTTGGGCATTACATTAATTGTACTATTATACCTAACTATTAACTATGCTTATATTAAAGTAATAGGGCTACAAACCTTGGGTAGTAGTACTAATATTGCTGCTATAATGGCTGCAAAAGTATTTGGGCCACAGGCCGAAAAAGTATTGTCGGTATTTCTGTTTTTAAGTGTGTTGGCTTATGTAAATGTATTGCTAATGAGCAACCCAAGGGTAATGTATGCCATGGCCGAAGATAAAATATTGCCTTCCTTTTTTGCGAAGCAACACAAAAAAAATGGCGTACTGGTGGTATCGTTAACAGTGTTTACTTTGTTAGCTATACTTACTGTATTTTGGGCAAAAGAATTTGATAAAATATTGAGCTTCTCCATATTTTTAGATTCGTTTGGTATGGTACTTTCGGCAGCTACTATATTTATACTGCGTAACCGTACCAAGCACCTTAACGGTACCGGTATATACGAAATGAGGCTGTACCCATTATTACCAATTGTATTTATATTGGCCTATACGTTTATTGCTGTTTATTTGCTTGCAACCCAACCTCATAGTAGCATTATTGGGTTAGTTGTAATGGCAATATTTATTGGACTTTATTTTTTGGCAAAAGCATTTAACCCACAAAAAAAATGAACTTAGTAACAGGAGGCTCTGGCTTGTTGGGGCAGCAAGTAATAAAAAAACTACTAGCCCTACAGCAACAAGTAGTAGCTATATACCACCATACCCCTATACCTATAAGCAACCCTAACTTAACACTTATACAAGCCAACTTGCTTGACGTAGTAGCTTTAGATGCTGCTATGCAGGGCATTACAGCAGTGTACCATTGTGCTGCACTAGTAAGCTTTAACCCGGCCGATAGAGAAAACCTGTATAAAACAAATGTAGAAGGCACAGCCAATATTGTAAATATAGCACTAGCAAATAATGTACATAAATTGGTGTATGTAAGTAGCGTAGCTGCACTAGGAAGGCATAAAGATAACCCAACAGTTGATGAAACATTGCAATGGGTAAGTGGCGGTAGCTACTATGGGCAAAGCAAACACTTGGGCGAAATGGAAGTATGGCGTGGTATAGCCGAAGGCTTAAATGCTGTAATTGTAAACCCTAGTATTATACTTGGCGAAGCTGATTGGAATAGTAGCAGTACCCAACTATTTAAAACAGTATATAACCAATTGGGCTGGTACACTACTGGTACTAATGGCTGGGTAGATGTGCTAGATGTAGCCGAAGCTATGCTACAATTAATGCAAAGCCCCATTACCGATGAACGATTTATTGTAAGCGGTAGCAACCAAACCTACCAAACAATATTTAACACTATTGCAAAAGCATTTAACAAAAAAGCACCTAACAAAAAGGTAACACCACTTGTAGCTGCTGTGCTATGGAGGCTAGCAAAGCTAAAGGCACTAATTACCAATAAGCAACCACTTATAACTAAGGAAACTGCACATACGGCATTAACTACTACTTACTATAATAATGAAAAACTACTGAAAGCATTACCAGGCTTTACTTACACAGCTATTCATATAAGTATAAAAAGGATTTGTAACTATTTACTTGAAACCAAGTAATTTTTGATTAGTACATTTTTGATAATTATACTTTTCCACTGACTTTTTGTTTTTGAATAGCCAAAAGCATTTTAAAAAAAGGAATAGACTGCTATTAAAAAATAGTATGTTAAAAAATAAAAATGCAGGTTATAATTATAACCTGCATTACTTAAATTTATATTTTTATTTACCTACTACAACCCTGTGCTAGTATCGGTTAGCGGCTCTATTACTACTGGTGTTGGAGTTACTTCATCTTCAAATATTTTCTTTTCTTCGTATGGTCGTTTGCCTATAAGTTGTTCTAGGTCACTAGCAAATAATACTTCTTTAAGCAATAACTCTTCGGCTAGTTTTATTACTTGTTCCTTTTTTTCGTTGAGTAATTCTTTGGTTCGTATGTAGGCTTTATCTATTAATTCACGTACCTCTTGGTCTATCATACGGGCTGTTTCGTCGCTGTAAGGTTTGGTAAAGTTATATTCGTTTTGTTGTGCATCGTAAAAACTTACGTTTCCTACTTTGTCATTCATGCCATATACGGTTACCATGCTATAGGCCATTTTGGTAATTTGTTGTAGGTCGTTTTGAGCTCCTGTACTTATTTTACCAAAGTTAATATCTTCACTTGCCCTACCGCCGAGGGTCATACATATTTGGTCAAATAGTTGCTCGGTGGTATATAAGTACTGCTCCTTAGGTGTATATTGTGCATAACCCAATGCAGCTGTACCTCGTGGTACTATAGTTACTTTAAGTAGCGGATAAGCATGCTCCAAATACCAACCACATATTGCATGACCAGCTTCGTGGTAAGCTATTACCTTTTTTTCGTGTGGGCTTATTATTTTATTTTTCTTTTCTAAGCCACCAATTACACGGTCAATGGCATCTTGAAAGTCGCTCATATCTACAGCGGTTTTATTTTTACGGGCTGCTATTAAAGCAGCTTCGTTGCATACATTTGCAATATCTGCACCAGCAAATCCCGGTGTTTGCTCTGCCATTTTATGTACATCTAATGTTTCACTTACGGTTATACCTTTTAAGTGTACTTTAAATATTTGTTCTCGGCCTACAAGGTCGGGTCGGTCAATGCTTATTTGCCTATCAAAACGACCAGGTCTCAGTAAGGCACTATCTAACACATCGGGTCGGTTGGTTGCTGCCAATATTATAATGCCACTATCGGTACCAAAGCCGTCCATTTCTACCAACAGTTGGTTAAGGGTATTTTCACGTTCATCGTTACTCATCATACTATTTTTACCTCTTGCCCTACCTATTGCATCTATTTCATCTATAAATATAATACAGGGTGCTTTTTCTCTTGCTTGCTTAAACAAATCTCTTACTCTACTAGCACCAACACCTACAAATAACTCCACAAAATCGGATCCGCTAAGGCTAAAAAATGGCACTTGTGCTTCGCCAGCCATAGCTTTTGCTAGTAAGGTTTTACCTGTACCTGGTGGGCCTATTAGTAATGCACCTTTGGGTATTTTGCCCCCTAGGGCAGTATATTTTTTAGGTTGTTTTAAAAAGTCCACTATTTCCATTACCTCTTGCTTTGCTTCTTCAAGCCCTGCTACATCGCCAAAGTTTATATTTACTTTAGTGCCTTTTTCAAATAAGGTAGCTTTTGATTTGCCAATGTTAAATAAGCCACCTGCACCACCTCCACCAGCAGCACCGCCCATTTTGCGCATCATCAATAGCATTACACCTACAAATAATAGTATAGGTAATACCAGCCTCATTAGTTCCGATACCCAATCATTATCCACCTCAAAGGTTTTGAGGTCTTTTACTTCGGGGTGTGTTTTTTCCACTTCATTTATGCTTTTTTCAAACTCGGCAGCATCGCCATATTGTACGGTAAAGTGTGGGCCATCTTCCTGTATTTTTTTATTCCAATCGGTTGGTATTTCTACCGAGTCCTTATTGGTATATTTTGGGTTACTAAAAAATGCTTTTTTAATAGTAACTTTTGCCACTTTTTTGTTGCTAATAATTTGGTAATTTGCCACCTCGCCATTGGCTAATGCTGTTAAAAATTGCTGTGGTTTCATTTTGCCTGTACGGGCAGATGTGCCTACGCTAAATTGATACCCCAATATAAGTACTGCTATTGCAATCCAAATCCAGTTTAACGAAAATTTTGGTGCTTTTTTGTTGTTGTTATTGCCAATATTATTGATGTTAGGAACATTAGCATTTTTATTGTCTTGTGCCATTATATATTAAATGTAATTTTTGGTATAATTGTTTAGTTATTTGTAAATATATTTTTTCAGTTAAGCATCTTCATGTGTTAACGACGGAGCATCACTCCACATTTCTTCGAGCCTATAGTGCTTACGATTGTCGCTCAAAAATATGTGAACTACAATAGTTATATAATCTACTATAATCCATTGTAGTGCTTGGTGTCCCTCTTGTTTGTAAGGTATTTCGCCTATTACATCTTTCACTTCGTGGGCTATATTATCGGCTATTGCTTTTACTTGTGTACTATTATTTGCTTCGCAAATAATAAAAAAATCGGCAACGGCTTCTGGTATTTTTTTTAAATCGAGTGATACTATATTTTCACCTTTTTTATTGTGTATAGCAGTTATAATTGCTTTAAATAATTTGGAGTTTCGTGTAAGTCGTGTAACGGTGCTTTTGGCAGGTACTACTTTTGTTGCTGTGGCCAAGTATGTGGGTTTTAATTTATTTTTAAAATATAAAAAACTATTTTTTTGAACATCAAAAAACATAATTTAGCTGTAAAATTAAACATCTTTTGTTAAACAATGCAAAACAGTTAAGAATTGGTCATTCTTTTGAAATATTGCCTACGGTGGATAGTTCCAACAACTATGCCATGCAGCAAATACATGACGGAACGGCGGTACATGGCAACGTGTATATGGCATTGCAACAAACTAGTGGCAAAGGTCAACGCAACAAGGTATGGCATACTGGTATTAACAATAACTTGGCACTAAGTATAGTAGTGCAGCCAAAGTATTTGGCATTGCAACACCAGTTTTTGCTTACCTGCTATGTAAGTGTAACCTTAGCTACCTATTTGCAACAGTACAGTAGTAATATTTGCATTAAGTGGCCTAACGATATATATATTAATAACCGTAAAGTAGCTGGTATATTAATTGAAAATACTATAAGAGGTACTACATGGAACTATGCTGTAATTGGTATGGGCGTTAATGTAAATGAAGAAAAATTTAGTGAGGCATTGCCCAATGCAATTGCATTAAATGCAGTTGCAAATACTAGCATTGACATATATGAAATGGCAAAAAATGTAGTAGCCTTAATGGAGCAAAATTGGCAAACGTTTGTAGCCAACCCAACCTACTATTTGGTACAGTACAACACTATGCTGTATAAAAAAAACGAACCCGTGAAGCTATTATATAATGGTGCAACAATAAGTACTACTGTAAACTCAGTAACCCCAAACGGTGTACTACACTGTGGTACAGCAAATAAATATGCATTTAAACATGGCGAAGTGGAGTGGGTGTTATAGTAGTTTAAATTACAGTTTCTTAGCGTTTTTGTAAATGCTTAAGAATGTGTTGGTTACTTAAAGTAAAAGCGACCTTTACAGTCGCTTTTATTGCTTATTTGGTATTAGCTTTATTATATTTTTTATTGTAAATGGGGTTTGTATAACTAAACCCAAAAATTTTTTAATTTACTCTAAAACAATACCAGCCATACCCCAAAGCATCTCTCTGTAATGTCGAATTAGAAAAACCTGTAAAAAAAGGATCTAACAGCGTCCAATGTTTGTTAACTACATTCATATTTACTCTTAAGCCAGCAAACTGAGTATTATTATATCTTATTGCAGTTTCTTGCTGACCAAACTCTACATAAAAAATACCTTTTGAATTGGGAATTATATTTAAAGTTGCTGTATAAGGTTTATTTGCAGAGTTTGTATTAATTAAAGATGAACTTAAAGAGCCAGTTCCAGGATTTACAAAACAATTTGAAGCATCCATTATTTTATCACCAATTTTATTCACAGTATCAATTTTGTAAAAAGTAAAAGTCCAAAAGCAAGATTGCAATGATGAAATAAATACTTTATTCATAGTGCCATTTATTTTTGATAACTCCACTATTGTATCGGGTACAAGTAAGGTTAGTTTTAATGTATCGCCAAGTTGTATTGTTTCATTAGTTTTATTTATAGTTACGGAAAGCTTTACTGTTGGGTTATTTGGGTTATTGTATGGGTTTGATTTACCACATTGCGATGCTTGTAATAAGTGGAATAATATAATTAATAGTAATGTTGTATTTTTCATAATATTTATTTTAAAAGTTTACACCGTTACAAAATCACCATCTTCTAACAAAGGTTTATTATTGTACCTGAGCAATATTTGAGCTACTACCTGTACATCTTTAGCACAGTAAGTGGCTATACGGTCGAGCCCATTATGTTGGTAATATACCTCACGTACCATACTGCCATCAATATCGGTTTTGCTACTTTGTATTTGCAATGTAGTGGCTAATAAGTTGAGTGATATGTAGTTTTTATAATCGCCAAATCGCCAATAATGTAGGGTATCAATGTTGGTATTTTCCCAAGGTTTTTGGTTGTGTAGGTTAAAGTATTTTGGCAATGCAATGCCATTAATAATAAGCCTTCGGCAAATGTAGGGTATATCAAACTCCTTAATATTATGCCCTGCAAACGATATATATTTTTTCACTTTTACAAAACTATCACACAGTAATAGAAAGTCGCAAAGCAATAATTTTTCGTTGTGGCATTGTAAGGTTTTTTGCTTTAGTTTGGTTTGCTTAGCACTATCGGTATAAAAAAATGCGGTGGATATGCAAATTATTTTACCAAACTCTGCTAATATTCCTGCTCTTTCATTATAAGTATCGTCCATAGTATAATGTGGCGGAAATGTATATTTGCTGCTTTTACGTTGCCAAAGGCTTTGCCAATTAGCATCTAAAGCTGTGTAGGTGCTATGTTCAGGCACAGTTTCAATATCTATTAGCAATAGGTCGGTAATATTCATGTACCATAAATATAAATAAAAATAACGGGATTAGCCAATAAGTTAATACTTATTAGGGCATTCGCTTTTAAAAAAATAATTTAAAAATTCCTAAAACTAAAGCCTTGAGTTTTAAAACAATCTTCAATTTGCGTTAGGGATTGAAGCGGAAATCCTTTTTTGCCGTTTTCTTGCAAAAAAGATTGTAGCAAAAAGCCCGACCCAAAGGGTAACGCCATAATAAATTTTTAAAAGTGAATGACTTGGTTATTTATAACATCGGTATTTCTATCAATAGTATTTCGGCGGTAGCCGTAGCTTGTATGCTTATGTTGTTGGTAAGGGTTATGCCTATTGCATCTCTTTTTGTTAAGGCTGTATTATTAATGGTTATTTCACCATCAATTACAAATAGGTAAATGCCCGAATTGGGGTATTGTGTACTATAAGTAATAGTATGGCTAGTTTGTAAGGTAAGTAAGGCTAGTACTGCATTTTGCTGTATGGTTAGTGTAGTTTCACTAGGTGTACCGCTTACAATGGTTTGCCATTTATTTATCCTTACTTTAGGGTCATACGTTTTTTGGTCATATTGGGGTAGTATATTTTTATCCTTCGGAAAAATCCAAATTTGTAACAAATTAACTGCTTCGGTAGCCGATGCATTAAACTCGGAGTGTTGTACACCTGTACCGGCACTCATTATTTGTACATCGTTTTTATTTATAATGCCATTGCCACCAGTGCTGTCTTTGTGCTGCAATGCTCCTTGTAAGGGTATGGTTATTATTTCCATATTATCGTGGGCATGTGTAGGAAAACCTCCACCACCTTGTACTATATCATCGTTTAATACCCGTAATGCCCCAAAGTTAGTAAGTGCTGGGTTGTACCATTGCCCAAAGCTAAAGCTATGCTTTGCTTGTAACCAACCAAAATTAGCAGCACCCCTATCGGCTGCTTTGTACAGTATTGTTTGCATAAGTAAAAGTTTAATTAATAATCAATGTTTAAACATCGAAGTTACACTTTTTTTTATTCTAACCTCCATTTATTTTTGAGCAGTGCGTATAAGTTAAGGTTGTGGTATATGCCATTTACCAGTTCGGCTTGTTGCAATATGCCTTCTAACTCAAAGTTAAGTTTGTGTGGTATTGCATTGCTTTTAATGTTGGTAACGGCTGCTTTAATTTCAATACGGTTAAGCTGTAGTGTGGTAAAGCCATAAGCTATTATGGCTTTACAAGCTTTGGTTACAATGCCCTGCCCTAGGTACTCAGCCGATAGCCAGTAGCCTATATTGGCTAGTTGGTTTTGGTGGTTAATATAATGCAAACCAATACGACCCACTACAGTATTGTTAACCACTATTACAAAGCTAACCTCTTGCTGTTGGCTATACAAATATTGGCAATGGGTTATGTAGTTATCAAAATCGGCTACGGTTTGCATATTGCCAACCCAAGGCAAATAGGTACCCAAGTGTTGCCTTTGGGCATCAACTATACTAAATAAAGCTTGGGCATGTGATTGGTTAATAAGCGATAGGGTAATGGTATTATCTACTTTTATTTCCATGTGTAATTATAAGTTTTCGAGTTGTTATAGGTGGATAATTGCTTTTAGTGATGGGTTGTTAGGTATGCATATAAGGCGTTATGCCCTACAATATTTAAACCTGTTATTATTAGCAACTGTACGAAACTATTTTATTTTATTACAATAAAGGTAATTTGATTACTTAGAATATTTTGAGTTACTTATATGGTAGGGTTTAGGAATCAATGGACGAGGCCTAATGTAAAAAATTGATGGTGATAATGAGCAATAAAGATTGAAAACTATGCTAAACTGTGTTAAGAAATTTTTATTTTGACTTTTACCAATATTAGGTATTTTTGAAAAAAGCTTTTAGAATGAAAACACATCAATTTCACTTGGCAATCATTTTGACAACTTTGTATATAGCCAAGTTACTGTTGGACGTTATAAAAATGTTAGCGAAGTAATTCGTGCTGGTCTTAGACTTTTAGAGGATGAGGAAAGCAAAGTAATTGTATTAAAAAAAGCAATACAAGAAGGAATAGATAGTGGCATTGCACATAATTTTAATCCAGATCAACATTTGCAAGACTTAAAGATTAAAAGAAAAGCAAATGACTAATGCTGAAATACTATTTTGTCGATAGGGAATGAACCACATTTAAAGGAGCAAATACTTTGATTTTTTGCAAAAATGAATTAATTAGAGGTGTAAAAAAATAAAAATGATTGTTTTTGCATGTTGTTTTTTAAGATACGGATAGAATTTGTAAGTGTTTTACAAACCTGAAATATAAACAAGTGTTTGTATGGGATATATAGGTTTGCCATTATTACTAAAGGTACTATGCTTTTTTGTATGCTCTTCATCAAAATTCATTCTATACAAATCAACTCGTTTAAAAGTTCCTGTAAAATATTTTGTTTTATCCCATGTTAAAGTACCTTTCCCCTTCATATCCCCTTCATAAAACTCTCCGATATATTTTGTACCATCTTTCCAAAGATACATTCCCCATCCATTTTGTTTTTGGTTTTTAAAGCCTCCTTCATAAATATCACCATTATTGAAAATTATTTTCCCTTTAAAGTTTACACCATCTGAATTACCAGTAAAAATATTTCTTTCTCCATTATATGTTGAACCATCATTAAATAATATTTTACCGCTTGTAAAAGTTCCGTTTCTAAAAAAACCAATAAATTTGCAATCTCTACAGTATAATCTACCTGATCCATCTCCATTTCTATCATCATTTAAAAAACTACCCTTGTAAATCTCATTGTTATTGATATCTTTTTCAATACCATAACCACTTCTTTGTCCATTAAGAAAATCACCTTCATATAAAACAACTCCATCTGAAGCAATAAATTTTCCTTTCCCATTTGGAATACCATTTTCTATAATTCCAAAATATTTACTATAACCATAATTTTCTGTTTTCCATTCATAATTTTCTACATAGCCATTTGTAATTGTTTTTTTTCTTTTTTTTAATGGTGTTACTACTTTTTTTGTAGAAGCAATAACTTTGGATTTTACATTTTCCTTTTTATCAGGAGTGAATACTGGAATTGTTTGTGCATTTGCAAAACATACAAATACAATTAAAGTGAATAGTAATAGATAATGTTTCATAATGCTAAGTAATATTGTTGATGTAATAAGCGTTTATTAATTTATATTGTTGATCAAAATCGTATTCAAATTCTTGTTTTTTCTTTAAAAACTCAAATTTTATATTTTGATCTGTGTTACTGTCCTTTACTTTTAAACCCAGTGTTCCATTTGCTTTATTTTCAACTATTATCTCTATTTGGTAAGTGTTTGATTTAAAAGGTAATTCTGCAATTTTTATTACCCCTAACTCTTGTATGTCTTCTGACAGTTCAAAAAACTGAACGAGCAAAAACTCAATAGTTTTACTTTGTATTGATGCGTTTATAATTATTTTTTTTGAACCATTAACTGGTAAGGGCAAGTTCTTATTTACAATAATTTCTATTTGATTTGACGCCAAATCTTTCAATGCAATATTATAAGTACTTACATTATTTAACTTAATAGATGATTGAAAACCATTGGAGTTTTTAGAAATACTGTTTGCATAAATTGCAGCGCCTTTTGCTACGCTTGTTAATGGTTGATGATAAATGATAGCTTGTTTACCTTTATCTATTTTTTCTTTCCAGAAATCATATACCAAATGACTGCTACTTGCGCCGCCTATTAAAACTACTTTGTGTATATCTGTAAATTGTAATCCAAGAGATCGAAGCGACTTATTTACGGCATTTTCTGTTTTTAAAATGAGCATATTAGATAATTCGGCATATTCTAATTTGTCAAAAAACAATTTAAAAAACTGATTACCTAGATAAATCCATTTACTAAAACCAACACTTTTATTTGTATTTAACTCAATTTTAATTTCTTCAGAAATTGATTTTAGCTTATTATTTGTTAAGTTGTTATTAGGAAGGTGTGTATTGAATAATGAAAAATAGATATCACATATTTTCTTTTCAATAATTTCATCAAATTCTTTACCACCTAAATTACTAATGCCACCTTTTGCTATTACGTGAATTTTATTGTTTGAGTTGGTAAGAATGGTTAGGTCAAATGTCCCACCTCCTAAATCATACACCATAATTAATTCATCTTCAATATTTGTATGTTGTTGACTGTAAAGTATAGCAGCAGCAATTGGTTCATCAAGTATTGTTGTCAATTCTAAATCTGCTAATTTGGCTGCCTCAATAACTGATTTGCGCTGAGCATCATTATAATGTGAAGGTATTGTAATTACACATGCATCTATTGGCTCATTAATAAATATTTTTGCATCAAAAATTATTTTTTTTAAGAGCATAGCTGCTGCCGTTTCACTAAATATTGGAGTATTGTTTTGTCCAACACTAACAGGTGTTTGTGTACCAAATTTTCTTTTAAAAAATTTCAGTAATTCTTTATCAGGATAAAGTTGATACAAATTCTGTGCTACTGTGCCTACTAGTGCCTTATTACCTTCAAGCATGATTATACTTGGTGTGGCATCTTCCTTTTTATTGTTAAAATCAGGAATTATTACTGGCGTACCATCTCTTGCAATGGTAGCTGCAACTGTATTACTCGATCCAAGATCTATACCTAATACCATAATTTAATTGTTTAATTTTTCTTTCAACTCAACCACTCTTTTATAAAGCATTTCATATTCTTTTTCAGCCATTTGAATATTCCTACTTTTCAATTCGATGCTTTGTTGCGTTATTTGCATTTCGCCTCTTTTATTTGTAATATTAAATTGTTTTTCTGTTGAAGCAGCTTTTAAAATATTGTCCAGTTCATTTGAAATATTTTGGGCAAATTCTTTTATATAGTTGGATAACATTGCTGTCCAATCTCTTGAACTATCCATGTAAATTCTTTTTCCTTCTTGGGATAAACTTTCTTTAGCTTTTTTAACCTCTCTATCTTTTTCTTCCTCTCTTTTTCTGGGGATTCGTTTACGCAAATCAAAAATTCCATAAATAATCATTATAAATAAAACTATAATAGTAAAAATTTGTAATCCCTGCTTTAAAGGTTTCATTGCACTGCTTACTGTGTTTAAAAATAAAGTCCACTTGGAATTTCCAGTTTCTGAAGAGACAGAAGAAAGCATTAATAAAGGACTTAAAATACCTATTACAACCATTATCATCCCTGTATAATCTCTAAGAGCTATAAAGTATTCCATAACTCCTTTTTTAGTTAATTCACCAACATAGGGTCTTTGTATATAATTGTTTGCTGTAATTATTTTTTCATTTTCAATACTTGGATTTAAAAAGTTTTCTGGTTTAATTTTTTTTAATCCTTTACTCACTAATAATATATTTACTTTCTTTACTGCTTCTTCGCTAGAATCATTTAAAAATAGCAGGTCTTTTTTTATTTCTGAATTTAAATTATTAGATAAATTCTTTTTAAACTCGTCAATTTTGATTTGAGATAATTTAGTTTCAATTTTCTCATTTTTTTCTGCCACACTTATTTGTTCTATATCTTCAAATGCAACATTATTTTCAATAAATTTATCTATCGCTATTGAAAAACCTCCAATGTTGGGTTTGTTCATTTCATCGTATTTGGACTTAAATCCTTTTTCAATATCTAATAGATTTTTTTGAATAATTAATCTTGCAGCAATGGTAACTTCGTTATTATTGGAATTGGATTCTTCTTTTCTAAGGATGTTATTATCTTGCGATATAAGCTGTTTTTGAGTAGAATTAATCTTTGTCTCGGTTTCTAAAACTTCCCTAAGTGAAACAATTAATGGCATACAGCTTTGAGCTATAGATAAGTCTATTAATTTATTGCTATCCTTATCTTTTAATATATTGCTTATTTGTTTGTGTAAATCAATGACGTCTGTTTGCAATGTTATAAATTCTACATTTAAATGCAATTTTCGTTTTAGCAACTCTTCAATTTCTTTATTGTCTGTGTAATTTTTAATGAATATAAAACGATAATCCTCTTTTTTAAAATTTACTATATTGTTTACAAAATTTTCTTTAATAAAATCATTATCAATTAATAATAATGCTACTGAAGGTTGAATATTTGGAAAAAAATCTGAAGTGCATTTTGACGCTGCATTTTTTAAAATAAAATTATATGCACTTTCCTTTTGTAATTCAGTTACAGCTTCTCGAATAGTTGGCAAAGCTAAAGCAGAATAATAAACATCGATAGTTATTTTTTTTTGCTCTGTTATTTTTGGCAATGCGTTTGTTGCTATTTCAAAAAAACCTGTAAAATTAGTTAGCCCAATTTCTTTTTGAATTTGTCTTATTTTATCAGATATAAATGTAAAATTTCCCATGCTTTTTTATAAAATGTTAATTACAATTGTTTTCATATATTCTGAGCTGTCTACCTCTTTCACTAAAGCATCAACGTTTTTATTTGAAGCTATTTTTAATACTATTTTAGTATTTCCAATTTGAATAGTATCTAAATTATTCAGATTCAAAGATTCTATTTTTTGTTCTTGTCCGTTTATATAAGTTCCATTTTTACTGCCTAAATCAGTTATTTTATAGTTGTCATTTTCTATTAAGATAGTAGCATGATTTCTGCTAATGTAGATATCATCATCAATAATAATTTCATTAAGTTTATTATTACTTGATCTGCCAATAAAATTAGTACCACTAAATAAAGGAAATGATTTTGAATTCTTATTTTCAGTATGTCTAATTAACCATGCAATAGCACCATCACTTTCAATAAAAATTTCATTAGCAGTTTGTTGTTCTGGTTTTACATACCCTCTAGTTAGAGTTTGCTCAATTTCGACAAGCTTTGAAATATTTTTCTGATGAATACTTTTTAAATAATCATTTGGTGCATTTTGCATTAACTGAGAAAACAGTTTTTGTTTTTCATCAATTCGTTGTATTATCTCTGCTTGTGTTGCATTGTTCTGCAACTCTAAAAATTCAAAATATTCTTGCATGTTATTCATAATTAATTACCTAAGTCATTCATCCAGTCATCTTTCTTTGGATTTAATCTACATTCAACTGCTTCCTCTGCATCCATTGAGGCATCCATTGCAGCTCCCCATGCATCTCCTTTATATGTAGCAGCCCTTGCCATATCCTGATTACAATCAAAACTTAATGATTTTGCTTTTTGCTCTATCGGTATTATTTTTGTTAAGATTCTTTTTATTTCTTCTAATGCATCTTTTGCTCTATCTATACTTCTGAACGCTACATCAGCACTATCTTTTGCTTCTTGTGAGCTGGTAGTAGCTCCAACTTCTTCTTCTTTAGCGTTTGCTTCCTGTGTATTTGCTTCATCGGCATGTTTTTTAGCTTCTGCTAATTCTTTTTTTGTTACTTGTGCTTGCTCTTCTGCTTCTTTAAGTTCTTTTTTACAGTTTTCTGCGGCAGTTTGTGCTAGCCTTGCATCTTCTTCTGCATCGGTTTTTGCTTTGTCGGCTAGCTTTGCATCTTGTTCTGCATCGGTTTTTGCTTTGTCGGCTAGCTTTGCATCTTCTTCTGCATCGGTTCTTGCTTTGTCGGCTAGCTTTGCATCTTCTTCTGCACCGGTTCTTGCTTTGTCGGCTAGCTTTGCATCTTCTTCTGCATCGGTTCTTGCTTTGTCCGCAGCTTGAGCATCTTGCATAACATCTTGTCTTATTTGTTCTATGGCATTTGCATCGCTTTTAGCATCTAATGCGGATTGTTTGGCAATGTCAGCATTGTTTTTCGCCTCTGCAGCATAACCAGTTAGCAACATTTCAAAGTTTGCAATATTGGTTTGCCCTTCTTGTGTATGTGGCAATATAGAAAATATCCGGTCTTTTATTTCAGTAGCTTCATTAAGTATGCTTTGAAGCTCTGCTAATATTTGTTCGTCTGTTTGTGGCATAGCTATTTATTTTTTAATTTTATTTTTTAGCGATTCAATTTCGTCAGCATCTGCTTTAGCGTTATTCTTATAAACTTCAGCTTCTTCGGAAGCCATTTTTGCAGCTTCCTTAAATGATTCGGCTTCTTTAGCATCTTGAATAGCATCCATTGCAGATATTTCTGCTTGGTTTGTATTTTTGTTAGGTGTTTCCATTTTAAAATAAATGGAAATAAAAACAATATTTAATAGTACTAAAAGTGCAATAACAGCTGGTTTAAAATAATTTTGTTTCATTGTCTTGTTTTTTAAATCTTTAAGAAATTTTATCTATACTTTTTAGGAATTTCAGCACCAGAGTTGTATTCATACCACATTTTATTACAACTACATTCATAAAACCATTTACCTGTATCATGTGGTCCTTGCTCTCCAAAACAGCTGGGCATTATATCACCATTTTTATTAATAAACGCTAATTGCCCATTAGAAAGCGTAAATGCGTAACCCTTATAAAATGCTCCAACATCATCAAATTTAATTTCAACAATAATCTCATTATTTCCATTTACAAAACCCCATTTGCCATCTTTTTTTACAGCTGCTAATCCTTCATAGTAAGGATACTTTTTATCAAAATTGATCTTTTGTGCATTAACTTAATTACCAAATGCAAAGAATAAAGTATTTAAGATTAGCTTTTTCATGATTTTTTATTATTTCGTAATCAATTATTTAAATTTTATTTTCAATTGTTTATTTTTTTCCAATAGTCAATTCCATTAATATTATTACCTCCTTTGATATCTGTGGTTTTCATAATTTTGTTGTCAAGGTATATAATTTTAGCAAACCAATTACCACTATTTATGATACTGTCTTTAAGATACCATTTTTCAAGTTTCGTTTGTCTTCCTTGAAATTGTATTTGATAATCTCCATTTGAATTAAATAAATAGTTATAATCACTTATTTCTCTATTTTTGCCATTGGCAAATTTTGATTGAGTAACAACCCATTTGCCAATAAATAACTTTAAAAAAATTTCTTTGTCAATATCAATTAATTCACTTTTTGCCTTTATAATAATTTCATTATTATCTTTTTTATTAACTGCATTTTCAAACCATTTCTTTGCCTCTAAACTATTTTTTTCAACACCTGCAGCATTTAAGTAGGATAGTCCTAATGAATACATCGCAACTGAATTTCCTTTTTTTGCTGCACTTTCATAATACTTAAATGATTTTTCAAAATTCTTTTCTTCTTCTAATCCCATAAAATACATATTGCCAAGCATAGTTTCTGAACGTGAATCATTTAATGATGTTTCAAAGTATTGTTTTGCTTTAGTATAGCTTTGTTCTATATGATTTCCTTTGAAATAGAGATAACCCAATGTGTAACCATGCTTACTTATTCCTAATTCAACAGATTTTGAAATATATGGAATTGCTTTTATTGTATCGCCTTTAGCTAAAAGAGCAGAAGTGTAGTATTGAATTGCTGGTTTTGAAATAGAGTTGGATTTTAAATCAACAGAATCTTTTAATGAAATTAATACTTCATCATATTGTTTGTTTTTAAATTTTTCTTCTATTGTTGCATAGAAATCATTATTCTTTAAACTATCTCCTTTAAAATACTTATACCCAAACATGATTGCAAATACTATAAAAAAAACTGCTAAAACAGCAATTATTAAATTGCTTTTTTGCTTTTTTATTGAAGTTTCGAGTTCATTAGTTCCTTGTGGTTTATCATTTGGTTTTTCGGGTTCATTTATTTTTTTACTTATAATTTCTGTTTCAGATTCATGTTTAGGCTGAAGCACTTTGGTCTCTATATCATTAGAAGGACTACCTACGGTAGTTTTTGGCTTAGGTATAATCTGTGTTACTAGCTCGTCTTTTACAGATTCATTTTCTTCAAAATATTTGATAAGTTCACTTGCATGTTGGATACGTAATTTAGCATCTGAGACTAAGCATTTTTTTATTACTGTTTTATATGGATCTTTGAGTGTTTCTATTTCTTGAGGTAAATCGGCACTTAAAATAGAACTCATAATCTGTTCAGCAGTGGTGTTACCATTCCGTTGCCCAAATGGTGGTTTGTTTGTTATGAGTTCGTGAACCATTATTCCGAAACTCCATAAGTCTAAATTAGTGCCAATTCTGCCATTAATACCATACTTACTTGGACTAAATTGTTCTGGTGCCATATATTCTATAGTGCCAATTGTCATAGAGGCACTATTAGTATTGGAGTCTGTATTTTTGCTTATTCCAAAATCAGAAATTTTAGCAGTTAATTTTCCTGTATTATCTTTAAGTAATAATATGTTTTGTGGTTTAAGGTCGCGATGAATTATTCCTTTACTGTGAAGAAAGCCAAGTCCACTTAGTACTTGCTGTAATAAATGATATAAAAGAATAGAATTAGGGTTTTCATGTGCAAATTGTTTTAAATCTCCAGCATTTGCAAATTCCATTATACCCACTTGTAACGTTTCTTTTTCGCCGAAGGCATTAGTGTTTTCTAAAATAGCAACATCATAATAACGCAATAAATTTGGGTGTTCTAATTTTATTACCTTTTTAATTTCCTCTAAAACAGTATAATAACCGTTTTCTGAAGTGTTGAAAATTTTTACAGCTACTTCTCTGTCTAATAAAGTATCGGTTGCTTTATATACTCTTGCAAAACCACCTTTACCAAGCAAGTCAGTATGTGGGTTGTATTTATATCGTTCTTTAAAATTCATATTTTAATAGTTTAAAATAATTAATCAGCATTCTTAATAGTATTTTTTATTGAATCATTGTTTATTAAACCAATGCTATCTTTTTTCGTTTCGCTTTTATTTTTCTTAAGATTACTTTTCTCATAAAATGTATTTTCTTTTTTTTCTACTTCTTGTCTTTCTTTATTGTTAGTAGTTTTCTTGTTTGTATTTTGTTGTAAATTTATTCGGTTTATGTTCGTTTTCTTTAGTTCATTATTTTTGAAAATAGGAATGTCAATCTTATTAGAGTTGGTGACTTCTTCCGTTTTTATATTAATTTTTGTATTGGACTCTTTTTTATATAATACCAAATATATAAAAGAAAAAATCACTAATAATGTTGCTAAAATTGCTACTATAATTTTCTTCTGCTTAGTAATTTGATTTTTTCCAATTTTTAGGAGATACATTGAATAATTATCATTTGTAGAACCTTCACACTTTTTATAGATTAACTCAGTTTTATTTTCATTTTTATGGTTTAGAATATTTATTAAATTTTCATCGTCAATTTGTTCAAAAATGCCATCACTAGCTAATAATAAATAATCGTTTTCTTTTATGTCATTTAGAATGTGATAGTCACAATCGTTTTGATTATTGTTTAAAGAAATACTTTTTACAATTATATTTTTTTGTGGATGTGTAATAGCTTCTTGTTCATTAATTTCGCCGATATCTAACAAGTGTTGCACCAGGCTATGATCTCTACTTTTCCAAAGGATTTTATTACCTCGTATATGATAAATTTTACTATCACCACACCAAGTGACTATAATATTTTCTTTATTAATTACAGCCATAGTCAAGGTGGTACTCATGTTTTGTGCATTGGGGTATTGATCAATATATTTTTTAAAATTGATTTGAACAATTTTCAATGCTTCATTAATATCTGAATTAATTATATCTCTTTTTAAATTGATAAGAATTTTACCTATAGATTCTGAAACAATTTTACTTGCTATTTCCCCTTTATTTTCACCACCCACTCCATCGCAAACAATAAAAATTCTACTCTCCAAGGTAGCTGTGTTTTGTAATGGGTATATGTAATCTTCCTGATTCTTACGCCTACCTATTTCGAAAATTGAATCTACTGTATTAATTTTCATATTTAATTTAATTTTATAAAAACCACAGATTTTCTTTACCGAACGGTGGTATTAGCTCACTTCAAAAAATTTGGCATAGTTAACTATTTAAAAAAGCATTTTATTAACTGTTAAAATAAACATTTTTTTATGATAATAAAATTAGTAAATAATACTTAAAAAATGCAAACTTAATTATTGGGTAAGGCATTGTAGATGTACTAAATTATGGGTTAGTGGCAATTTTGGCTACACTTTGCAATCATAAAAAATTCATAATATACCTTAATTTTTATTTTGACAATGTTCCACTATTAGTTAACTTTGTAAAGTGGAATCATTAAGAGAAATCGTTTTTTACAAAAACTACTACGACGACTTTTTTGAAGCCTTGACTGAAAAGGTTAAAAACAAAATTGATGAAGTACTTTTTATGATTACCATTCTTGAAAGAGCTCCAACTAAATATTTTAAAAGCATAGAATGTGTAAAGGGCCTCTATGAAATTGAGTGGAATATGAAAGTAACACGTATAGAATTTTTTGCTGTTTTGACCGAGGGAATTTAATCGTACTTTTTAATGGATTTCAGAAAAAAACACAAAAGACCCCAAATAAAGAATTGAACAAAGCTAGAAAAATAATGACAGACTATTTTATAGAACAAAAATCTAAGAATAATGGAAAATAATAAAAATATTAAATCATTTAGTCAACACCTTAACATTCGTTACGGCAAAACAGGAACCCAAAAAAGAACTGATTTTGAAATAAAAGCAAAATCATTTGCAATTGGAGAACTTATAAAAGAAGAAAGAAAATTAGCACATTTGACACAAGAACAACTTGCAGACAAAGTTGGAGCAAAAAAAAGTTTTATTTCGAGAATAGAGAATGGACACAGTGATATTCAACTTTCTACTCTTTACAAACTTGTAGAATTTGGTCTTGGACGAAAAATAAACTTGACGATACAATAAAACTGCTAATAACACAGGTATTGCCGATGGTTGGGCGGAGGAAATAACAAGGAGCATTTGATTCCTTACTCGGCAGTAGTTCGGGCAGAAGTTTTTCAATTTGGCTTTTAGTTGTTATTTTCATCTACTATATTGCAATCGGCACTGGTTACAGGCGGAATGAATTCTATTTCCTAACTTTCGGCAATACCTGTTCTTAGTGGCTTTTATAAATATGCAGACCAAACAAAAAAATGAGTAAAGTAATTTTGTAATTAATACCTGTTACAATTGGGTATTAACTATTTAATACAAAATGCTAAGTTGTGAACTAACATTGCTCACTTTGAGGGTTTAATTTGTTATTGTAAAACAGCCAAACTATTAACCAACAAATTGCAAGGAGTCTAATAATTTGTAATATTCTAACTCGGTAAAGTTTAAGAACATTTCAAAAAATGTATTTCCCCAACACCTAATTCAACGACGGATTAATTGGTACATTTTTAATTTTTTCAATATCTGCTGCTGTTATTATAGCATCGGCTTCGGTTTCCCAATTTTCGTTGTACTCCAATATAAAGTTATTACGCCCATCGCCCATAAGTAGTTTCAAAAATTTTTGTTGCACCAACTCCAATAACGAAAGAAAAAAGAATATAGCTTGTATCCTATCTGCACAGGGTTCAAATATTTTTTCAAATGAAATATTTTTACCTGCTTTGGCAATACTCAATAAACTTTCTCTGCTTTGCTCCATTGTATAGTTATACTTTACTACGGTGTGGGTGGGTACATTATTTTTATCATATACTTTTTGCATTACTTTTTCAAATGCTTTCATTAGTTTAAACAATGTAATGCTTTGTATTTCGGTGCCTTCACCACTTTCCTCGCCTATATAGCTCAATTCTTTTTGCAGGTTGCCTCGCTTTACCATTAGCATTCGTATGGCTTCCAAATCGGCTAATTGGGCACTTGCTTCTTTATACTTTTTGTATTCCAATATTTTATCTACCAACTCTTGCCTTGGATCAACCTCGTTGCCATCGGCATCAATTTCTTTACGTGGTATAAGCATTTTTGCTTTTATGCGCATTAAGGTGCTTACAAATAATATAAATTCGCTACTGAGTTCAATATTAAGGTCTTGGGCACCTCTTATATATACCAAAAAGTCGTTAATAATACCAGTAATAGGAATATCATAAATATCTAACTCATCCCTTTCAATAAAAAATAAAAGGAGGTCAAATGGTCCTTCAAATTGGGGTAATTTTATTTTGTAACTTTCGTTTTGCACTGTTGTATATTAATGTGTGTGGTACAAATATCTAACAAAAAACCCGATAATTGCATATCGGGTTTTTTTATAAAAAAAATATGTGATTACAGTATTAGAACCTACGAGTAACACCTACACCAATGTTGTGGTTGTACTGTAAGCCTGGCTTATTACGTAAAAATCCAAACTGACGTACATCATCATCGTATATCATAGTAAGGTTTACACTAGCACTTATCCATTTGTTTACTTTCATACTTAATAT
The DNA here is from genome assembly GCA_043778255.1 of Chitinophagaceae bacterium. GTDB lineage: Bacteria > Bacteroidota > Bacteroidia > Chitinophagales > Chitinophagaceae > JAYWGN01. The sequence continues at coordinate 7,246 of JAYWGN010000012.1, read as the reverse complement.
GTTAGTAAAAAACAAGTCCATATTTTGTGGGCTGTTAGCATAATTGCTATACAAATCTAATCGGCTTTTAAGGTTTACTTTTTTTGCTTTATCCAAATCTGCATTAAGGTTAAGGCTTAAGTAAGCACCTGGCTGCCAATCTACTTGGCGACTCGGCAATACACCATAAGGCTTTGTTTGGCTAAGGTTAGCAGCTATACTATTAGGGCCATTAGTAACTATTACAAAACGGTTACTTAGTGGCGAAAGGAAAGCTGAGAAAGCACTACTTGGCTTCCACTCAAAACCTGGAGCAAGTGTAACAACCCCTGGAGCAAAAAATCCGCTTATTCTTTTACCTGCTATTTTGGTATCGTACAATTGAGTACGTGCATTAAATATAGTAGAAAAATAAATTTTATTTTTTAGCTCAACACCATATTTCGATAAAAAATCGATCCTATCATCTAGTTTGTTAAATGCATTTATATCTGTTCTTTCGTCGTGTATACTTTGTATTGCTTGGTTAATATCGAGGCTGTTAGTCCAAGTTTTTAATTTTGCTTTCTTTTTGCCAGCCCAAGCCTTATTAGCATATAAGCTTATGTAGCCATTAGCACCAATTGACCAATCAGCATCGCCAGCAGATATCCAGTTATCATAACCGCCTTGGTTTACATTAAGCGAAAATATTCCGCCACGTTTCCAAGTACCTACTCGGTTAATCGTTTCTTTTTTTGTTTTTTTTCCTGCTTTTTTAGCAGCAGCAACTTGTGCATTTGCAGTGTATAAACATACAGTTGCAAGTAATAATAGTGCAAATTTTCTCATAATTAGTAGTGTGTTAATAATAAAAAACTGTATTGTAAATATATAAAATACTACAATACAGTTGCAAATATAATGGCTTTTTATTTATTTTTTTAATGCATCTCTTATTTCTCCCAATAAACTTTCGGTTGGAGTAGGGTCAGGTGCTGCATTTGGGTCTTTTTTAAGCAAGTTTTTAATTACTAAGTAGCACACTAATGCCACTAGCAAAAATGTAATAACTGCCGATATAAAGTTGCCATAAGCAAATACTGGTCCTATTTTTTGTGCCTCTACAAGTGATACTCCTTTATCGCCAGCAGCTACAACGGCATCTTTTACCTTATCGGTTAACGGTACGTACATGTTAGTAAAATCTTTGCCCGATAGCATACCCACAAATGGCAGCACACAGCCATCAATAAATGCACTTACCACTTTGCCAAATGCAGCGCCAATTACAACACCAATAGCCAAATCGGCTAAATTACCCTTTAATGCGAAAGTTTTGAAATCTTTAATGAATCCCATAATTTTTTGTTTTTAAGTTTGTAAAATGTTGATTTATGTAATTAATATATTGTTGTGTTTTATTAACTACACTTGCAATATAGTATAATATTTTACAAAGTTTTAATTGTTGGGTATTTTAAATCCATTTTTTTGAGGGCAGCTACTAATAAGTTAGCTACCAAATTTTCCTTATACCAATTTTGGTCGGCAGGTATTATATGCCAAGGTATGGCACTAGTTTGGGTTATACAATCTTCATAAGCTATATGGTATTTGCTCCACAGTTCACTTTCTTTCCAATCATTTTCATTGTATTTCCACATTTTTGTAGGGTCGGTCATTCGCTCTTTAAGCCTTATATGCTGTTCCTCTTGTGATATGTGTAGGTATACTTTTATAATTGTAGTATTGCCGTGTTGGGTTAGCAAATTTTCAAAATCGTTAATTGCTTTTATTCTTTTTGTTGCAGTAGCATCGTCACACCAACCGTGTACTCTAGTTATTAATATATCTTCGTAATGGCTTCTGTTAAATACTTTAATCATCCCTTTTTCTGGTGTTTCTTTATGTATACGCCATAGTATATCGTGCCTTAACTCTTCGGCAGTTGGTGCTTTAAAGCTTTTTACCGTTACACCTTGCGGGTTTATGCTTCCCAATACATTTTTTACCAACCCATCCTTACCACTAGCATCAAGCCCTTGTATTACAAGTAGTACGGAGTTGGTGGCCGATGCCATCAGTACATTTTGCAACTCTTGCAACTCTTTTATAAGTGCTGCAGTTTTTAGTTTTGTAGTGTCTTTATTTGAAGTTTTGGGTGCTGTGGTAGCTATTTTTTTTAAACTAAGCGTTGCCATTTTTTATTAATTTTTATTTAATCAAATATAAGTTCCACATTTGCATTTAACAAAAAAAATAAAATGCACAATACCAGCAAATGGGTAAAATGGGGATTATTTATAGTATTGGCAATTATATGGGGCAGTAGCTTTAAGCTAATGCAAATAGGCTTGTTTGATGCCGATGGCAAACCAGTACTTAGTGCATGGCAAGTAGCTTCGTTTAGGATGTTTTGGGCAGGGCTAGTTGTATTGCCAATGGGTATTAAAGCCCTTAAAGGCTTAGATGCTACAACTAGAAACTATGCCATACTTTCGGGGTTTTTGGGCAGTTTTTTTCCTGCATTTTTATTTTGCCTTGCTGAGTTAAAGTTAGAGCCTTCATTTGCAGGTACTTTAAATGCACTTACACCCATATTTGTGTTGGTGGTAGGTTTTTTGTTTTTTGGCTTACAGCCAAATGTGTGGCAAGTAATGGGTATTACTATAAGTTTTGTGGGGAGTATATTATTGTTTTTTAGCAAAAGCGGCAAAACGGGTGATTTGGTATACGTAGGCTTTACAATACTTGCTACATTTTTATACGGACTTAATGTAAATATGGTGGGCAAAAAGTTAAAACATATAGCCAGTATAAAAATTGCTTCGTTGGCTTTTAGTTTTTTAATAATTCCATCGTTTGTTATATTATTAATAACCAATACTCAAACACTTAACTTCAACAGCCCTGCCATACAGCATTCCATTGGTGCTACGGTACTATTAGGTGTGTTTGGCACTACGGTAGCCTCTATATTATTTTATATGCTAATGAAAAAAGCAGGAGGTGTATTTGCAAGTTCGGTTACTTATGGCATTCCCTTTGTTGCTATGGCTTGGGGTGCATTAGATAATGAAATTATAACGGTATGGGTTGCCTTAAGTTTGGCAGTTATACTAAGTGGCATATTTATTGCAAATTATAAAAGAAAAAATATTGCTTAATATTTTTTGTCAAAAAATAGTTACCAACTTGCTATTACTGTTACGCCGCCTTTTACAGCTTGGTTGAGGGCTACATTAATGGTAGTGCCTAACGGCAAAAGCATATCAACCCTTGAGCCAAATTTTATAAATCCTAACTCTTGGTTTTGTGTAACGGTTTGGTTGGGTTGTATATAATTAACTATACGTTTGGCTAATGCACCAGCTATTTGCTTTACCAATATTTCTTTACCGTTATGGTTTATTACTACACTATGGCGCTCATTATCGGTACTACTTTTGGGGTGCCAAGCTACTAAGTATTTGCCTTTGTGGTATTGGTTGTATGTAACTGTGCCGCTTACTGGGCAATGGTTTTGGTGCACATTGGCTGGGCTCATAAATATGGAAACCTGTAACCTTTTGCCTTTAAAATATTCTACATCATCCACCTCTTCTATAACCACTACTTTACCATCGGCTGGGGCTATTATTTGGTTTTCGTTGTAGGTTTTTACTCGTTTGGGTATACGAAAAAACGATATTAAAAACAACAATAAACCCAGTGTAGCTATAAAAATAAATAGAGCCAAGTAGGGCAACTGAGTACCTAATAATTTGAAACTAATAATATTAATAATACCAAATATTAAAGTGCCTATAGCTATGGATTTGTAACCCTCGTGGTGTATGGTCATAAGTGTAGTAATAAAGAGTGTTGATAAGCAAAAGTAATTACTTACTTGTATAATACTTGTGGTTAACTAAAAAAATTTTGTTGCTTTGGATATACCTTATCAAAGTTGGTAAGGCTTTGGGCTTTCATTTTACTAATAATAATAAATATAAAAGCCAGTGCAATTGCACCAAATATATATAATTGAAGTGTTTGTATAGGTACTTGTGCATTGGCTTTAAGTTGGCTTGGGGCAAAGTAAGCTACCACCACACCAAACGTATTGTACATAAAGTGGAATGCTATACTCACCCATATACTACCACTATACCAATACAAACAACCTAATATAAACCCTAATAGTACCCTTGGCAAAAACCCCGAAAACTGTAAATGTATAGCCGAAAATACAACAGCCGTAATAACTATACCAAGCAAAGGCTGCTTTACCCACTGTATAATAATACGTTGCAGTACTGCCCTAAAAAACAACTCCTCACCAATAGCTGCAAACAAACCTACTACAACTATGCTTAATAGCAATTCGCCTATATTGTTAGCCTTTACAATGCTTTCTATAGCTGCATTTTGCTTAAGTTCGGTAGCTACCCAACTGGCTGGCATAGGTATAAGTTTGTTAAGCAACCCTAAGGCATTAGTTGCAACAATACCAACAAGTAATAAGGCTATAGCATATAAAAAATACTTGGTAGTAGTGCGGGTAGTAAGCCCTAAATAAGTGTTAGGTTGCTCACTAGCAAAGTGGGCATACAGTAGTGTAGGTATTAAAAATAAACATACAAAATTTAAGCTTTGAAAAAGTATTAATATCGTTTTGCTTTGAGGGTGTATTACCGTACCACTTAATATACTGGTAATAGTGCCTATACCAATATGAGTAGCACTACTTACTATAGGCAAAGCTATTAATAGCAATAATTGTGATAAGCTAAATGCTATAGCCACAAATAATAGTAATTGCAACCAAGCAGGTTTGTATTGTAAGTAAGTACGGAGCATTGTTAAATCATTTTTTTTTATAAAAAATAAAATACAAAAGTAACATAAGTAATGCCATATATGGCAAAATGCTGTACGTATTGTAAAGTGGTTTGCTTAATTTTGCAAAAGCAAATATAAGTATGATAAAAATTGGCGACCATATAACATTACCCGACTTTCCGCTACTGTTAGCACCTATGGAAGATGTGAGTGACCCACCATTTAGGGCAGTATGTAAGCAAAAAGGTGCTGACCTTATGTACACCGAATTTATAAGTAGCGAAGGCCTAATAAGAGATGCTATAAAGAGCCGAAAAAAGCTGGATATATTTGACTACGAAAAGCCAGTAGGCATTCAAATATTTGGAGGCGATGAAGAAAGCCTAAGCCTAGCGGCTAAAATAGTGGATGTAACCAACCCCGATTTGTTAGATATAAACTTTGGCTGCCCAGTAAAAAAAGTAGCCCTCAAAGGTGCTGGTGCAGGGGTGTTGAAAGATATTGACCTAATGGTAAAGCTTACCGAAGCCGTAGTAAAAAGCACTAACTTACCCGTAACCGTAAAAACAAGATTGGGTTGGGATGAACAAACCAAAAATATAGAAACCGTTGCCGAAAGGTTGCAAGATGTAGGCATAAAAGCATTAGCCATACACGGCCGTACCCGTAGCCAAATGTATAAAGGCGAGGCCGATTGGGAACTTATAGGCAAAGTAAAAAACAACCCTCGTATAACCATACCCATATTTGGCAATGGCGATATAGATAGCCCCGAAAAAGCCGTTGCTTACAAAAATAAGTATGGTGTAGATGGTGTAATGATAGGCAGGGCAGCCATTGGCTACCCTTGGATATTTGACGAAATAAAACACTATATAGCCACTGGCACACACTTAGCACCACCAACGGTACAAGACCGTGTAGCCGTATGCAAACAACACTTACACCGCAGCTACGAGTGGAAAGGCCCAGTAGTAGGTATATTTGAAATGCGAAGGCACTATGCCAATTACCTCAAAGGATTGCCCAATATAAAGGAGTACCGCAGCCAATTAGTAACCCTAACCACCGTACCCGAAATAGATGCCGTACTCGACCAAATAGTAAAAGTATATAGCGGCTACCAGTTTGAAAAAACAGCTATTGAATTGATTGACTACCACCAAAAGTGCCCAGTGTAGGCTTGTTTATTACTACAAAGTAAGCTATAAATGTAAAAAATTTAAATTGGAACAAATTTTTTAAAAAAGTTAATTGGAAAATTATGAAGCAAATATTTTTTTTATTAATTTACTTTTTTGCTTCAATTCATATTGCGGCTCAAATAAATATTGACTCCATATGTAAAGATTGTGAGAGAATTCCTAAACAAGATTGTAAATATTATGGGCTAACTATAACTAAGCTTAATAATAAAAAATTGGTGAAGGATTTAAAGGTATTATCTAAAGTTGAAAAATATATCAATTCAAAAGATACTAGTTTTAAAAAAATATATAGCAAAGCTAAGCGTATAGAGTTTAATGCCAAAAATGGCAATATGAATAAAACTGAAGAGGTAAAATTAAATTACTTTGATGTTGGTGTTTATACCATAAAAGTAAACGATAGTGTTGTAAAAGGGTATCATATTGGAGCTACAAATACGGTATATTGCAAAGAACCTAAAGATATACCTTATATTGATGAACGTATATTAAAGCAAATTTTAACTACTATAAAATTGCCCTATCATTTAATTGTATGTGGTAAATGTTAGTAAATATAGCAGATGATTTTGTTGATTTTGAGCCTGGTCATGTTTCAAAACTAAAAGAAATAAGGTTGCCAACTAAAATACTTATTAGTGAAATTAATCCGCCAATGCAAAAATAACTTAACTAGAATTCAGTATGCTGCTGCATAAAATGCTACATTAGGTAATGCAATTATGGCATCAAATCCTGTAAGATTAATTGCTTATGTACAACCAGACGGTAGTGTTATTTATAAACAATTAATAGTAGATGCAATTGAAAATGTAACTATAGGAAATATTTTTACACCTTAGAAATAAATACAATGAATTCAAAACAAATATTTTTAGAAGACTTAAAAGTTTTTTATGATTTGAATTATAAGTTAAAAAAAGGAGTAACTGAAGAAGAGATTTTTTCTATTTATATAATTTATCTTGAAAATTTTATAGATATGCCTCACTTTCAATATCAAATAAAAAACAAATTAAGCCCAATTTATTATCATTTAGGGTTAAATATGGGTGATAGTAATTGTGTAACCGACAATTGCCTATGGTGGGATATGGAATATTTTGATATTGATGGCAGCACAGAGTTTATAAAATTTATGGAAAGAATGGGTGTTATGAGCAGAGGTGAATTAAAATTTACAGAAATTATTTGTTACGACAATAATGGCGATGACGATAAGTATATGGAGTTCAAAGTAAATGGCATTTACA
>JAYWGN010000011.1:0-9143 GCA_043778255.1 Chitinophagaceae bacterium | reverse complement strand
ATTAAAAAGAATTAAGGATATTCAGGGTAAAGTTGGGTAGTTAATAATTATGAGAACTTTGAAAATAATATTCAATATTCAATAATCAATTTTCAATGTGCAATTTTTTGTAGCCAATATTAAGTAATTGATTAAAAAGAATTAAGGATATTCGGGGTAAGGTTGGGTAGTTAACAATTATGAGCATATTAAAAGTATTTACTGAATATTCAATTTTCAATATTCAATTTTCAATGTGCAATTTAATTTTGCACTTCCTCTATTAATTATTACTTATTAACTATTCTACTCTTGTTACTTTTATTACGTTAGTTGGCAAATGCTCTTGTATTGGTGTGCTGCCTGTATTTACTACTATATCGTTAGGGTTCAAAAAACCTCTCTCTTTCAATATATTTATTTGATCTTTTATAATAGTATCGAGGCTTTCCTCCTCGGTGTAGTAGAATGCTCTTACTCCCCAACTAAGGCTTAGTTGGTTTACAAGTGTTCGCTCTTTGGTAAATATATATAGGGGTGCTTTGGGGCGGTAGCTACTTAGCATAAAGCCTGTATAGCCACTTTGGGTCATCCCTATTAGTGCATCGGCATCTACATCATCGGCAAGTTTTGCAGCATTATAACAAAGTGCATCGCTTATAAATGAGGGGGAGTGTGCCTGTGGTTTCAATATATCATCGCGGTTATAATCGTACTCGGTTTGTTCTACTTTTCGTATTATTTTACTCATAGTTTCCACTGCTAATGCTGGGTAGTTGCCCATGGCTGTTTCGCCACTAAGCATTACTGCATCGGCACCTTCTAATACTGCATTGGCTATATCGGTTATTTCGCTACGGTTAGGTTTGGTACGGTCTATCATACTTTCTAGCATTTGTGTTGCCACTATTACTGGCTTTGCCCGTCGCATTGATTTTCGTATTATTTCACGTTGCACTAACGGTATATCTTCCATAGGTAGTTCAATGCCAAGGTCGCCCCGGGCTACCATTATAGCATCGCTTTCTACTATTATATCTCGTAAGTTTTTTATAGCTTCTGGCATTTCTATTTTAGCAATTACTTTAAGTTTGCTGCCTTTGCTTGCCAATATTTTTTTTAGTTGTATTATATCTTCTGCTTTACGTACAAATGAGAGGGCAATCCAATCCAAATTATGAGCTACTATAAAGTCAATATCTATCAAATCTTTTTCGGTTATAGCTGGCATACTCAATGTAGTATCGGGTAGGTTTACGCCTTTTTTTTGGAGCAGCATACCACCGAGTAGTACTACTACTTTTATTTCGGTATTGCTAGTTATTTCGGTTACCATTACTTCCATTTTACCATCGTCGAGTAGTATTTTTTCTCCCACTTTTACATCACTACAAAGCATAGGGTAACTAACATAAAGTTTTTGCAAATTACCCACCATTTTTTGTGTGGTAAATGTTATTATATCGCCAGCAGTTATTTCAAATCCTTTATTTTCCAATTCGCCAACCCTTAGTTTTGGCCCTTGCAAATCGCCAAGTATAGCAATATTGTAAGGTTGGGTTGAGTTTATCATTCGTATATCGGCTATTATTCGAGTATTTTCTTCGTAATCTACATGGCTAAAATTAAGGCGAAATACATTAACTCCATTTTTTACCAGTTCCAGTAATTGTTCGTATTTGCTACAAGCAGGGCCTACGGTAGCTACTATTTTGGTTCGTTTAAAGGCATGTTGAATTCCTGCCTCTTTATCCATTTGTTTGTGCAAATATTTTTCAATAGTTTTCATGTGGTAATTTTATTATTAGGCCTTGTTAGCCAAGCCGGTAGGCTGTTATTAGGGTAAAATGAGTTTGACAGTATATTATTTAGCTTGCTAATATTTTTGCAATTTTCATCCACTCTTCACTTATACGTTGTTTCTTTTTTACGGCTTCGTTAAGTGGTGTGTAGTGTATGCGGTTATTTACTATACCTATAAAGTGGTTATGAAATTCTTTGGTTGGGTCAATTAATGCTTCAACTGCAGCATAACCCATACGGCTAGCAATTAGCCTATCCAAGCAGCTTGGGTTGCCACCACGCTGTATATGCCCTAGTACACAAACCCTTGTTTCCATGTTAGGTACTTTTTCACGTATTACTTTTGCTACTTCTTCGGCTCCGCCAAATTCGTCGCCTTCGGCTACTATTATTAGGTTAACCAATTTTTTTCTTTTCTCTTTCTCTTGCAGTTGTGTTATTATTTCTTCAATTACAGTTTTACGTTCTGGTATCAATATATTTTCGGCACCAGTAGCTATACCGCTGTGTAGGGCTATATAGCCAGCATCTCTACCCATTACTTCTATTACAAATAACCTGTCATGTGCATCGGCTGTATCTCTTATTTTATCTATAGCTTCTACGGCGGTATTTACGGCAGTATCAAAGCCAATGGTAAAGTCGGTGCCAGCTATATCTTTATCTATAGTACCGGGCAAACCAATACAGGGTATATTATGCTCGTTGCTAAACTTTTGTGCACCTTTAAATGAGCCATCGCCACCAATAATTACAAGGCCATTTATACCAAATTTATTAATATTATTAAAGGCTATTTGTCGCCCTTCGGGCTCAAAAAATGCTGCGCAACGGCTCGTTTTGAGTATGGTACCACCTCGTTGTATAATGTTGGCTACACTACGGTTATTAAGTGGTATTATATCATTATCGTGCATACCTTGGTAGCCATGCATAATACCATAAGCCTCCACTCCATTGTATATAGCAGTACGTACCACAGCCCTTATACATGCATTCATACCTGGGCTATCGCCACCACTTGTAAGTACGCCTATTTTAGAAACCATAAATAAGTTAGTATTGATTAAGCTACAAACTTACAATTAATAATACAATAAATTAACGGTAGCATGTTATGCCTTTAAATTTATACTAACGTTTGTTAGTTTGGGTAATATGAATTAACAAAGCCATAATTAAGTGCTAACAGTAAATACTTAATTGTAATAAAGGATATTATAGAATTAACTTTTCCGTCTCGGTGAGGGTCTTGTGGTTCTTGCCACAGACCCCACCGTAAGGTTAGCTAAGCACAGTTCAATTAAACAAAATACACTGTGTAATTTTAATCATAAAAAGAACTAACTAATAAACGTTGGGGCCCCGGCAAAACTTATACCGCCTTATGCGGTAAACCGAAGACCCGAAAGAGAAAGAAAAGTTGATTAAAAATGGGGGAATTACCACACTTTATCTAAAAATTAGATCGGTCAGACTAAATTTTAAATTAAATTCTTTTATAAATATGATTTATATTAAAAAAGTATATATATTTATAATATGAAATAATTTAACCAGTTCTTAACTAAAACTTCTTTTATCTAAATACTAAAATTTATAAATGAAAAATTTATACCTATTTACAATACTCTTTTTCCTAAATAATGTTTGCTATACACAAACACAGCAAATAGCACCACCAGTTAAAGCCGATACTACAAACCCTGGCAATTGTTACAATGTAGTTTTAAATATGGTAGTACCTAATGGCAATAACAATATAGCAGCTTATCCAAATAGTAAAATAGTTTGGGAGTATACAAGTAACCCACCTAGTAACAGTAGCACTTATATATATATGGGTACAAGCAATAATGCCTATTATGCCTTTGTACCCTTAACTATATTTGGAGGTACACAAATTAGTACAAGTATTACAAAGTATTTAAGGGTACGGCATTTAACTCAATCAAATGTACTTATAGCAACTTCGGTTCCTATACCAATTGTTTTTAGCCCCTCGGCACCTATTTTTCATTACCCCGAAGTGCTAAATACTACACCATCATGCCCTAGTAGCCCTACTGGCTCTATACTTATTAACCATACACGATTTACAGACTCTATATTATACATTGTTAAAAATGCTTCAGATCCAATTTATTGTAACCCAATTACAAACAACCCTCCATGTTTTAATGTACTAAAATCGGGTAAAACTGCTGATACTAATTTCGTAATAACTAATATACCACCAGGTGTTTACAATGTATTTATATCTAATATTGGAGGTACAGAAGGTACTTGCAACAATATAAGTATTGCAACGGTGTTATCAATACCTCCAATACAAATAACAAACGAAAGCTATACTAACCCAAAATGTTATGATGATAATAATGGAAAAATTATTTTAAATGTTACTGGCGGAGACCCTACTACATACCATTACTCTATATCGCCTAATGTTGGCACAAAAAATTATATTAATGGAGTTATAACATTTGATAACTTACCCAAAGGAAATTATTTTATTACTTTTACGGATACTTGTGGTTTGATGCTTAATCGCAATATACTGCTAACACAACCGCCAAAAGTAGTAGGATCTGTATTAAAAACAGTACCTACTTGTACTAACCCAGGTAATGGAATAATTAAAATATTAGCAGGGTATAATATTAATACTCCAGGATATAATAAGTATGATTACAGATTATATAAAGATGGTTTTTGTATTGATTCATTAATAAATACTACCGACACAGTATATACTAAAAATGGATTGGTTGGTGGTAATTACACAGCATCCGCTACTGCAACACTTACGCCAAATTGTGTAGGTATTTATGAAAGTTTTTTATTGCCATTTAACACATTACTAGTAGTACAGGATAGCGTAAAAAATGTAAATTGTAATGGTGGAGCTGATGGTTATATTAAACTAAAAGCTATTGGTGGTACTTATAGCTACATATATTACTTAAAAAATAATAATACAGGAGTTACTGTTATTGATACTTCTGGAACATTTCCTAATTTGATAGCAGCCAATTATATAGCTTACTGTAAAAATAAAAATACAAATTGTACTGATAGCTCAATATTAAATATTAACATTACCCAGCCCAATATTATTAATACAAACTTAACCAAACAGGATATTCAATGCTACAATTACAATAATGGCAGTATTACAGCTACTGTAACTGGCGGTAATGGTGGCTATAATTATTATTGGGAAAAACAAAATACTAATACTGGTGGTTGGAGTAGCTATTACCAAGTTGGTGCTACTATTAATAGCCTAAATGCTGGTACTTATCGTTCTAAAATAATTGATAGTAAAAACTGTTTAAGCCTATCGACACCAGTTACAACAATAGAGCCTGATTCGTTACATATAGATAGTGTAAAAGTGTACGATATACCATGCTATTCAGGTTCAGGCTTTATAAGCGTATATAGTAGTGGTGGTAATACAGTACATACACAACAATACAAACAAATACTCGATACTATTTACACAACATTTACACCTACTACAGGCTTAGCTGCCGGTAAGTACTTTGTAAGGGTAATTGATAATAAAGGCTGTACTACCTATTATAATGATACATTAACCATTACGTCACCACCTAGCAATTTGGACTTTACCTATACACAAGCCCAAATAAACGGATACAATATTACATGCTTTGGGGCTGATAATGGGGCTGTAACAATTACTGCCAATGGTGGCAATGGTTACATATATACTGGCTACACTTATACTTACGACAATCAGCCGTGGCAAGCAAGCAATATAATTACTAACATTCCTGCGGGCAATAGAATTATAAAGGTAAAAGATGGACGTGGTTGTATAGTAGCCAAACCTGTATTATTTACACAGCCTAATGATAGCCTTACTACACAAATAGTAACTATAAATAATATAGCGTGTAATGGTGCAACAACTGGCTCATTTAGCATAAAGGCAAATGGAGGAGTAAAACCATACAAATACAGCATTAATGGTGGAGCTACCTACCAACCCGACTCTACATTTACCAACCTAGCAGCGGGTACATATATAGCAATTGTAAAAGATAATAATAATTGTGCAGGGTACCGATTAGTAACCTTAGTTAATACCAATATGCCAATAACGCAACTTGCTACCATAGCTACTATTAGTTGCAATGGTGGTAACAATGGCTCAATTACCACCACAGTTACTGGCGGTGTTGCACCTTACAATTTGCTATGGACACCAAGTAATGCTACTACACCAACTATTAGCAACCTATTGGCAGGTACTTACAAACTTAAAGTTACTGACGCTATAAGTTGTACTAAAGAGTTTAATATTACTGTAACACAACCTACACCTTTAGCACCTGTTAGTAACGCATACCCAGTATGTTATGGTGCTGCCACAGGCAAAATAATAGTTACGCCTAATGGTGGTACTGCTCCCTACTTATACTCTAAAGATAATGGCGTAAGCTACCAAACTGATTCCTCATTTATAAACTTACCTCAAGCAACTTATGCTATAAAAGTAAAAGATTCAAAAAACTGTATATGGAGTACCAATACTATTGTTGGTGTTATTAGCAATAACCCTAATTTAAACTTTCTAATATCAAGCAACCAACATGCATTAGATACTATTACAATGAAAGAAATTAGTTGGATTAGGCCTGACTCTATACAATGGCAATACCACCCAGCAGCTATAGTAATAGATGCTAATAAGCTTGAACCAAAAATTAGGTTTAATGCACCCGATACAGGCTCTGGCTATTGGGTAAGGCTAATAGGCTACTACCCAACTTGCACCTATACTACCCAAAAAATTGTAAAAATATTTCCCTACGATGCTAATGCAGTAGTTACCCCAGCTACCTACAATAAAGGTATAAAAAAAGCAGAGCTTTTTCCTAACCCTAACAATGGGCAGTTTACATTAAATGTTGAGTTTTATAAAATGCAAAAAGTAACTACGTTTATTACATCACTTTCGGGGGTTATTGTATCGCCAAAGCAAACACACCCTATAACTATGAATTTGGTAAAAAACTTTACTAACCAAATGGACGGTAATCCACCTGGTACTTACGTTATGCGTATTGTGTCCGACTATGACTCTCGGTATATATTATTTGTAAAAAATTAAACTGTTAACGCCGCTACCAATAACTAAAAAAACTAAATTATAAAAACTAAAAAAACATATTACCTTATTACTTTTATGCTATGCACTAACACCATATTAGCACAGGACCTTAGCCAATATGGTTGGAAAAAAGGTGTGAAAATTGGTGGCGGCATTAACTTTAATACTGTTAATTATAAAAGTAATGGTATTGGTAATAGGCGTGACCCTTTTAACTGGTTTGGTTCGGGTAACCTCAATATTAATATGTTTGGGTATAGTATGCCATTTTCTTTTTCGTTAAGTAATGCAGCCCGTACTTATACACAACCTTTTAATCGTATTCAACTTAAGCCCTCCTACAAATGGATTAAAGGGTACTGGGGTAGCACATCTATGAGTTTTTCGCCATTAACCTTATCGGGTCATTTGTTTAATGGCTATGGCATAGAGCTTAACAAAAGTAATTGGAACTTTGCTGCCATGTATGGCAAACTAAGAGAGGCGGTACAGTATGACCCAATTGTAAAAAACAGTAATACAGTAGCTTACAAACGTAAGGGGTTAGGCTTTAAGGGTGGTTATAGGTTTAAAAATGGAGATGAGTTGAACATCATATATTTTACTGCAAAAGACGATACAACCTCACTACCTGTAATACCAGCAGAGGCGCTACTTACCCCTAAGCAAAACCATGTAGCTAGTGTAGGGCTTAAGAAAAAATTATTCAAAAAATTTAGTATACAATTTGAATATGCCTTATCGGGCATTATAACCGATAATACTACAAGCAGAGCCAATACCCAACTTACAAAACAAACCAATAGTTTTTTAAAATTTTTATTGCCTAACAAACCCAATACCAAATATTACGATGCCATAAAAAGTTCATTTGGCTACAATGCCAAATACTATGGCTTACAATTACAATATGAACGTATAACACCAGAGTACCAAACCTTAGGAGCCTATTTTTTTAATAACGACCTTATTAATTATACTATAGCACCTACTTGTACACTACTTAAAGGCAAGCTAAACCTTGGTGGCAATATAGGTGTACAACTTAATAACCTCGATAAAAATAAAAATAGTACAACAAAAAGGCTAGTAACTGCAGTAACAGTAGCTTACACACCCAATAACAAATGGAGCTATAACACCAGTTACAACAACTTTACTACATTTACCAATATAAAACCACTCGACGACCCATTTATACAAAACCCCTTAGATACCCTTAATTTTTACCAAATTAGCAATAGCTTTAACAGTTCCATATCGCATAGCTTTGGTACAAAGCAAGTAAAAAAAACACTAAGCCTTAATGCAGCTTACCAAAAAGCTAGTGACCAACAACCCGGTACACTACAAGGCATTAAAGTAAGCAATGTACTTAATGGTAACCTGGCTTACAGCCAAATGTTTGCTGCCAAAAGCCTAAGCATAAGCGGTGGTGCTAACTATTCCTTATCTACAGCTGTGGGTAACCGTACCCTTTTTTATGGCCCAAGTGTAAATGTAAGTAAGCCATTGCTAGGCAAAAAAATAAACTTTAGTAGCGGTGGCGGTTATAACAAAAGCCTGAGCAATGGCAAAAGCAATAGTGCAGTTATAACGGCAAGGGCAAGCTTAAGCTATGCACCTAAAGCAAAAACAGCTGCTACTAACCAAAAAACTACTGCTAAGCCAACCAATATACTACCTAATACCGATACCGTAGCAGTAGCCAATAACAATAGCAATACAAAAACTACAGCTGCCAAAAGTGAAACAAACAAAAGTGAAGCAAACAAAAATTTGAAAAAAATAGTACAAGTGCAAAACCCACTAAAGGGTAAGCAAAATATGAGCTTAAATATTAATTACCTCAAACGATTACCCACTAATACCTTACCCAAAGGCTTTAGCGAAGTAACTGTTACGGTTAATTGGGCATACACATTTTAGCAAACCTCACCCCTCTCCTTTGGAGAGGGGCAGGGGGTGAGGCTATGAAAAGATGCAACAAAAAAAACTTATGAGTAAACTCAAACTATATCACCTCCTACTAACCTTACTGCTTGTGAGCAAGGCTTATAGCCAAATATACCCCATACAAGCCACTACACAGCTAGTACCACCATACTCTGTTTATTTGGCCGATTATGCCACGGGCATCAACAACCAACTAAGGGTACTACTGCTCAATAAAGATATAAACCAACCCAGCTACAAGGTAAAACTTAAAATGACC
>JAYWGN010000010.1:0-45423 GCA_043778255.1 Chitinophagaceae bacterium | reverse complement strand
ATGGCGGATATGAAAGGGTAGCTCCTCCGTTATTGTTGTAAACAATAACGGAGAGCCGTAGCGAAGCGAAGCCTGTAATAGCCGCATATACAGCTGCATATTGGTATAGTGCTGCTATTGCCAAAGCTGCTTTATTATATTGCAAAATGCCTTTGCCAATAATTAAAGGCGAATTAGTAAAATGAATTACATTTGCAATTGCAAAAATATAAAAAATACACTATGCAAATAATAGGAAAACTGGTGCAACTGCTACCTGAGGTAACTGGCAATGGCAAAAACGGCCTTTGGAAAAAACAAGAATTTATATTGGAAACTGATGGTACATACCCAAAAAAAATATGTATAGAAGTGTGGGGCGAAAAAATAGATATGGCCGTATTGGAGTTGGGCAATGAGTTAGACGTACAATTTGATGTAGAAAGCAGGGAATATAATAATAAATGGTTTACCAATTGTAAGGCTTGGAAAGTGGCTGTAGTTGGCTCTGGCACTGCACCTGCAAAAGCTACTAGTGCTGCTGCACCTACTACTAATTATAACGATATAAACCAAAGTATGCAAATGGAAGGTGATGACGATTTGCCGTTTTAATTGAAATAATTATATTGGATTTTTTTCAACCAATTGCATTGGTCATTCTCAACCAATTGCATTGGTTGTTACTAATATTAAAGTCCTTCGGACTTTTTTGAGTAGTTCTTTTTTTTAATGAGGTGTGTTGGTTTTTTTCAACCAATTGCATTGGTCATTCTCAACCAATTGCATTGGTTGTTACTATTATTAAAGTGCTTATGGCTTTATAGAATGATGAAAATAAAATATACAGAGAGGTGTCCGAGTGGTTGAAGGAGCATGCCTGGAAAGTGTGTATCCCGAGTGATCGGGATCGAGGGTTCGAATCCCTTCCTCTCTGCTAGTTAGTGGTTGTAATGTGTTGTAGTATTTGAAAATGAATAGACTTTATGGTAGTAGTAAAAAATTATGGTAGTTTTCGTTGTTAATTATAGCTACTTGAGCATGGGGATATAAGTTACCAAAAGCCTTTGTGGGTTTACCTTTGGATGCAGCATTCCACTTACACTCATACCCAAATAAATGCTCACCTACTTGCTCTACGTAATCAATTTCTTGCTGTTGTTTGCTTCGCCAAAAGAAAGATTGTACGTTTGTTTGGTTATAACTATTATATTTTAACCTTTCGCTTATTACAAAATTTTCCCATAAGGCACCAACATCGGTTCGGTTACTTACTGGTATAAAACTGCCTATAATTGCATTACGAATTCCGTTGTCCCAAAAGTAGATTTTTTTCATTTTGGTTACTTCTTTTCTTTCATTGGTACTATATGCACTTAGCCTAAATACTACGAAGCATTTTTCTAATAAGTCAATATAGGTTTCTACAGTATGGGTACTTACTTTTAGCTTTACGGCTAATTCATTTAACGAAATTTCATTACCAATTTGCAGGGCTAGTAAGAGTAATAATTTATTTAGTAAATCCGGCTTTCTTATATCTTTCCAAGCTAACACATCTTTGTATAAATAATCACTTACTAAGTTTTTTAAAATAATTTCGCCCAGGTCTTTTTGCATTACCAACTTGGGGTAGCAGCCATAAATTAGGTGCCAATGTATTTGTCGATTTGTTTCTATAACATTGGTAGTACTATACATTTCAGTAATAGTTAGTGGATATAAATGAAACAATAATTGACGACCAGTAAGTGGTTCAAAAATATTATTTGCAATTTCAAGTGCAGATGAACCTGTAATTATAAATTGCCGATTAGGAAAATTATCGACCAACAACTTAATGGCAATGCCAATATTTTCCACTCGTTGTGCTTCGTCAATTATAATAACATCGGCATCAGTTATTATATTGGTTAAATTGGTTAAGTTTATGGTTTCAAATAATCGCTTTACATCTGGTTCATCGCAATTAAAGTACAAATGTTTTTTTTGTAATGTATTGGCTAAAGCCTTTACCAAGGTTGTTTTGCCAACTTGCCTTGGCCCAATAAGTATAATAGCAAAGCCTTTAAAACAGTACTGTAGTAAGTTGGCTAACATTGTTCGTTGGTACATAAAAAGTATTATTAATTAAAGTATAGTACAAAAATAAGTATTAATTTTTGAAGTATAGTTATATAAAAAGTATATATTTTTGAAGTATAGTTGTAAAAATAAGAGTTTATTAAGTACTTTATAGCCCCTTGGGGTCTTCGGTTTACCGCATAAGGCGGTACAGGCTTTGCCGAAACCCCAACGTTAGTGCAAATAACAAAAATCAACAACCAAATTAATACTATTTTTATTTTTCATTTTTATTATTACAAAGAACTTTTTATAATTATACTTGATACACTTACCAACCTTTTTTACTTTTTGCATTACTTTACGGCATGGTTAGGCACGAAACGAAACCCCGCCGAGACAAAAGAACTTATAGTAAACCCTGACCATCCTTATTACGCACAAATGAAATTGAAATAATTAATTTTTTTTATTAAACTAATTGCAACTTGCTTTGTCAAAGTAAAAACAAAACATAATTTATGTACAAAAAAATCAACTCTTTCATTATTGTAGCAATTATTATTGCAAGTTGTTCAAAGAAAAAAGATGAAATAGTGATAACCCCTACATCAAATACAGTACCAGCTGTTTACTCAAAAATTTATGGTACAACATCGACTATAACAAGTGATGGAACATTTATAACTATAAAAACAAACGGCATGCCAGATTATAAAAGTGCTTATTACCCAATGGCAAATGCTATGTATGAAGCATACAGTGGAACAACATTTGGTGGTGGTAACTTTACACAAAATCCGAATAAAATTGCCAGTCAAACTTTAACCTTTAAAATTCCTTTAAATCCTACGGTTGCTACAAACCATGCTGCAACACCACTAGGGCCAATTGGTGTAGCTTTAAACGGTGTAGCATTATACAACCAATATGCTGGTCCAAGTAACCAACCATTAACATCAGAGATAAATAGCTTTGACAAATACTACGGACACCCTACCGCTACATCACAATATCACTATCATGTGGAACCACTTTACTTAACAACTGTAAAATTTACAAAATCAGGATTAATGGGCTTTTTGTTAGATGGATTCCCTGTATATGGTCCACAAGAGGAAAACAATACTACAGTGGTAAGTAGTGGATTAGATGTTTACCATGGGCATATTCATAACACTATTGATTTTCCTAATGGAATTTATCATTATCATTTTACTAGTGATGCACCTTATATGAATGGTAATGGATATTATGGCACACCTGGAACTGTAACTCAATAAATGAAAATATTTTGCTTTTTTATACTTACTGTGTTTGCTTTTTCGTGTTATAAAAAAAAAGCTATTACTAATGGTAAACATACAATGCCTCAGCAATATTACTTACTAGATAAGCATACAAAGGGTTTGACTGTTAAAAATGATACCATTTTATATAAAGAAAAGAAATTAAATGGTGTTATATTTTCCTTAGATATGAAAAGTAATGATACATTATGTACTGAAAGTTATGTAAATGGATTACTAGATGGAGTATCTAAAAAATGGTACTACAATAGGCAACTTATGGAGTTTAGAATATATAAAGATGGGCAAAAAAATGGAAGTCAAACTGCTTACTTTGAAAATGGTAAAATGAAATTTGTTTTTAATGCAAATAATGATAAATATGAAGGAGAATTAAAAGAATGGAATATAGATGGAAAGTTGATACACTTAGCCACATTTAAAAATGGGCAAGAGGAAGGTATTCAAAAAATGTGGTACGATAATGGAAAAATTAGAGCCAATTACGTAATGCTTAATGGCAAACGATTTGGATTGTTAGGAACTAAAAATTGTAAAAATGTATCGGATAGTATTTTTAATGTTAATTAGTTGTTCCGTTTTAATGTGTAATACCATTAAAAATAAAGAAATTAGTTTGCCCTACTATAATGAACCAACTTTTACGCCTCTTTTTTTAACAAATAAGTATGATGTAAAAAATAAGATAATACATACTATTGCAAATTTTTCATTACTTAACCAAGATAGTATTGTTGTAACCCAATCAGTAATTGAAAATAAAATACATGTAGCTAATTTTATTTTTACGAGTTGTGGGAGTATTTGCCCAGTAATGACTAAAAATCTTAAAATTGTATCGGATAGTTTAAAAAAATATGATGATATTGTATTGCTTTCATACTCAGTAACTCCTTGGATAGATAAACCAAGTGTGTTGAATAAATTTAAAAAAAATTATACCATTTTTAATAATAATTGGCATTTTTTAACTGGCGATAAAGGTGTAATATATAAATTGGCTCGCCAGTCTTATTTTGCAGAAGAAGATATTGGTTTTAGTAAAGACAGTTCCGAGTTTTTACATACTGAACATTTAATATTAGTTGATAAAACCAAAAGAATTAGAGGAATTTATAACGGTACTTTGCAAGTTGAAATGGAGAATTTAATTAGCGACATAACTAATTTAGAAAAAGAGGAAAATTAGAAAAACAATTTGCAATTACTTGCTATTGAAAGGTAGTTATTAACAGAGCTAAGTGCAGTGTATATAACGTAAAGCAATTTAATTTACATACACTAAAACTCTGTAAAAGAACCCTACATATTACTTAAACTGTATAGCTGCTACGGGCTTTATTTTATTAATAATAAAGGCTGGTATTAGCAATATAATAGCACATAATAACAAAGTACCACCTGCTACTAATGGTATATGCCACCATAGTATTTGTATAGGTACTTTGGTAATACTGTAAGCATCGGAATTGGGCAAGGTGAGTACACCTGTATATTGCTGTATGGCACATAACATATACCCAATAGCAACCCCAAAGCCTGTGCCAATAAGCCCTATGTACATAGTTTGGTAAATAAAAATACTGCGAATAGTACTTGCCTTAGTTCCTAGAGCTTTTAAAATGCCTATCATTTTAATACGTTCTAACACCAGTATAATGAGGCAAGTTATAAGGTTAATAGCTGCTACCAAACTCATAATAGTAAGGAGTACATACTTGTTGGTATTAAGCAAATTGAGCCAATCAAATATATTGGGGTACTCCTCCTTTATGGTTTTGGATTGCCAATTGGTATTAAGTGTATTGTTAATGGCAATACTAGTAGCATCGAGTGTGGCAATGTTGTGTACATATATTTCGTAACCACCTATTTGTGTAGTATCCCAATAGTTGAGGTTACGAATGAGGTTGAGGTCACCTATAAAAAATGTTTTATCGTACTCTTCAATATCAGTATTAAATATGCCTACAACAATTACATTTTTTGCTCTTGTTTTTTGTGTATTGGCATCAAAAAAATAAATGTTTATTTTACTATTACAACTTACTTGTAGTTGGTTAGCTATGGATTGGCTTATTATAATTTCTTTACTATAAGTGCTATCATTATACTGTATCCATCGGCCTTTGGTAATAAATTGTTCAAATGCAGTGGTATCAAAATTACGCTCTACACCCTTCATTAGCAAACCCTCTAACTGTGTGTTAGCAGTAAGTATAGCCGATTTGGTGGCAAAGGTATTTATACTTTTTACGTTAGGGTTTTGGGCTATTAGTTGTACTACAGTATCATTTTTTGTTATGTAAGTTTCCTCAGCTATGGTAGCTTTTGCTGGCTCATAAGCCTTTACCCTTATATGACCCCAAAAGCTAAAAACCTTGTTAGCAACTGTAGTTTGAAACCCATATAAAATGGCTAAAGCTATAACCATAGTAGCTACGCTTAATGCAGTGGCAGTAATACTTAGCTTAGTTATAAAGCTGCTAAATGTGTGCTGCTTATTACGTACTACACGGTTTGCTATAAATGCTGCTAGGTTCAATAGTAATATTTAATTTGTTATACTGCAAATA
Organism: Chitinophagaceae bacterium; assembly: GCA_043778255.1. Taxonomy (GTDB): domain Bacteria; phylum Bacteroidota; class Bacteroidia; order Chitinophagales; family Chitinophagaceae; genus JAYWGN01. The sequence continues at coordinate 39,494 of JAYWGN010000010.1, read as the reverse complement.
AAAAGTAGCCTCAAATTATGCTGGTTATTTTTTAATGCTAATTAAGAAAATAAAAAGAAGCCGTTACAATGCTTTTACAAACACAACACCAAGTTACGAAACTTTGCTACCTGCACCAATTACACTTGAGGGTTGTACAAAATACAATGTGCCATTTGCATCTTCGGCCATTAATATCATTCCGTTACTTTCAATACCTCGCATTTTGCGTGGTGCTAAGTTGGCTACCACTACCACTTGCTGCCCTACTATTGCAGTAGGCTCAAAGTGTAAAGCAATACCACTAACTATAGTACGTACTTCACTGCCAAGGTCAACTTGCAGTTGTAATAATTTATCGGCTTTTGCTACTTTAGTAGCAGCTGTAATAGTGCCTACTTTTAATACAACTTTTGCAAAATCGGGGAACTCAATTATACTTTCAATTGGTGAGGTATTAGCATCATCAACATTACGGTTAGGTGTAGTATTTGTACTAGTAGTAATTATATTTTCGGTATTAGCCTTGCTAACTATAGTAGCTGCATTAGCAATATTTTTTAACTTTTCTACTTGCTCTACAACTTCACTATCGTCAATTTTTCTAAACAATAATTCGGGAGCCCGTAAACTGTAGCCAACGCTTAACAAATTAATACTACCTGCATTTTTCCACTCCAACATTTTAGGTGTAACCTTTAATAAAGTACAAATTTTGGTAGCCGTGTTAGGCAAAAATGGTTGAATTAAAATACTCAAATTTGCAGTGAGTTGCAAGCATATATGTAAGCAATTATCAATTAACTGTTGGTCGTTAGGCTGCTCCAGTAGGCGTTTTACCACTATCCAAGGCTCTTTTTCTTGCATATATTTATTGGCCTTACGAGCCAAATCAACCACGGCATACATAGCATCACGGGCTTTGTAATCTTCTAATAATTGTGTTACAAGGTTGGTAGTTGAGGCAATATCATTAATTAAGGCAGTATCTTTTTCATCCAATATTTGCTTATGCAAAGGTGGCACTTTACCATTGCAAAGTTTGTGCATAAGCACTAAAGCACGGTTTACAAAATTGGCAAATACGGCTACTAACTCACTATTTACGGCATCTTGAAAGCCTTTCCAAGTAAACTCACTATCTTTTGTTTCGGGGGCTATTTGGGTTAGGTAATACCGCAACATATCTACGGCTTGTGGGCCACCGTTTTCTTTATTTACAAAGTCATTTATATAATCCTGCATATCAATTTTCCAACCACGGCTTGTGCTCATTTTATCACCTTCCAAATTCATAAATTCATTTGCAGGCACTTGTGTAGGCAATATATAACCACCCAATTGTAACATTACAGGAAATATAATGCAATGAAACACAATATTATCTTTACCAATAAAGTGTACCAATTTGGTGTCGTCACTTTTCCAATATGGCTCCCAATTTTTGTTATTTTCTAAAGCCCATTGTTTGGTTGCACTTATATAACCAATTGGTGCATCAAACCATACATACAATACTTTACCATCGGCATTAGGTACGGGTACTTTTACACCCCAATCCAAATCACGGGTTACGGCACGTGGCTGCAAACCGCCATCTATCCAGCTTTTGCACTGCCCTACTACATTTACTTTCCAATCTGTTTTATGGTCATCTAATATCCATTTACTCAAAAAAGCTTCATGCTCATTTAGTGGCAAGTACCAATGTGTTGTCAATTTTTTAATAGGTGCATTGCCGCTTAATGTACTTACAGGATTTATTAATTCTTCGGGGCTTAGGCTTTTACCACACTTTTCGCACTGGTCGCCATAAGCAGCATTATAGTTACAATTAGGGCAAGTACCTTGTATATACCTATCGGCCAAAAATGTATTAGCGGCTTCGTCAAAAAACTGTTCGGTTTCTTTTTGTACTAATTTATTTTGCTCATATAATTGTGTAAAAAATTCCTGTGCAGTTTGGTGGTGCAGTTGGCTACTAGTACGGTGGTATATATCAAATGAAATACTTAAATCTTCAAAATTTTGCTTAGCAATTGTATGGTATTTGTCAATAATAGCTTGTGGTGTAGTACCCTCTTTAGTAGCTTGTATAGGTATGGCAGTGCCGTGTTCGTCGCTACCACACACAAACACAACATCTCGTTGGTTAGCCCTAAGGTACCTTACATATATATCGGCTGGTAAGTAAGCACCCGCCAAATGCCCCAAATGTTTCTGTCCATTTGCATAAGGTAAAGCACTAGTAATTAAATATCGTTTTGGTGTAATCATTAGCTACAAAGGTAGTTTAAGCATCGTTTATTTTAGCAATATTTTTTACAAAAAAAAGTTTCACTCTACAAGTAAAGTGAAACTTTTTTTTAGGTTAAATATTTAAGTAAAAATTAATCTGGTTTTTCACCTTCTAAAAAACTGTTTTTAGAATTTTCATTTATTTTGGCCACATTATTATCATCTACACCAACGGTGTAATTGCTATAAAATTTTTCTACATTAGCTAATGTATTGTGTATTTCATTTTTGCGACGCAAATAAGCAGGTTCATTTTCAAATTCTTCAGCATCATTTGCATTAAAATTAAAGGATAGGTTTCTTAATTTTTTAGTTCGCTCAGCAGCTTTACTAAGTGAGTCTTCCTCCTCTGGCAAAGGCGTTGGTGGCTCAAATGCATTTATTGGTGCAGCTGGTTGCAAGTTCATTTCAGCTTGTACTGGAGTTATAGTAATTGGCATTTCTTCTTTTATTACTAACTCCATTTCTAAATTTTCAGTAGCTGCTACCTCACTATTAGTTACCAATTTATGATCAATAGTAAGCTCTACAGTATTGGTGCTAATGGGCTGTATAGTGTTTGCCACAGGCACTATTACAGTAGGGTCATATATATTTGTTGGCTTCGCCAAAAAATTAGTAGTAGCTACAACAACAGGCTCGGGGCTTACAAATGTAGTATCAATAACGGTTTCAGTAGTTTGCAATACATAATGTTGTGGCAGTTCCGTAGTAGGCTCAGCCACTATTGTAGGCATTACCTGTACAGGTTCAAATGTAATAATGCTTGGCCTTGTACTTATTGGTTCTACCAATTGTGGTGCCATAGCATCTTGTATAGGCGTTGGTATAGTTACTTGTTGTTCAGCAGGTACATAACCATTTTCCATTTTTATTTCGTCGCCTACTACTCCAAGTGTCATTACTATTTTTTCTTCTTTTGGTTGTACGGTTTCTATTACAGCCGTTGGCTTAAATGGATTTTTTTGATCAAACCCTGTGGCAATCAATGTTATAGAAATTTTATCGGCTAAGCTTTCATCAAAACCTAAGCCTAGTATAACATCGGTATCGTCACCTGCATGCTCCATTATGTAGTTTTGTATAATATCTACCTCATCCATAGTATGCTCATACTCGCCACGGCTACTGTTAATATTTACCAATATCCACTTAGCACCACGTATATCATTATCGTTAAGTAATGGCGAGTTAAGTGCATCCTCAATAGCAGTTTGGGCTCGGTTATCGCCACCCATTGCTGCATTACCTAATATGGCTACACCACCGTTACGCATTACGGTACACACATCGGCAAAATCCACATTTATTTGTCCAGTACTACCTATTACATCAGTTATACATTTGGTTGCAGTAGCCAATATATTATCGGCTTTTGCAAAGGCTTCACTCATTTTTAAGTTGCCAAACTGATGCCTTAATTTATCGTTATTAATTATAAGCAAGGTATCTACTTGTTCCTTTAATTGGTTAATACCTTCTTCGGCCTGCAGCATTCTTTTTTTGCCTTCGTAGCCAAATGGTGTGGTTACAATACCCACAGTAAGTATGCCCATTTCCTTGCATATTTTGCTTACAATTGGTGCTCCACCAGTACCTGTACCGCCACCCATACCAGCTGTTACAAATACCATTTTAGTATTTACTTCAAGTATTTTTTTTATTTCTTCTAACGATTCTTCGGTAGCTTGGCGACCAACTGAAGGGTCGGCACCAGCACCCAAACCTTGGGTAAGGTGTGGCCCTAATTGCACTTTGTTAGGCACTTTGCTTTGTGCAATAGCCTGTGCATCGGTGTTGCAAATTATAAAATTTACACCATCAATACCTTGAGAGAACATGTGGTTAACAGCATTGCTGCCACCACCGCCAACACCTATTACTTTAATAATAGATGATTTATCTTTTGGCAAATCGAAATGTATCATATTTTTTGAATTTATTGGTTAGTTAATTTTATTTACTAATTACTCATTAGTAATTAGTTAAAGTTCTTTTTCGTCCTCCTCTTTAAATATATGTATCAATCCAGTTTTAAAACTATCCATCCATGTACTGATGGTTCGTCTTTTTTTAATTGGTATTGGGTTGGTATTATTTATAAGTTCAGCATTAATTTGGGGCTCATCTATTTCAGCTTCGTATTCATCTATAATATTATTATTTACTGCTGCTGACTTTGGTTGGTTTATTAAAAAATAGTTCGGATTTTCTCTCAACATTTTTCTTTCATACTCATGGTAGCCTTTCAGTATCATACCAATACAAGTGGCATACATTGGCTTAGCCAACTCATCAGGATGCCCACTAGTTAAGTGTTCGTTTGGCAACCCAATACGGGCATTCATTCCAGTAGTATATTCGGTAAGTTGTATAAGGTGTTTTAACTGAGCACCGCCACCAGTAAGCACTATACCACCATTAAGCATACGGGCATCAAGCCCTACTTGCTTTATATGATAGCTAACAAAGTCGAGTATTTCACTCATACGGGCTTGTATAATACGAGCCAAATTTTGCACACTTATTTCTTTTGCTGGCATACCACGTAAGCCTGGTATTGTAACAAAAGCATTGGCATTAGTTTCGCCAGCCCATGCACTACCAAATTGTACTTTCATTTGTTCGGCTTGTGTTTTTAACACCCCTAAGCCAAGCTTAATATCATTACTAATATTTTCGCCACCAAATGGAATTACAGCAGTATGCTTTAATATACCTTCGTAAAATACGGCAAGGTCAGTAGTGCCACCACCAATGTCAACAATGGCTACACCTGCCTCTAGGTCTTGCTCACACATTACTGCTGCAGCACTTGCTAGGGGTTGTAATATTAAATCTTTAATGATTAAATTACTTTTTTCAACTGCTCTATTAATATTACGTATGGCATTTTTATCGCCAGTAATTATATGAAAGTTAGCACCAACTTTTACACCGCTGTATCCAATTGGGTGAGCAATATTTTGAAAATTATCTACATTAAATTCTTGAGGTATTACATCAATTATTTGGTCGCCAGCTGGTATATAAGTTTTGCGTTGGTCAGCTATTAATTGATCTATTTCTATTTGCGAAATCTCCTCCTCTACATTTTGCCTAACAATATCACCACGGGTTTGTAAGCTTTTAATGTGATGCCCTGCTATACCTACATACACCTCATTAAACTCGAGGTTAGGGTTGCTAATAAAGCAACTTTCAAGTGCATTTTGAATGGCCTTTATTGTTTGATCAATATTGAGTACCATACCATGCTGTACACCATTACTATTTGCTCTACCAAATCCTAAGATTTCGAGTTTGCCAAATTCATTTTTTCTACCTGCAATGCAAGCTATTTTTGTAGTACCAATATCTAAGCCTACAATGATGGGATTTTTATTCATAACTATGTGTTGTTTATTTGTTTATTTAATTAGTTTATATCAATTTGTTTGTTTGGGTTTAGGCCTTACAAGTGGCTTTGGCTTTGGCTTTGGCGGAATTACTGTAACAGGTTTCGCCCTTTTTGGCATTATGGCTCGTGGCGGTTTGGGTAGTACAGGTATTGGTGGCCGTAATACGGTAATGGGTTTTGGCTCTGTTACGGTGCCGCTAGTACTGGTTGTATCATTGGCTGCATTGTTAGTAGTACTATCAGCATTTATGCTATTTGTTTGCATAAAGTTTTGAATAACCTGAGTTGCATTTATGCTATCAATATTAGTAATAGTATTACTAGCTACTACTTGATTTTTAAATTTTACATTTAAAATACTATACTTATCAAATCCAATTTTGGTGGCAACTGATTTATAGTACCTATATAATTTTTCAAATTTTTGTTGCAAAGCAACTGTATCGCCAAATATAATAGTGTGGTTGCCAATAGTTGGTATCAATTCAAATTCGTTAGTATGTACCATATTAATTTGCTGCAACTGTGCCATCCAAAACGAATTATTATTAATATAATTAGCCATTATAACTATACTTGCCAAGCTACTACTATCATTTATAGTTGTTATACTATTATTACTAAACCCTGTAAATACTGGCACTACAGCACTATAATCACTACTTAATGGAAGTTGAAAACATTTTTTATCAATGTAAAATGAGTTACCATTTGCTCTAAATATTCGGCATAAAGGTTGCCTTTCAGCTAATTGTATGTGTAATACTGAAGCTTTATCAAAGTAAACATTTACTTCATCAATCCATACATTATTTTGAAGTTGTGCTTCTATTTGCTTTGTATCTATTTGTTGTATTTTTTTACTATTTATTATTTGAGAAGCATTTATCATTTTTAAAATATCGGCTTCATTTAAAAACTGTTGATTAGGATTACTTGTAATTTCTACTTTTACTGCTTTACAAATTGTACTACTATTAATTTGCATGGCAGCTACTAACATACCAATAACAACCAGTGCAATGGCAACCCATATGGTGTTATAAATTTTGTTTTTTATGTTAGTACTTAAGGTCATTTATTTATGTTATTCTATTTGTATTTAGTTTTATTATTGGTTATTTTGTATTAATTCCTTTATAGGTTGTATGAGTGTATCAATATCGCCAGCACCAGCTACAACTATTACTGTAGGCAGTTTGCTTGGTATAACTTCGCTTTGCAAATAATTTAATAGTTCATTTTTTTGCACTACTACTTTTATACTACTTGTAATTAAAGGCAATAACATTTCACTATTTACACCAACAATCTCCATTTCTCTTGCAGGGTATATTGGCAATAGTACTACCTCATTTGCCTTACTCAAACTTGCAGAAAATTGAGTAGCAAAATCTCTAGTTCTACTATACAAATGTGGCTGAAATAACAACACAATTTTTCTGGTAGGAAATAGGGAACGTACACTACTTAGTAAAGCATTTAACTCAGTTGGGTGGTGGGCATAATCATCAATCAGTACAATATTACTATCGGTAGTTGGTGGTATTATATACTCAAATCGTCGTTTTACGCCTTTGTAGGAGGCAATTGCAGCTTTAATAAGTTCAATACTAATATTCAAATAATTGGCAATTGCTATAGCTACTAATGCATTTTCAATATTATGCAAACCACCTACATTCAAATTAAAATTTGTAAACTCAATGCCATTTATACATACATCAAATATGTAAGTTCCATTATGGGTGGCTATATTATTTGCAAATATATTTGCATTGGTATTACTCAAATGGTAACTGTATATTGTAGTGGCTTGTAATTCATTATACCTTGGCAATTGGTATTTAGCTACTAACAACCCATTAGGCTGTATTTGCTTAGTAAATTGCACAAAGGCATCTTGCATATTTTGCTCTGTTCCATATATATCCAAATGGTCGGCATCCATTGTTGTAATAGCAGCTATTGTGGGTGTAAGCTGCAAAAATGAACGGTCGTACTCATCGGCTTCTATTACACATACATTGTTAGTACTACTTAAATAATTGGTATTATAATTACTAGAAATGCCGCCTAAAAAAGCATTGCAACCATAACCACTATGGTGCAATACATGGCTAACCATGGTACTCACAGTAGTTTTGCCATGTGTACCTGCTATACAAATATTTGTACTTTGTGCTGTGAGCAAACCTAGTACCTCACTACGTTTCAGCAAAGTATAACCATTTGCTTTATAATAAGTAAGTTCGCTATGTTGCTTAGGTACTGCAGGTGTGTATATTACAATATTTGCATTAGCATTAAGCATACTTACATCGTCAGTATAGTGTATGTGCATACCCATAGTTTCCAAATCGGTGGTAAGTGCAGTTTTTGTTTTATCATAGCCACTTACAGTACACCCTTGGTGTAAAAAATATTTTGCTAAGGCACTCATACCTATACCACCAATACCTACAAAATAGACTTTCCCTTTTTGCATGGCAGCAGCAAAATTATTTTTATCAACTAACGATATGGTATTAATTATACTCAATTATTAAGGGCTTTTATTATGGCATTTGCAATTGTAGTATCTGCATTTGCTGTAGTTATTTTTTTTATATTTTGGGTAAATGTTTTTTGCAATGCTGTATCATTTATTAATGTTGTTATTGCATCCATTAATTTAACTTTTACATCTGTATCACTTATCATTATGGCTGCATTATTATTAACCAAATGCTGTGCATTAGCAGTTTGGTGATCTTCAGCAGCATGTGGATAAGGTACTAATATGCTTGGCTTACCCACTATACCTAACTCTGTAATAGCCATTGCTCCTGCTCGGCTAATTACAATATCGGCAGCTCCATAAGCTAAGTCCATATTGTTTATAAACTCATTGGTACATACGTTGGTATAATGCGAAGATGCCTCCAAAGCCTTACTAGCAAATAGTTTTCCAGTTTGCCATATAAGTTGCAAATTATTTTTTACAAAAAAATCAATATGCTGTTCAATAGTTTCGTTTATACTTTTTGCACCCAAACTACCACCTACTACCAATACTGTTTGCTTAGTATTATTGAGTTTGAAAAAATCTAAAGCAACATTTTTACTAACTGTTGTAGTAGCTATAGTACTCCGCACTGGATTACCCGTTACCACTATTTTATTGGCCTTAAAAAACTTTTCCATTCCATTAGTAGCTACAAATATTGCCTTTGCTTTTTTGCCTAATAATATATTTGCTTTGCCCGCAAATGAGTTTGACTCATGTATAAATGTAGGAATGTTATTGGCTTGTGCATACCTCAATACAGGAAATGTAGAATAACCACCAACACCAATTACGGCATGGGGTTTAAAGCCATTTATTATTTTTTTAACTTGCAAAAAACTTTTGATTATTTTAAATGGCAATCCTAAGTTTTTAACTACTGAACTCCTATTAAACCCTGCAATATCAATACCTTTTATAGCATAGCCAGCCTGTGGTATTTTTTCCATTTCCATTTTGCCATTGGCACCAATAAATAAAAACTCAGCATTAGGCAAGGCCAACTTTAATGCATTTGCTATAGCAATTGCAGGAAAAATATGCCCACCTGTGCCACCACCAGCAATGAGGAAACGCCTTACGGGCATTAGATCACCGTCCATTACAACTGGTGTACCTTGGCTACTTATTACAGCACTTAATATGTTACTTTCGTTTGTCAATTACAATTTATTTTTTATTTTTTGCTTTCGCAAAAATTTATTTTTTTACTTTTTTAAAAATTATGCCGCTTTTACAATAGCATTTTCTGCTACTTCTTTACCCTCTAATATTTCAACATTACGAGCCACACTTAATATAATACCAATACTAGCACAGGTAAAGAAAAACGATGTACCACCCATACTTACCAAAGGCAATGTAACACCTGTAACAGGAAATAAATTAACTGCCACCGCCATATTGACTAATGCCTGTATTACCAAAGTAAAGCTTAACCCTAGTGCCAAAAATGCACCAAATGCATACGGGCATCTCTTAAAAATTCGTATGCACCTGAATAAAAAAAGCAAATACAAAAACACTAAAAACCCACCACCCAGTAAGCCATATTCTTCTATTACTATGGCATATATAAAGTCGCTAAATGAATCGGGCAAAAAGTTTTTTTGTGTGCTTTTTCCTGGTCCATTGCCTATTAAGCCACCTTTGGCAACAGCAATTTTAGCTTGGTTAGGTTGGTGGTCACTTTCCCTTGAACCCTTTACTGATGGGTATATAAATGCCTGAACCCTACTTATCCAAGTGGGCACTCTACCTACACTTAGTACTGCTGGTAAGTCCTTAAGAGTTTCTTTATCTTTATCGTAATAATTGGTAGCTGCATATATTATTATACCTACTGGCATTAACCCAATTACAAGTACCAAGGCTATATGCCGCAACCTTACCCGCCCAATAAAGCATAGTAATAAGCAACTCGTAAATACCAAAGCACCTGTAGAAAAGTTATCAATGGCTATTAAAATACATATCAAAATAATAGGTAGTATAATAGGCAAAAATGCATCTCTAAAACTTTTAATTATTTGTTGTTTTTTGGCTAACATTCTGCTGAGGTACATAAACAAGGCAAGCTTTGCAACATCAGATGACTGTAACGTCATATTTATGATCGGAATTTTTACCCATCTACTAGCACTATTAGCACTTACACCATAAAACTTTGTAAACAACAATAATGGGATTGAAATTAAAAACAAGTACAATGCAATACGAGAAAAATGAGTGTAATTAAATAAATGTAAAAAATAAATAATGATTAACCCTAAAATTGTAAAAAATATTTGCCTAAATAAATAAATACCATTGCCTTGTTTTGCTTTGTAAGCCAAACTACTTGTACTACTGTATATTAGCAATAAAGAGGCTAAAACTAACACCATTACAATTGCCCAAATAACTTTATCGCCCTTAGTTTTTTTCAATAATTTATTACCAAAGCCAGTAACACCTATACTATTACTTATAGTACCAACACCACCTAATAATGTATCGGGTGCAAGTAATTTTTTAAAGTATGTGTTATTAGTTTTCAAAGTTTAGGTATGTTGATATATTTTTTAAGTCTGATTTTTTAATAATAAATTACAAATCAATTACGGCTGCACTAAATTTGTTACCACGGTCTTCGTAGTTTTCAAATAAATCGAAACTGGCACAGGCAGGGCTTAGTAGCACTACATCGCCTACAGTAGCAAAGTGATAAGCAGCTTTTACTGCCTCTTCGGCTGATGTAGTATTTACTATAAGTGGTACTATATTACCAAAGGCTTCATGTATTTTTAAGTTATCCATACCAAGGCATATTATTGCTTTTACTTTTTCACTTACCAATGCTGTTAATTGCTCATAGTCATTTCCTTTATCTACACCACCTAGTATAAGTATAGTTGGCTTTGTCATACACTCCAAAGCATACCAAGTACTATTTATATTGGTTGCCTTACTATCATTTATATACTCCACACCTCGTATAAATGCAACAGTTTCAATACGGTGTTTTATACTTTCCATTGTTACTAATGAGTCTCTTACAGTTTCTTTTCTTATTCCTACTGAGGCTGCCGCAATGCTTGTCATCATGGTATTATATTGGTTGTGCTTACCTTTAAGGGTAAAGTCTGATACGTTCATTTCCATCACTTCAGTATCTTTTAATATTATCATCTTTCCGTTAATTATTGTAGCTCCTTGGTTTATTTTATGGTTCATAGTTACTGGATATTTTATGGCGTTGGTATTATATTGGTTTATATATTGCATGGTTACCGCATCGTCGGCATTGTATATAAATACATCAGTTTCGGTTAGGTTTTTTATAATGTTAAATTTGGAATGTATATAGTTTTCAAACTTGTAATTGTACCTATCCAAATGGTCTTCGGTTATATTAGTAAGTATAGCAATGTTGGGTTTAAAATGTATAATATCATCAAGTTGAAAACTGCTTACTTCTACTATATAATATTCCTTAGGGTCGGTAGCTATTTGCTTTGCAAATGAATTGCCAATATTGCCACAAGCTGCACTACTATACCCTGCAGTTTTAAAAATATGCTGTAACATAGTTGTAGTGGTGGTTTTACCATTGCTACCAGTTATTGCTATAAGTTTGCTAGTACCAATATACTTGTAGGCAAATTCAATTTCACTAATTATTAATTTATTAGCGGCTCTCAATTGTTGTATTATAGCTGCTTTTTCAGGTATGCCTGGGCTTTTAATAATTACATCGGCAGTTGCTATTTTTTCAATAGTATGTCCGTTTTCTTCAAATAATATATTGAGGTTTTCCAATTCGGTTTTGTACTGTTGCTTTATAATACCAGCATCACTTACCCATACAGCATAGCCTTGTTGCTTTGCAAGTATTGCAGCACCAATGCCACTTTCGGCAGCCCCTAATATTACTATAGTGTTATTCATTTATATAATTAATAATAAAAAAAGAAAAAGTTTTTCATAAGTATTGTTCACAGGATTGGATAGAGAATTGGATACCAAACTATTGGCACAAGAGCCAATTTTTTTCATAAGTATTGAGGTTTTTTAATATTTTTTTATATTTAATTTTTAATTTAGTTTATCTAATTTTTAAGGTTACAATTGCAATTGTTACTAAACCAATGGTTACTATCCAAAACCTAATAGCTATTTTACTTTCGTGGTAACCAAGCTTTTGGTAATGGTGGTGTAGTGGCGACATTAAAAATATACGACGACCTTCGCCATATTTTTTTCGAGTATATTTAAAATAAGTTGTTTGTATTATTACCGATAATAGTTCAATAAAAAATACACCACAAAATATTGGGATTAGCAATTCTTTACGTACTATAATTGCTAATGATGCTATAATACCACCTAATGCCAAACTACCTGTATCGCCCATAAATACTTGAGCCGGGTAACTATTGTACCACAAAAAACCGATACAAGCACCAACAAATGCACCAATAAATATAGAGAGTTCGCCGAGGTTGGGAATGTATAAAATATCAAAAAATTCGGCAAAGAAAAAGTTGCCACTTACATAAGCAAATATGCCTAACCCGGCACCAATAATGGCCGATACTCCAGTCGCCAATCCATCTAACCCATCGGTAATATTAGCGCCATTAGATACTGCTGTTATAATAAATGTTACTATAAGTATATACAATAACCAAGTATAATCTCTTAATGCCGTTGGCAAAAGTTTGGAGTAATTAAACTCATGGTTTTTTACAAATGGAATAGTTGTAACGGGTGCATTTACTTTTACAAATTTGTACTCTTTACCATTAATAGTTTTTTTAAATACGGAATCTGATACTTGTTTTTCATGGTTACTAGCATCGTTATAACTTACGCCAGTATATTCTCTATACACGGTTACACTGCTATTAAAGTATAAAACCGAACCTATTATAACTCCTAATCCAACTTGTCCAAATATTTTAAATCGCCCTGCAAGCCCGTCTGCATCTGCCTTTCGGTATGCAATACCCAGTCGCTTTGCATCACGTTTAGATTTTATTTTTAAATAATCATCGATAAAACCAATAATACCACACCATACCGTAGTAAGTAATAATAATAAAATATAAATGTTGGTAAGGTTGGCAAATAATAATGTAGGTATTATAATGGCTAATATAATTATAATGCCACCCATTGTTGGTGTACCACCTTTTTGTTCTTCACCTTTAAGGCCTAGCTCTCTTACACTTTCGCCTACTTGTAAGCGACGTAGCTTTGCAATTATACTTTTACCAACTATTGCCGATAGTACAATTGACAATATAATAGCAGCTACTACCCTAAAACTTGTATTAGGAGTATCAGCCAAATTGTAATTGTTTTTTAACCACTCGTATATATGATAAAACATAATTAACCCCAATTCGTTATCGCTAACTTTATATTATAGTGCCTTGGGTAGGCACTTTTATGTACATTATTAATTTATATAGTTTACTATTTTTCTAACCATTGCAACATTTCAAGTAATATTTTTTTATCATCAAATTCTTTTTTTATACCATTCACTTCTTGATATTTTTCGTGGCCTTTACCAGCTACTAATATAATATCGCCTTCATTACAAAAATTTACAGCCGTTTTTATAGCTTCTCTTCTATCGGGTATTGCTACATACTTTCGCTTATAAGCCGACTTAAGATCTGCTTCCATTTCGCTTATAATTGCCATTGGATTTTCGTACCGTGGGTTATCGGCAGTAAATATTACTTTGCTACTATACTCACATGCCACAGCAGCCATAAGCGGTCGCTTTGCAGTATCTCTATTACCGCCACAACCTACCACGGTTATAACTTGGTTATTGTACTGGTTTAGTTTTTGTATGGTAGCCAACACATTTTGCAAAGCATCGGGTGTATGTGCATAATCCACTATTCCTATTATTTTTTGCACTTCACTTATTGTATAATCAAACCTACCCTCGGCACCTGTTGTGTTGCTTAATATTTCTAATACTTCTAATTCATTTTGCCGTAAGCAAATAGCTGTACCGTACACTGCTAGTAGGTTATAAGCATTAAACTCACCAATTAATCTAAAGTGAACCTCACGGTTATTAATACTTAATTGCAAACCTGTAAGTGCATTATCCAATATTTTACCCTTAAAGTTTGCTAAGGTTTGTAAGCTGTAAGTATATTTTGTTGCAGCAGTATTCTGCAACATTACTTGCCCTCTTTTATCATCAATATTAGTTATGGCAAATGCATTTTTGGCTAAGCCATCAAAAAAAGATTTTTTAACATTAATGTATTCGGCAAATGTATTGTGATAGTCTAAATGGTCATGTGTTATATTGGTAAATACACCGCCTTCAAATTGTAAACCTGCTATTCGATGTTGGTGTATAGCATGGCTGCTAACTTCCATAAATACATACGTACAATTTGCTGCAACCATTTGAGCCAATAACTGATTTATACTAATAGCATCGGGAGTGGTATGAGTAGCCTTATGTATTACATTACCTATATGGTTTTGCACGGTAGATATAAGCCCACAGTTATGCCCCAATGCAGTAAACAAATTGTATAATACTGTGGCTACGGTTGTTTTGCCATTGGTACCAGTAATGCCAATAAGTTTGGTTTGTAAGCTTGGTTGGTTGTAATATAAGTGAGCCATTATAGCCACCGCTATACTCGAATTTTTTGTTTGTATATAAGTAATATTTTCTACAACTGCCTCTGGCAGCTGCTCACATACAATACAAGTAGCCCCATTAGCAAGTGCAGTTGCTATATAATTATGCCCATCAACTACGGTTCCGTTTATGGCAACAAATACATCGTTAGGTGTTACAAGCCTTGAGTCAATACACAATGCATTAATAGTAATAGCTGTGTTGCCTACTACTTTTGCCAAAGGCACTTTGTATAATATTTCTTGTAATATTTTCATTTTCAGTTTTGCTACACCTTTCTATTTTTAATTTTTTTTACTTTAAGTTTAATAGTACACTTGTTCCTTTTGTTAATGTTGTACCTGCTACAATGCTTTGTGAGTTTACCTTTCCGGCTCCATTTGCTTTTACAATTAATCCCTTATTTTCTAAGCAGTTAATAGCATCCCGTAAGCCCATACCTACTACATTGGGCATTTGTTTGCTACTATATATTTCGCTATTAAGTTGCCATGTTTGTTGTTTATTGGTAGATGCTATTGCCCAGTATTCTTTTATATTATTTTGCTGTATAGCCATTTGGTTAGCAACTGTATTAATATCGGCTGTGGCAGCTTTATAATTATAAGTACTTGAATCCTTTGGTAGTACTATATTTTTAGTATGATAATTACCTTGTGCTAGTACTATTAATTGGTCAGCAATTTCTTTAAACACTGGGGCTGCTACTTTACCTCCAAAGTAAGTAATGGCATTGGGTTTATTTTTAATTACTACTATACAACTATACCTTGGCTTATCGGCCGGAAAGTACCCAACAAACGATGATTGGTGTACATTATCCCTGTACTTAAATGTACCATCGTCCACTTCGGTAGTACCTGTTTTGCCGGCTACTGTATAGCTTATACTGTCAAATACCGATTTGGCTGTACCGCCTATGCACACAGCTTCTAGGCATTGTTGTAATTGCAATAGTGTTGCATTGGTGCATATGCTATTAACTAATACTGTTGGCTCTATATGTTGTATTAATTCACCTTCTTGTTTTATATCAGTTACCAAGTAAGGCTTCATCATTTTGCCATTGTTGGCAATGGCATTATATACCATAAGTGTTTGTAACGGACTAATCCTCATTTCGTAGCCAAAGCCCATACTAGCCAAGGTTTGGTTACTCCAACCATCTGAGTTAGTATTTTTAATACGTGGAAAATAAGGATCATTCAAATCAATTCCACTTTTATTTACCAACCTAAGTTTGGTGTAATATTTTAAATACTCTTTAGGTTGTTTGGCATAATTTAATGCTACCAATTTTGCCATAGCTACATTACTACTATGTTCTATTGCTTCTTTATAAGTAAGTACATTTTTGGGCGACTGTTCTGCATCAACAATTTTTCTATCACCGTAATTCCATTTACCTCCATTTATTTCTACAGTGTTATTAATGGTTACTATTTTATCTTCAATGGCTGCTAATAAATTTACAATTTTAATGGTGCTACCTGGCTCACTTGGTATTAATGCATAATTATTATCTTCATAATACACACCTTTTTTTTGAAAGCCTAGGTTTGCTATCGCTTTTATTTTGCCTGTGCTTACTTCCATTACAATGGCAGTGCCAGTAAGGGCTTCATTAAGCATCATCATTTTAAGCAAAGCATTTTGGGTAATATCTTGTATTTGTACATTAAGTGTTGTTACCACATCATTCCCATTTATTGGTTCTATATCTGTACCATTTATGGGCACTCTAGCACCACCAGCTATGGACTGCACAAGCCTACTACCATTAGCACCACTCAGGGTACTATCATAATATTTTTCGAGGCCTACATTAAGCTGTGGGTCGCGGCTTAAGCCAATTGTACGGTTGGCCATTAGGCCAAAAGGATTCAATCGTACATCTTTTACATCAACCAAAAAACCACTTTTATTTTTCCCTAATTTTACCATGGCAAAGTTGCGTAACTTAAAGTATTGTTGGTAGGTTAGTTTTGTTTTTAATTCAAAGTAGGGATTACTTTTAAGGTAGGCTGTTTTAAGCATTTGCTTATACTCAGCCTTTGACTTATCGTTAAATAATTTATTTAACTGATAACTTAGTGAGTCAATATTATCATAAAATATTTTTCCATTTTTGGCATGTAATGCCTCAGTTCTAAAATCAATATGAATATCAAAAAAAGGAATAGAGGAACTCAACATTTCCATTTCGTCGCTAAATATAGTGCCTCTTTCAGCGGGTCGTTTCTCAATGCTTTTGTACATACTGTCGCCCATATTGCGCCACATAGTACCTTGCACAAATTGCAATTGCACTACCCTACCCAATACGGCAAAGCCAAACAATACTAATGCAATAAAGCACAAGTACACTCTCCATAATATGTCTTTTTTTATATCCAATTTATTTACTACTTATAAGGGTTGAGTCTGTTATTACTACGGGCATGGTGCTTGGTAGTTGCAATCCCATTGGGGCTACGGCCTTTATTAATTCGCTTTGTTTGCTTTTAAATAATAAGGTGCCGTTTACTGTTTTGTAAGCATAGCTTAACTCTTTATTTTCTCGTCCGAGGGTGTTAATTCTTCGTATCATTTTTTCGCCAAAGTGGCCGTTGGCAATGTATAGCACTGCTAAAAAAGCACAGAATAAAAAAAATGGAATATTTTTTGCCACCCAATTATAATTGAACAAATCCAAACCCCAAAAGAGTGGTTTTTTTATTTCGTGTTTTTGTTCCATAATAGCTAGTTATTTTTTAAAAAATATCAATTTTAATGTATTCTTTGTGCTACTCTAAGTTTTGCACTTCTACTTCGGTTATTTATTTTTAGTTCTTCTTTTGTTGCCTCTATTGGTTTTTTGGTTAATGCTTTAAATGGCATTTTTTTTACCTCAGTTGAAAAAGGATTTTCCTCAATTTCATTTTCCAAAAAACTTCCCTTCTTAAAATAATTTTTTACCAACCTATCTTCTAATGAGTGAAAGGTTATAACTGCAGCAATACCGCCCATACACAATACATTGGGCAACTGTAATAGTAACGCTTCTAAGGCAGCCAACTCTTCGTTAACGGCTATCCTAATAGCCTGAAACACTTGTGCATAGTACTTATTAGGATTACCTTTTACAAACTGTGCCAATATATTTTTCAAATCATCAATAGTATTTATTGCCGTTAATTGCCTCGAGGCTACTAGTGTTTTTGCTAAGGTTTTTGCATTGGTTACTTCACCATATTGCTCCAGCATTTTATGCAGTTGCAGCTCGGTATAGGTAGCTAATAGGTTAGCAGCGGTTGTTGTATTGCGGTTATCCATTCGCATATCTAACGGGGCATTGTACCTTGTAGAAAAGCCCCTGTGTGCAGCATCAAATTGGTGACTGCTTACACCCAAATCGGCCAATATACCATCTACAGCATTTACACCATGTAGCCTTAACATACGTTGTAGGTTTCTAAAGTTGCTGTGTATAAACAATACGTTGGGTTGGTTAGGCACATTTGCTTTTGCATCTACATCTTGGTCAAATACTATTAATCTTCCTTGAGCATTTAACTGGCTTAATATAGCATTGGCATGGCCACCGCCGCCCAATGTACAATCTACATATATGCCACTAGGCTTTATTTGCAAAGCATCAATAGTAGGTTGCAACAGTACCGGAGTATGGTAATTGTTGGTCATACTATATATTTATGGTCAAGTCGCCACCTAATAGTTTTTGAGCCAAGTCGCTCATTTCATTGTTGGTTGCACTCTCAAAGAACTGTTTATATTTTACGGTATCCCATATTTCTATTTTTCCGCCTTCGGCAAAAAGCGTCGCCTCTTTTAGCAACCCTGCATATTCCATTAAGGGTTTGGGTATTAGCACCCTACCGGCATTATCCATATCCAACTCGGTAGCACCGTTAAGAAATAATCTTTTAAACCGTCGTACTTCGGGGTTAAAGTCACTTAGCGAATCTAACTTGTCCTGCACATTTTGTTGCCATATATGCGATGGGTACAACACCAAATTTTGTTCGAAGCCACGGGCAATTACAAAAGAATTTCCATTATCGGTAGGTAACTTTTTTTTGATGGTAGCAGGCAGCAAAAACCTACCTTTAGCATCAAGGGTTACTTCCGACTCTGTTAAAAAACCTTTCATAAGTAGTACTATGGTTAAAAAATAATATTATTCCCACAAAATAACAAATTTTACCACTTTTAAATCATTTTTAGGAACTTTTATTTTATCCACAAAGTAAAATGGAGTAAAACAGTGTACCACAAATGCTTTAAGGGCATTTTGATGACTAAAAAGGTAAAATAACTGTATAAACTGTGGATAAACTAACCCTCAATGTGCTTGTAACTACTATAATTGTGGATTGTAAAAGTTAATTACACCAAACTAAAGCTGCTACATTATAAAAACTTAATTTTATAGTATTGAAAATTTTAAAAAAAATACCCAATTTACTTTTATTTACCATATTGCAAAGTGTAAATACTTTAATATATGGGCAAAATATTGGTGGAGCGGCAACATATAATTTTTTAAACTTACCTAATTCGCCTTTACAAACAGCATTAGGTGGAACGGTAGTAGCTTTACTACAAGCCGATGCCAACTTAGCCAATAGTAACCCTGCATTATTACAAGCAAAAGATGTAAATAAATTAAACACTAATATTGCTGTATTGTATGGTGGTGCCACCATGCTTAATGCTAATTATACTACCACTAACAAACCATTACAAGCCACTATAAATACTGGTATTAATTACCTTACCTATGGTACTACTACCGCTACCGATGCAGCTGGCAATATACTCAATACCTTTACTGCAAAGGATTACAGCATACAAGTGGCTATTGCCAAAACGTATTTGCAACGTTGGCAATATGGCATTACTACAAAGCTAATAGGCAGTAATTATAACCAATATAACTCCTACGCATTAGCTTTTGATGTGGGTGCTACTTACTCCGATACTGCTAACGAATTGCAATGTGGTGTAGTGTTTAAAAATATGGGGTTTCAACTAAATAAATATGCTACTAACAAGGAGCAATTACCTTTAAACTTTCAACTGGGTATAAGTAAAAAATTAGCCAATGCACCGTTACAATTTATATTTACAGCTACCAACCTACAACAGTTTGACATAGCTTATAATGACACAGATTTTAATAATAGTATTGAAGTAAATAGTAAAATTAGTGCTGTACAAAAAATATTTTTGCACACTATATTTGGCTTACAACTATTACCCACCAAAAATGTAACACTTACCATTGCCTATAATTACCTAAGGCAAAAGGAGTTGAAGTTGTACAATATTAGTAATAAGCTTACTGGCTTATCATTTGGGGCAACCTTGCATAATAAAAAATATACCTTTAACCTAGCCAAGGCATTTTACACTAATAATAAGGCTTACACTCAATTAGGCTTGGGTATTAACTTTAACGAATTGTATAAGTAATATTTTTTGATTTACAAAAAAAATGCAACCAAATTGGCTGCATTTTTATATAATTAGGGGTAACTACTAACTTAAGTGTTAGGATTATTATCAACTTTATTTTCAACAGTTTTTTTCATTTCGTTTAATGATTCTTTTAAATTTTGATTTGGATCTCGGAACATATAAGTAACAGCAACTAATGCTCCACCAGCAATTACACAAAGCCAATAACCAATTCCCATTAAAGAAATTGCATTTACTGCATCAAAAAAATTAATAACCCAAAATAAGACAACAAAAGCTCCACATGCTAAAGTTGCTAACCAAGCAGTTTTTGACAAATGCGATTTTTGGTCGCCTAAATAAGCCAATACACCAGCACCAATAAAAGCAAACAAAATAAGAAAACCACTACCATGTAAACCATTAGTCGAGTATCCCATAAAAGAAACCCATGGCAAAAACATACTTATTAACCCAATTAGGGCTGCAGCCATTATAAATTTTCGTTGTTTGTGTAAAGTGTTGAAATCCATAGTTGTAGGTTTTATATTTTTTGGGGTTAAAGGGTAAATTGAATAGGTAAAATAATACCTATTCGTTAGCTTTCAAAATTACAGCAGCTATACTTATACACAATACCACTTTTGTGGTATATATAACTTTGTGTACATTGCATACTATGCAACTTATACAAGTAATTACACCTACACAGGCAAATGCATTTATACAAATAAATAAATTGCTCAATGCTACTACCCCTAATTATATACAGCCATTATATAAAGATGTTGACGACATATTTAACCCAAAAAAAAATAAAACATACCGACACGGCGAAGCTATAAGATGGATATTGGTAAATACTAATAATGAATATATTGGTAGAATTGCAGCATTTACCAACCAAAAATATATTACAAAAGGTGATACGGTAAAAGTAGGTGGTGTTGGTTTTTTTGATTGCATAAATGACCAAGCTGCCGCTAATTTATTATTTGCCACTGCACAGCAATGGCTTACTAGCAAAGGAGTACAAGCTATGGATGGCCCTATTAACTTTGGTGAACGGGATAAATGGTGGGGTTTAGTAGTACAAGGATTTGAAGAACCGCCTTATAACATGAACTATA
The DNA here is from genome assembly GCA_043778255.1 of Chitinophagaceae bacterium. Lineage (GTDB taxonomy): Bacteria > Bacteroidota > Bacteroidia > Chitinophagales > Chitinophagaceae > JAYWGN01. The sequence goes on along the minus strand of JAYWGN010000010.1, from coordinate 18,003 downwards.
ACCCACCCTATTATATACAATTGTTTGAAAACTTTGGGTTTCAACCGTTTTTTTATCAGTACTGCTATGGTATGAATCCACAACAACCACTGCACCACAAAATTACTGAAAGGCATGCCCAAGTAGCTACTGACAAAGGCTTTACGGCTAGCCATATACAAAAAAACAATTTGTATAAATATGCTGAAGACTTTACCACAGTATATAATAAAGCCTGGAGTGGCCACGGTGGCTTAAAGCAATTAAAGTTGGAACAGGTAAAATTAATGTTTACCAAAATGAAACCTATAATGGATGAAAGAATAATTTGGTTTGTATATTACCACAATGCACCTATTGCAATGTTTATAAATATACCTGACCTTAATCAATACTTTAAACATATGAATGGCAAATTTGGATGGCTACAAAAACTCTATTTTTTATACTTACAAAAGTTTAAAAAATCACAAAAATTTACAGGCTTAGTATTTGGAGTAATACCAGAGTACCAAGGCAAAGGTATTGATGCTTATATGATAGAGGAAGCAAGACGAATAATACAAACTAAAACTAAATACAACACTTACGAAATGCAGTGGATTGGGGACTTTAACCCAAAAATGATGAACATTGCTAGCAACCTTGGCGATACATTTGTAAGCCGAAAATTATGTACTTACCGCTATAACTTTGATAGAGAAAAAGTGTATGAACGACATCCGATACTATAATTTGGCAATGAGATAATGTGCTAATGTGCTAATGAGATAATGTGCTAATATGCTAATGAGATAATATGCTAATTTGCTAATGACGTAATGAATTTGATAAACAAATAATTTTATGATTGGATAATTGGGCAAGTAAGACTTAGTAAAATTTTTTTAACCCGCTATCATTCAGTACAATATAATTAGCTTAAACAATACACGAAAACAGTAGGAACAAATTTTTAAGCGAAGCGAAAAAATAAAACTACTAATTTAATTGTTGGGTGTAACTTTGTTAGCTTGTTAAGTAAGCAAAAATTTGTAATTAATTATGGATAAATTTATAGTATCGGCTCGTAAGTATAGACCCCAAGTATTTAATACCGTAGTAGGGCAAAGCCACATTACCACTACCCTTAAAAATGCTATACACAATAACCAATTGGCACATGCCTTTTTATTTTGTGGCCCACGTGGTGTGGGCAAAACAACCTGTGCCAGAATACTAGCCAAAACCATAAATTGCGAAACAAAAACAACCGATGGTGAAGCTTGTGATGCCTGTAACTCCTGCAAATCATTTAACGAAGGTACTTCGTTAAATATACACGAACTTGATGCTGCTAGTAACAATAGTGTTGATGATATAAGAGCCTTAGTAGAGCAAGTACGATTTAGCCCACAAGCTGGAGCATACAAAGTATATATTGTAGATGAGGTGCACATGTTAAGTACGGCTGCATTTAATGCATTTTTAAAAACGTTAGAGGAGCCTCCACCTTATGCAATATTTATATTGGCCACTACCGAAAAGCATAAAATATTACCTACAATACTTAGTAGGTGCCAAATATTTGACTTTAAAAGAATTACCACAAACGACACCGTACAACACCTTGAAGAAATATGTGAAAAAGAAAAAATAAATGCTGAAAAAGCAGCGCTACAAGTAATTGCTCACAAAAGCGAAGGCTGTATGAGAGATGCTTTGAGTATAATGGACAAAATTGTTAGCTTTACTAATGGTGAGTTAAATTATAAAAATACTTTAGAACATTTGAATGTATTGGACGAAGATTATTTTTTTAAGATACTCGATTATTTTACTACACAAAACTTACCCGATGCCTTACTATTGTACGACGAAATAAATAAAAAAGGATTTGAAGGTGATACATTTTTGCAAGGTTTGGCAGAGTTTGCCCGTAACTTATTGGTGTGTAAAGATGAGAAATCGGCAATGCTTATGGAATCAATAGAAAGCTTTAGAAAAAAATATATAACCAAAGCTAAAGAGTTAGATGCAAGTTGGATTATAAGCACCCTAAGCATAATAAATGAAGCTGAAATAAATTATAAACAAGCCCGTAACAAAAAATTGTTGGTAGAAATGGTGCTTATAAAACTGTGCTACTTACAACAAGCCCTCGAAACGGTGGCTATGCCTACAAGTACCACATTTAAAAAAGTAGTACAAAAAGGTATGATGGCTTTTAAAATAAAAACAATACATAACTTAACAAGTAGCATTGCCAACAATAATACAGCACTTGAAGCTACACTTACAATAGCTACCACTGCACCTACTACTAACACAATGGCTGCACCCGAAGCAGCTATAGTAGCACCAACTGTAACCAAACTAGACTTTAAAGCCCTTAAAAATATTAGGAATATAGCGGTACAAAATACCACCGAAAGTTCAGCTTTAGAGGTAATAACGGTAACCCCTGATACACTACAAAATATATGGCTACTCACTGCCGATGAGTTAAATAAGGATGGACAAAATGCATCGATTGTATCACATTTTAAATTGGCGCAATTGCACCTAATTAACCACGAAACATTTAAAATACTAGTGGGTAGCAACGTACAAGAAAAAGCAATATTGGCTAACAGAAATTTTATAATGGAACGGATGCAACAGCATTTTAATAATAAAAATATAAAGTTTACGGTTGATGTAGAATCAACCATAAACACCCTTGTAGATGCACCTATAACCAAAAGTAGTAAGGTAAAATATGCTGAACTTGTAGCCAATTACCCACTAGTACAAAAACTAAAAGATAGCTTAGGGTTTGAACTTGACTAGCAAATAATGGATATTTTTTTAAACAATATGCTTTAATTAACATTATAGTTATTAACTTTAACGCTATACATTTATTTTAATTGAAACTCAACAATATACAATTATGCCCAAAGTAACATTTGACAACAAAAATGCCGTATTTTTTACAGGATTAAAAAAAGAAGTAGATGCCTATTTTAACACCAATAATATTAAAAAAACTGGTGACTTTAGGTTATATGCAAAAACAGCTATATTAATACCTTTAGCAGTTACACTATACGTTAGTTTATTAATAGTAAGTATGCCTATGTGGGTATTTATAATTGCATCTTGTATATTGGGTTTGGCGTTAGCAAGCATTGGGTTTAATGTAATGCACGATGCATGCCATGGTAGCTACAGTAGCAAAAAATGGGTGAACGATGTAATGGGCTACACCATTAATACATTGGGTGGCAACGCATTTATATGGAAACAGAAACATAATATAATACACCATACTTATGTAAATGTAGATGGGCTAGATGATGATATTGCCAAAAGCCCTCTAATTAGGCAATGCCATACACAAAAGTGGGTACCTGCACATAAGGTTCAACATTTGTATTTGCCTTTGGTATATGCAATAACCTCTTTTGCATGGGCATTTATTATGGATTTTACAAAATATTTTACCAACAAAGTATATCGTACTCCCTTACAAAAAATGAGTGCTTGGGATCATGTAATATTTTGGTTTAGTAAGGTTATGTATGTAGTTGCTTATGTGGTAGTACCCTATTATTTTATGGGTGGTGCTATGTTTGCACTGTTCTTTTGTTTTATGCATTTATTTAAAGGCACTGCCTTAGCTTTAGTGTTTCAGTTGGCACATGTGGTAGAAGAAACTGAGTTTGAAACCGTAAGCAATGAAGATAAAGTAATTGAAAATGAATTTGCTATACATCAAGTAAAAACAACAGCAAACTTTGCCATGAAAAACTTTTTTGTAAATTGGTATGTTGGTGGTTTAAATTTTCAAATTGAGCATCATTTGTTTCCTAAGGTAAGCCATGTACACTACCCTGCACTTAGCCCAATAGTAAAGCGACATTGCGATATACATGGTATTGATTATAACGCCAACCCAACTATGAGTGGTGCTATTGCTTCGCATTGGAGGCTAATGAAAGAGTTGGGAAAAAAACCAGAAGATATGAGTTTGGCTACTAGCAGCTTATTTTAAACCTAATATTTTTTCGTAAGCATCGTTATATTTTTTACCAATAACTTCATAACTATATTTGCTAGCAGCATCAGCTGCTATTGCAGCTTTATTGAATGAAGGATTTTTTATACTATAACTAAAAACCTCCCAACATATACCTAAGGTATCGCCATTATTAATTAGAAACCCATTACTTTGATTTATAACTTCGTGTATACCACCAACCCTAGTAGAAATTACGGTAACCCCGGCACAGAGAGCCTCTAATATTACACAAGGCAAATTTTCGTATCGGCTAAATAGTATAAGTAAGTCACTGTTTTGAACAAGTTTTGCCACTTCGTGGTAAGGTATATTACCTGTAAATTTTAATCGCTTTAGTACAGGTTCTAACTTTATTAACCCTTCTACTGTTTCACTTACTGGGCCTACCAGTGTAATTTCTATACCAGGATGCTCCAATAATACATCACGAAATGCGAATAATAAACCTTTCACATTTTTTTGATAATTCATAGTAGATATATGAATAATTCGCATATTTTCACTAGTAGTTTCTGTAGGGAAAAACAACTTGGTATCTACAGCATTTTCAACAACTATACACGGTAAATTAATTTTAAACAAAGCATTACATACTAACGATAAATTAAAAGTAACTGGTACAAAATAGGCTGCGTTTTGAAATACCAATTTTAATAATTTAAAAGTAATTTTTTTGTTGAGTATATAGTTAGGGTCAGCTTTGTGATAGGCAGTCCAGTTTTCAGTAATTATGTAAGGCATCTTATATTTTTTGTATAAATATAAAGCCCAGAGGCCTGCTTTCCAAGCTATGTTTACATGTACTAGCTTTGGTTTTCCTTCGGTTGCAAATAGTTTTTTTATTATTTTCAAAAATGCTTTTGCATAATAATATTGTGAATATAATTTATCTAAATATTTTTTTTTAGGATAGTAAGCAATTATTTCAGTTAAGTTATTGGTGGTGTTAGTGGTTTCAATAGTGAGTTGGGTTACACTACTGCTTTTTACAGCAAATATAACTACAACCCTTTGGTACAGGGCTATTGCCTTGGCATGGCGTTGTACAAAGTCGCCATTATAGGCATCTACCTTACTAGGGTACCAACCGGCTAATTTTAATATATAACTCATTTTCGTAGTGCAGTTTTATAGGCTTTGGTAAACCATGCAAAGTCAGTTTTTTTAATTACTAATAAATGATGTGCCGAAAAAGGATGTTCTTTTTGAAAGCAATATATAGCATATAACATAGCAAAAAAGTACCCTACACTACTTACAATAGCAGCAGCAATAATGCCATACTTTGGTATAAATAGTATGTCTAAAATAGTAATGAGTACAAGACCAACTAAAGCACTTTTTACATTTACAAAAGTTTTATTAATACCACCAAAGTAAGCACTTATAATAGTGAGTACACTTAGGCTAAATATGCCTGGCAGTAAGTATATAAACGGCCAGTACATTTGATTAAAAGTATGGCCAAATACGAACGTCATTATATGCTGCCCAACCAATAATAAAGAGAGCAATAATAGGGCAAACAGAACTAAAAAATTTCTAATAATTTTTAATAGCTTTTCTATAACCACTATAGTTTGCCCCGATGCCGTTTGTGGAAATACCGTACTGCTTATAATCATTGAAAACACCAAAAGCATTTGCCCTAGCTTACTTGCTTGTATATAATTGCCTAACTCCGCTGCACTACTACGGTAGCTGTGTATAAACCAATAATCAATACGGTATACCATAAAAAATACCAAATTAGCAACAAATGCAATACTTGCATATTTGAATAGTGCTTTCAATTCAATCCAATTAGGTAGTTTCATCACCAACTTTTTGGCATACACAAAGTATGCAATTACTAATATTAACCCTTGCAAACTGAACGATAAATAGTAGTAGTACAAATAAGTTTCTTTATCAAATAAAGTGCAATGAAATAATATATCGGGTATGAATATGATAAGCATCAAATTTATAATACTTAATAAAATGTTGGGTATTAAAAATTCTTCTTTAATAATAAATAAATTAAAAAAGAAATTGGTAACTATAATGCCGCCAAAGTAATTGACTGCTGCAAACTTTAATAACCCTTTGGATAATATAAATTGGCTTTTACTTATAAAAAAACTAACTGTAAAGTAAAATGCAACACACACAAATATGGACCAAAGCATAGCAAAAAATGCCAATTTGGAGGTGTCAATTTTTTTGGATGCTCCAAAATAAAGTATCGAAATATCCAAACTTAAGCTACCAAATAATAGTACCAAGGCAAAGTTGTTGCTTATAAAGTTTATCCAACCACTTTGCTCAGCTTCGTAACTACGGGCTATTACAATATTTAACAAAAATATAGTGGTGTAGTACACACCTCTAAATACTATATTATGCAATAATTGTTTGTTGAACGTCATGGTTAGTGGCAAAAATAAATCTTTTACAGTAAGTAAGTTTATATAATTTAGGTTACCACTTTAGGTGTGGCTATTATGCTTAACTTTACGGTTAGTTATTAAAAAAATATTATAGTAAGTATGGCATTGGGTATAAAACATAAATGGAAAGAAATAAAAGATACTGGCTACGGCAACAATGCCGATAATGTTGGCACTAGGTTACTTAACAAAGATGGTGGTGCAAATTCAATAAAAACTGGTGTCCCTTTTTTTGATTCAATTAGTTGGTTTCACACTTTATTAAAAATGAATTGGTTGCACTTTATATTTTTATTATTTTGTTTGTTTGTGGTGGCTAATATACTGTTTACAGCAATATACTTTGTGGCAGGCATACAACACCTCAATGGCATAGTGGCTACTAATACTGCTGATGATTTATCAAAGGTTTTCTTTTTTAGTGTACAAACCTTTACCACAGTAGGTTATGGGCATATAAGCCCAAATGGGTTTGCGGTTAGTGCCATATCATCAATTGAAGCATTTAGTGGTTTATTGTTTTTTGCACTAGCTACTGGTTTGCTATATGGTAGGTTTGCCAACCCTAAGGCCTACATAAAATTTAGCACCTTTGCCTTAATAGCACCTTACGAAAACGGAAAAGGGCTGATGATAAGGTTAGTAACTTACAAAAATAACCACCTTACCGAAGCCGAGGTAAAACTTAGCCTGGCTATTAATAAAGTAGTAGATGGTAAACGAAAAACAGAATTTTTTCAACTACCAACCGAAATTTCGAAAATAAATTCGTTGGTACTCAGTTGGACAATAGTACACCCTATTAATGAAGATAGTCCGCTGTATGGCTTTACTAATGATGATATTACAACACACCAAATAGAACTACTAGTGTTTATAAGAGCATTTGACGAAAGTTTTAGTAACACCGTTACATCTCGTACATCGTACTTATATACCGAGTTTGTGTATGGTGCAAAATTTTTGCCTATGTTTCATCGCAATAAAAATAAAACAGAAATAGAGGTAGATAAGCTAAGCGACTACACAGCCGTAGCCTTATAATTTTATTTTACAAATAAAAAATAAAAACTAGCAACATTAAGTAACAAAGTTTTGTAATTTCAACATCTTAACCTAAAGTATGCATAAGCTCTATATACTCCTAATTTGTATTGTTTTTTTTGCCTGCAAAAATAAAACTACAATTATATCAATTACAACTTATAATGACGATGTAATAAACTCAACCCTAATAAATAACGATAGTTTACGAACCTACACATTTGTAAATGCAAGAGTGGATAGCATTAAAAATGCACTAGCAAAACCACAACCTATACTACTATTACAGGACAGTGTAAATGCCTCTCAAATGGCTGCACAACTGATTGCCATAGCCGATACTGGCTTTACTAAATATAGTAAAGATGCTGTAACCAAACAAGCCTTACGTAACGAAATATTTAATGTATTTGAAGCTAGGCAAAGTGATATGGGTAATATTAAAACTACTTATAATTTGCAAACTACTTACAGGGTTGAGTTGTACAACTTTGCATTAAATATGACTACTATGAGCTTAGTTGATATAGCACAAAAAAAAGTATTAGCTACTAATTACTATGCCCAAACACAGCCCGATATACCCAAGCATTTAAAAAAATTAGCCTTGCAAATAGCCACTAATGCAACAGAAGTACAAGCTGCATTAGGCTATACACCTACACAAACAGAAGCCTTAATGGCCAATACCCAAACGGCACTAAACAATACCAAATGCGAAAGAAGCAGACATTTGTGCGTAGCACCCACATTTGTAAAAGGCAATAAAGCCTTATGGGCAATAGTGGACTTAACTGAACATAAGCTTGTAGGTGTAAGGTGGACAAACCTTGGCACACAGGGCATTGCAGCACCTGCTGTAACAGAACGACGTTTGCAAGATGATAAAGTAACGGCTTGCTTTTGTGAAAAAGAAACAAGCTTAAATAAAAATAATTGGCAATTAAAATACATGCTTACAAGTAGCGATGGCTTACGAATAAGCGAAGTAAGCTATAAAGGTATAAAAATATTGAGCAGTGCTAAATTGGTGGATTGGCATGTAAGCTATAGCGGTACCGATGGCTTTGGGTATAGTGATGCAGTGGGCTGCCCCTACTTTAGCCAAAGTGCAGTAATTGCTACTACTATACCCCAACTATTGCAATTGAATGATGGTACAGGGTTTGTACTGGAGCAAACTTATGCTAGCCAAGGTTGGCCTACACCTTGCAATTATAATTACAAACAACGCTTTGAATTTTATAACGATGGCAGCTTTAGAATAAGCTGTGCCAGCCTTGGCAGAGGCTGTGGCAACGACGGTACGTACCGCCCTGTATTTAGAATTGCATTTGCCGATAACAACAATAATATATACCAATACCAAAATAATAATTGGAACCAATGGCTTACCGAAAACTGGACTCAACAACTTGAAACCAGCAGCTACACAGCCGATGGTGCTATGTTTAAAGTTGTTAATAATGCCAATATAGGTTATTATATGCTACCAGCTAATGGTAAATTTAACGATGGTGGCCGTGGCGATAATGCATTTATATACACCACTTTAAACTTACCCAATAGAGACGAAGGCGATGCTGACCTGCCTACTATTGGCCCTTGCTGCAATACAGATTACCACCAAGGCCCAGAAAAATTTATAAACGCCACACCTGAAAATATACAAAATAAACAGTTGGTAATATGGTATGTAGCACAGCTAAAAAACGATGATAATAAAGGCAGAGAATACTGCTGGGCCGAAAATTATATTGAAAACGGTATATACAAAACCAAAGCTTACCCTTGTTTTGCTGGGCCAAAATTTGTACCTATTAAATAATATTATTCCTATAAAAAATGAAAATTATACTGCTTATAATTTGTTGTATCGCACTACACTCATGTACTACCAAACCAGCTGAAGTTAGCTACCAGTCGAGCATTTGTATAAGCACACCACCGTTTTTAAAACAGTTAGGGTACACAGGTGTAAATGCTGCATTTTCAACCTCGGATAAAAAAATAAAAGGACTTATATACATACAAGCACCAACAATACCCAACACACCAAACATTAAATACCAAGATAGCACTTGGAAAATGGCAGGATGGCTCGGCCCAATACTAACGGATAATAAAGGCAATATATGGTGTGCTCCAGTACCCGTTATTAATGTACTTGACAACCCAACCGAACTACAAAATAACTTATATAAAGTAAATGCCACAAGTGGCAAAATGGAGATGTACCTAACCCTACCTACTACCGAAAAGGTAAGTGTAGAAAATCCTTATGGCATACTGGGCTTAGCCTACAATTGCGAAGCAAACACCCTGTACGTAAGCACTGTAGCGGGTAGCACTCGTAACCAACAGCATGGCAAAATTGTATGTATTAACACCGAAACGAAAACCATCATTAGTACTTTAAATTGTGGTGATGCATTTGGGCTAGGCATTAGCTATAAAGAAGGGTACAGAAAATTATACTTTGGCAATGCCCGTAATAGCAATATATACAGCATTGCCCTAGCCGACAATGGTACATTTGTTGGCGACCCAATATTGGCATTTAGCGTAGAGGGCTTAGGCCCAAGAGGCGATGATAAGGCAAAAAAAATTAGGGAAGACAAACAAGGTAATTTACTAGTATCAGGTTTTGAATTTAACTTTAACCTTACTGCACCAACCGAAAAACAAGAAAATAATTACACATTTTATTATAATCAAGGCACTGAAAAGTGGACTTTGAAATAAAGAGAATTTATAATAATAATCTAGCTTTTTCCAAATCTTCGGGTGTGTCAATACCAATAGTTGGGTGAGGTGTTAGTATCATTTTAATAGCAATACCGTTTTGCAAATACCTCAAATTTTCTAACTTTTCAGTAACCTCCAAAGTACTCATTGGTAACTGTGTAAAGGTAAGCAAAGCCTTTTTGGCAAAGGCATACACACCAATATGTTTGTAATACTGCTGTGGTATATCAGTAGCTCTAAAGTAAGGTATAGGGCTACGGCTAAAGAGTAAGGCATTACTATTATTATCCACTACTACCTTTACACAGTTAGGGTTTTGCACATCAGCTATATTGGTAATTAGCTGCATTAGTGAGGCTACTTGCAACTGAGGTGTTGTATTAAATGCTTGTACCAAACTACCCAAACTTTGGGGGTGCATAAAGGGTTCATCGCCTTGTACGTTTACCACCACATCTATATCCATATTTACAATTGCTTCGGCTATTCTATCACTTCCACTTTCGTGGGGTTGTACACTCATAATGGCATTACCGCCTTGCTTGGTTATTGTATCAAATATTAAGGCATTATCGGTTACTACATACACAGCATCAAATAAGTTAGTAGCCACCGTATTATCGTAAGTATGTTGTATTACAGTTTTGTTGCCCAATACTTGCATTAACTTAGCAGGAAAACGAGTGGCAGCATACCTTGCAGGTATCATAGCTATTATTTTCATGTATAAAATTTAATTGTATTTTTTTTTATAACAAAAAATTAAAACCTTGCCATCAGTTTAACATTTAACAAACGTGGTGTAAGCCTATTGGGAATACTAAATGTATTGTTAGCATAATCTTTAATAAACAAAAATGATATTTGATTACGGCGGTCAATTAGGTTAAATATTTCAACATTAAGCCATACATTATTAAATGCCTTAAACGGTGCATGGCTACGCCTTGTAGGCTTTTCGGCATCGAGCAGTAATGCACTAAAGCCTAGGTCAATACGGAGGTAAGGTTCTATAATTAAGGCATTTCTATACTTTGCATTACCGGGTATATTGTACGGCATATTTGTTCCAGTAATTGTATTTACAAATACTTTTAAGTTTTTGTTAGTAGCCAAATAATCGCTAAAAAATAAGCCAAATGTAATAAGCCTATCCGTTGGTCGCCTTAGCCAACCTACAGTTTGCTGTACACTATCGGTTATTACTCTATCGGTGGTTTTACTAGTAATTATTTCGCCAGCTGCATTTTTATAATTATAATAAAAATCGTTGTCTAAGTTTTCTCTTGTTTTCATTATGCCAATGCTTACCCAACTTTCGGCATCTTTTACCAATTCGCCAAATAGCCTAATTTCGGCACCTGTAGCATAAGCCTTTGCATTATTTTCGCCAAAGTACCGCAACCTTACATTATCAATATCGTAGGGTACTACATTGGTCATAGCTTTATAATAAGCCTCACCAGTAAGTTTGAATGGGCGGTTGTTGTACTTGAAATTATAATCGGTACCCGCTATAAGGTGGTAGCTTTGTTGTGCTTTAAGTGCAAAGTTAAGTGTACCATTTGGCCGTCGTAACTCCCTGTAGAAAGGCGGTTGAGCATAAGCACCTGCTGCCAATTTGAATATATAATTCTTCTGCCACTTAGTAGGTTTCCATGCCAAACTCACCCTTGGGCTTATAAGTAACTGTTGGTTGAGGCTATTATAATTAAGCCTTATACCAGCCTGTGCCGTTAACCCTAAGCTATCGTTAATGCTATAATTATCTTGAATATAAGCTGTGGCTCTACCAAAGCTATAATTTGCCTTTGCTTTAAGTACACGTTTTAATTGTAACACATTGGGGTTAAATGGCAAACTGTACCCAGCACTATCATGCAATTCAAATTCGTTTATTTTATCGTCTATTTTTGTATGGTCGTAGCCTACACCCCACTGTAGGTAATGCTTTCCATTATCAAAACTACCTTTATGGCTTATATTATTTACATTAATATTAAGGGTATTACGAGCAAAGTTTTGAAATGCACCCACACCTAACGAATTTATAATTTGCCCAAATGTTGGTTTGGTATTATCAAAGTCTCTTTCGCCAAATACATAAGCGCCTATAATATCATAATTTTCTCTTTCATTATCTGTAAATGCCGATGCTTGAAACTTTAGCTTTAGTTTTTTTGATGCTTTTATTGTAGTAGCAAAACCAACCATATTGGTATTGTATTGGTCACGTTCTTGCCCTTCAAAATACACATCGAGCCCTAGGTTAGCCGTAAATAATGGTGAAAAAACTGAGGTAGTTTTTTGGCTAAATTCAGGTATTAAAGTAAACTTAGTTTGCGAAATATTGGTCAGCAATTCCAGTTGTACTTTTTTGGTAGCATTGTATGTAAATAAGCCCTGCACATCATTACTACTCGGTTGGTATATACCTTTTGTTTCTTGGCTGGCTAGTAAGTTGCGGTTATTTTTGTTACGTACCCCTAACAAATAAGTAAACTTTTCGTGCTTACTCGACCCTTCAATATGGAAGCCTTGCTCCAGCAAACTTACATACACCGAACCTGCAAATTGCTTTGGTTTACGGTACTGTACATCAAGCACACTACTCATTTTATCGCCATACTTTGCCTGAAAGCCACCTAATTGAAAATACACATTTTGTGTAAGTTGAGGGTTTATAAAACTTAGCCCTTCTTGCTGCCCATTGCTTACCAAGTAGGGTCGGTATATTTCAAAGTCATTTACATAAATTAAATTTTCGTCGTAGTTGCCGCCACGTACATTATATTGTGAGGTAAGCTCATTTCTATCGCCCACAAATATTTTTAATAAGCCCTCTATACCGCCTGTTGGCGTAGGTAAGCTATAAGCCAACTTAGGATTTATTTTTATTAACGATACTTCTTCTGCTCTACTTTGTGCTATTACAGTTATGGCATTTTGAGTTTGTTTACTCTTCAGCATCCTAATAGTTATGCTTTCTTTTTCGCCTTGTGCTAACAAATAATTTTGCTGTACATCAGCAAACCCAATATGGCTAAATACTATTGAAAAAGCTTTTTCGGCAGGTACTGTAATGCTAAAATACCCAGAGTCGTTAGTGGCAACGCCTTTAGTATTACCCAATATTACTATGGAAGTTTGGCTTATTGCATTTTCATTATCGTCAACTACTTTACCCGTTATGGTAGCTAGTTTTTTTTGTGCTTCGCAAAATAAGCAAGTAAACAAAAGCATACCTATTACATACAAATACTTCATACATTAAAGGTAAACAAATTACATAAGTAAATTTTTTTATAAAAAAAATAATTAGCCTATTGCTTTAAAAGCTGCAATTGTTTCAGTTGGGTTGGGTGTTTTAAATACAGCATTACCTGCTACCAATACATCGGCACCTGCTTGTATAATTGCTTTAGCATTAGCAAGGCTTACACCGCCATCTATTTCTATTAGTGCAGTACTTTTATGTTCTATAATAAGTTGTTTTAAGTCTTTAATTTTTTTTAAGGTATTGGGTATAAATGATTGTCCGCCAAAGCCGGGGTTTACACTCATTAGGCATACTACATCTATATCATTTACAATTTCGGTGAGTACAGTAATAGGTGTGTGAGGGTTTAAAGCTACACCAGCTTGTTTACCCGTTGCTTTTATTTGTTGTATTGTTCTATGCAAGTGTGTACAAGCCTCGTAGTGTACGGTTATAATATCGGCACCTGCATTGGCAAAGGTTTCAATATATTTTTCGGGTTGTACAATCATCAAATGTACGTCGCATATTTTGGTAGTAGCTTTTCTAAAAAACTCAATAAACATAGGCCCAAAGCTAATATTGGGTACAAAGTTACCATCCATTACATCGAGGTGGTACCAATTGGCTTGGCTGTTATTAAGCATAGTACAATCGGCTTGTAATTGCAAAAAGTTAGCACTTAGTAGTGATGGTGCTAGTAAAAACCTTTCATTGGTTTGTACAGTTTTTAATTTATTATCGTCCATATTTTTAATTAATTATAGTTCTTTTACTAATTTTTATCGCAAAGTTTAGAAAAGAGTGTTCGCATACCGTAGCTACAGCACAAGAAGTTTAGAAAAGCATTGCTTTCACAATCATCAAATCATCAAATTAATTGCTTCATTATCAAATTATCAAATCATCAAATTATCAAATCATGAAATCATCAAATTCCACCTAACTCCCCACAAACACCGCTTTTCGTTTTTCTAAAAATGCAGCAGTTCCCTCTTTCATATCGTTAGTAATGGCACAATTGCCAAAGGCTTCAATCTCTTTTTCGTAGCCACTTGTACCATTGGTATATGCCGAATCGCTAACTACCGCTACGTTAATACAAGCTATAATATTACTAATAGCTATTGGTGCTTTTGTTAATATTATTTCCACAATTTTTGTGGTATGTTCTATTAATGTTTCAGGTGTAGTTACATGGTTTACTAGCCCAAGTTGTAATGCTTCATTAGCATCTATTAAGTGTGCTGTCATACACAGTTCCATACTTTTGCCTTTGCCTATAAGTTGTGTAAGCCTTTGTGTGCCGCCATAGCCTGGAATAAGCCCTAGGTTTACTTCGGGTTGGCCAAACTTTGCATTGCTACTACATAGCCTAAAGTGGCAAGCCATGGCCAACTCACACCCACCACCCAATGCAAACCCATTAACTGCTGCTATTATTGGTTTTGGGCAATTTTCAATTTTAAAAAAAACCTCTTGCCCTCGTTTGGCTAATGCCATAGCTTCAGCTTTGGTAAGTCCATCAAATTCGCTAATATCAGCCCCTGCTACAAAGGCTTTAGCACCGGCACCGGTTATTATAACTGCTTTTATAGTAGTATCATTATATACGTTATCTAATGCATTATCCAATTCGGTAAATACAGTATTGTTTAGCGCATTCAACTTTTCGGGTCGGTTAATGGTAATAGTATGTATAGCATTTACTTGCTCGGTTAGTAAGGTTTCAAATTGCATATTTAAGGTTTTGAGTTTCTAAGTTTTTCTACATATATTTATTTGCAAATATTTTTAAAGCCATTTTTATAAAACAAAATTAATAGGGCGGGTATCCATGTGTTATGGTTATGGTTCGTGTTCGGTTTACATTTTTATTGCCGTGTACTTTTTTAGTAAAGTTTTGCATATAATACAAGTTACGAAACCGCTGTATGGCAGTAGTTTGCTGCCTCAATGCAATATCATACTGTTCCATTTCTTCAAATGTTTTGTGTATTTTAAATATTCGTTGCATTACATTTTACAATTTTAATTGTATTAAAAATTACGATGTTCCTTTACCCAAGTGGCTATATAATCAGTTATATCTTTAGTAACTGTACCAGGCGGAAACAGTGTACCAACGCCCATTTCGTACAATGCCTTTCGGTCATCTTCGGGTATAATACCACCACCTGTAAGCAATACATCGGTCATTCCCTTTGCTTTCATCAAGTTTATAATTTTGGGAAATACTGTATTATGAGCTCCGCTCAAAATGCTTACGCCTATTGCATCTACATCTTCTTGCAGGGCAGCATTTACCACCATTTCGGCAGTTTGCCTTAGGCCAGTATATATTACCTCCATACCTGCATCACGTAAGGCTGTGGCTATTATTTTTGCACCTCTATCGTGCCCATCTAATCCTACTTTGGCTACCAATATCCGCAATGGACGATTCATATTGCATTATTTATATGATTACAAACGTGAGGTAAAGATAAGGTGCAATTAACAAATTATGGATTAGTAACTCAGATAAAAACTTAAATTTAAGTTTTTGGATTTAGCTTCTCCCACAACACATCTTTAAGTTGTTGCAACCCTTGGTTAGTAACCGACGATATAAATAGCACTGGAATATTAGTGGGTAATTGTTGTATAATATCGGCTCTCAATTCATCGTCAAGCATATCATTTTTGCTTATTGCCAATACAATTTCTTTTTGCAACATTTCGGGGTTGTAAGCTTCCAACTCATGCATCAATATTTCAAACTCTTTTTTATGGTTATCACAATCGGCAGGTATTAGCAACAGGAGTACTGCATTACGTTCTATATGCCTCAAAAACCGATGCCCTAACCCTTTACCCTCTGCTGCACCTTCTATAATACCGGGCAAATCGGCCATACAAAAACTCTTATTATCTCGGTACTCCACCATACCCAATTGGGGTACTAATGTGGTAAATGCATAGTCGGCTATTTTGGGCCTTGCTGCTGATATGCTGCTGAGCAATGTTGATTTGCCAGCATTAGGAAAACCCACCAAACCCACATCGGCAAGTACTTTCAGCTCTATTAGTTTCCAACCTTCTACACCATCTTCGCCGGGTTGGGCATGCTCAGGTGCTTGGTTAGTGGGTGTAGCAAAGTTACTATTGCCCAAACCACCACGCCCACCTTTTGCTATTATAAACTCTTGGTCGTGTTCAAGTATTTCAAATAATTTTTCGTTGGTTTCTTCATCTCTTGCTACTGTACCTAACGGCACTTCTATTATAATATCGGCACCACTACGACCTGTGCTATTATTTTTCATGCCATTTTCTCCATTTTCGGCCAATACATTTTTGTGGTATCTAAGGTGTAGCAAAGTCCATAATTGTTTGTTGCCTCGTAGTATTATATGTGCACCACGGCCACCATCGCCACCATCAGGGCCACCATAAGCTGTTAATTTATTACGCATAAAATGCCTACTCCCTGCACCGCCGTGTCCACTTTTGCAAAACACTCTTATGTAATCTATAAAATTCTTTTCCATGTAAGCGGTAAAGGTACACAATTATAATGGGCTGCTGTAATTTGAGGTTAATTGAACCAACAATTAGTTTAGTTCCAACTGCAAGGTTTGCCCAGGCCAAGTACCCAATACTTCGTTGGCTTTGGTAAAGCGGTAGCTAAATATTTTATGCAATTGTGCTTTTACTAATATTGAATTGCCCATACGCCCAATAAAGCCAAAAGGTATTTTGTAATGCACTATATCGGTCATTTCTACACCACCATCAATAGCTTTAAAGTGGTGCTGGTGGTGCCACATAGAGTAGGGCCCGTAGCGTTGGTTATCAATAAAAAACTGGTGGTGTTGCACCTGTGTTATTTCGGTCATCCAGTATAAAGGTATGCCTAGTAAGGGTTTTACTATATATTCAATTATTTGACCTGCATACATTTTGTTGCCGTGGTGTGTGCTTATCATTTTAAAACCAAGGTTGCTGGGGGTTATTTTTGCAAGGTTTGCTGGGTTACTAAAAAACTCCCATGCCTGTTCCATTGTAATGGGTAGTTTTTGTACTGTTTTTAGGGTAAATGCTTTTGCCATAACCGTATAACATAATTGGGTTAATTTGGTTGTGGGAATAATTGATAATTGACAATTGATAATTGATAATTGATAATTGATAATTGATAATTGACAATTGATAATTGATAATTGACAATTGATAATTGATAATTAATTCCTTCATTCCTTAATTAGCATAATAGCACGTTATCACATTAGCACATTACTGCGCTACCGTGCCACCACCACTGTTCCCTTGCCTGTAACTTGTTGTCCGTTGTAGGTTGTGCCTTGGTAGGTGTATATGTAAGTGCCTGTGGGTTGGGCTTTGCCGAGGTAAGGTTTAATCAAACAATATATTTCTTTTATAGCAAAAAAATATATGTAATGATATTGCTTAATAAATTAGGCAACAATTAATTAACATTAAAAAGCTTGACA
>JAYWGN010000009.1:0-47241 GCA_043778255.1 Chitinophagaceae bacterium | reverse complement strand
AATGACCACTGGCAATTTATTTAAGCAACGCAAAATAATATTTACTGCAACTGGCTTTCAGTTGGTAACGGAGTAGGGTGCTTTAAATGCAACCATATGGTAAGGCCTATACAGAGGTAGTACAAACTTCCAATTTTATCAGTTTCTACCAAATCGCTTAGCATATTAAGGGTTAGTATTATGCTTAGCATTGCTGTAACACAAAGTATAATTTTTTGGCAAAAGGTATCAGTAACCCGTTTGTACAATTGCTGTAACCTATACATAGTAAGGCTTATAAGGCTAAGCAACAATAACAAACCTACCCACCCTTGCTCAATTAATGTTAATAAAAAATAATTATGCACCGTCGATTTTTCTTTATTATCGCTTACCCAGGTTTTAAAATAAGTAACCATATAAGGTTTATAATTATGGTAAAATGTATTTGGGCCAAAGCCAAATAATTTATTTTCATCGGCCATTCGTACACCGGCAATCCAACGGTTAATCCGCTCCGCATTACTCATGTCGGTACCGGCAAATGTGGCATTTATATGGTCGCTTAGGTTGGCATGGTATATTGTTTTGCGGTAGTTGGGGTGGTATTGTATATACTTATTATTGCCCGACAGCCATATTGTAATACCCACTATTAGCAGCATTACGCTTATAAAGCTGAGTAGTAGCCATCCTTTTTTTACCAATACTACACTTACCAACCCTACTACCAATGCTAGCCATGCACCACGGCTGTAGCTTAAAAATAATGCTACTAATAAAATTACTATTACTAGCAACACATATTTTTTATACATTTTGGCTACGCCAATATAAATACTAACAACAATAGGCATTACACTAACAAGTAGTGCAGCATAAGTTACGTGGTTGCGGTAGTAAGGTGCTACGGCAGTATTAATATTATCGAACAGGAAGCCCCTACTATAATGCTTATACAATATTATAAGTACAGTAACCACCAATGGTATTGCTACACAATAAGCTACTAGTTTAAAATCTTTTTTGGTTTGTAATAGCACAGTGGGCAATAATGTAAATGGTATAATATACCAAACCTTTGCCAACATATACTTAAAAGAGTATAACGGAAAGCTTGATGCAGCTGAGGTTACACCATACCATATATACATGAGTACGAGTATGAGTATAATTTTATTAGTCCATAATGCTTTGGGTATTTGTATAGATTTTGTAAATACTAACAACAAAAAAATACCTGTAACCAATAGCATAAGAGGCTCATCGGGCATATCGAGCCCGAGGGTGTTGGTTATATTATACTCAAATGCAAATGGTATGGTAGCTAATAATACTAACCAAATTAGCTTATAATAACTAAATGCGGCGGCTAATACTAATGGTATAAAGGGCAATAATATGATGCTTATACTATTGTAATAAATAGCCGCTATGGTGCAGCAAATAAATACAAAAAATGCATAGTAAAGAATGCTAATTTTTTTTATACTTTCCATTATGCAGTGCGCCTATAGGTGTATAATATAATGCAAGCAATGGCAAATAAACTACTTGCTATACCTGTTATAAGTAGCCAGTATAGTAGTTTGGGTCTATCGGCTTTTTGCGAACTGTAAGCTTTTTCCAACACTATTAAGCAAGGTACTTTGGTGTTAATACTTGTTTGTAATTGTGCTATGGTGTAGGCATCTTTTTCAATAGCAGCAAGGTAGGCTTTACGTTGGGCATCTTTTACTATAGCTGAATCAGTATTGGTTTCTAGCTGTTGTAGCTGTGTTTTAGTTTGTAGTAATTGTTGTTGCAAAGTGGTAAGGTAAGCAGCATTAATACTTTGGTTATTGGCATTGGTTTTTTGCTCTGTTATACTCACTAATGTATTGGCAATGTTGGCAGCTAGTTCGGCATTAGTATCCCATATATTTATTTGTATAGCTCCATTATCGGTTTTGGTAATTGTACTGTTTTGCACTAATTGTTCCATTGCATTAGCCTTGGCAGTAGTGTTATTAGCTATTGTATAATGCTGCATTAGTTTAAAGCTATCAACCAATGTACTAAAGTTACTACTAAGCCTAAGGGTTGTTAGTAGCCTATCCAAATCCTCCTCCATACCATAGCTAGAGTTGAGTTCTAATATATTGTTGCCATACAAAAAGTTTTTATCTATTACCTTGGGGTTGGCAGGTAGTACTGTTGTACTGCTTTTATATTGCTTGGGCATTATATATACTACTGCTACACTTAGTAGCATACATAACATTACAAACAGCAGTATTTTATATTTCCAATTATATAGTATTGCTTTTATAGCAGCTGTGTTGTATTGTAGTTCCATATTATTATTAGCGTTACTATTTTATATTTTTTTATAAAAAAAAAAGATTGATACCTATACCACAATTTTATAATTGAGTACTAAACAAAGTTATAACGAAAAGGTATATGATATAGCCCTAAGTTGGGTAGGTAATGTAATTAAGGTTAAGTGTGTCACACCTGTGAATTGAACTTAGGAGCTTGAAAATTGATTATTCCTTTTTCATATATTTAAAAACTAAAATTATTTCCGAAATAAAGAGTAGGACTCCGAAAATTAAAAAAAACCAATAAAGGGTAATTTTTGGAGGAGTATTACGAGTTGTTATTAAATAATTTTTACTGCCTATAATCAAGACTGCTAAAGAAAATACAAAAAATTGAAATGAGAATTTTCATAGGTTTGAATAAATAACTTTAGCATAATTATAAGCTAATTAACTATCAATACAGTTTGAACATTAGTGGATAATTTAAACAAGATAAAGTTATGATATACTTACTTTATTTATAAAAACCTAACATTGACATATTAATGAATAGGATATCTTATTTTACTAAATCCATAGCTTAGTAATTTTTTACTTTTACCTAAAACCACTACTACTATTTAGGTATATTTCAACTTTTGCTTTTTGATACTCCATATCAAGGTCATAGCCACCATAAGTTATCCAACCATTTTGGTATTCGCTCTTTTCAAAAGAAATAGGACCAAATTTAATTTGTGACGTATCACTTAACCAAACTTTAAAACCCCATTGTTCTTTGAACAAATCTGGATTATACCCTTTTTCAATTTTTTCTATTATGAAAAGGTAATTGTACTTTTCATTTAAATATGCTTGTATTTCTATTCTTCCTTGGTCAATTCCCATTTTATTACCACACGAAATAAAAAATAATCCCCAAATATATAGGTTCATCATTTTCATAATAATCTTTAATTAGTATCTCAAATTGAAAAAAAGATTTTTTTTGCCTAAAAATTTGTGTTAAAAGTTTAATAGCAATTAAATGCATTTAACCAAAATAAGCCATTAATAAACCATTTACTAATGTTACTTCAACAACCATCCACTCTCCACTTCCCCCACTAAAAAAAACCCTGCCATTTACAGCAGGGTTAGTTTATGTATATTATAATGTTCGTTTTACTTCTTCTTCTTCAAAGGCTTCTACTATATCGCCATTTTTGAGGTCGTTGTAGTTTTTAATGGTAAGGCCACATTCCATATTGTTGTTTACCTCTTTTACATCGTCCTTGTAGCGCTTAAGTGAGCCTAGTTCGCCAGAGCCACCTTCGCCAGCAGGGTACACTACTATACCATCTCGTATTATACGTATTTTAGAGTTTCTAAATATTTTACCTTCCGTTACAAAACAACCTGCTACAGTAGCTTTGTCAAATTTATATACTTCTCTTACTTCTACATTGGCTATTATTTTTTCTACCATTTTTGGTTCTAACAAACCTTCCATGGCACTTGTTATTTCTTCAATAGCCTTGTATATAATAGAGTACAATTTAATTTCCACCCCTTCGGTTTCGGCTAGTTTGTTGGCCTGTGCCGATGGGCGTACATTAAAGCCCACAATTATAGCATCCGATGCAGCTGCTAATAGTACATCACTTTCGCTTATTTGGCCTACGGCTTTCAATACTATTTTAACGGCTACTTCTGGTGTACTTAATTTTTGTAAGCTATCGCTTAATGCCTCTACCGAGCCATCTACATCGCCTTTAAGTATGAGGTTAAGTTCTTTAAAGTTGCCGAGGGCTAATCGTCGGCCAATTTCGTCGAGGGTTATATGCTTACGGGTACGTATGCCTTGCTCTCTAAGTAATTGAGCTCTTTTGCTAGCTATTTCTTTTGCTTCGGCTTCATCTTCATATACCTTAAATTTTTCACCTGCTTGTGGTGCACCATTTAAGCCTATTATAAGTACAGGTGTTGAGGGTCCGGCTGTGGCTACTTTATTATTACGTTCGTCAAACATGGCTTTTATACGCCCATAATGCTGACCCGATACTATAAGGTCGCCTACCTCCAGTGTACCATTTTGTACTAATATGGTGGCTTGGTAGCCTCGTCCTTTGTCGAGTGAGGCTTCTATTATTGAGCCAGAGGCTAACTTTTCGGGGTTGGCTTTTAGGTCCAATATTTCGGCTTCAAACAATATTTTTTCTAATAGCAAATCAATATTTTGCCCTTGCTTAGCACTTATTTCTTGGCTTTGAAACTTGCCACCCCAACTTTCTACTAACACATTTAGCCCTGCTAATTGTTCATATATTTTTTGAGGGTTTGCACCATCTCGGTCCATTTTATTTACGGCAAATATCATAGGTACACCAGCAGCTTGAGCATGGCTAATGGCTTCACGGGTTTGTGGCATTACAGCATCATCGGCAGCTACTACTATTACTGCAATATCGGTTACCTTGGCACCTCTTGCTCTCATAGCGGTAAATGCTTCGTGGCCCGGTGTATCGAGGAATGCAATTTGTTTGCCGTTAGGCAAGGTAACTTCGTAAGCCCCTATATGTTGGGTTATACCACCTGCTTCGCCGGCTACTACGTTTTCTCTACGTATATAATCCAATAGCGATGTTTTACCATGGTCCACGTGGCCCATTATAGTTACAATTGGCGGCCTAGTTATTGCATTTTCTGAGTCTATTTCCTCATCTGCATCTTCCATTTCCATTTGCTTTTCTACATCTATAAACTCTACATCAAATCCAAATTCACTAGCTACAAGTTCTATCACTTCTGCATCTAACCTTTGGTTGATGGATACCATTATACCGAGGCTCATACACTTGCCTATAATTTCGGCAAAGCCAACATCCATAAGGCTTGCTAGTTCGCTTACACTTATAAATTCGGTTAGTTGCAATTTATTATCAATAGGTTGATCGCCAGAGTTTTCGGCAGCTTCGGCTCGTTTATCACGTCTATATTTAGCCTTTAGGCTTTTACCTTTGCCACCACTACCTGCTAGCTTGGCTTGGGTTTCTCTTATTTTTTCTTGTATAGCTTTTTTATCAATTTCTCTATCCTGTGGTGTGGCATTGGTTCTGCTACCGCCTCTTGCTCCGCCACCCTGAAATCCGCCACCAGTACGGGCTGCACCACCACCTGCACGGTTAGCACCGCCTTGGTAGCCACCACCTGCTGGCCTTGCACCTGCACCTTGGTAGCCTCCGCCTCCGCCAGTACGGCTTCCGCCTTGTGTATTGCCACGGTTGGCTAAGCTAGCTAAGCCTTGTGGTCTGTTATCGGGTTGGGCTGGTGTGCCTTTGTTTTCTACAACTATACGTTTACGTTTACGCTTATCATCACGTTTTGGCTTGGTATCATTATCAACTGGCAGCTCTATTTTTCCTAATATTTTTGGGCCTTCTATACGTTCGGCTTGTATTTTTGTAATTACAGTTTCCTCTACTATTGGTGCTTCGGGTGCTGCTGGTGCTACTACTTTGGGTGCTGCTACTATTGGTTGTGGTGTGGCTGCTTTAGTAGGTTCTTCTTTCTTTTTAGTACCTTTTTTGGGCTTTGTAGAGGAGTCAATGGTGGATAGGTCAATAGTGCCTAATACTTTGGGCTGTTCTACTTCGGGTGCTGTTATTTTGGTAAGTTCCTCAGCTACCACAGTGGGTGGTTTGGGTTGTTCTACTACTGGAGCTTCTACTATTGGCTGTGGCTTTGGTTGCTCCACCACTATTGGTGCAGCTACCTTTGGTATTTCTATAGCTACATGCTCCGGTATAGGTTTGGTTGGTTCGGGTGCTATAGTTGCTACTGGTGCTGCTACTTCTGGCTCTACCTTTTTTACCTTTTCTTTTATCGAAATGTTTTCTTCATCTTTTCTTTTTTTAGCTTCTGCTGCCTTTGGCAAATCTATGGCATCGCTTTTTATTTTTGCAGCTTTATCACTCGAAAACTCCTGCTGCAAAGCCTTATACATAGGCTCGGAGAGTTTAGCTGTTGGGCTAAGCTCCTCTTTACTAAACCCTTTAGATACCAAAAAGTCAATTAAGGTATCTTTACCTATATTAAACTCTTTGGCAGCCGGCATTAGCCGTGGTGTTGTTGATTCTGACATAATGTTATTGCCCTTATTGCTATGTTGGGGGCTTTTCGTTATTTTTTTATAAAAAATCCTTGTTCGTTACGCTTTACTTCCGATCTTTTCTATTTTTTTTTGGCGAAGCCTAAATAAAACAACGCTTAGTTAAGTGTATTAACACCTTAATGGTACTGTTGTTAAAGTTATTTGCTTTGCTAACTGCTCATATTTTACTCCTTGTCAAATTCATCTTGCAATATTTTTCTTACATCGGTTACGGTTTCTTTTTCTAAGTCGGCTCGTCGTTCCATTTCTTCTGGTGTAAGGTTTAGTACACTTTTTGCGGTGTCGCATCCTATTGCTTTAAGTGCATCTATTATCCAAGGTTCTATTTCATCGGCAAATTCTTCGAGGTCAATATCAAATTCTTCTACTTCGTCTATATCATCTCTAAATACATCAATGTTAAGCTCGGTAAGTTCACAAGCTAATTTAATATTCATACCTCGGCGGCCTATGGCTAACGATACTTGGTCGGGCTTGAGGTACACATTGGCTTGTTTATTTTCCAAATCAATATTCATACTCGTTATTTTGGCAGGTGTAAGGCTACGTTGTATAAGCAATTGCATATTGGTGGTATAGTTTATTACATCAATATTTTCGTTTTTCAACTCTCTCACTACGCCATGTATTCTACTACCTTTCATACCTACTACGGCTCCTACAGGGTCTATACGGTCGTCATAACTTTCTACCATTACTTTTGCTCTTTCGCCTGGTTCACGTACTATTTTTTTAATTACTATTAATCCGTCAAATATTTCGGGTACTTCTATTTCTAATAATTTGGCCAAAAACGATTCATGTGTACGAGATAAAATAATAACAGGGTTGTTATTTTTCATATCTATTTTTTTTACTACAGCTCTTACGTTTTCACCTTTTTTAAAGTAATCGGTTGGTATTTGTTCGCTTTTGGGTAGTAGTAGTTCGTTACCATCTTCATCTAACAGGAGTACCTCTTTTTTCCATACTTGGTATATTTCAGCACTTATTATTTCGCCAATTCTATCGCTATATTTTTTGGCTAGTACGTTTTTCTTAAGGTCGCTTATACGCCCTGCTAGTGTTTGTTTGGCACTTAATATGGCTCTTCGGCCAAAATCGACCATATTCATTTCTTCATACAATTCCTCTCCAATTTCAAAATCGGGGGCTATTTTTTGGGCATAGCTATAACTCACTTCTTCGTTAGGATTGTCCACATCATCATCGGCTCGTATTTCTCTACGTCGCATTATTTCCAAATCACCTTTTTCGGCATTTACAATTACATCAAAGTTATCGTCGCTACCATACCTTTTGCGAAGCATTGTTTTAAATACATCTTCTACCACTTTCATTAATGTAGGTCGGTCAATATTTTCAGCATCTTTAAACTCTTGAAATGCTTCGATTAGGTTAATACTTGCCATTGTTGTTGTTGTTGTTTTAAACTTTATGAGTTAGTTAAATTTTATTTGAACAATTGTTGATTGTACTTTATTTAAGGGTATTGCTACAGTTTCGGTTACTTGCTTTTTTCCTTTGCCAGTGGTGGTTTCAAGTGTTATTACATCGTTAGTATCTGCTATGCTTACTAGTTTTCCTTCAGTTACGGTATCATCAGTTTGGGTTACCAATACAGTACGTCCAATGTTTTTTATATATTGCCTTGTATGTAGCAACGGTTCATCAATATCCGCCGATGATACCTCTAACGAAAAATCATTGTTAGCAAATAATTCGTTTTCTTCTATATATTGGTATAATGTTCGGTTCACTTTGGTGCATTGTGCTATGTTGATGCCTTTATCGCCATCGAGATATACAATGAGGTTGTTTGCAGCATCGGCTTTAATATTAACCAAAAACAAATCGGGTTGGTCGGCTAAGTAAGTGGCTATTTGTGCTGCTATTATTTCTTTACTATTTGTATTCATTTATTTTATAAAAATAAAAAAGAGAACTCTTAAGTTCCCTTCGTACATTCATTTTCCATTGCAAAGATGCGGTATTTGTAACAACTAGCCAAATAATTGTTAACAAATTATATGGATAAGCGGTGGTGTAATATGGAGTATAATTGTAAACTTTGCAGTATATAATTACTAAATCAAATAAAATGTTCAAATTTTTATTAGTTGGTTTTTTGCTATACTTGGTATATAATTTTATATTCAAATTGGTAATGCCCATATACAAAACCACTAAGCAAGTAAGGCAACAGTTTGGCGATATGCAACAGCAAATGCAAAATAAATTTGGTGGCAACCAACAACCACAGCAACCAATAAAACCAACTGCACAACCTACTCCAAAAATTGACAAAGACTATATAGAATATGAGGAAGTGAAGTAAAGTGGGTGAAAGGAGTAAGTGGGTCAAAGGAGGCAGTGGGTCAAAGGAGTCAAAAGAGTCAAAAGAGTTAAAGAGTCAGTGGGTCAAAAGAGTCAGTGGATCAAATAGTCAAAGGAGTCAAAAGAGTCAGGGGCCAAAGGGTCAGCATATTTGTATAGTTAATTGACAAAATACAAAACCTTTAAATATTGCATTGTAAATAAATTTGTTAATTTTACGGGTATAATGCTTATTTATTCTACTTATAATTCGCCGAGGCTCAACTATGTACTACAACTCATATTTACTCAACATTTAGGTATTACTTTCACTCTTACTAATGATTTGCAATATTTTGAAAATGCCAATGTACCCAAACTAGCTTATGCAAATACCAATAATGAAAATTATTTGCAAATAATACCATACCCTTTTTTGGAACTAACAACCGTTGAAAAACAACATTTTGATACCGTATTGCACAACAATGTTAAATGCCCTTATGCCACCAAAGGTGTAAGTATATTGCCTTTTGATGTATTTGCTGCTACATTTTTCCTAATAACCCGATACGAAGAATACCTACCCCACAAACGAAATAAGTACGAACAGTTTGTTGCCAAACAATCCTATGCCTACAAAAATGACTTTTTAAAAAAACCTCAAATTGATATTTGGGTACAGGAACTTAAAGCCATTATACAAAATAAATTTCCTCAAGTACAATTTTTACAAAAAAAATTTACGACAGTAATAACCTACGATATTGATACCGCTTTTGCTTACCGAGGTCGAAAACCAATACACCATATTGCAGCATTTGGTAAAGATTTGCTTACCCTAAATTTTTCTAACTTTATACAAAGGGCAAAAGTAATATTTGCCAACAAAAAAGATCCCTACAATACTTACTCAGCCATTATTGGTTATGCTAAGCATTTTAATTACAAGCCAATTTTATTTTTTTTGGTAGGCAAGCCTAACAAGTATAATAAAAATATACCCACTAACACCACCACATTTAGTACACTAATTGCCAAGTTAGCTAACAGAGCTGTGGTGGGTATACATCCCTCTTATTATGCCTACAATAACAAGTTACTGCTACTACAAGAGCTTGAAAATTTACAACAATTTGTACCCGAACCAATTGTAAACAGTAGGCAACATTACTTACGGTTAAGTATGCCAAGTACCTATGAGCAGCTTATAGCAACTAATATTACTAACGATTATACAATGGGCTATGCTGAGCAGCCCGGCTTTAGAGCAAGTACTTGTAAGCCCTACTATTTTTTTAATTTAATTTCAAATGAACCAACTAAATTACTCCTACATCCTATTACACTTATGGAGGGTACATTTGCCGAAGATTTAAAACTTACCCCCACCAAAGCATTACCTATAATGAGCCAACTGCTAAGCGAAGTGCAACAAGTGCAAGGGCAATTTGTGTGTATATGGCATAACCATACAATTAGTAATTACGGTATTTGGAAAGGCTGGGAGCATATACATAACCAAATAATTAAATTGGCCCATACTTGAAAAAAAAAATTGTAATAACAGTAATAAGCGATTTGGTAACCGACCAACGAGTACACAAAATTGCTACAACCCTTACTCAGTACGGCTATAAGGTAATTGTAATTGGTGCTACCAAAAAAAATAGTGCTGCACTGCCACCTCAATTATATACTACTACTCGCATTAGTTTACTATTTCAATCTGGTTTTGTAAGGTATGCCGAATGGAATGTTAGATTGTTTTTCAAACTATTTTTTTATAACATACACCTACTTTATGCTAATGATTTAGATACTTTACTGCCCAATTATATACATAGCAAACTGCGTAGCAAACCACTTATATACGACAGCCACGAATACTTTACCGAGCAAGAAGAAGTACAACACCGACCCTTTGTAAAAAAAGTGTGGAGTAGTATAGAAAAATTTATTTTTCCGAATTTAAAATATATACTTACCGTTAATAATAGCATTGCTACTATATACCAACAACTATACAAAGTACCCGTACAGGTATTACGTAATGTGCCACTTAGTAGTAGCAGTAGTATAGTAGCAAGTACGCAATTGCAACATTATGCCAATTGGCAAAATAAGAAAGTTATACTAACCCAAGGTACTGGCATTAATGCCAACCGAGGTTATGAAGAGCTAATATTAAGTACAAAATATTTGGATACTAACTACCTGCTACTTATTATAGGCAACGGATTAATACTACCGCAATTAAAACAACTTGTTATTGACCAAAACCTAACTGATAAAGTACACTTTGAAGGTATAATGCAAAAAACTGAATTGCAGCAAATAGCTGCTACAGCATTTTGTGGTATTACGGTTGACAAACCTACCTGCCTTAACAATGTATATTCGTTACCTAACAAACTATTCGATTTTGTACAAGCCAACTTACCCGTAATAGCAAGTAATATGGTAGAAGTTGCAGCAATTGTAAATACTTATAATGTAGGTATAGTACTGCCCAATATAACACCCCAAAGCATAGCCACCGCAATAGAAACTATGACCACAAATAAAGCAGCATACAACAATTACAAACTAAATTGTAACAAAGCAAAGGCTATTTTAACTTGGGAAAATGAAGCTATTGTATTAAAAAATATATTGAAGAAAATTGAAGGGAGTAATAAAAGTATAGCTTAATATAATAAGCTGTTGATATTGATAATAACATACTTTATCAGCCTACATTATATACCTACAATTCCAAATTATAACTCCTACCATTTTACCCAAAAAAAAATCCGTAGCAACTTAATACTTGCTACGGATTTATAGAAAATAAATTGTTACTATCTTACTTTATTACTGTTACATTGCCTACTGCTAATCGCTTATTATTATTGTCATATACGGCTACATAATACACTCCACCTCTATTGCGACGTAAGTCAATT
Source organism: Chitinophagaceae bacterium (assembly GCA_043778255.1). Lineage (GTDB taxonomy): Bacteria > Bacteroidota > Bacteroidia > Chitinophagales > Chitinophagaceae > JAYWGN01. The sequence continues at coordinate 35,536 of JAYWGN010000009.1, read as the reverse complement.
GCATGTAGTTGGTAGCTTTGGTTTACAGCAAATTTATTGTTATATACTGTATATCCTTTCTCATCGTATATTACAATTGTTTGGGTAGTAGCAGTTGTATTACTATTATAGTAAGCCACAGTAAACCTACCATCATTTGGCGATGGGTATATAAATAATTTAGTTGTTACAGAGTCCTTCACTATTATAGTGGCCGATGTATTAGTACAACCATTTGTGTTATCCAACACATTTACACTGTATAAACCCAAGTTATTTACATTAACCAAATAATTGTTAGTGTTGTTGGTAAACGGTGCATTGTTTCTATACCAAGTGTACGTAACATTAGCAGGGTTAAGTGATGTAGTGGCAGTTAAGGTGGTTGTCCAACCTGGCAATAGTGAGTAGTATGGTGCAGCACTTAACGATATAGTAGGCTGTGCACTAACCACCAATGTAGCTGCAGTTGATGTAGCAAAGCCACATGGAGCTAAGCCACTTACTACACATCGGTATTGGTTATTATTCATACTTGTAGTTACATTAGTTAAGCTTAGTGTAGCATTAGTTGCACCTACTATATTTACAAACCCTGCACCATTGTTTACTTGCCATTGGTAACTAGGCGTAGTGCCAGTTGCTGTTACACTAAAGCTAGTATTGCCTGTGCTACATATAGTAGTACCAACTGGCTGTGCAGTTATACTTACTGGTGTATATACAGTTAATGTACTTATGGTGGTGGTGGCAACTGGGCTACAAGTTCCACTTATTATACATCGGTATTGGAAAGTACTCATTAGCGTATTTACATTGTTAATACTAAGTGTAGGTGTAGTAACTCCGGTATAAGTAGTAGCATTGGTTAGGTTTACAAAACCACTACCCGTATTTATTTGCCATTGGTAACTAATATTGGTACCAGAGGCTGCTACTGTAAACGATGTACTTTGTCCATCGCAAATATTACTAGCACTGGCAGGTTGGCTACTTATAACAGGTGCTGTATTTATTGTTAATGTTGCAGCAGCACTATTAATAGTAGGGCAACTACCCGTTACTGCACATCGGTATCTGTAATTATGTTGTGCAAATGTAGCTCCAGTAAGGGTTAGAGTAGCAGTATTTGCTCCGCTATATATACCAGTATTGGTTAGGTTAGTATAAGTTGCCCCAGCATCGGTACTTACTTGCCATTGGTAATTATTTACTACACCCGTTACTGCTACGGTAAATGTAGTGTTGGTGTTTTCACATATTGTACTATTATTTGGCGAAGCCGAAATGCTTAATGCAGCATTAACTGTAAGTACAGCAACTGTAGTGGTTACAGCTGGGGTACAAGTGCCACTAACGGTACACCTATATTGATAATTATTGCTACCTAGCCCAGCTGTGTAGCTATATGTAGCGGCAGTAGCACCTACTATTGGTGTAAATGTTGCTCCGTTATTAATACTCTCCTGCCATTGGTAGGTAAGCCCTGCACCTGTAGCAGCTGTAGTAAATGTAGCTGTATTGTTAGCACAAATAGTTAGGTTTACGGGGTTTTGTGTAATTATTGGTTTAGCATTTACAGTAAGTATACCTGCATTACTATTAATAGTGCCGCAGCTTGTTGCAATGGCACAACGGTAATAATTATTTTGTAGTGTTATTGGTGCATTGGTTATAGTTAGCGTTGCTCCACTTACACCACTGTAAGTTGCATTGTTAGTTAATGCTGTGTAGGTACTACCTGCATTGGTACTAACAAGCCATTGGTAACTAGTAGGTATGGCAGTTGTTGTTATTGCAAAGCTTGCATTGGCATTTTCGCAAATAGTTGAATTGCTCGGTTGGCTTACAAATGTAATGCCTGGCGTTACTGTTAGTGTACCAGCATTGGAGGTTACACTTTGTACTGGTGTACAAGTACTTGATACTATACATCGGTATTTATATCCATTTTGCAATGCAGTAACATTATTAACGTTAAGTGTTGCTGTAGTAGCACCTGTATAGTTTACTCCATTTGTTATATTGGTAAATGTTGGGCCACCTGTACTCTCTTGCCATTGGTAATTAGCTGCACCTGTACTTACTGCTACAGTAAAAGTAGCACTAAAGCTAGTACAAGCATTTGTATTGGTTGGTTGAGTACTTATAGTTGGTGGTGTACAAGCACTTACAATTTGTGCCGACCATACACCACGGCCATGTGTACCTGCTGCTATTGTTTTGTCCGATGCTCGGTATTGCAACATATCGGTACGTACATTAGGAAACGTTGTATTAGGAAACCATATTGTACTTGCTCCATTAAGCAAATCAGTTTCCCATACACCAGTTTCGGTAGCTATTATCATTTTATTATTGTCAAATGGGTTGTATATAGCCCAATACACTGGCATGTTAGGCAAGTTGCCATCAACGGTAGTCCAACTAGTACCACCATTAGTAGTAATCCATATATTATTAATACCATAATTGGTAAATGTGGCCACTAGGTTTTGCTCTGTGTTGCCAGAGTTAATACAGTTTACATAATTGCCAACAGGCATTGTAGGTGCACTTATATTTAGTTCGGTTGGTACGGCTTGGTCGGCATTATCTACCTGTACTACCCTGCCTCCTGTGGTGCCAAAAAACACTCTGTTAGGCACCGTAGGTGATACATATACCGCCCCAACTTGAGCTGAGTTAAATGCACCAATAGTAATAATAGTATTGGTATTACCTGTTTGTGGGTTATCCCAACGTAGGTAGTTGCCATTGTTCTGGCAAGCATATAATTTATTGCCTACATTATCATAACCAAATGGGTTAATAAACTGACCCGTACTACCACTAAAGTTAATGCTGGTCCAGTTAGCACCACCATTGGTACTTCGCCTATATTGGTTATATACATAAGCACCAAATTGATACTGTGGCTCATCTTGATCAATAGCTACATAAGCACCATCGCCCCCTGTTATTTCGGTACTTACACCTAACCCTGGTTGGGTAAGTTGGTGTGTACCATTATCCTGTGCACCTGCTATAAAGTAATCTGTTGTTGTTGGGTGTATAGCTACTGAGTAAAATTGTTTAATTCTTAAGCCAATGTTTCTATCAGTAATGGTAGTGCCACCGTTAGTTGAGTAATGTATACCACCATCACATGCAAATATTAGTTTTGTGCCGTTATCGTACCAAGCTATATCGTGTTGATCGGCGTGTACATAAGGGCCGGCTGTACCCACCCAACTCGATATTTTTGTCCATGATTGTCCGCCATCCGATGTTTTATGGCAATCTAACCCACCTACTATTACTTGATTAACGTCGGCAGGGCTTATTGATACTGATAGTGAATACCAACCTTGCCCACTTGCCCAGTTACTAAGGGGTTGCCCATCGGTAGGTGTCCATACATTACCACCATTGGTTGATTTGTATATAACGGGTACTTGGTATGCCGAGTTTACAGGTAGTGCATACAACACATTACCTCTTACAGCAATTTCTGCTCTTTGTGAGCCACCTACAAATGGTGTATTAGGGGTATTCCAATCGGCACTTGTAGCGGTAATTGGAATATCGGTAAATCTATAATTTTGTGTTGAAAAAATGCCTGCTACTACGTGTAATCGCCCTGCTACTGCAGTAGAGCTTATTTCCAAATCGCAAATACGATTACTTAAACCTGAGGGTGTAATAGTAGTCCAACTTGTACCACCGTTGGTTGATCGTAGTAAGCCATTGCCATTAGTGGCTAAGTAAATATTGCCCAAATAATCGCACAATATTCTTGTACTATTAAGATAATTAGTAGTACTTGGTAGTAAGTTCCACGTTACACCATGATCGGTGCTTTTAAATACACCAACGCCTTGCACCGCATCGGAATTAAAATAACTTTCGCCAGTAGCCATGTACATAATGTTACCATTTGTAGGGTCCTGGCATATATCGGCTACCGCCAAATTACTCAAAAAGTCGTTAACCAATTGCCAGTTTGCAGGTGCTAATGTTATATCGGTTGTTTTCCACAACCCACCTGCTACGCTACCAGCCCATATTGTTTTGTGTGTAGGGTCAAGTGAATCTACCAGTATTGACCTCATTCTACCTCCGGTAGATGTATTTGGCGGTCGTGAATTACCACTTGGGCCAGGGGCATCTATATATGGTCCTCGTTCTATCCAACTTGTTGCTTCGGTTCTGTAAGCTGAAGCATTTTCTTTCAATAATTTAGTTTCGGCTATAGCTTTCCACTTATCTTTTGCCGACACTTTGCCAGTACTCACATTTTTTGTTCTATTTTGCTGAAAAGCAGCTGCCTTATCGGGACCATCATATTCCTCGTTTTCGCCCTCTTCATTCTCGGCATATTCCTCTGTTTGGTGGCTATTTATTTTATGCTTTATAGCAAAAGTTACACTAACCGCAGCCAACACAATACCTAATATTATTAGGGATTTTTTTAACGTCAATTTTTTCATATTCATAATTGTTATTTAATCCGTTTTTATAATTAATAGCAATTGCATCTTAATGTAGTTTTACTGTAATTACATTATAATTGCTATGGCAAATGCATTTAACCCTAATTAACCCTAATACAAAATGGACTGTAATTTGTTGTACAATTACTTTGTATTTAATTATTTTATAATCGATACGTGTCCTGTTGCTAGGCGTTTACCATTAATATCAAACAAAGCTACATAATATACTCCACCTCTATTGCGGCGTAAGTCAATAGCATGCAATTGGTAAGTTTGGTTTACAACAAAGGTTTGGTTAAATACCGTAAAGCCTTTAGCATCATATATTACAATACTTTGTTTGGTAACGGTTGCACTACTATTATAATAAGCCACGGTAAACCTACCATCGTTTGGTGTAGGGTATATAAATAATTTGGTAGAGGCTGAATCTTTAATTACAACATCTGCCGAGGTGTTGGTACAGCCATTTACATTGTCAACTACATTTACTTTGTAAGTGCCTATTTTATTAATATTAACTAAGTATGTATTGGTATTATTGGTAAATGCATTTGAATTGTAAAACCAATTATACGTAACATTAGTACCCGTAATAGAACTATTAGCAGTAAGCGTAGTACTTAACCCAGGAAACAGTGTATAGTAAGGCGAAGCAGTTAAACTAATAGTTGGTTGAGCGCTTACACTTAATGTAGCAACCGCTGAGTTAATGCTACTACAAGGTGCAGCACCACTTACCACACATCGGTATTGGTTACCATTCATACTTGTGGTTACACTATTTAAAGCTAAGGTACTTAACGTAGCACCAGTAATATTAACAAAGCCTGTACCATTATTAACTTGCCATTGGTAAGTAGGTGCAGTGCCAGTTGCTGTTACAGCAAAGCTAGTATTGCCTGTACTGCATATAGTAACATTGGCAGGTACAGTAGCTACTGTAATTTGTGTATTAACAGTAAGTGTGGCAGGGTTGCTACTCAAGGCAGGGCAGCCACCAGTGGCTACACAACGGTACCTATAATTATTGAGCCCCACGGGTATATTACTTAGCATTAATGTATTGGTTGTAGCACCACTATATACTCCACCATTTGTAATGTTGGTAAATGCTGCTGTGGCATTAATACTCTCTTGCCATTGGTAAGTGATTACACCCGTACCTACTACATTTACAGCAAAGCTAGTAGCGGTATTGCTACAGGCTACTTTGTTGGTTGGTTGTGCTGCAAGTGTTTGGCAATTAGGGTTTGGTGTTATTACAGTAAATGTATCGGCTACTTGTACTAGCTTGTTAGTACCATTAAATAAGTTACTTTTTATTTCAACAATAGCAGTTTTTTTAATAGCAATATCATCTACATACCAACCTTCGGCATTAGTACCATCGTCGGTAGTTGACCTAAATTTAATTTTAATATTTTGGTTAGCATAAGCAGTTAATGGTAAGGTTACTTTTGTAAATGCACCATTGCTACCCGTCCATGCTTGTTTGCCAGCCAATATTGTACTTGCATCCATAGTGCCAGTATACCCACCAGTAGTAAATGCAGCATTAGGAACTTGTGAGTAGGTGGAACCATTATCGGTGCTAATTTCTAATATGCCGCCATCATAAGTACTTTCGGTAGCATAGTAATGCCAAAATGTTAAATCGGGTGGTGTAGCACCTAAAGCAATTGCTGTGGTACTAAATAATTGTTGATCGCTAGGTATATTTAAGTTAGTAGAATAATAAGAGTAAGGAGCGGTGTGAAACCTTGCTGTTGAGCTTGCCCAATTTGCTGTAGTTGTTGTAGTACGGGTCCAAGTACTTGGTATAGTATTGGTGGCTACTACATCTTCAAACACATTAATAGGTGTAAAATAACTGCCACTGTTTACAGTTACAGTAAAGCTATAATTTTGCGAAGCACCAATAGCTAAATTTACAGGAAAACTAACCACCCTATTACTTGCATTATAAGTACCACCGCTTACATAAGTTACGTTAAGTGGCAAAGTATCGGTAAGTGTATAATTATTAAGTGCTACGCAAAATGCCTTTACAGTGTTAGTATATGTTATATTAGCGCCTTCGGATTGTTGGGTTACTGTTTGGGTTAATTGCATGTTAGATTCCTCTTGTGAAAACCCAGGTGTATGATCACTTGTGCTGCTTGATAGGCCTTGTAAGGCATCAAAACCCATACCTCGCCTTGCAAAGGCAGCTACTATTTGGCAATGGTAAGCACCATTATATAATATTTGGTCGGCTGCTAATATACCATCTCTGCTGTCTAAAAATCCTGGGCTACACTTCTGTAATTTTTCACCTAATATTACCAACTTTAGTGCAATAGTGTTACCACCTGTGCCAGCTGCATTAAAAAGATTGGGGTTAATACCTGTGGTTTGTATAATATTCCAAGTCATATCCCAAATGGTAGAGCACCATATTTCGCCAATATTATGTACCTGACCACCACTACTTGTGCCGCTCATGTTGGCATAAGTGAGTGGATTAACAGCTAAATTGGTACAATAAAGATAATTACGAATACCTGAACCTGTAGGCCCTTGCCCTTGTACATAAGTACCTATACCACGGGGTTTGGTAAAGCCATCGCTAATTAATGCAGTTGCCCAATTGGTTGTTAACATTAAGCCATAGTAATCACTCCAACCCTCATCGCCTCTTTCTTTATTGCCCATACAACCTGCACCCCCATTAGGGCCGCCGGTAAGCCTATGGGTAATACCATGCCCATATTCGTGGTATACTACACCTGCATCAAGGTCGCCATCTATTTGCGGTGAACCGCCAAATAAAAACATTTGCATACGACCATTGCTGCCATCGGCTGGTGTGCTAAAGTTGGCATTGTTGCTACCGCTACCATCTTGTGCATCGGCAAATACAAAATCGTTACCTAGGCCACCTCTGCCAAGGTTATCTTTTTGAAAGTTAGCAGCTGCTTCTGTAAAGCCGTAGTTATAAGTAATATCGTGTATTATATTATTGAGGTAAAATAAGTTGGTAATGGCAAATGGTTGATTGTTGCCAGTAATTGGTTGTGTTGCAAAATCAGGGGTAAAATTAAAATTTAAAGGGTCGGGTGAAGTAGTAGAAGTTGCAGGCAAACCAGCTGTACTGTTATTGCCCAACCTATCTTCTTTACTCCATACATTATTGCCTCGTGTAATAGTGTAATCAATAGTACCATCGTTATGCCAACCAAGTGTAGTAGCATTGCCCGGCGACATTGCCCACGGGTTGGTACGTATAGCGGCTGCTCCAAATGATGGAGCTTCTAATGGGTAAGGTATTACCAAATAGTTAGCTGTACCTACAAGGTTGGGGCTATTAGGTTGCTTATTGTTTGTTGGTGTATTAATTATTTGTGGTGTATTATCCGCCTCAACATTGGTTATGTGTTGGTGTGTTTGTTGGTGTGTTGCTGTATTTTTTTCGCCATCCCAATTACAATATACAGTAAGGTTGGTAGCACCTATTATAGCCCCTGTGCTGGCATTTACACGTATTAACCAATTGTCAGATTGTAGTGTTGGAGCTACATTTATTTGCCAACCTAATTGCACTGTAGTGGCATCATCATTAGGTATCCATAGTAGTTCGGCTGTAATATCGGTGTTACTTATGCCTAATTTACCATAGGTATATTTATTGTAATTGTTGGGTATTGGCGTTGCCAAAATGAGCGACTTGGGAGCCGTTATATTTTTGTTAGCTAAAGCATAAGTTAGGGCAATTTCGGCACTTAAGGTTGGTATTTCGTTTGCATACTTTGTAAGTTTTTCTACATTAATTCTATTGCCTTGTTTGCTAGCCAATTGGTTGTTTTTAAAGGCTAATACTTGCAATTGGTTATACACTGCTACACCTTTGTAAGTTTGTTGCAAATATACTAATTGAGCACCCGACACATTATCGGTATAACTTGCATTTACTTTAGTGTTTACAATATCGAACATGGATAGCCCAATATCGGTACGGTGTTGCTTAACCAAATCAAGAGCAATTTTCTCATTTTGAGTACTTATTTGTGCTGTACTTACAGCAACAAAAAGAGTAAAAATAAAAGTAAAAAGTTGGCGTAAATTTTTATCCATTTAATTTTAATTTATATAATTTGATAAAATGCAATTAACGATGAAATTAAAATTTTGTATTGTTTTTTTTACAAAAAATAAAAATATTTCAACAAACAACATTATTTACATCTCAAATATAAATTATTTTTATATAACTAACTTCAAAAAATATATGAGTGGCTAGTTGGCTAATTAATTTATTTTTGCATAATGATTCATAATTTTAATGCTGGGCCATCTATATTGCCCCAAAACGTGTATACCGAGGCTAGTAATGCAGTAGTTAATTTTAATAATACGGGCTTATCAATACTTGAAATTGGGCATAGAACACCCCAATTTGAAGCTGTATTGCATGAAGCACAAAGTTTGGTAAAAGAATTAATGCAGCTTAATAGTAACTATGAAGTACTTTTTTTGCATGGTGGTGCTACCACACAGTTTATGCAAGTGCCACTTAATATACTTAACAATACTGATACTGCTGCTTATACCAATACTGGTGTATGGGCAGATAAAGCTATAAAAGAGGCAAAAGATTATGGTACTGTGGAGGTTATTTGTAGTAGCAAAGATGACAATTATACACATTTACCCAAAAACTTTACTATACCGCCACATGCTAAGTATGTACACCTAACAAGCAACAATACCATATATGGCACACAGTGGCACAACTTTGAGGCATTTTACAAAAGTGGAATACCAATAGTAGCTGATATGAGTAGCGATATATTAAGCCGTACACTCGACTACAATAAATTTGGAATTATATATGCAGGTGCACAAAAAAATATGGGAGCAGCAGGTGTAAATTTGGTAGTAATTAATAAAAATATATTGACTAAAGTTGACAGAAAAATACCTACAATACTAGATTATAATAACCATATTGCCAATGGTAGTATGCTTAACACACCACCAGTATTTGCCATATATGTGGCTATGCTTACCTTACGATGGATAAAGCAAATGGGTGGTATAGTAGCTGTAGAAAAACTTAATAATGCTAAAGCGGAGTTGGTATATAAAACCCTTGATGCTAACCCAATATACCAACCTACAGTAGCCTTGGAAGATAGAAGTAAAATGAATGTATGCTTTGTAATGAAAAATGAAGAGTTAGAGACAAAATTTGAAGCTGTTTGTAAAGCTGCAAATATTTATGGCATTAAAGGGCATAGAAGTGTGGGTGGATTTAGGGCAAGCCTTTATAATGCATTGCCCATAAGTAGTGTACAATACCTTACCGATATTATGAATGACTTTGCGAATGATAACAAATAGACTTACCTACCATTATGGTTACTTATAATAAATTTTGAAATTATTAAAAGTTTATTATGCATTAATCGTTAAAGCCTTTAACTATTAAATCGGCATTTTGTGGTGTAAGGTAAGTGTGTAAGCCCAAAGCCTTTGCTGCAGCTATATGCATGCTACCATCGTCAATATAAAATACTTGGTTTGGCTCTAGGTGTTGCTCATTTAATATAAATGTAAAGCCCTCTGGGTTGGGCTTTCGTATACCAACTTCGTTGGAAAAATACATTTTTTCAAATAAATGTTGCATAGTATTGTTGCCAAATAAATTGTTGTAATACAGGTGCAAATGTGCTACATGCAAAGCATTGGTATTGCTGTATAAGAGTAGCTTATATTGCTTAGCTAATTGCTGCAACAATGCTAATTTTTTTAATGGAAATTCGCCCAACATGGCATTCCAAGCTGTTAATATTTGTGCAGTTGTAGTGTTGGGGTTACACCTACTTTTTATAGTTTCTACAAACTGTTCGGAGGTTATTTTGCCCTCTTCAAACTGCTCAATAAATGGGCTACCGCTATAACTATCAAACTCTTTACTAAAGTTGTACAACCCTAATTGTTCAAAGGCTGTAAACGTTTTATGCAACTGCAAATTAAGCAACACACCACCCAAATCAAACAGTATGGCTTTGGTGGTGGTGGGTAGGGTAATCATAACGTAAAGATAAAATGCTTTAGGTTAATGTATTGAAAAACAAACTATCAATACAATAACTAGATAGTAACAATATTCAAATTGCCAAAGACCACAGTATGACAGTTTTGTTCTGTTGCTTAATAATGCTATAAATTAAAAAATAAATTGCCACAATAAATATTACAAGCCAAATTGAATAATAAAAAACAGCTTGATTCAAAGTAAAATTTGTTCGTTGTTTCAAATATGTATTTTGTCCACTTAGTTGATTAATAATTTCACCAACATTAACATAACAAAAATAGAACCACACTAATACAGTAACAATTAAAAATGCGTAATAAAGAAAACCAAAACCCTTAGTTTCATAAGAGTATACATATAATATTTTACTCACCCCTAAACCCTCTCCAATACTAATGCTGCTTTGTGTGCCATAGCCTGTATAGCTGTTTTTATTGCAGAGGTATCGTAGCCACATTCGGCATATAATTGTTTGGGAGTGCCATGCTCTACTAAGCGGTCGGGTATGCCCAATATTTGTACTTGAGCAGTGTAATTATGTTGCTGCATAAATTCTAATATTGCTGAGCCAAAGCCTCCTACTACTGTACCATCTTCTACGGTTATTATTTTTGTAAATTTTGAAAATACTTCGTGTAACATTGTTTCGTCTATTGGTTTGGCAAATCGCATATCATAATGTGCAGGGTTTAAGCCTTCGGCTTTTACATCTCGTATGGCTTGGGCAGCAAAGTTGCCAGGATGCCCAAATGTGAGTATTGCAATTTCCTCACCATCTTTAAGCTTTTGTCCTTTCCCTATTGTTATTTTTTCCATAGGAAATGCAGTAGCCATTGTGTCTTTTTGCAAATTAGGCAATACACCTTCGCCTCTCGGATACCTTATTACAAATGGGTTTTGAGTTTCTTCTAGTTGTGCAGTGTACATTAAGTTACGCAATTCTTTTTCGTTAATTGGTGCACTAACTATTATATTGGGTATGCATCGCATATAGGGTATATCGTAACAGCCATGGTGTGTTGGGCCATCTTCGCCTACAAGGCCTGCCCTATCCAAACACAGCACCACAGGTAGGTTTTGTATAGCAATATCATGCACTACTTGGTCATAAGCTCTTTGCATAAAACTACTGTATATATTACAAAATGGTCGCAACCCTTGAGTAGCTAAACCAGCACTAAATGTGGCAGCATGTTGCTCACATATACCAACATCAACAGCACGGTTAGGCATGGCAGCCATCATATACTTAAGTGAACTACCACTTGGCATTGCAGGTGTAACACCCCATATTTTATCATTTTTTTCTGCTAGTTCAACCAAAGTATGCCCAAATACATCTTGGTATTTCATAGGTTGTGGTAAGTCAAATGTTTTCTTGGCTATTTCACCCGTTACTTTATCAAACAAACCTGGTGCATGCCAAAGGGTTTGGTCTTTTTCGGCTAATGCATAGCCTTTGCCTTTTACGGTTACAATATGCAATATTTTGGGTCCTGGTATATTTTTTAAATCTTTTAAAGTTTCTATTAACTTACTAATATTATGCCCATCTATGGGGCCAAAGTAACGAAGTTTTAAGGCTTCAAATAAATTAGCACTACTACTCACCATACCTTTCATACCCTCGTTAAGTTTGTGTGCCATACTACGGGTAAATTGCTTACCCACAGGTAGTTTGCCTAACAAGTTCCAAACATCATCTTTTACTTTATTGTAAGTTGGTGAGGTGGTTATATCGGTTAAATACTCTTTTAATGCACCTACATTGGGATCAATACTCATACAATTATCGTTAAGTATTATAAGTACATCACTATCACTTACACCGGCATGGTTCATAGCTTCAAATGCCATACCAGCAGTCATACTACCATCGCCAATAATGGCTACAGCTTTGCGGTCTTCGCCTTTATATTTGGCTGCCATTGCCATACCTAATGCAGCACTTATACTTGTGCTGCTATGCCCTACTCCAAAGGTATCATATTCACTTTCGCTACGTTTAGGAAAGCCACTTAATCCGCCATATTTTCTATTGGTTTCAAAATTATCTTTTCTACCAGTTAATATTTTATGACCATAAGCTTGGTGGCCTACATCCCATACCAATTGGTCGTAAGGTGTGTTATAAATATAATGTAATGCTACCGAAAGCTCCACTACACCGAGGCTTGCAGCAAAATGCCCACCGTGTACGCTTACCACATCAATTATATATTGGCGTAGCTCATCGCAAAGTATGGGGAGTTGCTCTTTTGTTAATTTTTTTAAATCGCTAGGCAAGTTGATGTTGCTCAATAGTGTACCTTGTTGTATGTTCATGTATTGCAAATATTAATAACTGTGTGTAAAAATACAAAGCATTTGTAGCTTTACCACCAATTTTAACAAGTATTTTGTTATATAGTTGGCTATTGCCAAATGGTTTGTTACTAATAATTATAACAATACATTTTACCTTGGTAATAAAAAAAATAGGGTACAAAAAAAGTGGTGCTGTTACTTGCACCACTTAACATAAATAAACAAAACAAACAAAACAATTAAATTATCAAAACATCCTATACTTTAAATAGGCATTATGTTTTGAAATAGCCTCAGTTTTCATAGGGGTTTATATTTTTATAGTTCATACTTCATTTCAATATATTAATTGTGTTTATTACTATACAATAAAATATCAAAATGGTTAAACCTTGTTTTACAATACCTTACCATAAAGTACTCAAATATGTATCACAATACAATAACAAATGTGTACTATAAGTGTACTTATAAGCTATTAATTTAATTGTTCACTTTTAAGTAAAAAAGAAAATGTAGTGAATTCATTTTCTATACTTTCCACCTCTATAGCAACGTTGTGTAGCTCTAGTATATTTTTAACTATGGCTAAGCCTAACCCTGTACCACTATTGTTTACACTATTATTAGTTTTGTAATATCGGCTAAATATTTTTGGCAAATCATCCTTTGCTATTCCATTACCATTATTAGTAATGGCTACTTTAATACCATCAGTTTGTTTGGCAACCTTTACAGCTATTTCACCATTTGTTGGTGTAAATTTTATAGCATTGTCAACCAAATTTTGCAATACCCTTTCAATCATTTTAAGGTCGGCATATACAAGTGGTAAGTTTTTATCGAAGCTGGTATTAAAGTTTATATTTTTGGGGGCTGATAGTATTTTGAACCTATTACTCATATCCATTAATAAGTCTATTATTTGAAAGGGCTCTTTTTGTGGTTTTATTTGTTTAGCTTCTAGTTTAGATAGTTCAAATAAATCGGCCATTAGTATTTTTAATTTTTCGGCGGTACTTATAATAATACCTATATATTCTTGTTGCTTTTCGTTAGTAAGTTGCTCGGCTTTCATTACTAATGTTTCGGCATAGCCATGTATAATGGCTACCGGGGTACGTAAGTCGTGTGATATGTTGGCTATCAATTCACGCCTTAAGGTATCTACCTCTTTAAGTTGTTCTATATTAGCAACTATTTTATCGGCCATTTGGTTGCAACTTAAGGCTACATTGGCTAGTTCGCCTTTACCATATATTTGTACTCTTGCTGTATGGTCGCCTTTGCTAAATTGCTTTATCATTGTCATTATACCCGATAGGTTACGAACCAACAACCATAATAATAATAAGCTAATGATTGCAGTGGCAATAAGCGTAATAGCAAAATACCTTATGGCTATGGTTAACATAAAACTATCTTTTAAGGTAGCTGCAATTTCTTCATTTTGTTCACTATTAAGGGTTAAATATACATAGCCAATTGTATCGTTATTTTCCACAACTGGCGATACAGAAAATATAGTTTTTTTGCCAGGCAACCTAGGGTTGTCGCCATACACTAATTTTTTATGCTGTAGGTATTCCTTAATTGGTGCAAGGTTTACTGCTTTTAGTTTTACTTTTTTATCCAATACCACAAACGATAATATTTCACCCTCTTTGCCTAACAAATACACTTCAATATTAGGATTTACAGCCATCATGCTATGCATTATTTTTCCTAATGCCTCTTCATTTACACTACCGTTTTTAAAGGGTGGTACTTCTTGTAGTAAGTGTGCTGCTACGTTTTCGTTAAGTTGTTGTGTTGTTTCATCAAAATATTTTTTACTAGTATTTACAGTAAGTATATAAAAAACAATGCTTAATAAGGTAAGTATAATTAGTAGTAAACCTGCTAATTTCCAATATAAGGAATGGCGTAACTCTTTCATATTTAGTTTTATTTTTTTTGCAAAAAAAATGAAGTCATTTTTTAATTAGTATCGGAAAAGCGGTAACCCACACCCCAAATAGTTTGAATGTAAGTAGGGTTATTAATATTGGGTTCTATTTTCATTCGCAATCTGTTAATATGCGAATTTACGGTATGTTCATATCCTGTAAACTCGTAGCCCCACACTAAGTTAAGTAGGTTTTCTCTTGTATAGCTTTTGCCCGGTTTGCTTACTAGTAATGCTAATAGCTTAAACTCTTTTACGGTAAGGTCAACTTTTTTACCTTTGCAAAGTACCTGGTGTTTCTCTATATCTATTTGCAAATTACCATCATCAAACTTTAATATATTTTGACTATTAATTGCATCGTATTGAATTTCTGAACGGCGTAATAACGCTTTTACCCTTGCTATAAATTCTCTAATGCTAAATGGTTTGGTGAGGTAATCATCTGCACCTATTTCTAAGCCCAATAGTTTATCAATTTCTTCACTTTTTGCGGTTAGCATTAGTATGGGCAATTGTTTATTAAGGGTTCTTATTTTTTTACAAATATCGAGTCCATTCATACTTGGCAACATTAAATCAAGTATAAGCAAATCCCAAGTTTGGGTGAGTAATAGGTCGTATCCTAGTAAGCCGTCTGCCTCTTTTACAACAGTACAATTCAAATCTAACAAATGTATGTTGAGTAGTTCTTGTATGTGCTTATCATCTTCTATTATTAATACTTTGGTCATATAAATGTGTTAGGGGTATTTTGTTTATTTGTGTAAAAAAAGCAATTATGTACCAATGCATAAATATTGTACTTAACTATCACAAAACTATCACAAAGTAATGCAGTATAGTACACCACATTGTAAATAACTTGTATAATTAAAGGGTACTTGATACTTCAAATATATATTTGCGGTTACAAACCAAAACCTTAACTTTGCAATCCTAAATTAAACAAAAACAACCGGATGTGGTGGAATTGGTAGACACGCCAGACTTAGGATCTGGTGCCGCAAGGTGTGTAGGTTCGAGTCCTATCATCCGGACAGCAACAAAACCCCAGTCCGCCTTTGGCGGATTGGTTTTTTTTAAATACAAACTATGCTTATAATTAATGGGTTATTAATTATAGCATACTAAAAAGCTTCATCAGAAGCATATAGTTATACAAAATGGCAACAGTTACACGGCAAAATATTGGCCTCCAACACGACAAAATATCGGTACTTATTACAACAAACGATTACTTACCTAACTTTGATAAAGCCCTAAAAGACCAAAGCAAAAATGCTAATATGCCTGGCTTTAGAAAAGGTATGGTACCCACTGGGTTGGTAAAAAAAATGTACGGTCAAGCACTATTTAACGACATTGTACTTAAAGATATTGAAAAAGGATTAATTGATTATTTGCAAAGCGAAAAGTTAGACATATTTGCTCAGCCAATAGCTAGTGACGATAATGATATGAGCAAAATTGATTGTAATAACCCTGCTGATTATACATTTAGTTTTGAAATAGGACTTAGACCAACACTAACTGTTACAGACCTAAGCAGTGCTAAACTTACAGAATATAAAATAACCGTAACCGACGAAATGGTAGCTACTGAAGTGGAAAGGCTACAACAAAAATTTGGCAAAATAGTAGATTGTGATATAGTAGATAAACTGGACAATAACCTTACTGTAACACTAACTAAAAGCAATGAGAATGGTGAACTAGACGAAGGTGCAGTAGAACAAACAAACTCATTTGTAGTAAAATATTTTACCCAAAAATACCAAACTGAATTAATGGGTAAAAAAGTGAATGATACCATTACATTTGCATTAAACCAAGCCTTTGACGATAAAGAATTGGCATTTACCCTACAGGATATGAAGCTTACTGAAGGTGATGCAAGTAAACATTTTGTAATGAAAATTACTAAAATAAATTATACCGAACTAAGTGTAATGGACGAAGCATTTTATGCTGCTGCATTTCCTAATGGTAACGTAACAACCGAAGATGGCGTAAAAGAAGCATTAAAAGCAGAAATTGAAAATTATTGGGCTGTACAAACTAAAAATAAATTACAGGACGATATATACCATTATTTGGTAAATAATAATACTGTTACACTACCCGAAACATTTTTGAAAAAATGGATGCAAACTGGTAGAGAAAAACCAAGTACTGCCGAAGAGGTGGAGTTAGAATTTCCACAATTTGCCAAAAGCTTACAATGGACACTTATAAGCGATACTTTGTGTAAAGAGCAAAATATAAAAGCCGACCAAGATGATATAAAAGACTTTGCCCGTAAGCAACTAATGGGTTATATGGGTATAAATGAGCTTAGCGAAACCCATACTTGGGTGGAGGATTATGCAACTAAAATGCTAAGCGACAAAAAATTTGTGGAAGATACCTACCACCGTGTAGTAACAGAAAAATTATTTGATTGGGCTATTACCAAAGTAAGTACTACCCCACAAGCTGTATCAGTAGATGAGTTTACTGCAATGGCCAAAGAAAACAAGGATTAAAAAGTTAATGAAGGATTGAATTAAATTGAGGTTTTAAAGTCAAAAAAATGATTTTTAAACTATTTTACAAAAAAGTTTAAAAATATTTGGAAGTTTCGATTATTTTTTACTAAATTTGTTCAAACAAAAAATAGTTCTACTTAAAAATATTTATTCCATTATATTTAAAGATTCTCTCTGTTTTAGTTATTTAGTAAAGAGCTACTCCTTATAGCAATATAGGTGGGTAGCTTTTTTTTTGTACAAAGTTTTTAATTAATTCGTTTGCCAAGCATTTGCCAATTACCTCCATTAATAGCCGTTATATTATTAGCTTTAAGTTGTGCTACTGCTCTACCGCTTCTGGCACCACTAGCACAGCAACATATAATAGTGCAATTCATTTTTTTTAGGTAGGTAATGTTTATGTTTAGTTTATCCAAAGGTATATTTTTTGCATTTCGTATATGCCCATTATCATACTCATTGGGGGTTCTTACATCTATAATTATTGCACCATGTTGTAGTAAGGCTTTATAATTAGGAGTAGCAAATATTTTTTTTAAAAAACTAAGCAAGGCTTTTAATTTATATTGGGGTGAGGTAATAAGTTTACAAATTACGTTCTTGTGTACGTAGCCAACGTTCTGGTATTTCGTTATTACTTGCAAGCAAATAATCGTTGTAGCTACAGGCAGTATAGGTATGGTTAGGCAGCTGCATCCACCACCTTTTTGTTTTTATATTTTGGTAAAATGTAATGCTGATATCCGAAAATGCAGTGGTATATTCTTTATAGTATTGTAGTTGGGTTATAGCATTTTCATGCAGTAATGTATTACGCCCATCAATAAAGTACCAAATCATTTGAGCTATTTGTGTAGCACCAAGTTGGTGTACATCGTTAGCATTTTTGTAATTATATATACCTATACTTTGTAGTGCGGTACTCATACCTGCATACTTAGCAAGGGTGCAAGCCTCATCGCCAGCAAAGCCATTAGGTGTAAGTGTATTGCATGGCATTACACTGTGCTGCAAAGCATTTACATCAATACTAACCATATTGCTGTTTCTAAATATGGGTTCATATTCCGCCAAGTGTTCTCTTACTTTGCCTACTCGGTAACAGTCAAACCGTAGGGTGTTTAAAGTATCCATCATAGTTGGGTGTACAAAGTAGCTTTGAAAACCAACATGGTTATAATGCCTTATATAATTAGGTTCGCCAGTTAGCATAGGCAACAAAAAGTTGTCGTTAGCAAATATACTTTCCATACTCAAATCCATACAGGCATCTATACAGGTAGCTTCTATTTGCTGTTGGTTTATAACAAATGATTGGTATTGTGGTGTTGTAATATCGTGGCTGTTGCCCAATATTATTACAGTTTTATTTGCTGCTTGTAGTTCGCTTAATACTTGTTGCAATGCTGCATAAGTATCGGTTAGCTTTTTACCATTTATAATATTACCAATATCGCAAATTTTAAGTTCAGTATGCCAACAGTATAAGTTGTACAATTGTTTTCTTATGGCAGTTGTATCATCTTGTTGTTGTGTAATGCCTTTGCCACGTTCTTCGTTAACGCCTACTAGTATAATTGATGCATTTTCCCATTGGGGAAACTGTGTAGCATAACAATCAATTTCGTTGCCGTATTGCCCTTTTTTGTAGGTAGCATCACCCAATATAGTTTGTAGTGGTATAGGTTGTAAATATTCCTGCATGGTTACAAAGTTAATTATCATTTACAATTGACGATTGATAATTATTATATATTTGCACTATGGAAGTAGTATTACAAAAAATTGCCGATGTAAAAGCAGCTATACAAAATTATATACCCACTAATACCGATGTAGCCGAAACATTTAGAATACAATACTTAGGTACCAAAGGCAGCATAAAAGAGCTTATGGGTATTATGAAAGATGTACCCAATGATCAAAAAAAAGCAGTGGGGCAAATGCTAAATGAGATAAAAATATTGGCAGAAGAAAAATGGGAAACCTTAAAGGATCAAAATGCTAGTATTACCAATACCACTATAATTGATGTAAGCTTACCTGCCGATGCTTTGCCACAGGGCAGTAGACACCCCATAAGTTTGGTACGAAACCAGATAGTAAGCATATTTAGCCGCTTAGGCTTTAGTGTAGCCGAAGGCCCAGAAATAGAAGATGATTGGCACAACTTTACTGCACTTAACTTACCCGAAAACCATCCTGCAAGAGATATGCAAGATACCTTTTATATAAACCAAACACCAGCTTGGATGCTACGTACACATACCAGTAGTGTACAAGTACGTGAAATGGAAAAGGGGAACTTACCTATTAGAATTATATGCCCAGGTAGGGTGTACCGAAATGAAACTATAAGTGCCAGAGCTCACTGTTTTTTTCACCAAGTGGAGGGCTTATATATTGATGATAATGTATCGTTTGCCGACCTAAAACAAACCCTTTATTTTTTTGTAAAAGAGATGTTTGGAACCGATGTAAAAGTAAGGTTTAGGCCAAGTTATTTCCCCTTTACTGAGCCAAGTGCCGAAATGGATATAAGCTGCTTAATATGCAGTGGCAAAGGTTGCAATGTATGTAAACATACGGGTTGGGTTGAAATATTGGGCTGCGGTATGGTACACCCTAACTTACTCGATAATTGTACTATTGATAGCAACAAATATACAGGCTTTGCATTTGGTATGGGTGTTGAACGTATTACAATGCTTAAATATCAAATAAAAGATTTAAGGCTATTCAGCGAAAACGATGTACGGTTTTTAAACCAATTTAGTGGGGCAGTGTAGTTTTTATATAGTAGTATCAATAATAGTTTACAATGTTAATTGTATTTTTGTTAATATGCCTACGGCTAAAAAATATTTAACACTTGTTACTAAAAATTTAAAGTATTCCTCTAAGAACTAAAAATTTTTTTTAATCAACCTCCTATTGAAATAATTTTCCATGAACCTTTTATCTTCCGCACTACAAACCCGAACATATCATCCCAAATTAAATTAAAAGAGTCAGTTGATTTTAACCTTGCAAGGTTACCTACAAAAATAAAGTCAGATTCCAATGGTAAAAAACCACCGCCCATTTTAATTTCAGGATGTTTTAAAATAATTTCCTTTTGGGTAAATACTTGAGTTTTAAAGTTTAGCAAATAATTATTATAAGTAAAACGCTTATCTCTTATGGCTCGGGAGTACGATGTACAAATAACATCTTTATATGTTACAACTTTAATTACTTTATTATCAGAAAAATTATAAATAGTGTCATTAAAGTTTTTTAAATATCTGCTACAATTATTTTCAAATAATGTTTTTATTACTTGTAATGAAAATTTTAACGCTTCACTCTTAGTATCAATATTTATCGATTTTTTAACTTGAGCATTACAAATAATAATTTGAAATAGTAGTATAAACAACATCAATGGTTTAAAATATGATTTCATATTAATTGTGATATACAACTTAACAAAACTAAAAACATTTACCTAAAATAAAAACACGTATTACGAGGTATTTCACCCCACCGAAATTAAATATTTAGCCCCTTTGGGGCGCAAATAGTTTATGATTATACTGTCATTATTTCTTTCTCTTTAGCTTCAAGGCATTTTTCTACCTGTGTTATATGCTTATCGGTAAGGTTTTGTAGGGTGGTTTCAGCATCTTTACAATCATCTTCACTAGTGCCATCTTTTTGTTGTTTTTTTACTTGTTCTATGGCATCACGTCTAATGTTTCTAATACTTATTTTTGCTTGTTCGCCTTCGTTATTTGCTTTTTTTACCAACTCTTTTCGTCGTTCTTCGGTTAGTGGCGGCATAAATAAGCGTACCATTATACCATCATTTTGAGGGTTAATACCAAGGTTGGCATTTATAATGGCTCTTTCTATGGGTTGCAACATATTTCTTTCCCAAGGTTGTATGGTTAGTGTACGGGCATCGGCTGCTATTACATTGGCTACTTGGCTTATTTGTGTAGGGTTGCCGTAGTAATCCACTACTATACCATCTACTATGTTGGGGTTAGCTTTGCCAGCTCTTACTTTAAGCAATTCAGCCTCTAAGTGGCTAATAGCTTTTTTCATTATATCGGTTGCATTTGTAATTATAGCTGCTAAAGTATCGTTCATATTACTATTATTTTTGTATACAATATTATACACAAACCTACAAAAAGTTAGATTTGTTTTTTACAAAAGTAATAAAAAAATGGTTGGATAATTGTGATTAAAAAAAACTACATTATTGCATCACGGGCAATATTTACAATACGTGAATTTGTTTCCCCATTTTTATTTTTGGAGATACTAATATTTTTCTTTTTAGGAAAATAATAGGCAATTATAAATAACAAAGTAGTAGCGACAATTAGTAACACAATAGCAGCAGTGTAGGTTACAATAGTACAAAATACATAAGCTAATAATATTACAAACAAGCTACTTAATGCTATGTAAAGCGTAACTTTATTGTGGCTTAGGCCTTTGTCCAACAGTATATGGTGTATATGGCTACGGTCGGGGCTAAAGGGCGAATTGCCTTTTAGTATACGTAAAGTAAACACCCTTGCTGTATCAAATAATGGAATAAATAAAAAAGATAACCCAACAACTGGCGAAGTATTTAGTACCACACTATTGGCAATTACACTTTCAAACGTGGCAATACTTATAAACTTAATAAGCAATACTGCATTAACTAAACCCACTAACAAACTACCGGTATCGCCCATAAATATTTTGGCAGGGTGGTGGTTAAATATTAAAAACGATGCAATAGCACCTGCTAAGGCAGCAGCAATAACAGCAAAGCCAAAGTTAGCCTGACCAAACCCATAAAAATAAACTGCAAAACCAACAGCACTAATAAATGCTAAAGTTGCACTTAGCCCATCTACCCCATCTATAAGGTTAAATGCATTAATAATAAGCACAATAGCTAAGTAAGTAATACCCAATGTAACCAAATGTGGCAATTGATACACACCAAATATGCCATGAAAATTTGTAATTTCCAAATTGCATTTGTACACTATAATCCATGATGCTACTAGCTGTCCAATAAATTTTTTGAGCGGACTTATTATAACAATATCATCCTTCATACCCAGAAAAAAAATAATTAAACTTGCAGCTGTTAAGTACTGCAAAGTAAAAATTTCGGCTAAGTGATTGGGCCAACAAAGTAGTATAGCCATTATAAACCCTGCAAATATACCTATACCACCCAATGACGGTATTGGGTTGCTATGCACCTTACGGGCATCGGGCATGTCAACCAATTTTTTTTCAATAGCAATGTTTATAATTACTGGTATAGCCAAGTAAGTAATTACTGCAGCCAAGCCAAATGATAGTAATATATATGTCATACAGAATAACGTTAGTAGTTGATTGTACAAATTTACAACTTAATAGTAGTGTATGCAAGTGTAAACGTTGCAAATTATATATAATTGTAAAATATATTTATAAAATAATAGCAAAAACCTATTTACACAGTTTAAACCTCGTACTAAATATACTACACATTCCCTAGTTTTTGCTGCCAAGCCCAAGCTGTTTGCATCATGCTATGTAAGTTATATTGGCAATGCCAACCTAGTTCGGTTTGTGCCTTTTGGCTATTGGCATATATAGCAGCTACATCGCCTTCTCTAATTGGCCCAATTGTATAGTTAAGTGTTTGTTTACTTACAGTTTCAAATGCTTTTATAACTTCTAACACTGTACTACCTGTGCCACTACCCAAATTAAATATGGAAACATCCTCCTTATTTTTTTCGGCTATTAAGTATTGTAAAGCTAAGGTATGGGCATGTGCTATATCGCATACATGTATATAATCCCGTATGCATGTACCGTCGGCAGTATTGTAAGTATTGCCATTAATGGTAAGCTGTGGCAGTTTGCCAATAGCAGTTTGGGTAATGGCAGGTACAAGGTTTTGGGGTACACCAATAGGCAGTTCGCCTATATGGTTGCTAAGGTGTGCACCCACAGGGTTAAAGTAGCGTAGTAGTACCATTTGTGCCACACTAGTTTTAGCTACATCGGCACACATTTGTTCGCCTACTTGCTTGGTATATCCGTAAGGCGATGTAGCAGGTTGTATGGCCGATTGTTCGGTTACAGGCAGTGTAGTAGGGTTGCCATATACAGTGCAACTGCTGCTAAATACAAAGTTAGGTATACCAAATTCTTGCACACAATGCAGTATATTTAAGAGGCTATCAATATTGTTTTCGTAGTACAATAAGGGGTTTTTTACACTTTCGCCTACTGCTTTGTAAGCAGCAAAATGTATAACACCTATTATATCGGGGTTTTCTATAAATATGGTATTGGCATCGTCATATTTACACAAATCTACTTTATAGTTTTTTATGGTTTTGTTGGTAATTTTTTCTATGCCTTGCAAAATGCTTTTGTCGCTACGGCTTAGGTTATCGGCACTTATTACATCAAATCCATTTTGTATAAGGTCAACAATTGTATGCGAACCAATGTAGCCAATACCACCCGTTACTAATATTTTTGAATTGTTGTTATCCATTATTGTAGTTTTTTTTTCGCTTCGCTAAAAAGTTGGTCTTAATAATTAATTTATTGTATACCGTACTAACGGTACAATAAGTTTCGCAAAGGTTTTCGCATACCGTACTAACGGTACAAGAAGTTTCGCAAAGGTTATATTGCCCAATTAGCATCTTCATTCTTTAATTTCTTCATTCCTTAATTAGCACACAAGCACATTATCTTATTTGCATATTTTCTTTTGTCATATTCATTCTTTAATTTCTTCATTCCTTAATTAGCACACTAGCTCATTATCTTATTAGCACATTATCTTCTTAGCACATTATTCCTCCTTCACTAACTCCAACAAATACTGCCCATAGCCACTTTTGAGCAACGGTTGAGCTAAAGCAATTAATTGGTCTTTAGTTATAAACCCTTTGCGGTAGGCTATTTCCTCAATACAAGCTATTTTAATACCTTGCCTTTGTTCTATTACTTGTACAAATAGTGAGGCTTGCATAAGTGAGTCAAATGTACCCGTATCGAGCCAAGCTGTACCTCGGTCAAGCACACTTACTTTTAATTTGCCTTGTTGCAAATACACTTTATTTACATCGGTTATTTCATACTCGCCTCGTTCACTTGGTTGCAAATCTTTAGCTATTTGCACTACACTATTATCGTAAAAGTATAAGCCTGGCACAGCATAATTACTTTTGGGTGAGGTTGGCTTTTCTTCAATGCTAATGGCATTCATAGCTGCATCAAAAGCTACTACACCATACCTTTCGGGGTCGCTTACATGGTAGGCATATATAATACCACCAACAGGGTTAGTATTGCTTTGCAATATACGGCCCAGCCCCGACCCATAAAATATATTGTCGCCCAATACAAGTGCTACACTATCGGTACCAATAAATTGTTCGCCTATTACAAATGCCTGTGCTAAGCCGTTTGGTACAGCTTGCTCCGCATAGCTAAATTGTACTCCTATAGTTTCGCCAGTGCCAAATAATCGTTTAAAATGTGGAAGGTCGTGGGGAGTACTTATAATTAATATTTGGTTAATGCCGGCCATCATTAATATACTAAGTGGGTAGTATATCATTGGCTTATCATATACGGGCATTATTTGTTTGCTTATAGCATAAGTAATTGGGTGTAGCCTTGTACCACTACCACCTGCAAGTATTATTCCTTTCATTTTATTTTTATTTTAATTTTTTATCCGCCAAGGCGGATGCTTATGCTACAATTGCATTTTACAATGGTGTAAAAATAATTGAATTATTATAAACATTTTTTAAAAAATTATACTCGAAGTATATTAAAAAAAATACCTGCATTATCATATTGTTAATTTTTTAATATGTTCAAATGTTGTGTACTAAAAATATTAAATGGTACAGAATTTGATGTTAATAGTTTTTATAATAGGTTAGTTTTATACCCTTAGAAACTAAAATTATAGTATGTTATGAAAAATGATATTATAAAGCTGTTCAAATGAAACTAAGCTAAAAACGTTAAAATGAAGTCATCAATAGCTTCCATATTACTAGTAATATTTTCAAATTCCTTGCTTTCTCAAGTAGAAAGTAAAGAGTTTGTTATTAGTAAAATTATTAAAAATTCAGAAAGTATTAGAAATGGAAATTTTAGTATTAATTTAATTTCTAAATCGGCTATAGGGGAAGATACTTCAAAATATAGTGCACAATATTTTTTTTGTTTTGAAAATAAAAGTTTTAAATGTTTACAAAAAAGTGTGGGTAAAAACGAAATACTAAATGTTGGCAAAAAGACAATAGCAAGAAATCATAGAGATAGTACTTTTGATGATTATTCACATCCGATTTATAAAGATTTTATATATAAAAGTCCAATAAAAGATTATTTATTTAAGTTTTATTCAAAAGATTTAAAAGATGATTTTTTAAGCAAAAAATATTTCTTTAAAGTAACTGATAGTAGTTATATACTATCTACAATTGGTCTAAAGTTTGAATTTCGCAAATACGATTATTTATTAATTAATAAAAAAGAATGGACTTACTCAGAATATGGTTTACAGTATGATGAGTTTCAAATTGTAAATTTTGCCTCTGATACAAGTATTTGTAATGATTTATTATATTCGTTTAAAAATTTTAAAAAGGGTTTCAAAAAATTAAACCCAAAATTGTATGACAAAAAAGTATTAAGTACACATAAAAAAATTAATTTTTTAAATGAATTAGGAATAAAAACTAAAGATTTTGGCACTAAAAAATACATTTTGATTGATTTTTTTTATCAAAAATGTTATCCTTGTATAAAGTCCTTTCCAAACTTAATTAAGTTACACTCCGACTCTATAATATATGTAATAGGCATAAGCCCAATAGCTACTGAATCCTCTACAATGGAAAAATTTGCTAAAAGATACAATATAAATTATCCGATAATTTGTAATGACAAAACAAACTTAATAACGAAAGAACACAATTTAAATAATATTTATCCATTTATGGTTTTAATAGACACAGATGGTAACATTATAAAATACTTTGAAGGATTTTTAGAATCACATTTTAAGGATATAGCAATATTAATAAAAAAATGATAGTTGTGGGCATATTTTGGCTGGCAAGCCGCTACCATATTATGTATAGCAATAGCAAACAAATACAAGAATTTTTACCCTCAGTTACTACCAATGGGCTTTATACTGGCTATAGTATTGGCTTTGGTGTAGATATTAATAATTTGGTAAACCTTAAAGCCATTTATTATAAATACTCAAAAGCCCCAGAAATTGAGTATGGTTTACCTATATACCAATTCAGCTTTAATTATAGTTTTAAATAAAATTAATACTACATAATTTTATACTTGTAAGTTTGGTTAACTTTACTACATTTACCAAAGTAAATGACTACTCCAATACATATACACAACTTTGTAAACCTACCACCGCAAAGCATTATAATAGATGTACGTAGCCCTATTGAATACTTACAGGCTTATATTGTAGATGCTGTAAACGTACCTTTATTTACTAACGATGAAAGGGCTGCAGTAGGTACTAAATATAAGCAACAAGGCAAACAAGCAGCCATTAAAATTGGGCTTGATTACTATGGTGTAAAAATGCGAAAAATAGTAGAAGAAGTAGAACAAATTATTGAGGCAAAAAAAACTGAATTCCTTAATAATAATAACGGTACTAGTACCACCGAAAGCACCGATACTGTAACCCTATACCTACATTGTGCAAGGGGCGGTATGCGTAGTGCTGCTATGGCTTGGTTGCTTGGTTTGTATGGGTACAAGGTTGCCGTATTGGTAGGTGGCTACAAGGCTTACCGCAATTGGGTATTAGCACAATTTGAAAAAGACTATACACTAACCATACTAGGTGGCTATACAGGTACAGGCAAAACCCACCTATTGCAACAACCCTACAAAGCGTTTACAGTAATTGATTTGGAGGCATTAGCCAACCACCGTGGTTCGGCATTTGGGCATATAGGTATGCCCGTACAGCCCACACAAGAAATGTTTGAAAACAAACTAGCAAAGGCATTTTACCACACCAATAGTAATAATACCTCCACCAATATATTATTGGAAGATGAAAGTAGAAGAATTGGTACATGTATGTTGCCTAATAATATATACAACCAAATGCGAAGGGCTAAGGTTTACTTTGTAGAAAAAAATTTTGCCGAAAGGCTTAAAAATATAATGGTTGATTATGGCACACTGCCAACTATAGCCTTACAGGAAAGTATAGTAAAAATAAGCAAAAGATTGGGTGGCTTAGAAACTAAAAATGCACTACTGCACCTAGAAAACAACGACCTCCAAAGCTGCTTTGGCATACTATTACATTACTACGATAAGTACTACCACAAAGGCTTATTGGGTAGAAATACACCACCAAGTGATATTATAAAGTTAACTGAAGCTGAATTTATAAGTATTGGTAGTGCTGCTACCATTACTCCAACCAACTAGTAATTACACTGGGCATAATACCAATAAGTAATACTAATAATGCAGTTACTATTAAGGTAAACTTAAATGATGTATTTGAGTCTTCTACTTGGGGTGTGCCCTCTTTAAAATACATAGCTTGTATAACCCTAAAGTAATAATATACACTTACTGCAGCACATAATATAGCTAGTATAATTAACCACATATATATACCCCCTGTAATAGCTGCCGATAACATATAATACTTTGCAAAAAAACCAGCCGTAAGTGGAATACCTGCTAATGATAATAAAAATATAGTAACCGTACCTGCTAGTACTGGTTGAGTTTTTGCTAAGCCATTAAAGCCATCGAAAGTATAATCTTTTAACCTTAACAATACAGCAAATATACCTACTGTAGCTAAGCAATAACTTACCGTATAAAGCAACATACCATGGTAAGCTTTTTCGCCAAGTACCATTACAGCAAACATCATAAACCCTGCTTGGGCTATACTTGAGTAAGCTAACATTCGCTTTACACTTTGCTGAAATACTGCCGTTATATTGCCTATAATTAAGGTGAGTGCCGTTGCAATACTTGCAAACTGTAACCACTTGTATTGCAACACACCAAACATAGTGTGAAACAAACTTATAAATGCAATAAACACCGAAGCCTTTACAATAGTAGCCATAAACGAGGTAAATACGGTGGGTGAACCGTCGTACACATCGGGGGTCCAAAAGTGGAAGGGAGCTACCGATACTTTAAATGCCATACTAGCAAATAGGAGCATCATACCAACTACCGTCCATGCCTTTGGTAATGCATAAGCTATACCATTGGCAGCAGTACGGGTTTCTACTGCTACTTGTACTTCATTAATGTTAAATGAGCCTAGGCTGCCATACAAAAATGCAATACCTAACAACATAATACCTGTACTAAATGCACCCATCAAAAAATATTTAAGCCCTGCTTCGTTGCTTTTGAGGTTACGCTTATCGCTGCTGGCTAATATGTATAGTGGAATACTTATAATCTCTATACCTATAAATAACATTAATAAATTACTAAAACTTGCCACTATATATATACCACAAAATATAAAAAATAATAAAGCAAAATATTCGGCTCGGCTGCTGCCAACCTTTTCAACATCGGCACCGCTAAGTAATAAATACATAATGGCACAGCCTGTAATAAGTATATTAAATAGGTACGAAAACCTGCTGAACCGTAGCATAGTATCGGCTTGTACTTTAAATAAATCAATAGTATTAAAATCGAGTATGGCTACTACTAATAATGCTACAAAGCCTAATAATGCAATAGGTAAGTAGCTTTTGGCTTTGGTGTAGAACACACTGCTGAACATCATTAACACCCCAAATAAAGCCGAAATTATAATTACATTCATCTGTTAATTTTTATATTTATTTCCTCTAATTTTTTTACTATTTATAGCCAATAAATAAGCCTTGGCAGGTACATTTATTTATTAATTATGTTAAACATTGGTGTACTATAAATGCCTACTAATAATATAAACAGTACAATTATTGCCAATGCTCCTTTTTCATTAATGCTAATATCGGTTACATTTTGGGTAGCAGCATTGGTACTACCATACAATACTTTTTGCACCATACCCAATGTATATACTGCTGCCAGTATAATACCAATACCTGCAAATACTGCTGCCCATACATTGTATTGGAACAAGGCATTAAACATAAGGAACTCACCTACAAATGCATTGGTAAGTGGTAAGGCTATATTTGCTAATGCAATAATTACAAAAAATATGGCCATACTTGGTGCTACTTTTGCAAGGCCACCTAATTCGTCTAATTTTTTTATACCTGTTTTACGTTCTATAATATCAACACAAATCCATAGGCCAATAATATTAACACCATGGCTAAATAATTGTATAATTACACCTTGTGTACCTTGTTGGTTAAATGTAAATAGTGTGGCACACATAAGCCCTATATGTGCTATGGAGGAGTAGGCTATTAGCCGCTTTATATTATTTTGCCGAATGGCAATTAACGATGCATATAATATACCAATAATACTAAATACCATAACTGCATTGGCTGCAGCATGTGCAGCATTGGGTACTATGGGTAGCAACCAACGGAGTACACCTAGCAACCCCATTTTAACCATTACGCCACTTAGCACGGCTGTAACTGTAGTGGGGGCTTGGTTGTAAGCTTGTGGCTGCCAAGTATGTAAGGGAAATATGGGCATTTTAATAGCAAACGCAACAAACAATAATACGAATATCCAATTTTGCTCCTTTAGTGATAAGTTCAAATTATACAAATCGGTTAGTGCATAAGAGCCTCCCTCCGTTTTGGTACTTAAATATATTAATGCAATTAGCATAAATAATGAACCTACAAATGTGTATATAAAAAACTTAAAGGTTGCTGCAATTCGTTTTTGGCCTCCCCACATACTACATAAAAAATAAACTGGGATGAGTGCTAACTCCCAAAAGAAATAAAATAACAACCCGTCCATTGCAACAAATACACCCATAAGCCCTGCTTGGCTCAACATCATTAATGCAAAAAAACTAGCCTCGTTGTTATACTTTCTTTCACTTGTACCTACAAATATAATAGGGAATGCAAAGGCTGTTAAGAGGCAGAGTATATTCCCTAACCCATTTAACCCAACACTAAATTGTGCTCCTAGGCTGGGTAACCAATTGTAAGTAAAAGATGTATTGCCAGTGGTAAAGGCAATACTATACAGCATTACACTTAGTGTAGCTATAGAGGCTAACCAAGCAATATTTTTACTTTGTTTTTTTACGAAAAAACCTAAAATGCCTGCCACTAGTGGTATGGCTATTAATAAAACAGGAATCATATATTTTTAAATGTTCAATTTATATTACAATTTTTTATATCGCTGAGTTTCACAAAGATTACGCTAAGTTTCGCAAAAGTTTTTAGCCAACCTATCAAATTAATTCTTTCATTTCTAATTTAGTTTAGCATACCGTATTTACGGTACAGGCTAAAAACACAATATGCTTTTAACTAATTAAAACACAAACTTATAAATACCCAACAACACACACCATATTAACCCTAGCACCATTAGCAATATATAAAACCCTACTTGCCCATTTTGGAGTAACCTTAATTGTCTGCCTCCTGCTTGTATGGCTTTGCCAACGCCATTTACAGCACCATCAATACCTAATTTTTCAATTATATTTTTTAAAAATTCACCAGTTTTTTCAATGGGTTTTACAATTGTAGTATGGTACAATTCATCAACATACCATTTATGCTCTAACACTTTTCCTAAGCCACTATTGGTGCTAGGTGTATAATTTTTATTACGGTAAAATGCAAATGCTATAGCCACAATAACTAATATTGTAGATATTGCCATAAGCCCATACTCGGTGCTGTGGCTTACTTCGTGCTGTACTTCACTAACTATAGGTTGCAAAAATGTGCCTATATAATTGTACCCTTTTGCAAATACTTCGGGTATGCCTGCAAAGCCACCAACTATACTTAATACAGCTAATATTATTAAGGGTACAGTAATTTGTATTGGGCTTTCTTGTAGGTGGTCGGCTTGGTGTTGTGTACCTCTAAACTTGCCATGGAAGGTAAGTACCAATAACCTAAACATATAATATGCCGTAAGCAAAGCTGCAAACAAGGCTAATATATATACTATTTTATTATGGGCAAATGCACTTAACAGTATAGCATCTTTACTAAAAAACCCGCTAAGTGGAGGTATGCCAGCTATAGCCAAACACCCAATAAAAAATGTAGCATAAGTTATTTTCATAGGTTTACTTAAGCCACCCATTTTAGTAATATCCTGCTCGCCACCCATAGTATGTATTACGCTACCACTACCCAAAAATAGTAGGGCTTTAAAAAAGGCATGTGTCATTACATGAAATACTGCAGCAGTGTATGCACCTGTGCCTAAGGCTATAAACATAAAGCCCAATTGGCTTACCGTGGAGTAGGCCAATACTTTTTTAATATCATTTTGCTTTATAGCAATACTAGCGGCTAGTAAAGCTGTAGCTAACCCAATTACTGTAATTATTTGGTTGGTATATGGTGCTAATTGATACAGTACATTGGTACGTACTATCATATATATACCTGCAGTAACCATGGTAGCAGCATGTATAAGTGCCGATACTGGAGTGGGGCCAGCCATGGCATCGGGTAGCCAAGTGTATAATGGTATTTGAGCACTTTTGCCTGTGGCCCCTATAAATAGTAAAAGGGTTATCCAACTAATATCGGTAGTGGTAAGTTTGCTAGTGAGTGTAGTGAGCACACCAGCTGTGGGGTTGGCTCCTGTAAGGCCATAAGTGGCGGTACCTGTTTTGGCAATTATCCAAAATATGGCAAATAAAAAAGCAAGGTCGCCTATACGGTTCATTATAAATGCTTTTTTGGCGGCATTGTTATACTCAGTTTTGCCGTACCAATACCCAATTAATAGATAGGAACAAAGCCCTACACCTTCCCACCCTATAAACATAATAATATAGTTAGCACCCAATACCAACAATAGCATACTAAACACAAATAAATTGAGGTAGGAAAAATACCGTGCAAAATGTGGAGCTGTTTCGGTGTGCATATAGTTAGTACTATATACGTGTATTAAAAAACCAATACCTGTAATGATAAGTAAAAATATGGCTGACAATGCATCTGCCTGAAAGGCAAAAGGAATATGTAATGTGCCTACATGAATAAAATTGAATAATTGAATAACCGAAGCACCATTATTACTAACTTGAGTAAATACAACAATACTACATACAAATGAAGCTAGTAAAGCACCACAGGCAATAAGGCTTACCATTGGTTTGCTTAGTTTGTTACGCAGTAAGCCGTTGAGTAAAAAACCTACTAACGGAAACAAAGGAATATATGCCAATAAATTATTCATAAGTAAACAGTACTATACTTGCTATGGTGGCAAGTTAGTTTTTTAATCGGTTTAAAAAATTAATATCAACACTATGTATATTTCTATACATCATTACTATAATTGCTAGGCCTACACTTACTTCGGCAGCGGCTACTACCATTATAAAAAACACAAATATTTGGGCATCAATGCCCGATGTGAGTACATTGTTTTGTGTAAGTGCATTTTTGGCAAAATGCATTTTGCTGAAAGCAACTAACAGTAAGTTAACTGCATTGAGCATTAGCTCCACACACATAAATACTATGATGGCGTTTCGCCTTGTGAGTACACCTGCTACGCCAATACAAAAAAGTACTAAAGCTAAGGCTATATAATAATCAACAGTAATTTGCATAGGGTTATAATTTTATTTTTAAGGCCAACCCTGCCGTAGTGTATGGGCTTATAGTTGGGGCGTCAAAGGATAGTATATCAGTTATTTTTTTGCGAATTGCACCGTTAAAAGCATCGGCTGCTTTGTGTGCTGCTGCTTTGGTTATAAACTTTACAATAAGCCCTAGTGCAATTGTGCTACCTCCTGCAATTGCTAGGTTTTGGGCTTTTTTTATAGCAGCGGCTTTAGCTTGTAACAAAGCAGTATTTGTAGCTTCTTTATTACTTTCGGCTGAGTTTTTAATAACTCCATAAGCACTTGCTACTGCACCTGTTATACTTCCAATGCGGTATAATGCTCTTCCGTTTTTAAATGTATTAAAGAGTTTGGTGGCGGTACTTATATTTTTTAAGTTTATAATTTTGGTAACGTTTGCAATTTTGGCAACATCAATATTACCTAATTTAAACTTTGGTGCAAACCCTTTTTGCACCACAAGTGCTTTACCAATTAAATTATTCAAATCAAATTTTTTCCAATCAATTATTTGAGCATCGGCATTTGTAATGACTACAATTAGTAAGGCTATGCAAAATGTTTTTTTCATAAAGGGGTTAAGTTAGGTGTTTTGTAATGTAGTTTCTTTTTTGCTTAGTATTACTGCACCTATCATAGCACTTAAAAACAGTACACTACTTATTTCAAATGGGATTACATAATCAGTAAATAGTTTTTTGCCCAACATTTCAATTAGCCCAATATTGCCACCACCAAGGTTAATAGGTTGTGCTGTTGCACTGTCCACACCTGTACTCAAATCCTTTGTGGCAAATACTATAACTAGCAGTAAAGCCCCGCCACTAAGTACACCTGCCACTTTTGTCCAAAGGTTTTTTTGTGGTTCGGTTTGGGTATTGAGGTTCATTAGCATTACTACAAATAAAAATAATACCATTATAGCACCTGCATATACTATTATATTAACTATGGCTAAAAACTGTGCATTTAATAATATATAATGCCCACTTATGGCAAAGAAGGTAACTATTAAAAAAAGTACACTATACACTGGATTTTTGCTAAATACAACCATTAATGCACTACCAATTGCAATGGCACTTAATATCCAAAACATTATTTGTAATAAACCCATACTGTATTTGTTTTTTGTTGTAAAAAAAAGTTGTTGCGGTTATTTAATTAGTTGGTGCTAAGTTGCCTAAGGCTTTTATATAATTTTCTTTATCGTTAATAGGATGTGGTATTAGCAAATTATCTTTACCATATATAAACCCTTTGCGGTTGTAATGGCTTGGTGCTGGTGTTTGGCTTAGGTATATAGCATCTTTAGGGCAAGCCTCTTCGCATAAGCCACAGAATATACACCGAAGCATATTTATTTCATACTTGGCTGCATATTTTTCTTCTCTATACAAATGTTCCTCGCCTTTTTTACGTTCGGCTGCTTCCATAGTAATAGCCTCTGCTGGGCAGGCTACTGCACATAAGCCACAGGCTGTACAATTTTCTCGCCCTTCGGCATCACGATTGAGTACATGTAAGCCTCTAAATACTTCACTGAAGGGTCGTTTTACTTCGGGGTAATTAATGGTAGGTTTTTTTTTAAATATGTGCATAAAGGTAATAGCCATACCTTTAAGTATAGAGGGTAAGTATAAGTTTTCCATAAACGTAAGTGGCTTACGATTTACAGTTGCTGCTCGGTTAGTTAATGGTGTCATATTGGGTATTGCTTGCTATTTTTAACTATGCAATTGATTATCTACTTTAATTCACTTATTATTTTTTCTATTTCTTGTTTTAATTTAGGTAACTCTGTGTTAATAACTGCCCATACTACAGGGTAATTAATATCATAATACTCATGTATTAACCTATTTCTTAAACCAACAATTTTGCGCCATTCTATAGTATCATATTTTGCTCGAAGTTCATCTGATAAATAATTTGAAGCTTCGCCAATAATTTCTAATTCTTTTACTACAGCTCTTTTTAAAAACTCTTGGTCCAAAAAATAATCAAAGTCAATGCCCCTACAATTGTTTAATATAAAATTAATAGACTTCAAAATATGTTCTAATCTTTCTACGTCAAACTATCTTTTATTTTTCATAAATACTTACCATTTCATTATGAATCCTCTTTATAAATGCCCAATTGCTTACTTCTTTTGGTGATTTTGCATTATGTATTACATCTACTTTTTTTAATACTAGTGCCTCCAAATCTTCATTCCAACCAAATATTGAAAACCCAATATTTTTAGAATAATCCAAATCAACCATTAAATCAATATCACTATTTTCGTCTGCATCGCCACGGGCATAACTACCAAATAAATATACTTGGTGT
>JAYWGN010000008.1:0-124432 GCA_043778255.1 Chitinophagaceae bacterium | reverse complement strand
GCCGGGGCTTATAATTTCTACTATCAATTCTGGCGAACCTATTGCTCCTTTTTCGTCTAACTTTTTGCTATCACATATTACACATATATCGGGTTGTATTACTGTTGTTACTTTTTCATCATTTTTGTTTTTTTTAAATAACCGTACATCAAATGGTGCCGAAAAAACTGTACAAATTTGATTATCAAAATGTTCAAATAATGAAGCAGCTAAATTCATAGAAACCTTTTGGTGTCCTAAGTTTGGTGCTGGGCTCATTTGCAATATCCAACCTTTTATAAGCTCCACCCTTTCGGCTAATTTCCAGGTTAAGTAATCGGCATAAGTGTATTGCTTTGTTACATCTAATTGGCTTAGTTTAGTTATAGCTTTCATTTGGTAAAATTATGTTTTTTAAGTTGCTTTATATTCATGCATTTACACTAACTCTATCAAAGTTATTTCGGGCAATATACCTACCCTACCAGGATACCCCAAAAAACCAAAGCCTCTATTTACATATAGTTGTTGGTTTTGTTTTTGGTATATGCCAGCCCATTGTTTGTATATATATTGTATGGGGCTCCACCTAAAGCCTGGTATTTCTATACCAAATTGCATACCATGTGTGTGCCCAGCAAGGGTTAGGTCAATGGTTTTGTATTGTGTTGTTATTTGTGCATCCCAATGGCTAGGGTCGTGGCTCATAAGTATTTTAAAGGGTAGTTGTTCCGTGCCTTTATAGGCTATATCTAACCTGCCATATTTTGGAAAGTTAGCCCTTGCTCCCCAATTTTCAATACCAATTAAGGCAATTTTATCATTGTTTTTTTCTATAATTACATGTTCATTTAACAATAATTTCCAACCCATATTGGCTTGCAATGCTTTAAGGTCGTCAAGGTGCTTTTGCTGCATAGGGCTATATAAGCGGTAGTGTTGAAGTAAGTCAACTTTGGTAGATTCACTAATTGTAGCATCCGCATTTAATTGTTGTTCGTAAGCCAATTTCGCAGCAAACTCTTTCTCCCTGTGGCTTTCGGTTCTATCGTCCCATTTGTAATAGTCGCCATAGTCGTGGTTACCCAGTACACTATACACCCCAAGTGGAGCTTGTAGTTTTGCAAATATTTGGGTGTAGTCATCCATTTCCGATGCTATATTATTTACCAAATCGCCAGTAAATAATATAAGATCAG
Organism: Chitinophagaceae bacterium; assembly: GCA_043778255.1. Taxonomy (GTDB): domain Bacteria; phylum Bacteroidota; class Bacteroidia; order Chitinophagales; family Chitinophagaceae; genus JAYWGN01. The sequence goes on along the minus strand of JAYWGN010000008.1, from coordinate 123,254 downwards.
GCTTTAAGTCCAACACTTTTTGTACCCCTTTTGCCACAGCTTCTTTATCATCAAAACTACCACTATGTATATCACTCAATTGTACTATTTTAATACCTTTAAAAGCCGTAGGTGTAGTACTAAATTTTAATTTTATACGTTTTACATTGTAGTTATACTTATTAGTAAACCCTACTAGTAATGAGCCAAACAATGTACTACCAATACCAATACCCAACCAACTTATAAAGGCCGAACGGCTTACCGAAATTTCAGCATCAAACACTTTCTTTTTGTTAATAGTTATATTATATAACCAACTTAATAATCGCCTAATATCATCTATTAAAAAAAACAGGGTGCACAATATTTTAAAGAAAAATAAACCCACCACTACCGAAAAAGCATAGGTAATTAATACTTTGTACCTAGCATTAAAATATACATATGGAAAACTTAAAGTAACAATAATACTTAGTACACTAATACCCCAAAATATTGCAAATACTATAAGTTTGGTACGTGGCGAAAGGCTATTGCCTAAATATTTTACAATTTGAAATATGTAAATATCCATTAACAATAACAGTGTAGTAAGTACATAAAACCCAGTGGTGCTTCGCATTTATTCGCTAGTATTTATTTGTAATATGGCAAAATGTTATCAATAACATTTTACCAAAATAGTATTAAATGCAAATATAAATACTTAAAATTAATGGAATAGTTAAATAAATATTTACATAGTATATTTGTAGCTCAACATTTACACAAAACAATATAAATGGCACGTATAATAGGCATAGCCAACCAAAAAGGTGGTGTGGGCAAAACAACTACTGCAATAAACTTGGCGGCAAGCCTTGCAGTATTAGAATTTAAAACACTGCTTATAGATGCTGATCCACAGGCTAATAGCACCACTGGCATTGGGTTCGATTTGCAAAATATTACAACCTCCTTATACGATTGTTTTATTAACCGTGTAACGGCAAAAGAAGCTACTCTAAAATCTGAAATTAACCACCTTTCGCTTATACCCTCACATATTGATTTGGTAGGTGCCGAAATAGAAATGATAAATTACCCAAGCCGAGAAAATGTATTAAAAACCATAATAGAACCTATAAAAAATGAGTATGATTTTATAATAATTGATTGCTCCCCATCATTAGGGTTAATAACAGTAAATGCACTTACTGCAGCCGATGCTGTAATAGTACCCGTACAATGCGAATTTTTTGCATTAGAAGGTTTGGGTAAGCTACTTAACACCGTAAAAATAGTACAAAGCCGCCTCAATGTAAACCTTGAAATAGAAGGCATATTAATGACAATGTACGACGGCAGACTAAGGCTTTGTAACCAAGTAGTAAGCGAAGTTCGTAAGCATTTTGATGGCATTGTGTTCAACACCATTATACACCGCAATAGCCGTATTAGCGAATCGCCAAGTGTAGGAAAACCAGTAATACTATACGATGCGGCAAGCAAAGGAGCAATTAATTATCTTAACTTAGCTAGAGAAGTATTGCAAAAAAACAACCTTACTGCACTCACTAACGAAGAAAAAATAATTGGGTAATATTTCCATTTTATAGTTCTACAATTACAGCATATATTTGTGTAAGCAATATGAGTGGTGCCTATTATGTGGCAACAAACTTTGTGCTAATTCTTTACTCTTTTATTAAGCAACAATACCAGCCAACAGTAGGCAGCTTGTGGCAAAATGAATGACCTATACTCAGTATATTAGTGTGGGTTACACCCAAAAAAATATTTATTAAAAACAATGGCAAACGATTTTATAGAAGTGTTTGGTGCAAGGGTACACAACCTTAAAAATATTGATATTAATATACCCAAAAACCAACTAGTAGTTATTACTGGTATTAGTGGTAGTGGCAAATCCTCATTGGCATTTGATACCATATATAGCGAAGGGCAACGACGCTACTTAGAAACCTTTGGTGCTTATGCAAGGCAATTTGTAGGCGATATGGAACGGCCAGATGTTGATAAAATAACAGGACTAAGCCCTGTAATAAGCATTGAGCAAAAAACTACTAACAAAAACCCTCGAAGCACTGTTGGCACAATTACCGAATTGTACGATTTTTTAAGATTGCTGTATGCCCGTACAGCTGATGCTTATAGCTATAATACAGGACTCAAAATGGTAAAATGGAGTGAAGAGGAAATAGTAGCAAACATATTTACGAAGTACAAAAATGAAAAAATAAATATACTTGCACCCTTAGTAAGGGGTCGTAAGGGGCATTACCGTGAACTATTTGAAGAAACAAGAAAAAAAGGTTTTTTGAAAGTAAGAGTTGATGGTGCTATAGTTGACCTTACTCCAAAAATGCAAGTAGATAGGTACAAAATACACGATATAGAAGTAGTGGTAGATAGAGTTCCTGTAACCGATGAGTTTAAAACAAGGCTAAGCCAAAGTGTAACCAAGGCATTACAAATAGGGAAGGATTTGATGATGATAGTAACAGCAAAACCAACTGCCCCCCTACCCCAAATAGCCCCCCTGCCCCCCAAGGGGGGTTTGGAGCAACACTTTGATGAAAAAACAAGTATAGAATTACCAAATGAAAAAAGAATTAAAACTAAAAAGATTGTTGAAGAAAACAAAACAGTTTCGACAACTCCCCCCTTGGGGGGCAGCGGGGCTTCTTATTCACGTCAGTTAATGTGCGAAACCACTGGTATTAGTTATGAGGAGCCATCGCCCAATGCATTTTCGTTTAACTCACCTTATGGTGCATGCCCCACCTGCAAAGGGTTAGGCACCGTATATGCAATTGATATAAATGCCGTAATACCCGATTACAATAAATCAGTTACCGAAGGTGGTATAGTGCCATTAGGCGAGGAAAGAGAGGCTTATGTATTTAGACAAATACAATTAATAGCAAAGCAAAAAAAAATAAATTTAGATACACCGCTTAACAAATTACCACCTACTCAACTTAATTTTTTGTTATATGGTAATGAAGATGGATTAGATGATAAAGATGTATTAGCTTACGAAACAGCCGACCGTGTATATGCCGAAACATTTGAAGGTATAATACCCCAAATAAAAAGATGGTTTAGCGCTACTAGTACCGAAAGTATAACCCAATGGGCTGAGGGATTTATGGAATTAAGTACTTGTAATAGTTGTAAGGGTACAAGGTTAAAAAAAGAAAGTATATGGTTTAAAATAAATAATAAAAATATAGCAGAGTTAGGTGAAATGGGACTTTCGGAGTTAATGCAATGGTTTAGCACGTTGGATAAATACATGAGTAAAAAACAACAAACTATTGCTAAAGAAGTATTAAAAGAAATTGGAGAAAGGCTACAATTTTTGCTTGATGTAGGGCTGCATTACCTTACCCTTAACCGCCCAAGTAAAACACTAAGTGGTGGCGAAAGCCAACGTATAAGGCTTGCCACACAAATAGGTAGCCAACTACAAGGTATTACTTATGTGCTTGATGAGCCTAGTATTGGGCTACACCAAAGGGACAATCAGCGGCTTATTACTGCATTGCAAAATTTGAGAAATATTGGTAACAGTGTGCTTGTAGTAGAACATGATAAAGATATTATGCTAGCTAGTGATTACTTAATTGATATTGGCCCAAAAGCTGGCACACACGGTGGTACAGTAGTGGCACAAGGCAAACCTAGCATTTTTAAAAAGTTAAATACCATAACTGCTAATTACCTTAACGGCAAAAGTAAAATAGCCATACCTGCCGAAAGGCGAAAGGGTAATGGCAATCAATTAGTACTTAAAGGTATTACTGCACATAATGTGCAAAATGTATCGGCTACATTTCCGTTGGGTACATTTATAGTAGTAACAGGTGTAAGTGGTAGTGGCAAAAGCACTATTGTAACCGATACACTGTACCCAATACTGAGCCAGCATTGTTACAAAAGCAAAACCAAACCAATGCCCTACAAAAGCATTACTGGGCTTGAGTTTGTAGATAAAGTAATAGAAATAGACCAAAGCCCCATAGGCCGTACACCAAGGAGCAACCCTGCTACTTACTGTGGTTTTTTTAATGATATACGTACCCTGTTTGCTGCCGTACCTGAGGCAAAAATTAGAGGCTATAATGCAGGTAGGTTTTCATTTAATGTAAAAACTGGCCGTTGCGAAATATGTGAAGGTGGTGGAATGCGAACCATAGAAATGAACTTTTTGCCCGATGTATATGTACCCTGCGAAAAATGCCAAGGTAAACGTTATAATAGAGAAACTTTGGAAATACGTTACAAAGGAAAATCAATAAGTGATGTGTTAAATATGACGGTGAGTGATGCCGTTCAATTTTTTAATGCTGTACCATTTATATATCGCAAAATAAAAGTGTTGGAAGAGGTAGGCTTAGGCTATATAACCCTTGGGCAAAGTGCTGTAACCCTTAGTGGTGGGGAGGCACAGCGGGTAAAGCTAAGTACCGAACTAGGCAAACGTGATACTGGCAAAACATTTTATATACTTGATGAACCTACTACAGGTTTGCACTTTGAAGATGTAAAATACCTATTACAAGTGTTACAAAAGTTGGTAGATAGAGGCAACACCATACTAGTAATAGAACATAATATGGATGTAATAAAATGTGCCGATTATATAATTGATATTGGGCCCGAAGGTGGTAGTGGTGGTGGTAATATATTGTGTACTGGCACACCCGAACAAATTATAAAAAATAAGGAAAGCCATACGGCCAAATATTTAAAAATGGAGATGGAATAATATTATTTGCCAAACAAAAATTAGTAACAATGAAAAAATATTTATTTGTAATTTTAATAAGTGTGCCAGCATTATTAGCAGCACAAAACAAACCAAAATTAAAAAAAGTAAGTACCCCAAATACTTGTGGCCCAGTAAAAGAAACAAACCCTACCATTATTATGAATAACAAATTATTAAACCGTAGCAACAATGTGCTAGGCACACCCTTACAAATAGCTGGAACCGACCCCATAACAGGCTATTACCGAGATGGGTATTGTACAGCAGGTGCAGCCGACCGTGGCGTACATGTAGTAGCAGCTATTGTAACCGATCAATTTTTAGCTTACTCAAAAAGCCAAGGTAACGACCTTATAACACCTGCACCTAATTATGGCTTTAAAGGCTTAAAAGCCGGTGACAAATGGTGCTTATGTGCTAGCCGTTGGAAAGAGGCTTACACTGCCGGAGTAGCACCACCAGTACTATTAGAAGCCACCCACGAAAAAGCCTTAGCATTTGCAACTTTAGAAGAATTGATGTCTGTAAAAAGATAATGTAGTACAAATAATTAACCTATGAAAAGAGTAGTGGTAACAGGTATGGGCGTGGTAGCACCTAACGGTGTTAATGTAGCCGAATTTAACAATGCCTTACTACAAGGCACTAGTGGGCTGCACCATATACCACAAATGGAAGCTTGGGGTATGGGCTGCCAAGTAGCTGGCTACCCTGCTAACTTTAACGAAAGCATTTTAAAAAATTATATAACACCAGGCACTCATAAAAGCTTACGAAGTAGTAATGTACAATATGCATTAGCAGCAACAATAGAGGCTTGGCATAATGCTGAACTCACTATTAATAATAATACAGTAGATGTACATACAGGTTGTGTATATGGTAGTGGTATATGCGATGTGGATCATTTGAGATATGCTATAAATATGGTAGAGTCCGATAAAGGTTTGCAACTAGGTGCAAGGCATATAGAGCAATTAATGGCAAGTGGCTGCAGTGGTTATATTGGTGGTTTGTTAGGGCTAGGCAATATGGTAACTGCCAACAGTAGTGCTTGTAGTACAGGTACAGAGGCTATTGTAATGGCCTACCAACATATAAAGTATGGCAATGCTACCCGTATGGTAGCAGGTAGCAGCGAAGCTAGTAGCCCTTATATGTGGAGTGTGTTTGATGCTATGAGGGTACTTAACCGCAACCACAACAACCAACCTGCCCAAGCTAGCCGACCTATGAATAGTGATAGTGCTGGCTTTATACCTGGCAGTGGTGCAGCCACATTAATATTAGAGGAGTTAGAAACAGCCCTAGCCCGTAATGCACCTATAATAGCCGAAATAAAAAGTGGAACTATTAACAGTGGTGGGCAACGTAACGGTGGCACTATGACGGCTCCAAGTGCCATAGGTGTTATAGATTGTATAACCAATACCCTACAACAAGCAGCTATACTACCCCATCAAATTGACCTTATATGTGGACACCTTACTGGCACATTTGCCGATAAGTTAGAAATACAAAATTGGGCAACTGCACTACAATTGAAGGGTAATGAATTTCCTAAAATAAATACCCTTAAGTCACTTACAGGCCATTGTATAAGTGCAGCAGGTGCTATAGAGTGTGTAGCTGCTTTGCTACAACTACAACACGGTTATATACATGCTAACTACAACTGTGCTACCCTACAACCCGATATTACAAATACTATTGCCAGCAGTTGCATACCACTACAAGTACAACAGCACACCATTAATACCATAATAAAAGCTAACTTTGGCTTTGGCGATGTTAACAGTTGTATTATTTTTAATAAATACACTTAGTGGCAGCACCAACAATTTCTTTTTATTTTCAATTAAATAATAACAACATCCTAATGGAACGTAATGAATTATTGGCCCAACTTAAATTGGTAATAGCCGACTACCTAACCGACGATAATAAGCAAAAATTAGCTACCATAACAGAGCAAACCAACTTTGTAACCGACTTACAAATTGACTCGGTTGATTTGGTAGATATTGTAATAAATACCGAAACAAAATTTGCCATACAAATAGAAAATGAAACCATTGCTACTATGGTTACCGTTGGTAAATGCTTGGATGTTATAGAAAGTAAATTAAAAGAAAAAGTATAACGATTAGAGGCTACAAATTTGGGTGTTCAAACTGAAACCCTGTACCCAAAAGCTTTTGGTTGCTTACATCACAACTTTTTAATACTTCTTCGCTCATTTCGCCAAGCATTATTTTTAATATAAATGCAGGTATAGGAAATGCAATCCACCATTTTTTTTGTAAAAAAGTAGCCAATCGTTTTACAAATATTTTTTGAGCCAAAGGCTCAGATGCTACTCCATTATAAGTGCCTTCCATATTGGTTTCAATGCTATACAACATAATTTGGCACAGGTCGTTTATATGTACCCAACTTATTATTTGCTTACCGTTACCAAACACTGGCAATACCCCCATTTGCATAGGCAGCAATAATTGCTTTACCATACCGCCCATTGTGCTTAGTACTATACCTATACGTAAGGTTACCACTTTTATAGGCATATTTTTAACAGCTGCAATACTTTGCTCCCAAGCCTTACAGGTGTTACCTAAGTAATCGGCAGCAGCAGTAGCGCTTTCTGTAAATGCAGTACCACCCTCCTCCGATTGGCCGTACCAGCCTGTGGCACTAGCTTGTACCAATACTTTTATTTGGTTGGGTATAGTTTGCAATGCATTAGTAATGGTAGCACCTGCATTAGTTCGGCTTTCTAATATTTCAGCTTTGCGGCTTACACTCCACCGCTTATCGGCTACACCAGCACCTGCAAGGTTAACTACACCAATTGCATTGGTAAATGCATTTGCATCAACAGTTTGTTTATTAGTATCCCAATTGTAATATTTTAATGTATCGGTATTGGTGTATTTGGTAGCATTACGAGTAAGTATATGTACACCGTAACCCTTACTGAGCAATAGTTTGGTAAGTGCCGTACCTACCATACCTGTACCACCTGTTATTATAATATTTTGCATATAGTATCAAACAATTTTGTAAAGGTTAAGTTTAAATAATTAAAAGGCGGGAGGTTAGAAGTACGAATTAAGGAATGAAGTTAAAAGTGAGAATTAAGAAGTTAGAGGTAAGAAGTGAGAAGTTATAATGTAGTGTAGCCAAAAAGTGGTTAGATAAACAACAGGGCTTTGTACGGTCGGGAAATAGAATTGATACTGCAGCCAACGAAACTAGGAAAGGTTAACTGCCAACCGACTAGCAAGAGTACAAGTTTACTACCAATGTTCAGCCCCGTAGCTACGGAATCAAGCTTAAACTGAAGTACAATAAAGAACTAAAAGTCCATTGTTATTACGTCTGCCCTAATTGCTCAAAACCCAATGTTACACTTCGTTTTATTGTCTTAAAGTTTTATTCCTAATTGTAGTTGTCCACCAAAACCAAGTTCAACAATTTTTTGTAATGTCGAAATACGAACGTCTTTTATATTGTTTTCAACTCTTGAAATATATGCTTTGTTTGTCCCACATTTATAAGCAAGTTGTTGCTGTGTTAAGCCTTGTTCAATCCTTGCTTCGTAAATTAAAGCTCCAAGTTTAAATGCTTCAAATCCTTTGTCTAATTTGTCTCGTTTGGTAGAACCAATTTTTCCATAATGCACGTCCTTAAATTCGGAAAGTGTTTTTATATCTTTATTTGCTTTCATAATATTCTGTTTTAATTTTTAAAGCTTTTTCAATTTCTTGTTTCGGTGTTTTTTGAGTTTTCTTTTGAAAGCCATTAGCAAGAACCACTAAACTTCCTTCGTCAAAAAAGCAAAATATCCTAAAAATGTCGTTTCCTGTTTGTACTCTAATTTCAAAAAGTTTGTCTGTACTGTCTAAATGCTTAAGATAAGTTTCAGGAACTTTGTCTATGAGTTCAATCAAATCAAAAGTCCAAACTATTTTGTCTTTTACCTTTTGTCTTTGTTTTACAAAGAAATCTGTAAATTAATCTTTGTAAAATATTATTGTTCTTATTTTTTGGATTTCTTTCAAGTTGTAAAGATAATATAGTTGTCCAAATGTACAACTATATTTTTTTGGCATTGAAAAGTATTAAGCGCTGTGGGAAAATGCCATACTACATCCCCATCCCAAACAATGCTAACGCCACTACTGCTTAATAGTAGTACCATTGCTTGGCTCATAAAAATTAAATTGTAGCATTAACCCTTTATGATTTAATTGCTATTTGATACTAAACGAATGTATTAAAAATGCCACTACTTTTGTTGTAATGGCACAGGTTTTATTTCTTTTTTATACTTAATATTATTATGGAAAAATGCCTAACTCAGCATAACTAGTAGCTACTTTATTAATGGCATTTACATAAGCTGCTGTACGCATATCGGGTATTTCGGGGTTGTCTTTCCATACGGCCATTATTTCTCTTGTGGCAGTTATCATTGTTTCTTCTAGCCCGCTGTGTACTAGGTCTTGTTCCTCGGGGCCGTGTAGTATAAATTTACGTTCAGTATCACTCACTTTTTTGCCACTTAACTCCTCTATTTGTCCTAATATGTGGGTGTTCATATTTTCGGTAAATCGTTTCTCCATACGGCCATACCTTACATGGCTTAGGTTTTTTAACCACTCAAAGTAACTAACCGTTACACCACCTGCATTGAGGTACATATCGGGTACACATACAATCCCTTTTTGTGCAAATACTTCATCGGCTTCGGGTGTGCATGGACCATTTGCTGCTTCCCCTACTATTTTTGCTTTTACCCTTGGTGCATTTTCGCCATTTATTACATTTTCTAATGCTGCAGGTATTAGTATATCACACTCCAACTCAAGGGCATCGGTATTTTTGGCAAGGTTAGTTGCACCTTCAAAGTTAAGTATGGAGCCTGTTTTTTTTCTATGTTGAAATACTTCTTCTTCATTTAAGCCATCGGCTTTGTATATAGCACCTTCATATTCGGCTAAGCCTACAACTATAGCACCTGCTTCTCTAAAAAATTTGGCACTATGGTAACCTACATTTCCTAAGCCTTGTATTACTACTTTTTTACCTACTATACCAATTGGTAAGCCACATTTTTGCATTACATCTTCCATATTACACACTTCTCTTATGCCAAAAAACACACCTAACCCAGTAGCTTCTGTACGGCCTCGTACACCACCTTGTGTTATAGGTTTGCCCGTTACACAACCTGCACTATCTATATCGCCAGGTCTTAAGGATTGGTAGGTATCTACTATCCAAGCCATTTCTCTAGCACCTGTACCGTAGTCGGGTGCTGGCACATCAATACCTGGGCCTATAAAGTTTTTCTTTACCAATTCGGCTGTGTATCGTCTTGTAATTTTTTCAAGTTCGTATTCGCTGTAGTTTTTGGGGTTTATTTTAATACCACCTTTACCACCACCAAAGGGTACATTTACAATGGCACACTTGTACGTCATTAGGCTAGCCAAGGCCATTACTTCGTCTTGGTTTACCTCGTCGCTAAACCTTATACCGCCTTTGCAAGGGCTTTTGTGTTGGCTATGCTGTACTCTGTATGCCTCTATTACTTCTATAGTTCCATCATCTTTTTTTATAGGAAACCTCATTTGATATACACTGTTACAAGCTTTAATTTGTTCCAATATACCTAAGTCCCATTTTGTAAATTTGGCAGCTTTATCAAAGCTTTTTTCTACGCTTTTAAAAAAACTATAATTACTGTTTGTTGACATTTTTTGTATTTTTATATGTTTTACAATCGTTAATCTTTTTGCTGTTGCTCTATTCGTGTTAGTTTATTATCAAGCTTGTATAAGTATATAAACAAGCCAGTAAGTATAATAGATAGTACAATTATTACAATATATATTTTACCATTTTTACTTAACTCATTTACTACTTGTTGTTCACCTCCAAATGCTTTGGACGTTACTTTTAAGGTATCTTCATTTTGTGCGAAAGCACTTACAATGCTTACTACAAAAGCCAATAAAACTAAGGGTACTTTTTTAATCATTATTAACTTGTTTTAGTACTGCAATACGAGTACGAAGTGTTGCTAACCATACACCTACCAATGCCCAGCCTATAACAGCAGGGTAAAATATTGCTCTAAGGTTAGGGTACATTTTAAACACCATCAAGGCATCATCATTAGCACCTCCAGGGTGGCTACTTGTCATAAGCCCTGGCACTATATATATTGAAGGAAACATTAAAAAGTAGGCAAATACATTATATACAGCGGTTAATCGTCCTCGTTTATCCTCATCTTTTACCGATAACCTAAGTACTGTAAGGGCTAAGTATATTAATAAGGTAAATGCTGCTCCTATTAATTTGGGGTCGTTGTTCCAGTAGGTGTTCCAAGCAACCCTTGCCCATACCATACCTGTAAGTATGCCTAATAGGCAAAATACTATACCAACCACTGCAAATGAAAATGAAATTATTTCGTACCGAGGGTTTAATTTATTCAAATATTTAATAGCATAAATAAAAGAAATGGTAAACATTATAACCATACAAAACCACATAGGTACGTGGTAAAATACATTGCGGATGCTATCTTCAATCATAGCATCGTAAGGCACTTTGGTGGTAAGTCCAAAAAATATTGAATAAATGAGGAGTACAAATGCGGTTATTTTCCACCAATATTTTTGCATAATTAGGTAGCTATTTTTTTAGTTATGCAAAGATAATAAGGTTTGTGTAATAAGGAGAGAAAATATGCAGCAACCTATAAGAGGAATATGCTATGTGCTAATATGCTAATGTGATAATGTGATAATGTACTAAGAGGCTAATGTGCTAATATGCTAAGAGGCTAATGTGCTAATATGCTAATGTGATAATGTGCTAAGAGGCTAATGTGCTAAGAGGCTAATGTGCTAATAGAATAATGTGCTAAGAGGCTAATGTGCTAAGAGGCTAATGTGCTAATAGAATAATGTGCTAATGTGGTAATATGCTAATAGGCTAATATGATAATGTGCTAATAGGCTAATAGGCTAATGTGCTATTGTGCTAAGAGGCTAATGTGCTAATAGGCTAATGTGTTAATATGGTAATGTGCTAATAGGCTAATGTGCAAATGAGGTAATAGGCTATGTACCAATCTGCTTACTATTAATTATGTAACCACATTGTAAAAAGAGAAACATAAAAATTAACTTTTCAAAAATTAAAATCAAAAGCCTAAACTCAAAAGCCTAAACTCAAAAGCCTAAACACAAAAACCAAAAATTAAACAATAGCTTAGTTATAGGTATGCAAAGCATTGTACAAGGTATCCCTTTCTACAGCTACCCTACCTGCTTGTTGTATTAATTGTATAAGTTGTTGGGTGGTCATTGTTGGGGTTTGCTCCTCACTACCTGCCATGCTGTATATTTTGGTGGTATCATCAATTGTGCCATCAACATCATTTACGCCAAATGCCAAACTCAGTTGTGCATTTTGCCTACCAAGCATTGGCCAGTATGCCTTTAAGTGCTTAATATTATCAATAAATATTCGGGCAATGGCATACATTTTCATATCTTCAATTACGGTACTTTCTGCAATGTTACTCATATCGTTATCCTTATTTCTAAACTTTAAAGGGATAAAAGTATTAAACCCACCTGTTTCGTCCTGCAGTTGGCGTAACTTATCCATGTGGTCAATACGATGCTCAAATTGCTCAATATGCCCATATAGCATGGTGCAATTGCTATGCATACCTAGTAAGTGTGCCTCTCGGTGCATGGCTAACCAACCTGCTCCATCTATTTTATCGGAACATATTTGTTGCCTTATTGCTGGTGCAAATATTTCTGCACCGCCACCAGGTAATGACTCTAAGCCAGTATCTTTTAATTTTTGTAAGCCCTCTTTATAGCTCAGCTTGGCTTTTTTAAACATATAATCTAACTCTACTGCTGTAAAGCCTTTTATATGTAAGTTGGGGCGATGGTTTTTAATTTTAGTGATTACATCACAAAAAAAGTTGAGGTTCAACTTAGGATGTACACCACCTACAATATGCACTTCAGTTACGGGTTGGTCATCGTACTTTTTTACTATATCAAGCATTTGGTCGGCGGTTAGTTCCCAACCCTCATCACGTTTGGCATATAGCTTGCTGTAAGCACAAAAGTTACAACTAAATACACATACATTGGTAGGCTCTATATGAAAGTTATGGTTAAAGTAAGTAACCTGCCCGTGTAGTTGCTCTCTTATATAATTAGCCAAAGTACCTAGCCATGGTAGGCTTGCATTTTCAAATAAGTAAATGCCCTCTGCATTTGTAATTCGTTCGTTATTTATTTTTTTTGATGCAATAGCTAACAAATTTGCATCGGTAGTAAGCTGTTGTAATTGGTTGAGTATCATAGTATGCAAAGGTAACAAACAAAAAGCCCTTCCTGTTTAAGGGGAAGGGCTTTTATTTTATTTTTAATAAAATATATTATTAGTTCGTTTTAATAATACGTTCTACTATTTGTTTGTTAGTGTAGGTTAACTTAATGGTATATACACCTGAAGCTTCTCGGCTTATGTCAACTTTTTCGGTAGCATTAGCACCGTTGTTGCCAAATTGCTTACGATATACTAAACGACCTCTTGAGTCAAATGCCTCAATACCACGTAAATCGGTAGGAGCTAAATAGTGTTGTATATTAAATGAACCGCTAAATGGACTTGGATATAATATATAACCTTGTTGTTTCAACTTTGCTGGCAATGTAATTGGTGTAAGGTTTACATTATCAACATATACATTATTATCACCGTTAGTTGTATTTTTAAATACTATTGCTATTGAACTATTGCTAGTACCTGCAATTTGTGTAATATTTAATTTAATATTTTTCCATTGGTTTTGTAATGGTACAAAGCTATCTACTTGGCTATAGTTAGGGTCAGTTATGGTTTGCAAATCTTCACCCCACTTCTTCCACAAGGTTGTGTAAGTATTACCACAATCTTTAAGCATTAATACCTCTAAAGTATCTAATCCTAATTGTGTAGAACCTGGGTACACTCTTGTTTTGGCAGCTAAATCAAAACTTACATATACACTATCTGCATTGCTGTAGCTTATAATTGGAGTTATTAAGAAATCAGAATTTCTGTTTGCAGGAGCAACATAACCAAAGTTTGCAACAGTAGCCGATTTGGTAGTGTTAGCAGCACCAACAGGAGCTGATTTCCATGTTCTTGCTGGAGCATCTTGGTTTACAACCGTCCAATTAGCAGGTGGAAAAGCAGTAGCAGAAGTACCTTCAAAACCCTCGCTTACTGGTGTGCCACTTATAGTTACCGCATTAAATGTAATAACCAAAGTATCGTTAGTTTGGTCTTTATCGCCACCTAATGATGATGCAGATATTAAGTTACTTGTATATACAGTTAATGTATGTAAACCTGGTGTAGTGGTTTGTGTAGGTAATGTAAGTGTAGTAGTAGCAAACCTTGGTAAACTTAAACCAGTTGTGTTTAAACTAGATACAGCACCATTATCGATACGGTAGCTAGTAGTAAAGCTATTAGTTAAGTACGAACCATTGTTACGAACTATAACCCTTGGTGTAATGCTAGTACCACATGCTAAGAACGGACTTAATACCTGTACTGGGCTAATATCATTTTTAAACTGTACTTTAAGGTTAATATTATCTAAGAAAATATTGTTACCAAAAGCATTTTTGTTTCTAAAACCAACTATCATACTGCTGTTAGTACCATCGGGTACAGTGTTAGGTATTATGGTTGTTCTATTTCTCCAATCGGCAAGTACAGGTGCTGTATAGTTAGCAGTAGAGTTACCACTACCTATATCGGCTCCGCCAAATAAACCGCTAGAAATTAAGAATGAATTAGCACAATTGTTAGAATAAGTAATAATTAATGAATCATTATAACCTGGGTAACGTTTGTGAGCAGCATCAAAGTTTACGATTACCTCGTCGGTTGAGTCAGTATTAATTGGTGGTGAAGCCAAATCATCAACCTGACCAGCAACGTTGTTACTCCAGTTGTCGAAAAATGCTGAACCTATATTACCATTACCTGCTGCACTACGTATCCAAGTAACGTTGGCATTAGGGTTAATTATACGCCAATTTGCAGGTGGGAATAACGTTGGTACAAAATTTTCAACTAGTGGTGCATTTACCAAAGCAACTGCATTAAAATTTCTTACCAAAGTATCGTTACCAAATATAATATCGGGTACTGTGCCACTAGCACTACCTAATGCACCCGATGTAAATGCTCTTAGTACATGAGCACCAGGTGTAACAGCAGATACAGGAGCTAAACTTATAGTAGCAGTTTGGTTAAAGGCTAAAGGTGTAGTAATGGTAGCAGATATTACTGGTGCTAACGCATCTAACCTATAACCCACTTTGTATGACTTTATTGAATCTTGTCCTACGTTTCTCACTGTTATAACAGGAGTAAATGATGTTCCGCATTGGGTACCAACTGTTGGTACTAATATGGCACTCATACTCAAATCAACAGGGAACTTAGGGTTAATATTAATATTATCGATAAATATATTGTTACCAAATGCATTAGTACAACGGAACGCCACTAATATTTGGTTAGTAGGGAAACCAGTTGCTTTACCAACTGATACACGTTGACGCCTCCAATCGGCAGTTATTGGTGTTACATAACCATTAAGGGATGCACCTGCAGTAGCTAGGGCAGCACCGCTTCGGTCAAAGCTTGTAGCTTGAAAAGTAGCACCACAATCACTTGATGTAAGTACTTGCAACCTATCGGCATACATAGGATTTGCATTATAATTTTTATGTGCTAAATCAAATTCAATAATTATAGAATCCGTTACACCAGTATTTAACACTACTGTTCTAAAGTCATCAATTTGACCGGGGTTGCTATTATTATAGTTATTAATAAATAATGAACCACTAGCAGCAGGTAAGCCTGTAGCATTACGAACCCAAGTGTTATTGGTATTAGGATTAAATACAGTCCAATTAATTGGTGGGAAAGTAGCAGCAACAAAATCTTGTGCTATTGGGGCAGATACTGAGCCAGGAGCTGTATAGTTTACTGATGTGTTTACCGTATTATTTGATGCAACAGCATCAACGCCACCATTAGGAGCTGATACAAGGTATTGTATTGAGTTAGCACCATTTACCAAATTTGCATTGGTTAATGTTACCACTTGACTTGCATTAGATATAAGATTTACAGATACAACTTGAGCAGTTTGTGGCACACCATTTAATATAAGCTGTACAGTAACTGAAGTAAGCGTAGTTAATCCTTTATTTTGTATACGTACTTTAGGTGTAAAAGTTCCACTACAACCACCAGCAGTGTAAGTAGTTACAACACAACCTAATACCTCACTACCACCTGGGCTTACTACCTCTACAGCAGCAGCATCAAGTAATGGAGTAGCAGCAGGGGCAACACAACCTAATGAAGTTAAGTAACCGGGACGACAAAACTCAAGTACATAATGCATTCTAGCAACTTGACCATTTGTGAACATTGAGTAACAAGGATCGTCGGTATAATCCATATAGTTTTGATAATTTTTGCCTGGAGGGTTAGGAGCGCTACCACAACCAGAAGCAACGATACCACTAGGGCAACCAGAAGTTGCTCCATTTTGAGCGGGTGTATCATCAGCTGCTACTAATAAAGATGCAGGCAAAGTACAACCAACGCCAGTTAATTGTCTAAAATCTTGGTCATTACAAGCATTATTATCACCCCAAATATGGTATAAACCAAAATTATGACCAACTTCGTGGACTGCTGTTCTACCTAGCGCAAATGCTGGTATAGTGCCACAAGGTGAGTTAGAGAAAGATTGAAAGTTTAGTACAACACCATCTTGCGAAGTATTACCGGGTCCTATAGAATTGGAATAACCTAATATACCACCGGGTATATCAGATACCCAAATATTATAATATTGCAAATTATTCCATGAATCTAACCCACCAAGTGCATTTGATTTGACAGGGTCGTTAGTACCACTTGTGTTTGAAACTGTTCCACTGTTACGTCGGTCAATTCCACTTGTAAAATTACCAGCTGGGTCACGTTTTGCTAAACAAAATCTTATTAAAGCATGACCTCTACGAGGATAAAATGAAACTGCATTTGTACTGTCAGGATTTAGGCCTGAAAAGTCTAAATTTAATCGATCAATAACATATTGGCAATCTGCATCTTTAATAAGTTGTGCATTAGGCATTACAACGTGAAAAACTACAGGTATAGTAACTATACCTGTTAATAATGATGTATTAACAACTTTATTTAAATTACCAGCATTAGATACTTTCCATGCTTCGTATTCAGCATTGCGCTTATCCATCATTGCTTTAAATTCTGGATCAGTTTTTAGACGTTCATTAATAACATCTTCAGTAGCACAACGTGTATAACCAGTATGTTTGTGGTCTTGTGAATTGGCATTACCAGAGAACTTTTTTTGGGCTTGGGCATACTGTGTTGTTGCTACCAAAAACACAAAACACCACATTGTTTTTTGTATAAATCTCTTCATAACTTGTAATTTAAATTATTTATAATTATGTATATTAAATGTAAATATAGTAAAAATATCATTATCCAAATTTTTTTGCAAAAAAAAAGTTAAGAAATAGAAATTAAATTTTTTGAATGGTAATAATTGACCAAAACAAGTAAAAATATTTATACTTTAGCTGTTATTTTTAGGTAGTGTAAATTATATTGTATAAACAAGTTTTAGGGCGAAGCCCAAAAAGCAGTATACTCTAAATAGGTATAGAGTGTTGTGGAATACTCCTTTAGAGCATACTCCAAATTTTTTTTTACATTTAAAAGTAATAAACATTTAAAAGTTATCAATTGCTTTACGCATTTAAGCAGATGAGTGTCATTTTATTATTCTAATATAAAAGCAAATAAACTTCACTACACTAACACATTTATACGAAGTATGGCAACAAAAAAAACTGAAACTACCACCAACAGCAAAGTTTAACATAATAGCCTTATTAACCTTACAATTATTTTGTATTTTTGTGAATAATCAAATTTATACCTTTTGAAAATATCGAACGAAACCAAAGTAGGCATATTAGCAGCAGTAGGCATTACCGTGCTAATACTTGGTTACAATGCATTGCAAGGCAATAAAATATTTGCTTCGCAAAAAAAAATATATGCCGTATATACTGATGTAAAGGGCTTACCCAACTCATCGCCAGTAATGTATAAGGGCATACAAATAGGGCTTACAGGCAATAGTGAACCTATGGATAAAGCGGTATCGAAAATAATAGTACCTATTATACTTACCAAAGATTTGCTGATACCCAAAAGTTCTATTGCTTTTATTAATACTACACTTTTGGGCAAAGCCCAAATAGATATTGTAGAAGGTAAAGACCGAAGTAAATACTTAAGTATAGGCGACACATTAGATACGGAACAACCTAAAGGACTGCTCGACGAATTTAGCAAACAGCTTAACCCTGTACTATTTGAAGCTACTAAGGCGGTGCATAGTTTGGATAGTGTGCTAGGTATTATTGGCACTACATTTGACCCTGCAGCACAAGCTAATGTGCAAGCTATACTGAGCAATATGAACAAAACTACTGCTGGGTTAATAAACTCAACGGCATCGTTACAAACCTTACTGAATACACAAACTGGAGCATTGGCACAATCACTTAACAACGTAAACGAATTTACCAAAAACCTAAATAAAAATAACGACAAGATAAATACCACAATGGTAAATTTGGAAAAAACAAGTGCTAACGTAGCCAACCTCAAGTTAGATGAAACCTTAAAAACATTGAATGCATCAATTGTAGAATTGCAAGAGGTAATACACAAATTTAACAACAACGATGGCACACTGGGTAAGCTAATGAGCGACCCAGGGTTGTACAACAAAATAAATGGCTTAACTACTAGTATGAATACATTAGTTGACGATTTGAAAGTAAACCCCAAAAGGTACTTATCAATATTTGGCCGAAAGGACAAAAAAATACCTGCACTAACTAAGCCTATAAACGATACCTTAACACCATAGTACGCTACTATTGAAAAAAGTACACAACACCTTACTGTTACTTATTGTAACTGCCCAATGCTTTGCCCAAGGCAGTGTAAACACCGATAGTGTAAATAGAATAATTAAAATAGGTGCTAACTTACGCATATTTGTAACTGCAAAAGATAGCTTTAAAACTGTAGTGGGTATACCTGCCGAAATAAGGCAAGGTACTACCCTATTTAGAGCCGATAGTATATACATAAGTGATAAGGTAAATGCTAAATATATGGAGGCATTTGGACGGGTATATATTAACGAATCGGACTCGGTAATAACCACCGCAAAATATTTGAAATACTATACCGATAAAAAACTTGCCGTACTTAAAAACGATGTGTACATTAAAAGTAGTGGAGGCACATTTACTAGCAACGAAGTAGAATATGACCTTACTACCAAAATGGCGGTATATAAAAACAATGCGAAAATTGTAAGCAAAACAAGTGTACTTACTAGCAAGGCTGGTACTTATTATAGCAATAGTAAAGATGCTTTATTTACTAACAATGTAGTGCTTAACGGCCCTGCCTACAATGTAAAAACTGATACCTTATACTATAACACCACTACCGAAATTGCCCAATTTGTAACCTATACCAAAATAGTTAATACCAAAACAAAGCAAGTGATAGAAACCACTAGAGGCTTTTATGATATGAAAAAAGGTATTGCACAATTTGATGAACGAAGTATTATAAAAGATAGTAACAGCACCATAATAGCCGATAAAATAATAAGCAACGATAAAGATAAACTTTACAAACTTACGGGTAAAGCTAGTATTGAAAAAATTGAGAATGGTAAAAAAGATACCTACCGAGGAAACATAATTGACATTGATAATAAAAATGAAACCTACCATATAGAGGGCAATGGCTTGTATAGCAGCGAAAAGGAAAACTTTGTAATTACAGGTAACTATTTAGATGGTGATGGTAAGTCAGGTAAATTTTTGGCAAGAGGTAAACCCGTGGCAATTATAAAACAAGAAAATGATAGTATATACATAGCTGCCGACACCTTGTACAGCAGCCGAATAGTAGGCAAATACAAAACTAGAACCGACAGCATTACCAAAAAAACTTACATTGATACATTAAAAAATAGTAGCAATACAGGTGATAGTACCAAACGTTATTTTGAGGCTTTTCACCATGTACGTATATACAGCGACTCAGTACAAGCCGTAGCTGATAGCCTTTACTACACGGAGGTTGACAGCACATTCCGACTGTACCAAAACCCAATAGTGTGGAACAATAAAAACCAAATAACTGGCGATACTATATACCTATACACCAAAAATAAAAAAGCAAGTAAAGTAGAAGTATTTGAAAAAGGGTTTGTAATAAATCTGGTAGATCCAAAATTTTATAACCAAATAAAAGCTACAAAAATAACGGGTTATTTAAACGATGGTAACATTGATTCGCTGTATGCAAGAGGCACAGCCGAAATAATATTTTATATAATAGATGAAGATAATGCCTTTGTAGGTGTAGATAAAAGTATAGCCGATGTAATAATTGCCTACTTTGAAAACAAAGAAATATATAAATTAAAATGGCTGAATAAATACGATGCTACCACCACACCAATGAAAGCGGTAAACCATGAAACTATGAGGCTTCGTTATTTTAATTTGCAATTTGACAAACGACCAAAAAGTAAATTTGAATTGTTTTTTTAAGCAGAAATGAGTCAAGTGAGTCAAGTGAGTCAAGTAAGTCAAATGAGAAAAGTGAGTCAAATGAGAAAAGTGAGTCAAATGAGTCAAGTGAGTCAAGTAAGTCAAATGAGTCAAGTAAGTCAAATGAGTCAAGTAAGTCAAATGAGTCAAGTAAGTCAAAATAACTATATAAGTATTACTAAATTAAACTCATTTCAATTTATTTTTACTATTTTATTTTGAATATTTTACATTTATTATTTTTAATTTTTGCATTTTACATTTAGATGTAAATTATCCCAGGGTATTGTTTCAGTGCAGCTTCCAAGCAATCCATAGCAGCATGTATGGCAGTGGTATTAAGTACATAAGCAATGCGTACTTCTTGTTTGCCTAAGCCTTTGGTACTATAAAAGCCCGTAGCAGGTGCTAACATAATGGTGCTGTTGTTATGTGTAAAATGCTCCAATAACCATTGGCAAAAAATATCGGAATCATCAATTGGTAATTGTGCCATTGCATAAAATGCACCACCGGGGTTGGGGCAATATACACCCTCCATTGCATTAAGCCTAGCTACCAATACATCACGTCTATTTTTATATTCGGCTTTGGGTGCATCAAAAAACGACGTAGGCAAATCCACTGCAGCTTCGCCTAATATTTGTGCCAAACCCGGTGGGCTAAGCCTAGCTTGTGCAAACTTCATAGCGGTATTATACACATTGGCATTTTTGGTAACCAATGCCCCAATCCTTGCACCACAGGCACTATAACGTTTGCTTATGGTATCCATAAGTACTACATGCTGCTCCAACCCATGCAAATGCAAGGCACTAATATATTCACCATCGTAACAAAACTCTCGGTAGGCTTCGTCGCTAAATAAGTACAAATTATATTGCAAACAAATTGTTTTGAGCTTTTCCATTTCGGCTCGGCTATACAAATATCCTGTGGGGTTATTGGGGTTGCATATTACTATTGCTTTAGTTTTTGGCGTTATTACTTTTTCAAAGTCTTCAATAGGTGGCAGTGCAAACCCTGTGTTAATGGTACTTGTAATAGGTATTACCGTAACACCAGCTGCTATAGCAAATGCATTGTAGTTGGCATAAAATGGTTCGGGTATTATTATTTCATCGCCAGGATTGAGGCAACTAAAAAACCCAAATTGTATAGCTTCGCTACCGCCTGTAGTTATCATTATTTGGTTAGCAGTAACGGATATACCAACTGAGTTATAATACTGCACTAACTTTTTGCGGTAGCTTTCGTTGCCTGCACTATGGCTATATTCCAATACTTTTATATTGGTATGCTTTACTGCATCCATTATAGTAGGTGGTGTTTCTATATCGGGTTGCCCTATATTTAAGTGGTACACTTGTACCCCACGTTGCTTTGCTGCTTCGGCAAAGGGTACTAATTTTCTTATGGGGCTAGCTGGCATTTGCATACCACGGTTACTTATTGTTAACATTGTAATAGTATATTTTATTTTTATTTTGGCTATGCCAAAATGCAATTACGTGTATGTATTTTTTTATAAAAAATTTAATGCAAATTATCCAAAGCTTTTTTAATACGGGCAAAGCCTTCCTCAATTTTTGGCATACTATTAGCAAAGCCTATTCTTATACAAGTAGCATCGCCAAATGCCCTGCCAGTAACGGTACTAACTAATGCTACATTAAGTAAGTACATACACAAATCGTCAGCATTATCAATAAAGTGTGTACCATCAGTTTTGCCAAAGTAAGCACTCACCATAGGGAATATATAAAATGCACCATCTGGTTCGGTACATATTACCCCTGGCCATGTAGCTACCAATTCCATTACACGTTTACGCCTTTCGGCAAATGCTTTCACCATTAGCATACTTGGCTCGTTGCTTGTGGTTAGTGCAGTAATAGCTGCACGTTGAGTTACTGCATTTGTACCACTTGTAAACTGTCCTTGCAGTTTTTCACAAGCCTTAGCCACAGCTACTGGAGCTGCTATGTAACCAAGCCTCCACCCCGTCATGGCATAGCCTTTGCTGAGTCCGTTTATTATTATTATCCGCTCTTTCAAATCTTCAAATTGTGCTATGCTTTCATGCTTACCTACATAGTTTATGTACTCATATATTTCGTCGCTAAGTATGTACAGTTGAGGGTATCGGCGAAATACATTGGCCAAACCTTCCAATTCTACTTTGGTATATACACTACCTGTAGGGTTACACGGCGACGAAAAAATGAAGAGCTTACTTTTGGGCGTTATAGCTTTTTCTAACTCGTCGGGGGTTATTTTATATTTATTTTTTATTGATGTGGGTACTAGTACTACTTCGCCTTGCCCTAGCTTTACAATTTCGCTATAGGTAACCCAATAAGGTGTTGGTATTATCACTTCTTCGCCAATATCTACTACTGCTAATACAGTGTTGGCTAAGCTTTGTTTGGCACCTGTACTTACTACAATGTTTTCGGGTTTGTAATGGAGGTTATTTTCAGTTTTAAATTTGTGGCAAATAGCTTCACGTAAATCCATATAACCTGCTACAGGTGTGTAGTGGCTGTAGTTATCATCAATTGCTTGCTTAGCAGCATCTTTTATATGTTGTGGTGTATCAAAGTCAGGCTCACCAAGGCTTAGGTCAATTATATCTAATCCTTGTGCTCTTAATTCACGTCCTAATTTTGCCATTTTTAGGGTTTCGGGTTCGTTAAACCGTAGTAGCCTTGTAGATAGTTCCATAAGTTTAAATCATTGTATTTATTATAAAGTAAATGTAAGTTTATTTTTGTTTTTTTGTAAAAAACATTATCTATTATTAATTATTGAGTGTTACTTCACTTCTTGCATTGTAACTAATTTGTTATAAAATCCTTGCTGTGCCAACAATTGTTCATGTGTACCCCGTTCTACTATTTCGCCTTTTTGTAATACTATTATTTCGTCGGCATGGCGTATGGTGCTTAACCTGTGGGCAATTACAATACTAGTACGGTTTTGCATCATATTATTTATAGCATCTTGTACTAGCTTTTCACTTTCGGTATCGAGGCTGCTAGTGGCTTCATCAAGTATAAGTATGGGTGGGTTTTTAAGTACTGCTCTTGCTATGGTAATACGTTGTTTTTCGCCACCACTTAGTTTGTTGCCACGGTCGCCAATATTGCTATTATACCCATCTTCTTTTTTTATTATAAATTGATGTGCATTGGCAATAGTAGCAGCTTGTTCTATTATAGCTGCATCAGCATTTTGCATGCCCAATGCAATGTTATTGGCAATAGTATCGTTAAATAATATGGGTTCTTGAGTTACTATACTTATTTGGCTTCGTACACTTTGCAAATTGTAGTGTTTTATATTAACACCATCAATCAATATTTCGCCAGTGGTGGTATCATGAAACCGTGGTATAAGGTCTGCCAGTGTGCTTTTGCCAGCACCACTACTACCTACCAATGCTACCGTTTTGCCTTTGGCAATTGTTAAATTTATATTTTTTAAAATGGCAATTTCGTTATAATAAAAACTAACATTTTTAAATTCAATACTACTTTCAAAATGTTGTAATTGTAGCCCATTAATATTTTCATCCACTACTATTGGAGCTTGTAACACTTCCTCAATTCTATTAATAGCAGCTGAACCTTTGGCCATATTGCTAAATGCTGTTGACAAGTTTTTGGCAGGTGTTATAATACCATAAAACATACCTAAATATCCCAAAAAGGCTGCAGCACTTAAAGCAATTTCATTGTTCAAAACCATTTTGCCACCAAAGTATAATATGATACAAAATACACTAATGCCCATAAGTTCACTGAGTGGGCTTGCAAGGTCACGTTTGTAGCCAATATTATTTCGATATTGCAATAAGTTTTCATTTTCGTTTTTAAACTTTGTAAAAATATTTTTTTCTACGTTAAATGCTTTTATCACTCTTAACCCAGTTAAAGTTTCATCAAGTATTGAAAATATTACCCCATGCCTTTCTGCTAAGCCAGCAGCATTTTTTTTAAGTGATTTGCTAATACGACCAATTACAAAACCCATTATAGGTATACAAAATAATATAAGTAACGTAAGCTGAGGACTTATTAAAAGCAATGCAATTAAGTAACATATTATAGTTAGTGGGTCTCTAAATAATCCCTCCAAAGTACCTACCACAGAGGCTTCTACCTCTCCTACATCGTTACTAATACGGCTCATAAGGTCACCCTTTCGTTTTTCGGTAAAGTAGCCAATAGGTAAGCTTAGCACTTTTTGATACATCTCTATACGGAGGTTATTTACAATGGTATTTTTTAAAGGGTTGAGTATGTAATAGGATAAATACAAAAATAAATTTTTGAAAAAAATACTGGCTAACATTAACAAACAAATAATACCTAATGTATATACTTCGCCATGGTTATTGAGTAATGTTACCAAAAAATCATTGATGTTTTTTATAATACCCTTATCGCCAACTGCACCAATTGCGGTGCTACTTTTTAAAAATATTAATTGCAAAAATGGCATTAACATACCAAAGCTGGCAATGGAAAAAACAATAGATAATAAAGTGCAAATAATGTATAAAACCAACTTTGCTTTGTAAGCTTTTAAATAGGCAAAAACTCTAGAATATTTCTTCATTTTAATATAAAATATTGAACCTATTAATTAGGGCTTAAAAGCCAATTTTGGATAGGCAGTGCAAAGTAACTAATTTTACCACTTATAAATACTATAAATTATGGTAGAAGGTAAAAGACAAAAGCAAGTAGCAGGTGTAATAAATGAAGCACTTAATGAAATATTTAGAAAAAATGGGCTAAATATAATGCAAGGTGGCATGGTATCAATAGCTGCTGTAAAGTGTACCCCCGATTTGTTGGAGGCTCGTATATACATTAGTTTATTTAAAATAGAAGATAAGGAAGCCACTTTGAAAAAAATTGAAGAGAAAGCTTGGCTTATCAAAAAAGATTTGGCGCTAAGCATAAAACACCAACTGAGAAGCATACCTGTACTCAAATTTTACTTGGACGATACTTTGGATTATGTAGATAAAATGGAGGAAATATTTAGGAAAATAAAGGAGGAGAATTGACAATTGATAATTGATAATTGATAATTGACAATAAATAATTGACAATAAATTATTGATATTGAGTTATATCATTACTTGATATTATGATTAGCACATTATCATATTAGCACATTATCACATTAGCACAATAGCACATTATCTCATTAGCACATTATCTCACTAGCACATTATCTCATTAGCACATTTCTACAATGTTTTACAAATTCTCTTACCGATATTTGGTGTCAAAAAAAAGTACTAATGCTATTAACATTATTAGTTGGGTGAGTATTACTGCTATTACATTAGTTACTGCTGCTATGCTTATTATACTTAGTGTATTTAATGGGTTAAGCGATTTGGTAAAGTCGCTGTACAACGGATTTTATACCGATATAAAAATAATACCCAACACAGGAAAAGTACTTACACTCAGCCCAGCACAATACAATCAATTAAAAACTATTACTTACGTAAAAGCTATTGCTAATATAGCCGAAGAAAAAGCATTGCTTAAAGTAGGACAAAACCAAAGTATAGTTATGCTCAAAGGTGTAGATGACCAATTTAAAAACATAACTACTATTCAGCAAAAAATTATAAAAGGCGATTACGACCTTGGCACCGCCAACCTACCAAAGCTGCTACTAGGCTACGGTGTAGAGAATGCCCTCGGTATAACTAGCAACGAAATACAAGGCAATGTTACTATTTATATGCCTATAAAAGGCAAACAATTTACAGGTAATATTAATGACTTTAGTGCCGCCGAAGCTACGCCTACAAGCACTTTTGCCATACAACAAGAGTTTGACAATAAGTATGCACTAAGCAATATTAACTTTGTACAATCATTAATAGGCTTAGATAGTAACCAATATACAGCTATAGAAATTGGGCTTAATAATGAAACTGATATACCCAAAGCACAACAACAAATTGCAAAGCTCCTTGGCAGCAATTATATAGTACAAACGAAGTATCAACAAAATAAAAGTTTGTATAGTGTAATGAAAAGTGAAAAATGGATGGTGTACGGTATATTTTGTTTGGTACTCATAATTGCATCGTTTACCATTGTGGGTTCACTTACCATGTTAGTATTAGAAAAAAAGAAGGATATCGGCATCCTCAAATCAATGGGCGCTACCAATAATTATATAAAAAAAATATTTTTAACCGAAGGTGTACTACTTGCCTTAGTAGGCATAAGTATGGGCACATTGTTAGGTGTTACAATATGTTTATTACAGCAGCAATTTCAATTTGTAAAGTTAGGTGGCGGAAATTTTTTAATAGATTATTATCCTGTACAAATGCAATTGCCCGACTTTGTATTGGTACTAACCACCGTGGCAATTATTACCATATTAGCAGCTTACTCACCTGCTACCAAAGCAGCTAAGCAAATATTAGATTTGAGGAACTAATAGGCACAAAAAGTTATAATACAATTATTTTATTATAAATTTCTTATAACCTCAATTGAAAGCCCAGTTGAAATTGCAATTATATCGAACGCTATACCTTGGTCTTTTAAAATTTTTGCAACTTTTAATGCCTTATTATTTTCACCATCTTCAAATGCAGTAGAAACTGTATTTATGTTATCCCTAAAATATTTTAAACTTTGCTCATACTCATCTCTTTCCTCTAAAGTATAATTGGCAATTTCTGCTGTTTTAAATGCTTGTATAAATATTTTATCTTTAAATATTTCGGGGATTGTTTCAAAATCTTCTAAATGCTTTATGAAATAAAGCCATTTATCAAGCCTTGTTTCCAATTCACTTTCTGCTTTATTAAAGTTAGGCATTTGCAAGTACACATATTTTAACTTATTGTAAAATATTTGATTGTACTTGTCCTTTAATTGTGCAGTATGTACAACATCATTTTTTGATTGAAAATCCTCCTCAATTATAAAGTCTAAAATTCCGATTCAAAAAACTGCTTTTAATTCAAAATTCCCTGCCTGTCCGGCAGGCAGGCACTCACCTCTTTCTGCTTGTTCTTGTATAGGGAAAGTAGAGTAGTAAATAGTTCTATCTTTAAAGTACAGCTGTTTAGCTTTTTGTAATTCTACAATAATTTTTTCGCCATTTGCACTTTCACAATAAATGTCATAAACAGCTTTTCTGTCGTCGGCATTTTGCCCCAATTTATCTTTAGGTTTAAATGTAAGGTCAACAATATTAGCTTCGGGTATTATGCAAGTTAAAAAATCAATTAACAAAGGCTTATTTGCCTCCTCCCCAAATATTTTTTTAAATCCAAAGTCAGTAAACAGGTTTACATATTTTGCTCTCATTGTTATTGTATATTGTACAAAATTATGTATAAAATTACAAATCATAATTTCTATTACAAAACCTGAAATCCTATAATTTAGTTCTATTAGTATTTTTATGAAATAAAAAACTAACCAAGTATTTTTACTTGATTGTAAAAAAAAGTTCCTTTTTAATTTAATTTTAATTAAACTAACATGTATCTTACAAGTCAGTAAGTAATTACTACCAATTAAAGTACCCAAACTAATACTTAATATTATGGATAGAAGGGAATTTTTTGCAACCCATCGTAAACAAAAACATACGATTGCAACCACTAACCACAGTACCAATACTGTACGAAACATAACAAGTGGCATAAGCCCATATACTGGTACTTGGGGCAAAAACGAAATTATACATTTATTAAAACGTACCATGTTTGGTGCTAAAATTTCGGATATAAATTACTTTACCACCAAAACAATGGCACAAAGTGTAGATGAACTACTTACACCTACCGAACCTATGCCAGCCGTACCAGTAAAGGAATACACCACTACTACTACAGTAGGTGCTACCCCCGATGGCAACATTGCCCAAGGCACTACATGGATAAACGATAATAATAATGATGGTGTAGTACAATCGCAACGTCGCCAATCATTACGTAAGTGGTGGACTGGCAACCTTATAAACCAAGGCAGAAGTATAAGAGAAAAAATGACCATTTTCCTAGCCAATCATTTTGGTACCGAAATGGAAGATGTAGGCATTGGCAACTTTAGTTATACACACCACAACCTTATACGAACTAATGCAGTGGGTAACTTTAAGCAATTAGTACGTAGTGTAACTATAGACCCTCAAATGCTCCGCTACCTCAATGGCGAAAAAAATACAGCCACTGCCCCCGACGAAAATTATGGCAGAGAACTACAAGAATTATTTTGCTGTGGCAAAGGCCCAGGTTCGCAATACACCGAAAACGATGTAAAAGAAGCCGCCAAAGTACTTACGGGTTGGCAAGTAAATTATACCAATGGTACTAGCTACTTTACTAGTAGCCGACACTCAGCAGTAAACAAACAATTTTCATCGTTCTACGGCAATACCATTATAACCGGTCGTACTGGTGCTACAGCAGGTTTGTTGGAGTTAGATGATTTGCTCACTATGATATTTAACCAACAAGAAGTAGCCAAATATATAGTGCGTAAACTGTACCGTTGGTTTGTATATTACGATATTGATGCAACCACCGAAGCTAATGTAATAGTACCGTTAGCCACCATATTTCGTAATGGTAATTACGAGCTAAAGCCAGTGCTACAAACACTATTTAAAAGCGAACATTTTTATGATGTACTTAACCAAAATTGTATTATAAAGAACCCATCAGATTTGGTAATTGGAGCAGTACGAGAAATGAATGTAACCTTTGCCCCAAGTACCGATTGGGATACTAACTATGGCCTTTGGTACAACTTTTATGCAGGTATGGCCGTAATGCAACAATACCTTGGCGACCCTCCAAATGTAGCAGGTTTGCAAGCCTATTACCAAGAGCCAACATTCCACGAAATATGGATTAACAGCGACACTCTACCCAAACGTAACCAATACACAGACAACATGATAGCCAATGGCTATACACGTAATGGTATAAAAGCCCAATTTAACCTACCAGTGTGGGTACAACAATTGTATAACCCAGGCAACCCTAACGACCTTATAGATGGTATATTAACCACCAGTTTTAGAATAGGACTAAGCAACGAAAGTAAGAAACAAATAAAAACACAAATACTATTAAGTGGACAACAGTACGATTATTATTGGACCAATGCTTGGCATGCTTACATAGCAGCACCAACCAATACCACCAATTTTAATACGGTTAATAATAGGCTCAAGTCATTATTCTCTTATTTAATGGCATTGTCGGAATATCAGTTGTCGTAATTAATTTTTTTTACAAAAAAAATGAGTAAACATAAAAATAATATTTTGGGCGTTAGCCCGCCAAATACAAGGCGGGGTCGGGCTTTACACTCCAACCTACCTAACGGCAGGCAAGTCTTTTTTGCAAAGAAAACGGCAAAAAAGGATTTCCGTTGCAATCCCTAACGCATTGTTCGGTAATTAATATGTGTAGCTAACAAAATAGCAAATAAAATAAATAGATCCTATTTTAAAAAAAAGAAAATTAGTACCTATGAAACGTAAAGATTTTTTAAAATATAGCATACCCACTGCTACCGTATTACCAGCATTGCTTAACGGCTATACCGTAAAAGCATTTAACCAAACATCGCCTTTGGTACAAGCCTTAATGAGTACCAATACCAACACCGACCACGTGCTAGTAATAGTACAATTAAGTGGCGGTAACGATGGGCTTAATATGGTAATACCCATAAGCACCTACTCCGCTTACAACAATGCCCGTAGCAATGTAGCCATAGCCGAACCAAAAATATTGCGATTAAACGGCGTAACCGATACTGGCTTACACCCCGCAATGACGGGC
The DNA here is from genome assembly GCA_043778255.1 of Chitinophagaceae bacterium. GTDB lineage: Bacteria > Bacteroidota > Bacteroidia > Chitinophagales > Chitinophagaceae > JAYWGN01. Next base: position 92,791 of record JAYWGN010000008.1, on the reverse strand, counting down.
TACCAAACCATGTATAATGAAGGCAAAGCCAAAATAATACAAGCCGTAGGTTACCCCCAACCCGACTTTTCGCACTTTAGAGCCACAGATATATGGATGACCGGCAGCAACAGCAATCAAGAAATATACACAGGCTGGGCAGGTAGGTATTTGAATTATGAGTATCCTAATTTCCCTAACGGCTACCCCAACACAGCATCACCCGACCCATTGGCCATACAAATAGGCTCTACCACCTCCCTTACTTTTCAAGGGCCACAGGTTAATATGGGTATGAGTATTACCAACCCTACCTCGTTCTACAACCTTATAAATGGTACTAACGACCCAGTGCCCAATACACCGGCTGGTAAAGAGTTACAGTTTATACGCCTAGTAGCCCAACAAACACAAAAGTATGGTGCCAGTATAAAAACAGCTGCAAGTAATGTAACTAGCCAAGCACCTTACCCTACTAATAACTCACTAGCCGACCAACTTAAAATAGTAGCAAGGCTTGTAAAAGGTGGCCTAAAAACAAGAGTGTATATGGTAAGCTACGGAGGGTTTGATACCCACTCCATACAAGTAAATAGTACCGATACCGCAACAGGTAGCCATGCCAACTTGCTCAAAAATGTGAGTGATGCAATGAAAGCCTTTCAAGATGACCTTAAGTTTTTGCAAATAGAAGATAGAGTAATAGGTATGACCTTTAGTGAGTTTGGACGCCGTATTAAATCGAACTCAAGTGTAGGTACCGACCATGGTGCAGGTGCACCAATGTTACTATTTGGTAGCAAAATAGATGGTGGAATGTTAGGCACTAACCCAACTATACCAGCTAGCCCAACCGTTAATGATAATGTGCCAATGCAATACGACTTTAGAAGTATATACAGCACTTTGTTAGAAAACTGGTTTTGCCTACCCAAAAATGTAGTGGCAGGACTGTTCCCTAGCAATATTAATAGCCAATTGCAAAGCCTACCCTTAATAAAAGGCGGAAGCTGTGCAGGTAGTGTAATAAATACAAGTGGCAACTCACTTATAACCAATTACCCTAACCCATTTACTAACAATACCAAAATACAATTTACGGTAGATGCTGGCCCAACACTAATACAAATAATAGATACCTTAGGCCGTGTAATAAATAATTTGTTACAAAAAGATTACCCCGATGCAGGTACTTACTCCGTTACATTTGAAAGTGCCAACCTACCCGTAGGCATATACTATGCAAGGCTACAAAACGGTGCTAACCAACAAGTACGCCCAATGCTAAAAGTTAGGTAGGGAAAAGGTTTGGGGTGAAAGAACTAAAAATTAAAGGCTTGGGATTTTAATAAGGGATTTAAAGAAAAGCTAATTATTTATTGTGCTTAATGTAATGGTTAATTGTGGGGAAAATTTTTAGGTATAATTTGGCAATACAAAAGCCAATACAAAAAACGAAAGCCCTTTATATAAATTAACCCTAATGATTAAGCTAATTTATTTTACTACATTATGTATATTCATAACTTCGTGCAACAATGATGGCAATATTACTTATAAATATGCAATTAAAGACTTTAGTAAAGAACTACAACCACTACTTACCAACATAGTAACAAAGGGTATTGTGGAGGGCAGAGAGCCTTGCTTAAGAGAGATAGCTACCGATAAAGAACTAATTAAATTAACCAAATCGGAGCATCCTGTATTAAGAGCATCGGCATACAGAGAAATATTACAAAGAAAAACATTTGACCATTATAAATTATTATTGGAAAATTTGAGCGATACAGCAATGGTACAAACAGATGCTGGAGAATTTGGCTTTTGGTATAGAAAAGTTTCTGATGATTTATTAATTGAAGCAAACTGGGGGAAATTAGATACTAGCAATAAAATTGAAGCATTATTAATAACAAAACATAATTATTTAAAGGCGGCTTATACATCACTAAATGGTGTAGATGGAGATGCTAAGTATTATCCTTATATAAAAAAGCTAGCTACAAGAAACAGGAAAATTTATAATGGAGCAGATGCTGATTATAATTTTGAGGAAATTGAATTAGCCATATTTGCATTAGCAAAATATAGAAAACAAGAAGACATTATTCTGATAAAAAATAAATTATTAAATAATATTACCCAAATAAGCACATTAGCATTAACTCTAATTAACATTTACACAGATACGAGTTATAATGAAGTATTACAAAAGTATTACGATATTTGTTTTTATAAATTACCAAACGAATACAGAGGCTTTATTTTTAAAAATAATTACCAAGAAAAAATTCAACATTATGATTTTATAGTTACACTAGTAAAGCAAAAAAATTATAATAGTGCAAGGTTACCGGAAGATATGCTAGTTAAAATACCATTAAAAAGAGGGATTTATGATAAAAAAAATATTTGTGTTTTTATAATTAATTGTATAAAAGAAAATTCTTGTCCGGCTTATAAAAAGTTGTCTTTGAAATATGAACGAATAACTAGTACTTTACCCCTTTAAACAACTCAGCTATAGCCTAAACCCTACCCTACAAATGCTATTTGCTATGCTAATATAAGTTGCTATTTGGAAATTGATTGTTAAAAAAAATGAAATGTAGAAACGCCACATATAAACCCTTTAATTAACAAATTACTGTTAATTACAACTATTTGCAAAAGCTTAACGCTATATTGGAAGTAAAGCATTGTATATAATAAAGTTGGATTACTCAATAAATTAAACTAGAAAAAAAAGTGCTGTACCCAATAATGTGTACTTTGCATTATGGTACAATAAGTTGTAGCTATTATAAAACTTAAGATGAGCGGTACTTAAGCTATCTTTAACATAATAATTAAATCATCAACAATTTTTAATTATTATTTACCTTATTTTATTTTTATGAAAATAGTACTGATTGGTAGTGGTAATGTGGCTTGGAATTTGGGTATTTTATTTACCCAATACAAGCATGAAGTAGTACAAGTATTAGGCAGCAATACCAATACTGCAAGTGCATTAGCATACCAACTAAATACCCAAAGTACCCAACACTTTAGTATACTTAACACCACTGCCGATATATATGTAATTGCCGTTAACGATAATGCAGTACCAGCTGTAGTACAACAATTAGTTGGGCTTAATAAATTGGTAGTACATACAAGTGGTGCATTGCCTATAAGCATATTGCAAAGTTGTACCAATACTTATGGGGCATTATATCCGTTACAAAGTTTGGTGTATGGTACTACCAATTTGCCACTTATACCATTTGTTATACAAGGCAATACCAATGCTGTGGAAACACAGTTACAAGCATTTACCCAAAGCCTTTATTGCAATTATACAATAGCTACACCCTCCCAAAAACTAGACTTACATATTGCAGCAGTGTTTGCCAATAACTTTACCAATTGCCTATATACATTGGCTTACAATTGGTGCCAACAGCAGCACATTAACTTTGAGTTGTTGCTGCCCTTAATTAAAGCATCGGCTAATAAAATAGCAAATGAAAACCCAGCTATACTACAAACCGGCCCTGCCATAAGGCACGATACTACAACTATACAGCTACACCAACATACATTACAAGGCAACGAAACAATGTTAGCATTTTACAATATGTTTACAAAGTATTTACAGCAAGGAGGTTAATAGAATGGAAAATTTTATATAAATGATATTATGTATAATTTAACAGTTAGCGAAAATGTAAATATTAATACCAATGCCAAAAAAATATGATACTGTAGAGGAGTATATAAATTACCAGCCTCAACCACAACAAAATTTGTTAGTACATTTAAGGACTATTATTAGTAAAAATGCGCCAACTGCTACCCAATTAATAAGTTACAATATGCCGGCATTTAAACTTGGCAAAATGTTGTTGTATTATGCAGCTTACAAAAATCATATTGGATTATACCCTGCAAGTAGTACGGTATTTACACAATTTGCTACTGAGTTACAACAATACCCAACCAGTAAAGGTACCATACAACTTAAGCTAGATAAGCCTTTGCCCACTGCACTACTCAAAAAAATAATTAAATTTAGGGTAAAAGAAAATTTAGTTAAAAGCATTTTGCAAAAATAATTAAATATGCGATGGTATACCCATCGCAATTATATTCAACCCTTTCTGGGTTGTGTAATAATATAACTTGCATAAGCATTTTGCAAAAAAAAACTCAATATGCGATGGGTTATACCCATCGCAATTATATAACCCTTTCAGGGTTGTGTAATAATATAACTTGCATAAGCATTTTGCAAAAAAATAATTAAAAAAACTATACCTACAAACTAACCGTTTATGTAATTGTGATTGTGTACATTAAGCGATATTTGTATTTTTACAATTCAATGACGAAACTATTTTATCTACTCTTTACTAGTACTATATTGTGTACCCATTTTGGCGAAGCACAAACAAAAACTTATACCCCTACTAAAATAAATACTACTATTAAAATAGATGGTAAACCCAATGATATTGCTTGGCAAAATGTAGCTACCGTAACCGACTTTGTAATAGCCTACCCCGATTATGGTAAAGCACCTAGCAAACAAACCTCGGTAAAAATTGCTTACGACAATACTGCAATATACGTATTGGCTACAATGTATGATGACCCCAAAAATATACGGCGACAATTAAGCCAACGTGATGCTATAGAAAGGCAAGATGCCGATGTATTTACCATTGGGTTAGATACCTACCAAGATAGGCAAAATGGATTTAGTTTTTCGGTAACGGCTGCAGGTGTACAAGGTGATAGCAAAATAACTGGTAACGATGGTAACGATAATAGCTGGGATGCTGTGTGGGAAAGTGCTGTGGCCACACAACAAGATGCTTGGATTGCTGAGTTTAAAATACCGCTAAGTGCTATACGATTTGCTAAAAAAAATGACCAAAATTGGGGATTGCAACTCACCCGATTTTTGCGAAGCAAAAATGAAAGTATAACTTGGAGCCCACAAGACCCTAACATAAATGGTACTATAAACCAGTGGGGTAATATGAATAATTTGCAAAATATTATACCGCCACTGAGGCTTTCTTTTTTGCCATATATTAGTACTGGTGTTAGAAATTCGCCCACTGTAGTAGGCAGAAAAAAAGAAAATTTGGCGAGTGGTGGTATGGATGTAAAATGGGGAATTAATGAAAGCTTTACTGTAGATATGACTCTAGTACCCGATTTTGCTCAAGTACAAAGCGATAATATTTACCTCAATCTTTCGCCGTTTCAAGTAAAATTTGACGACTACCGTCCATTTTTTACCGAAGGTACTGAACTGTTTAATAAAGCTAATCTTTTTTATAGTAGGCGTATAGGAGCCGAACCTAGCGGTGTAGGTAATGTACTTAATATTGCTACCAATAATACTAATTATACCATTAAAAAAAACCCTGGTATTACACGGCTTTACAATGCTACCAAGCTAAGTGGCCGTACTAAAAACAATGTGGGTATTGGTATATTTAATGCCGTAACTGCACCTATGAAAGCGGTGCTATACAACAACACTACAAAACAAGATACAATAATAACCACCGAAGTACTTACTAATTATAATGTATTTGTAATTGACAAGGCTTTAAAAAACAGATCGTCCATAACATTTACTAATACCAATGCTATGAGGCAAGGCAATACCCGTAATGCCAATGTGGCTGCAGTTGATGCTACATTTTTTGACAAAAAAAACAACTACAGAATAAGCGGCTCAGCTAGAGTTAGTAATATATGGGGAACCAACGGAAAGTACGATGGGTACAACGTTTCGGTAAGTGGTGGCAAGGTTAGTGGCAAGTGGCAAGCCCAAGCATATGCCAATGTTGAAAGCGATAATTACGACCCTAACGACCTTGGGTTTTTGTATAATAATAACTCTGTAGATCAGGGTATTGAAGTAAGCCTAAAGTACCCAAACCCTACAAAAAAATACTTGAGCCATAGTTACAACATTAGTTTGCAAAATACCTACTTATACAAACCGTTTGTATATGCCGAGTTTAAGGTAGAAACTAATGCATTTTTTCTATTCAAAAACTTTTGGGATTTATCAATATTTACCTCTAGCAATCCTGGCACCACTTACGATTACTTTGAAGCAAGAACACCGGGTGCAAAAATGAATAGGTTCCCTTACCTATTTGTAGGTATGAGGGGCAGTACAGATAGTAGAAAAAAATTATTTGGTAGTTGGTTTATAGGCGGTGCCGAAGGTCCAGTAAAAGATGACCCGTATTATAAAGTTGATATTGGTGGACGTTACCGATTTAGTTCAAAATTTCAAATGAATGTAAGTGTACAAAAAGAGAACGATAAAGGACAATTTGGATATACCCACAGAGATAATATAAGTACATTAGTAACGGGCTACAAAGATCCTGTAATTGCATTTAGGCATTTACGCAATAGTAATGTAATAATGGGTGCACAATATAACTTTACCCCTCGTATGAACTGGACAATAAGGTTGCGCCACAACTGGACTAATTTGGAAAACCGTACTTTTCATAAACTTAATACCGATGGTACTTTGTATGCAATACCATTTAGAAATAATTATAACCGCAACTTTAATGTGTTTAATGTTGATATGTTTTACACTTGGGATTTTAAATGGGGAAGCCGCCTCACCTTTGGTTGGAAAAATGCTTTAGGGCAAAATGTGTATTTGAACCCTTACGAATATTCAAAATTTACTAAAAACTTTGGAGCCATGTTTAACAACCCACATAGCAATGAAATTTCATTAAAAGTCGTGTACTTTTTAGATTATTTAACCTTAAAAAAATAGAGCCATAAAAAAAACCAACGCCTTTCATGAAGTTGGTTTTTTAAACTATTTTTTTATAAAATGTTAGTCCTTTACTCGTTCTACGTACTCACCTGTTTTGGTATTAATTCTAATTTTTTCACCTTCGTTTACAAATAAAGGCACCATTACCATAGCACCTGTTTCGGTAGTTGCGGATTTTAGGGTTTTGGTAGCAGTATCACCTCTATGCCCTGGTTCGCTGTAGGTTACCTCTACTACTATTTTTTCTGGCAATTCTACACTTAGTGGTAATTCCGATTCGGTGTTTGTAAGCACACTAACTTCTAATCCATCTTTCAAAAATTTTGGAGAGTCTATTAAGTTTTCAGCAACAGTAATTTGGTCAAAAGTTTCATTATCCATAAAGCTGTACCCTGTATCGTCTTTGTATAAGTATTGGTAGGTTTTTCGTTCCACCCTTACTGGGTATATATTGTCGCCACTGTTCCAAGTATGTTCTATACTTCTGGTATTATCCACACCCTTTAGTGATGCCCATACTTTAGCAGCTGCTCTAGCTGTTTTGTTTTCACCAAAGTCTATAATTTTATACAAGCTATTATCTAACTTAATTATTAATCCTCTTGTAATATCTTTTGTGTTTGCCATACCGTTATTTTTATTGTGTGTTTTAAAAAAAAATTATTTGCAAAAATAAGCATTAAAGGCTAATTGAACTTTTGTATTTTTTAACCATTCGTTTTAAGTATAATTTCATTATTTTGCTAATGCAAAAATTTGTGGTTATACTCCTTTTATTATTTGCCGCCAAGGCGGATGCTTATGCTCAAACAGATACTGCTGCTCCAGTTCCTTTATACTTACAATCGAGGCAATTGCCAGGGTTCAAACTATTATTGACTGATAGTGTAACCAACTTTTACAAATACCAATTAAAGAAAAAAACACCAACGGTTATTGTTTATTTCAACCCCGATTGTGAACATTGCAAACACGAAGCTCAATCACTTAAGGACAGTATTTCGTTAGTAAAAAACATACAATTTGTATTTGCATCTTACAGCACCTTTGGTGAAATAAGAAAGTTTGATAGTATATACCAATTCAGCAAAACTGAAAATATTAAAATTGGTAGAGATGAACAGTATTATATACCTACTTATTACAAAGTAAAATTTACACCATTTGTAGCAGTTTACAACAAAGATGGGTATTTAATTAAGGCTTTTGAAGGTGGTACAAGTATTAAAAATTTGGCTGCTGTTATAAAGCAAAATAAATAGCAACTAAATTTTAAAAGGGTGGCGTAACTCTAATTTTTCTTGATCTATATTTTTTAAAAATGGTAGCGTAATTGCTTTAAGTACTTTGTTACTAGTATAAAAGTAACAACCGAGTTGCTTAGGTACTGCACCTACTGTACTTTTAATTTCTAACCCAGTACGGCCGTAATTAATTGACGTACATTTATTTTCAATGGCTATTTTTATATAATTGTATAATATAGTTTGGTACAATTTGTAGTTTTTATTAAGGCTATAGTTAAAGCCTACATAGTTAGCAATTATGGTGTTGTTATTAGTAAAATAACTTGCAAAAGCTACCAATTCATTTTTTAAAAAATACCCATTTATTATATAATTTGGAGCTAAAGCATTTTGCATTATTGCAAAGTAATTAGCTTGTATATTGCCCACTTTTGTAGTGCTTTTGTCATACACATTTTTATACAAAGCTAATAGTGCATCGGTATGGGTTGCAATATCAACATTAGTTAGTTGCCTAATTACAAGTTCATTATTTTTATTGTAGGTGTTGTTGTACCGCTTTTTGTATTTAGCATCTAATGCTGCTAAGTAATCATTAAAAGTATGCCAATTACTTGGCAAATGCATTACCATATTGGGTTGTGTATAAAAGTAAGTTGCTTTAGCAGTACCCATTTTTATGTATTTACCCATACCATTTTCTACATCTTTTATAATAATAGCATCGTATTGCAAGTGTTGTTTTAAGGCATTTATAACTACCGTCAAATTACTGTTATTGTCATTATTACCAGCATAAGTAACACCTCCAGTTTGCAATATATTACCAATTATAAGCACTTTAAGTTTGCTGCAATTTAGCATACAATAAAGTGTTTCGGCAGCTGTTTTTTTAAAGGCATTTATAATATTACTGGGGCTGCTACCTTTGTATAAAGTGTTTAAATGTGCAGTTTCTACACTATACATTTGAGCATATAGTATAAATATGGCTTTGTTATTTTGCTTTACAATTATGTAATGTGGCTGCAACCCAGTAGGCAATGTATGCTCAAGGGCTGTTAAGTAAGGTAACTGTAGTGCCATATTGTTATCAGGTGCTACATGTAGCCAAGCATCTGTATCAACTTCGCTTACAGTGTTGTAACATAATACTTCAACATTGTTAGTTGTTGTATTAGTACAATTTAATTTATTATGCAGTGAAGTTTTTATAAATGCTAACATTATTGTTGTTTCTAATTTATTTGTAAATTAAAATTATTATAACCTTATTGCATTATTACCTACTATAAATGCAGCATTAAAAAACAACAACTTACCATTGTACCAAAAGCTTCTAAACATTGGGTTATCAATAAAATAAATAATTTGCCCTCTACCCATTTCTTGTACGGTTAGTACAGCTCCATCATTTAATTTTTCAGTAACCTTAAAACCTGCAAAGCCCGATGTTTTTTTATTTTTTTTAATTACACCTACATTCCAAGCATTTTTAGAAAACTCTAAAAAATCACTATTTTGCTTTAAGGTATAGTAAGTATTGCCATAGCCAAATGCAAGTGGATGGCTATTATCTAAAGCTACCTCGTATATAGCTCCGGGTATATAAGTTGGTATTTCATCTCTATCTCGGTTGCTATACACTTTCAAGTTTTCATATTCATTTTTCTTTTTGTCCTCTTCTTTTTTTTCTTCTTCCTTTTTTAGCTTTACCCCCCAATCGCCAGTAGCTATTTGGTTTGCTGCACCTTCTAGTAATATTAATCGCCCACCTTGCCTTACCCAATTTTTCAAATCATCAGTTGAGTTTTTTTCACTTAACAATTTATAATATCCGTCGGGTATTATAATTACATCAAAGTTTTTGAGGTTACTTACTTTTAACCCACCAGCATCAAGCATAGTTACTGGGTAATTAATTTGTTGTTCAAAAAAATGCCAAATTTCGCCACTAGCATTGGGTCCTGCATCGTCGCCAGTTATACATGCAATTTTTGGGGCACTTATATATTTTATATCGGGGCTTCCCATATCGGGCCCTTTATCGGCAAAGCCAGTAGCAATAGCAGTTACACTTGCACTTATGGGTTGTAATATGCTTTTTACTTTTTCCCATTTTTGCAAATTATCTTTTTTGGGTATTAGTAATGTACCTTTATCAAACACTTGTTTTTGGGTAGTAATCTCTTTTTCATTAATATACACTTTTACATTTTGTTGTAGTAATTGTGCCAATATAGTAGCATCATTTATACTATGGTACGGTACAAAATAAGCATAGTTAGTATTGGGTAATTGGTTATTGGTATTAGTATTATTAAATGCTTCAATTGCCAACTTTTCGGTGCTAGCATAAGCCTTTAAACCGTAAGCATAAGGTAAGCTCCATGCCGTAATATCGTAAGTAGCTGTATCGTTAAGTTTACTTGTAGGCTCTAGCAATACCTTTGCCAGTAACGATTTTGGTTGAAAAGCAGAAATGGCAATACTATATTTATCCAATGTAATAGCTTCGGATTTGGCAGTTGCATAATTAATGCCCGAACCAACTATTTTATTAATGGGTGTAAAGTTTATTTCGTTTTTTGCTAATAAATTAGTTAATGCGGTTAACTTGCTTTCAGTATTAGAGGTGAGTACATAAGTTTTATAATTACTACCAATTGCATTTATACTATTATCAAAATATTTTGAAAAATTTGTTAGCAGTGCTGCAGCATTTTGCGAAGCAACTTCTACTGTACTTATACCTGTAGTGTGGTGGTGGGCCACTCTATCTACTAAGGTTAAGGTATCACCATTGTCTATTTGTACCGCTAAGCCACCACGGCTATGCCCACCCTGCTCATACGTCATGCCTATACTTCCATTATAAGTTGGGTAGGTATCGCCATAGCTTGGGTAAAATAAATCGAACCTTTCTTTAGTAAAATAATACCATCCATTAGCATCAAAATATTTTGCGTGGTTACGCCCTATTACAGTTTGAAAATCCTTTTGCCAAGGTGTTATTACTTCGTGCATTGGTTCGGCAGCTGGCGCAAAATAATAGGGTTCGTTATACCCTTGCTCATGAAAGTCAACATGTATTTGAGGCAACCATTGGTTATATACTTTTATACGTTGTTGAGTTTCTACCTGTGTTTGCCAAGCCCAATCACGGTTAAGGTCGTAATAGTAATGGTTAACCCGCCCACTTGGCCAAGGTTCTAAATGCTCTCTACTTATAGGGTTAGCATTTGGCTTATTTCCTACCACTCCGTTGTACCAATTTACATACCTATCTCTACCATCGGGGTTAAGGCAAGGGTCTATAATTACAACTGTATTTTTAAGCCAATCGTTGGTGTGTTGTGTTACTAACTCGTACAAAGTTTGCATAGCAGCTTCGCTACTACTAGGCTCATTGCCGTGTACATTATAACTAAGCCACACTATGGCTACATCGCCATTAGGCGTACCATTTATTATATGGGTACGTTTCAAGTTTGAGGTTCGTATGTTATCTAAGTTAGCTAAATTCTCGGCACTTGATATATATGCTAGAGTGAGCTCCCTACCCTCGTTAGTAGTACCATACCTAGTATATTTTACAGTTGAACTTGCATTTTTTGCAACATAATCAAAGTAAGCAACTACTTTGTAATGGTTAGTGTACCTAGTACCTAGGGCGTAGCCCAAATATTTTTCGGGGCTTTGTAAAGCTTGAGCAGCACCAAAAAAAGGGATAACAAAAACAATGAAAAGTAATGTAATACTTGATTTCATACAGTATATAAATTTATGTAAAAGTAAGGATTTATAGAGTTACTAAAATATAAATGTTGGGTAATAAAAAACAAATTTAAAATTAGTAGTTTACTTATAATTATGGCTTTGCTAAGGTAAATAACACTACTATATCAAATTTTCACTTACGCCAAATGTGGTATATAAACTATAGATTTGGCGTAAGTGAAAATTACTGAAAAGCCTATTTTTATATACACGCTACTCAACTTAATATAATATAGCAAATTCACTTACGCCAAATGTGGTACAAATACTGTAGATTTGGCGTAAGTGAAAATTACTGAAAAGCCTATTTTTTTTGTACCCGCTACTCAACTTAATATAATATAGCAACTTCACTTACGCCAAATGTGGTATAGAAACTATAGATTTGGCGTAAGTGAAAATTAGCAAATACTACTTATAGATAAGTAATTAATCAACAATATTAAACAAACACATTATTTGCTACATTGCAAAAACCAAAGAATAGATTATTCAGATACGCCAAATCTGATAAAATATTTGTACATTTGGCGTATCTGAAATTTTACTATATGGAACAACTATATACAGAAAATAAAATAATAATAGGAAGAGAGGAAGAAAAACTAGATTTAGAAAAGTTATTAAAAAGTAACCAATCTGAATTATTGGTTATGTATGGTAGGCGCAGAATTGGTAAAACTTACTTAGTTAGAAATTATTTTAAAGATAATATGTGCTACGAACTATCAGGAACTAGGGGAGCAGTGGCGGCTAAGCAATTACTTAACTTTACTACCGAACTAAAAAAATTTACTACCAAAAAAAAAATAGAAATACCTGAACATTGGCAGGGTGCATTTATACTATTACAAAACTATATAGACTCCATAAAGAGCCTAAAAAAGAAGGTAATATTTTTTGATGAGTTACCCTGGTTAGACGGTATGCACTCTGGTTTTTTAGGAGCATTTGACTACTTTTGGAATAATTGGTGTACCAAAAGAACTGATTTGGTAGTAGTACTGTGTGGCTCAGCTGCTAGCTGGATGATAGATAAAATAATTGGCGACAAGGGTGGCTTACACAACCGTATAACAAAGCAATTGAAATTAGAACCGTTTACATTATTAGAAACTGAAACTTTTTTAAGAAACAAAAATGTAAAATTAGAACGGTACCAAATAGTACAACTTTATATGACAATGGGTGGCGTACCACTATACCTTAATGCGGTAGATGCAAGTAAAAGTGCCACTCAAAATATTGAAAATATATGTTTCAAAAAAAACGGATTACTCTACAGCGAATTTGATAACCTCTATGCATCACTATATAAAAATCCTGACGTTTATATTGAAATTATAAAAGCATTAGCAACAAAACAAAGTGGTATGCTACGAACCGAAATTGCGCAGAAAGCTAAAGTAAGTAGTGGTGGCTACTTAACAAAAATACTTATAGAGTTAGAAGAAAGCAACTTTATAACTAGCAGCTTACCTAACAACAAACTGGTAAAGTATAAAATATATAGAATAGTAGACGAATACTCCATATTTTACTTGAAATTTATTGAAAAGTTAAAATTTAGCAAAGTGGGCACTTGGGCAAGTTTGCAAACAAGCCAAAGCTATATAAGCTGGTGTGGATTTGCATTTGAGGGTATTTGCTTAAAGCATGTAGAAGCTATAAAGCTAAAATTAGGTATAAGTGCTATATATACAGAGCAAAGTGTGTGGTACAGTAAAAAAGATAAAGCTCAAATAGATTTGGTATTGCAACGTGCTGATAAATGCATTAATATATGTGAAATAAAATTTGCTACTATTCCCTATGAATTAACCGCAAAGTATGCTGCTGCCTTACAGCAAAAAATAATGGCTTATAGAGCCGCTACAAAAACAAACTACACTATTTTTTTAACGCTAATTACAACGTTTGGCGTTAAAGAAAACATGCATAAAATTAATAACGTAGATCAGGTAATAGTAGTAGATGACTTGTTTAAAGCATAAGTTCACTTACGCCAAATGTGGTATAAAAACTATAGATTTGGCGTAAATGAAAATAGTATATTTTGTAAAATTAATTAAACTATACTATAAAAAAGTACAGTGGCTTAAAGTAATCAATAACAATATAATAATATGCTGTATTGAAAATTAATTAAAATTTGATACTTCAAAAAAAAGTGCTTTATTTTATAACTACTTTAAAAAATACAACTATGGTAATAAATGATACATTTGAAAAAATACCCGTAAAAGTATTTGAAAATGTACAAGATGGTTCAATATATGTAGCCCAACAAATTGCTACTGCCATTATACAAAAACAAAAAATAGGCGCTACCATTGTACTTGGCCTAGCTACTGGCAGTACACCAAAAACCTTGTATGCCGAACTAGTAAAACTACACCAACAACAAGGCTTAAGCTTTAGTAATGTAATTACATTTAACTTAGATGAATACTACCCTATTGAGCAAAATGCTGTACAAAGCTACTACCGCTTTATGCATCAACATTTGTTTGATTTGGTAGATATAAAAAAAGAAAATATTCATATACCTAATGGCGAGTGGACTAAAGATGATATTAAAAAAAATTGCTTAGAATATGAAAAAAAAATAGATATACTTGGAGGTATTGATATTCAAATATTGGGTATTGGACAAAATGGACACATTGGATTTAATGAGCCTGGCAGTAGCCTACAATCCAAAACAAGGCTAATAGCCCTTACCAATAGCACTCGTATAGCCAATGCACAGGATTTTCAAAGTATAGCAGCAGTACCACGCCTTGCAGTTACTATGGGCATACAAACTATAATGAAAGCCAAGCAAATTATACTAATGGCTTGGGGGCAAATAAAAGCTCCAATATTACAATTAGCCGTAGAAGGCGATGATAATGAAAATATACCTGCATCGTTATTGCAAACACATGACGATGTGCAATTTATGGTAGATGCAACTGCTGCTTTGGAACTTACAAGAATAAAATTACCTTGGCTTAGTGGCGATTGTGAATGGACAACACCATTAATAAAAAGAGCGGTTGTAAACCTTGCCTTAAAACTAAAAAAGCCTATACTCAACCTTACTAATAATGACTATAACGATAATGGATTAAGCGACTTATTGGCTTACAAAAACGATGCCTACGAAATAAATTTGGAGGTATATTATTTATTAAGAGATGCCATAACGGGTTGGCCTGGTGGTAAGGCTAATGTGGACTTACCTAACCCACCCGAAAGGAGATTACCCTACCCTAAAAAAACATTACTGTTTTCACCACACCCCGACGATGATATAATTAGTATGGGTGGCACTTTTCAGCGGTTACACGACCAAGGGCATACTGTACATGTAGCTTACCAAACAAGTGGCAACATTGCTGTAACTGATGAGTTTGTAACCCGATTTTTAGACTTTGCCGTAGGCTTTGAAAATATGTTTGATATTGATAGCAATAAAAGTAGCCAAATATTATTGAGTGCAAAAGAATTTTTGAAAAATAAAAAAAGTAGTGATATAGATACACAAGAAATAAGAAATATAAAAGGGTTAATAAGGCGATGCGAAGCAAAAGCTACTTGTAGGTATGTGGGTATTAGTGATGCTAATATTCATTTTCAAAACTTACCATTTTACGAAACGGGTACTATAGAAAAAAATCCATTGAGTGAAGCTGATATACTACAAACAATGGAATTGTTGAAAAGCATACAACCCCATCAAATATTTTGTGCAGGTGATTTGGCCGATCCTCATGGTACTCATAAGGTGTGTTTGGATATAGTATTTGAAAGCCTAAAAAGACTAAAAGCTGCAAACGAACCATGGATTAGTGATTGTTGGGTATGGCTCTACAAAGGTGCATGGCAGGAGTGGGATATTAGCGAAATAGAAATGGCAATACCAATGAGCCCCGACCAAGTAATTAAAAAAAGGTTTGGAATATTTATACACCAATCACAAAAAGATATGGTGCCGTTTCAAGGTAACGATGCAAGAGAATTTTGGCAACGAGCCGAAGAAAGAAATAAAAATACAGCCGATCAATTTGCTCAGTTAGGACTTACTCATTATGCTGCAATGGAAGCTTTTGTAAGATGGCATTTTTAAACTAAAATTATTTAGCAACAGCCAACTTATTAGGTAACTCAATAAAAAAAGTTTGAGTCATTTTATAGGGAACTGAAACTCCGTTTTTTAATGCAGGTGTCCAGTTTGTGGTTTGCTCTAATCGGGTTTTAAGTACATCATTTATAATTTCATTACCCCCTTTGGTAATTGTAACATTGGTTACAGTACCATCTGTATTTACAACAAACTCGGTGTATATAAATGCCTTACGTTGTACATCATCAAGGTAGGATGTTAATTCATTATTTAGGTTTTTTAAAAAGGTGGCATAAGCAGTTGTACCGCCATTAAATATTGGAAATTTATCTACATTACTTACTAATTCGCCTACTGCATATTTACGTTCTTTATGCATATTTATATTTTTAATTGGGCTTCTAGTATTCGAAGTATTTATTTCTACAGGTATGGCTACATCTTGCAGTACATATTGCCCTTTTGTATTAATTAAAATTGCTGGTAGGGTTCGCTCTTTTTCAAAATAATAATATACAGCTTGCATACTCATTACAAATGGAACGTAGCCTTCATTATCTTTAAGCATTGTTTGTATAGCCACCCTCGATTTGGAGTTATTAAACTTACCAGGAAATATATGAACAGGTACAAACTCCTGTCCATTTGACTTTGCAATAGCCCCTAATATATATACCTCCTCAATTTGAATGTCATTGATAGCCAAACAACCAATGGAAACACAGTCGCCGTGTATAAATATATCGCCACCTGGCTTTACTGCATCGGCTAATATACGGTCGCTTACATTGGGGTAATTAATACCTAACGATAAGTGGTAGTTGCTATTAGGGTTAAATTGATTAATGAAGTAAAAACCCTCTGGCACTTGCTTATCGCCTTCCTTTCGCTTAGGGCCAAGTTTACCATTAGTACCGCATACTTTGTAAGTTTTAAAAAATTGAAATTTTGGATTTACCCTGTCTTTCACCCACAACTCTATTGTATTTTCTTGCTTAAAACATCGTAAATAAACCTGCTGTACGGGCCAACTAATACCACGTTGGGTACATTGTATTTGTAACGAGTCAATGGTACGGTTATATATTTCGTTAACCCGATAAAAACTTTTTTGATACGTTAAAAAATCAGTATTGGGAGGTTGTGCAATTGCAGTATTGTGTAGCACAAAAAATAAAATTATACTTAATGCCCAAAGCTTCATAATCAATATGTTTTTATATAAGGGTATAGGATGTTGTTGTAAAAATACAATTAAAAAAAATAATTAAAATTAAAGGGCTACTTTATTTTGTTAATATTTGTGTAAAAAAAACGGCTACCTACTATTTTTAATACGAGGATCAACCACGCTATACAATACATCTGCTACAATATTAATAACTACAAATATACTAGCCGTAAGCAGCACCGAACCCATTACCACTGGAAAGTCTAGCTTTTCTAAAGCATCAACGGTTACCTTGCCTATACCTTTCCAACCAAATATATACTCCACAAAAAAAGCACCTGCCAACAACTCAGCAAACCAACCTGTAATAGCCGTTATTACTGGGTTTAAGGCATTACGTAAGGCATGTTTCCATATTACTTGCCTTTGTGATAAGCCTTTGGCATAAGCCGTTCGTATGTAATCCTCTGCCAATACATCGAGCATACTACTACGGGTTAGTTGTGTTATTATTGCTAACGGTCTTATACCCAAAGTTATTGCAGGTAATATCAAATTTTTTAAATTCCAAAATTTTCCTTGGTAGGGTTCTACATCCATCCAACTACCAGCAAAGTTAAGCCCAGTATACTTGCTTAGTACAAAGCCAAATAGGTATGCAATTATAATACCCATAAAAAATGAAGGTGCTGCAATGCCTACTATACTGCCCATAACGGCACTAGTATCTAACCAAGTGTTTTGTTTTACGGCAGCTACTACCCCCAACAAAATACCGAATATAATGGCAATTAACATTGCTGCCATAGTCAATAACAATGTACCTGGCAAGGCATCAAGTAGTATTGTAGTTACCTCTTTTTTTGTTTGTGTACTACGTCGCAAATAAGGCAATTTAATTCCCCATTTATTTTCATCATGCCCTACAAATAATCCACTTATTTTTAAATCTCTTATTTCTTGTGTGGTGTAAGTTCCTATGGGCGATACATCATTCAAATACATAAAAAAACTGGTAACCTTGTTGCTATCCATCCTCAAATCTTTTCTTATATTATCCATGGTTTTTTTATCGGTACGTTGCCCTGCTACCATTTTTACTGGGTCGCCGAGGCCAACAAATAATACATTTACCAATATAACTACACCTAATAATACAAGCAAACCATAACCAATTTTTTTTAATATAAAAGTACCCATAAGTAGCAATTTTTTTGTAGTTATAGGCTTTAATTGCCAATATCTTTCCACGTATATTTTTGCACTATTGTGCCATTAGTTATTTTCATTATTGTAGGTCGGGTACGGGCAGCTGCTAATAATGGTTTTTCATCGCAAAACAATACTGGCAAAGCATTTCCTAATGCAAACTTATTAAAATATTGCCTTGCTTCAGTAGCTTTATTAGTTACTATATATACGCTATTGCTATCTTTTTTAATTTCGTTTTTGGCAAAGGTTTCAAACTTTTTGTCCCATTCATTATTTGCCATATTAAGCTCGGTAACTATAAACAAATAAATTGATTTTGGTGTACTCAATAAAGCCTCGGTAGTGTCTGTACCAGTTGCAGTTGTCAACGAAAAATCTCTCACCATATCTGCTTTATTACCTTCGGTTATAGTTATAGTTTTTGTTTTAGTTTCATCGGCTATATAAGTGGTATCACCATCTAACATCCACTGTGGGTAATTGGGTGCAGTTACTAAGTACGCTTTACCATCTTTATAATAAGTATATATATTAACTACACTATCGGCTTTATATTTTTTTTGTTGTAAAATGTTATTGCCAATTTTAAAACTCAAACAATCTTTAAAAGGCAAATGATCAAGTGTATATTTTTGAATAAAAAAACTACCAACAATAGCTAATAACATTACAACAATTTGCAATTTTTTAGTAAATATTGGCTTCAAATATTTTTGAAAAAATAATAAGAAAACTATAAGTGTTAGCAATATCAAATCTTTATAAAAACTCTGGTTTGACTTGATAGGAATACAGTCGCCAAAGCAGCCACAGCTTTTGAACTTACCACTTAGCCAAGCATAACCAGTAAGAAATGTGAAGAATATAATGAGTAGCAATAGTAACTTAATGGTAAGTTTAGTATACCAACCTATAAGCAAAGCCACACCTGCTATTATTTCAAAGGCTATCATTAATACCGAAAATGTGAGTGCATAACTATTTAAAAATTGCATACCCCAAGCCTCAAAAAATTCATGCATTTTGTAACCTAGTCCAGCTGGGTCGTTAGCTTTTACTAAGCCTGAAAATATAAATAATATCCCTACCACAATCCTTACAAGTTGCACTACTATTTTCATAAGTTGTTAGTTTTTATGTTGGTATTGTAATATTAAAGCAAATATGGCATAATTAATAATATCGGTATAATTAGCATCAATACCTTCACTTATTAAGGTTTTGCCATCGTTGGTAAGTATTTGTTTTACCCTAAGTAGTTTCATCAATATTAAATCCACAAAACTCTCCTGACTCATACTACGCCAAGCTTCGCCATAGTCGTGGTTTTTGTTAAGCATTGTATCTTGTGCAATTTTAATTTTTGCATCATACAATTCGCCAACTATTGCAACAGGTAATTCTTCTATTTCTGTATCTATATTTTCTAATTGTATAAGGCCTATTACACCATAATTTACAATGCCTCTACACTCACTTTCTATATCATCTACTATTAATTGTATTTTATTTTCTTGCAAATTTTTAATACGTTGTGCCTTTATAAATATTTGATCAATTACACTAATAGTACGTAATACCCGCCATGCAGTGCCATAATCAGTTGTTTTTTTTATAAAAATATCTTTACATAATTTTATTTGTTCAGCATATTGTTGGTTAGTATCCATTGTAATGTATTAAAACAGTATTATTTTTAATTATGATTTCCAAAAATAATGCAAACACCACAAATTATACACTTAATTGTAATGGAAAATTAATAGTAGTGGATAAGCCCATAGTAATGGGGATAATCAACATTACCAACAACTCATTTTACCTTAAAAGTAGCCTTACTAATATTGAAGCTATAGTACTAAAAGCAACACAAATGGTAACAGAAGGTGCTACCATACTTGACCTTGGTGCACAAAGTACCCAACCTAATAGTGAGCCAATTACTTGGCAACAGGAGTGGGAGGCATTACAATTGCCTTTGCAAGTAATAAGAAAACAATTTGCTAATGTGCTAATTTCTGTTGATACTTATTATAGCCAAGTAGCCAATAATGCGGTAGCAGCAGGTGCCGATATTATTAATGATATTAGTGGCGGACAGTTAGATAATAATATGATTACAACCGTTGGCAAATTGAATGTACCCTATATATGCACTCATATACAAGGTACGCCAAATACTATGCAAGTTAACCCAACATATAATGATGTAGTAATTGATGTATTGGACTATTTTATTGCCAAAAAATTTGAGTGTGAGGCAGCAGGTATTAAAGACATTATATTTGATGTTGGCTTTGGCTTTGGCAAATCGATTGAGCATAACTATACACTACTCAATAACTTAGAAACATTTACCAATGTAGTACAAAAACCTTTACTAGTAGGACTTTCACGTAAATCGATGATATATAAAGTATTACAAACCACTGCAGCCGAGGCATTAAATGGCACTACTGTATTGCATACATTAGCATTAGCCAATGGTGCTGCTATATTAAGAGTACACGATGTAAAAGAAGCAGTTGAAGCTATAACCTTAATGCAACAAGTTTTACCTTAAAAAAAATTAAAAACTTACAAGCTATTTTTCATAGTACTATGTGGAAATAAGCTGTGTATACTTTTATTTTCAAAGGCATGTCGCAATGCAGTTGCAAATAAATCGGCAGTAGATATTACTTTTATTTTGGGGCTTTTAAAATGCATAGGTATGGTATCACATACTACCAATTCGGAGAGTACCGAATTTTCAATATTTTCTTTTGCTTTGCCACTTAATACAGGGTGTGTACACAATGCCCGTACACTCCTAGCCCCTTTTTCTTTAAGCAAGCCTGCACTTTTGGCTAATGTGCCACCTGTATCACATATATCATCAATTAACACTACATCTTTATCCGCCACATCGCCTATTACCACCATACTGGCTATTTCGTTAGCTCGTTTTCTATGCTTGTCACATATTACCATTTCGCTGTTAAAATAACTAGCAATTTCTCTAATTCTGTTGGCACTTCCAATATCGGGTGCAGCAAATAATAGTTCGCCCAAACCTAATTGTTGTATGTAGGGTATAAATATAGCCGATGAGTCCAAATGATCAACCGGTATATCAAAATATCCTTGTATTTGTGGTGCATGCAAATCCATAGTAACTACCCTATCTGCACCGGCTGCTGTAAGCATATTAGCTACTAATTTACTGCCAATACTAACCCTTGGTTTATCTTTTCTATCTTGCCGTGCATAGCCATAGTAGGGCATTACAGCTATTACTTTGTAGGCACTTGCCCGTTTTGCAGCATCTATCATTAGCAGCAATTCCATAAGGTTATCGCTAGGGGCAAATGTACTTTGTATTAAAAAAACATAATCGCCACGTACACTTTCATTTAACACAGGTTGTATTTCGCCATCGCTAAATTTTTGAGTGATACTATTACCTAATGGTATTCCAAATTTTTCGGCTATTTGCTTGGCTAGCACTATTGACCCGCTACCCGAAAATATTTTTACATTGGATTGCATGAAAATTATGTTTTTGTTTAAGCAAAGTTAATTTTAATTTTTAAAAACTTAATATTGTGGTAATGAAAGATGTAAACATAAATTCCACTAGTATTAAGCATTGGGCAATTGACGACCGACCAAGAGAAAAAATGTTACAAAATGGTGCAGCAATATTAAGTAATGCAGAGTTATTGGCTATACTTATTAATAATGGTAGCAAAGATAAATCGGCACTTGATTTGGCAAAAGAAATTATGAATTATGCTCATAACAAGTTGAGTGAACTACACTTATTAGAACTTAATGATTTTAAAAAAATAAAAGGTATTGGCCCTGCAAAAGCCATTACCATAATGGCTGCATTGGAATTAGGCAAACGAAGGCATGCCGAAAATAGTATGGAAAAAATAAAAGCTGGTAATAAAAATGCAATAATTGCCTACTTAAAAACACAACTACAAAACCATACTACAGAATGCTTTGGCATTATATATTGCAAAAGTAACTTAGATATTATAGGGTTTGAAATAGTAAGTGAAGGTGGCTTAAGCCATACTGTAATGGACGTACGAATAATATTTAAAAAAGCATTTGAAAAAAATGCCACACAAATTATACTATGCCATAACCACCCAGGTGGTAACTTAAAACCAAGTAAGGCTGATATTGATATAACCAAACAGTTAATAGCAGCAGGTGTATTATTGAAAATAACTGTAATGGATCACATAATTGTAAGCCAAACGGGTAGTTTTAGCTTTGCCGATAATTCAATAGTATTTGTTACAGCAGAATAGGTAACTAGCTTATTTGGCACAAATAAGCGCATTGGCATTAATATTGAAATATATTTGCTCAATTTTAATTAGATATTGTGGTAGGGTTTTATGTCATTTTGTCTAGGTTAATAACATTTATATACAAACAATAAAAGTACATGAGATATAGTATGCAACAAGAAGACGAAATGGAATTTTTGCCCATAATGCCAATAAATGAAAATAATGGAGAAGCCGATACCGATATTATACCAACCGAAATACCTTTATTACCCTTACGAAATACTGTACTATTTCCGGGTGTTGTATTGCCTATAACGGTGGGTAGAGATAAAAGTATAAAAGCCGTAACCGATGCATACAAGACCGATAAATTAATAGGGGTAATAGCCCAAAAAGATAGTACTACCGAAGAGCCAAAAGCTACCGATTTGGAACGTATTGGTACAGTAGCTAAAATTATAAAATTAATTAAAATGCCCGATGGTGGCACTACTGTAATTATACAAGGCAAAAAACGATTTGCCATAGAAGTAATTACTACTGATGAGCCTTACTTTAAAGCAAATGTAACTGTATTAGAAGATGCTGCAATACCTACCGACAGCCACTTTGAAGCAAAAGTGAGTACTATAAAAGACCTTAGTTCACAAATAATTGAACTATCGCCTAACATACCTACTGAGGCAAGTATTATTTTGAAAAATATTGAAAACCCTGTATTTCTCATACATTTTATTGCCAATAATACCAATACTGAATTAGCCGAAAAACAGAAATTATTAGATATTGAAAATATAGAAGAACGGGCCGATTATTTGCTCACCTTATTACAAAAAGAACTTCAATTTGCCGAACTTAAAAACCAAGTAAATACCAAAACAAAAACTGAAATTGATAAGCAACAAAAAGAGTACTTTTTGAACCAACAACTTAAAAGTATTAAAGAAGAATTGGGAGGCGATACAAATGATAAGGAACTTAAAGAAATGAAGAAAAAAGGGGAGGCAAAAAAATGGCCAACTTATGCAAAAGAAGCATTTGCCAAAGGCACAGAAAAGCTGGAAAGAATGCACCATAGCACACCCGACTATTCTATTATATACAACCACCTCGACTTGTTGTTGGACCTACCTTGGGATGAAATAACAGAAGATAAATATGATATAAAAAATGCAAAAAAAGTATTGGATAACGACCATTATGGTATGCAAAAAATTAAAGAACGTATACTGGAATATTTAGCTGTGCTTAAATTAAAAGGTGATATGAAAAGCCCAATATTATGCTTTGTAGGCCCACCAGGTATAGGCAAAACATCGTTAGGCAAAAGCATTGCAAGTGCCATAGGGCGTAAGTACATAAGGTTAAGCCTTGGCGGATTGCACGACGAAAGTGAAATAAGAGGACACCGTAAAACCTATATTGGGGCTATGGCAGGTAGAGTAATACAAAGTATAAGAAAAGCAAAATCGAGCAACCCTGTAATTATATTAGATGAAATAGATAAAGTAGGTAAAGACTTTAGAGGTGACCCAAGTAGTGCCTTGCTTGAAGTACTTGACCCCGAACAGAATAGTACCTTTTACGATAATTATGTAGAGTTAGAATATGACCTTAGCAAAGTATTATTTATAGCCACAGCTAATGACCTTGGCAGCATACAACCTGCACTAAGAGACCGTTTGGAAATAATACACCTTAGCGGATATGCCATTGAAGAAAAAATAGAAATTGCAAAAAAACACCTACTACCAAAGCAAAAAGATGCCCACGGATTAGGCAAACAAAAATTTAGCGTAGCACCCAAAACATTAGAAAAATTAATAACTGACTATACAAGAGAAAGTGGAGTAAGAGAACTAGAAAGGCAACTAGCCAGCATAATGCGAAATGTAGCTATGAAAATAGCAACCGATGAGGTAGTACCACCCACTATAATACCCGAAAACCTAGAGACCATACTTGGAAAAAGCAAATATAATAATGATAAAGCTACTAATATAACTATACCAGGTGTAGCTATTGGCTTAGCTTGGACCTATGTAGGTGGCGATATACTATTTATAGAAACTAGCCTCAGCAAAGGCAAAGGCGAATTTAAACTTACTGGTAACCTTGGTAATGTAATGAAAGAAAGTGCCACTACGGCTTACACTTGGCTACAAAGCAATGCCGAGTATTATAAATTAGACACTACACTATTTGAAAAAAACAATATACACATACATATACCCGAAGGTGCCACACCCAAAGATGGACCAAGTGCTGGCATTACTATGCTAACTGCATTATACAGTGCATTTAGCAATAAAAAAGTAAAAAATAACTTAGCTATGACGGGAGAAATTACCCTCCGTGGCGATGTACTGCCAGTAGGTGGCATTAAAGAAAAAGTATTAGCAGCAAAACGAGCAGGTATTAAAGAAATTATAATGTGTTACCAAAATGAAAAAGATATATTGGAAATAGATGCACAATTTATAAAAGGGGTAAAATTTCATTATGTACATACTGTACACGATGTAATAAATAAAGCAATTGCTAAATAAATTTTTTTTGTAAAAAATTATTTTAAAAACTTTTACTAAAGTTTGATAGTTTAAAATATATTAATACTACCTATTAAATGGTGGGTTAACGTATAAACAATGTTAAAACAGAGACCGTAATTTATGCAAATATATTGGTAGGGTTACCTTAAATAAAACCGTAAAAACCTATGTGTTAGTACTAGCTACATTTATTACAATGTACATTAGCTTTACTAACAATAAAACAGGTAATATTTTCGTTTTTAATTATTGATAATTCCCTATCGTATGAAAAAAAATATACTTTTTGCGTTACTAGCATCAATTTTAATGCTAGGTAACAGTAAGGCTCAGCTAATACTTGGCGATGTTAATAAGCCAGTTAACCAAATTTACCCTCTTGGTGCAGCTAATTATGGGCCAAATGTTCCAACATTTGTAGTTACGCCACCAACTGCATGTGGTGCTAGTGATGGAACTGTAAGAATAACTTGGTCGGGTGGTACTACAGCAAGTTCTGTAAGGTTATTTGGTTTGCATAACTGTATGAATTTTTCTGGTAATTTAGTGTACAATAATCCTGGTCCACCATTTACCCCAGGTGACTTAACACTTAACACAGGTAATGCTTTTACCCAAACTTATACCGGTTTACAATCGGGTATTTACACTTTTGGTGTATATAGAGATCCTTTTGATGAAAATTTTAATACCAACGTTAATTTTACTAACGGCGATGATTATGCAATTGGTAATTATTTTGTAGTTGGTGGTGACCAAACAAGGTGTGCCGTAGTTGGCCTTACGCTGCTACCAGTAACAGCAACCAACAATTTAACTACTTGTAGTATAGTTACCAATAATGCCACCAATTGTACTACTAACGATGGCTCAGCGGTTATAAGTGGGCTTACAGCAAATACCCAATATGAAATTGCTTTTTTGGTAAGTGGTGTCTTTTCTTATAATAATAATTCTGGTTTTTCTGGTACTATTACATTGGCTAATTTACTTACAGGTATTTATCCTATAAAAATTAGAAGACAAGGTGAAACTTGCTTTCGCCAATTTAATGTAAAAGTAGGTAACAACAGTGGTGTAGAGTGCTTTTCCGATGATCAACTTATTGATCCTTCATTAGGCACTACCCTAGTTTCCAATGGTGATTTTGGTGTAGCCTCAGCAACATTGCCTACAAATGGATCTACTGACTATACTCCTGTAGCTTGGAGTGCAGGAGACCCTGGCGATAGTAAGTATACATTAGAAGATACAACTGATCATCCAGCAAATGGAATTGCTACGGCTGGTTTGTACACTTATCGATTAAGATCCAATTGGTCATTTGCTACACAAAATAGACACTTGTATACAGCTATCCAAATAACTGGAGACCATACTGGCTCCAATAATCAAAACAATGGTACTACTGGTGCTAATACAGGGTATATGATGGTAGTAAATGCTAATTATAGAACCGACAAAGTACTAAACATATCAAATATAAATATTACTCAAGGGCGTAGTTATATATTTAGTTTTTGGGGAAAAAATTTACAGGCATTTATGCCCAAAAATAAAAATAATGGAACTTTATTACAGACCTATCAGCCAATTATACCAAGGTTAGCATTAGCTGTTAATGGTATTATATATGACTTTGCTGATATGTCAGCATCCTTAGAACCCACAACTTATATAGCTAGCACTATTTTGAATAATCAACCTTGGGAATTCTACAACTTAAAATTTGTAGCACCTGCAACTGTTAGTAATAGCGATATAACAATATATAATTTTCAGCAAGGTGGCTTTGGTAACGACTTTGCTATAGACGATGTACAGTTACTTGCATTAAGCGTAATAGGCAACAGAGTTTGGAACGACCTTAACCGTAATGGATTGCAGGACCTCAACGAGCCGGGTATGGCTAATGTTACTGCTACTTTGCTAGATGCTAACAGCATTCCACTACAAACCACTGTAAGCGATGCATTTGGTTATTACAACTTTGCTAATGTAGCTCCTGCTGCTGGCGGTACTACCTACAGAGTTATGTTTACCCAACCAGCTGGTTATATATATACCATACTTACAGGTGGCGGCGGATCGGGCAATGCAACCGATAGCGACCCCGACCCTATAACAGGAATATCAGCGCCGTTCACTATGTTCCCTAACGATACAGAAATTGATATTGATTGTGGCTTAGTGTTTGACCAACCACTGTTACCCTCATCCATTGCCGATTTGGTATATTATGATACCAATGCCGATGGTATACAAAACAGTAACGAAACGGGCTTAGCTAATGTAACAGTAAAATTATACAATAGTGCAGGTACTATTGTAATAGCATCAACAGTAACTAATGCAAACGGTCTTTACAGGTTTGATAGTATACCTACTGGCAGTTACAGAATAGGAGTAACCCTTATACCAGGGCTTATTATAACCCTTAAAGACCAAGGTGGTAATGATAATACTGATAGTGATGCCAATAATACAGGTGTATTTAAAACAGTAACGGATATAATTGCTGTAGGCATTAACCAACAAATAACTAATGTTGATATTGGGCTTACCAAAATGGCTTTGACGTCAAGTAGCTTTGGCGATTATTGTTGGAATGACCTCAACCAAGATGGCTTACAAGCTGCAAACGAACCTGGCCTAGCTGGTGTTAAATGCATATTATTTGACCCAGGTGTAGATGGCATTATTAATAATGCCGATGATAGTAGGATAGATAGTATGTTTACTGATGCCTTTGGCAAATACCAGTTTACTAACCTTACAGGCTCCAAATATTATGTTCAATTTGTACCACCAACAGGTTATAGCTTTACCCTACAAAACCAAGGTAGTAATGAGTCAATAGATAGTGATATTACAGGCCCAGGTGGCTTTTCGGGTAATATTAACATTAACAATTCGCCCTATGGTTTTAATTATGAAATATTAGATGCTGGTTTCTTTATAACGCTACCAGTAGCTAATGCAGGCACTATAGGCAATTTCTTTTGGAACGATATTAATGGCGATGGTGTACAACAAGTTGGCGAATTTGGTGTACCCGGTATAAGTGTTGATTTATTAAATAGTAGTGGAGTAAAAGTAGCCACTACAACCACCGATTTAACGGGTTATTACATATTTACAAATGTAGCACCTGCCAACTATTTTATAAAATTTTATAATATTCCTCCTGCCTTTCAAATTACCTTAAAAGACCAAGGAGGCGATGATAACTTAGATAGTGATATTGATGTAGCTACTGGCATCACAAGTATATTTATACTAGCAGCTAATCAAAATATTACAAATATTGATGCTGGCATTCGCCAAAATTTGTACTCCGGTAACTGTACCGTGGGTAGCTATGTTTGGTACGATTTTGATAACGATGGCATACAAGATATTGATGAAACAGGTGTTCCTAACATAGCCGTTCGTTTAAGAGCAGCAGGAGCAGATGCATTAATGGGAACTTTAGATGATGTAACTTATAACAGAGTCACCAATTCATTAGGTCAATTTATGTTTAATGGTTTACCTCAAGGGCAATATAGAGTGGAGTTTTTGGGATTACCAGTTACGCTAACACTTTCTCCAAAAGATGCTGGTGCTAACGATAATTTGGATAGTGATGGCAATATAATAATAGCTACCAACTCAACCACCGATAACTTTAGGTTAATACAAGGCGAAGACAAAGTTAACGTTGCCTTAGGCTTAGTACCAGTTGTTGCACTTAATAGGCTTGGCAATAGAGTGTGGAGAGATAATAATGGAAATGGCATACAAGAGGGCTCAGAAACTGCTGGAGTGCAAAGCGTTGTAATACAATTATTAAATGCTGCCGGCACATTAATAGATAGTGATGTAGTAGCAGCAGGTGTACAACCTTACCAAACAGTTTCAAATGCTGCTGGTTATTGGAACTTAGTAGGCATACCTAATGGCACTTATAGACCAAGGTTTAGCTTTTTGCCCGATGGCTTTAAAATTTCGCCAAATAAAGCCCCACTTGGTACTAACCTAACCGATAGTGATGCCGAACTTAATGGACGTAGTTCTATAACTGCTACACTAACCTCAAGTACGGATTTGAATTTTGATTTAGGCTTAGTACCCCAATGCTCCACTGTAGGTGATTATATATGGGACGATTTGAATGGAGATGGTATACAAGATGCTACCGAACCTGCTATAAGTGGTACTACTGCAACTATATACAATGCAGCTAATGTAGCACTTGGCTCGGCTGTATCCAACTCAAATGGCAATTATTTATTCCCCAATGTACCTAATGGTAATTATTACCTACGCTTTATTAACTACCCAATTGGTATGCAGTTTACATTGCCCGAAGGTACGCCCTATGTTACTAATGGTAGCAATGTAAACCCCAATACACAACGTACCCTAACATATAATTTTAATACATTTGGCGATACCTTACATATAGATGCAGGATTACGAGTAGTTAATACAGCCAATGTAGGAAATTATGTATGGATAGATGCTAATAATAACGGCATACAAAATGCTGGTGAAATGCCTTATGCAGGTGCTATTATAACATTAGTAAATGCAGGTGTTGATGGCATACCGGGTAATGGCGATGATTTTACAATTGGTACCACTGTATCCGATGGTAATGGGTATTATCAGTTTATAATAACACCAACTGGTAACAATTATTTTTTACAATTTAGCAATATACCTCCTACAGCAAACTTTACAGGTGCTAACATTGGTAGTGGTAGTAACGATAGTAGGCCCAATGGTAGTGGCATTACATCCACATTTAACTTATCGTTTGGTGCTACTAACCAAAATCAAGATGCGGGTATTATAAGTGTAAGTATTTTAAATTTACGTTTCGAAAACTTTACAGCCGATAAAGTAAATGATGGCGTATTACTTAATTGGCGTTTACAAAATGATAATGGCGTTACAAAGTACGAAATACAATACAGTACCGATGGTAACAACTTTAGCAAGTTAAACACAATTGCTAATAATAACATAACTGCCAACTATAATTACACACATACCAACCCCAAAAATGGGTTTAATTATTACCGCATAGTAGCTTATGATTTATTTAACCAACCATTTTATACCGAGGTAAAAAGTGTGAAATACCAAAATGAATTTAAAGCAAATATATACCCTAACCCAGCCAGTAATGTATTATACCTAAGTACCAATATTACCAATTACAAAAATTATGATTACACCATATTTGATATAAATGGCAAAAAAGTAATAAACAATATATTAACCGAAAGTGCTACTAGCAAAGGAATTGATATTAGTAAACTAACTACTGGCACTTATGTTATGTTAGTTACCAATAACAATAATATAATATATAAGCAAAGTTTTTTAGTTTCACAAAAATAAAAATGAAATACCACCGTTTTAATTAAGTAAAATTGAAGAAACTAACCCACATTTTAAAAATAAATATGAAATTAATACTCCTATTTTTATTTGTATCACTATTATCAACTATCACCTCATATAGCCAAGGTGAACAATTTACCAAAACTGTTATCAATAATGCCTACGATTTTGAGCATCCTTTCGATATGTTTTTGGGCCCCGATGACTCCCTTTGGATTAACGAACGAAGTGGACTTATAAGCAAAGTACACAAAACAAATGGAGGGAGAAGAATAATACTCAATATAAAAAACCAAGTAACCTTTACCAGAAGTTTTAGTGGAAGTACAGTTACCGGTATAGCCCAGGATGGTATGTTTGGTATGGCATTGCACCCTATGGCAATGAAAGGCATGGGCAAAGATTCGTTGTATGTAGCTTACTGCTACAATGGAGCAGCAAGCAGAAAAACAAAAATTGTTAAATTTTATTGCAACCCTAACAATAACCTACTAACTAATGAAACAGTGTTAATACAGGACCTACCAGGTAGTAACGACCACAATGGTGGTAAGCTAGTATTTGGCCCCGATTTAGAGATTTATTATAGCTGTGGCGACCAAGGTGCTAACCAATTTGGCAATGCCTGTGTAGCACTCAAATCGCAATTAGATATAACATCGGCACAATTACTAGCAGGTAATTATGCTAACTATGCAGGGCACATATTAAGAATAAATACCGATGGTACAGTACCACTTGATAATCCACTATTTTCAAGTGTAAGAAGTCACGTATACTCCAAAGGTCACCGTAACCCACAAGGGTTAGTATGGCAAAAAAATGTGTGGGGCGATGTACCAAGCAATGGCTTCTTATACGAATCGGAGCAAGGTGCAGTTATTGACGATGAGGTGAATATAATAGAATCGGGCAAAAATTATGGATGGCCATTTATATCGGGTTATAATGATGATGTGTTTTATACCTACAAAAACTGGAGTGTATCTAGTGGCTGTGGTAGCTACTCCGGTGAGTGTGCCACTGCAGGTGATATGACGGGTGCTAATGCACCAAAAGCAGAATCTTCATTTTTGCCAGCAAGTAATTATACCAATGCTATAATGAGCCAAAAAGCTGTTGCCAGCCCCGATTGTAGTGATTACTTACTACGCCCAACTGTGGCTTGGAGCAGTATCGAATTTTACAACCCCTACATTGGCATACCAGGTTGGAGTAACTCACTATTACTAACTACACTAAAAAATAGCTCTTTACTAAGGTATAAACTAAATGCTTCGGGTAATGCTATTGTGGGCGACACCATACAATATTTTAGAAATTCGGCTCAACTTAATCGGTTTAGAGATATTGCAATTGGTAGCGATGGCATTACACTGTATATGATAACTGATAGCTTAGGTGCTACTAGTGGTGTAACAGCTGGAGGTGGTACAGGTACTGGTGGGTCTATAACCAACCGTGGCAAATTATTAGCCTACCGTTACACTGGTACGGCACAAGTACTAAGCTTAACGCCTAACCAACAATACACTGCTAACAGAGATAATATACTAAATATATACCCCAACCCAGCAACAGATTATATAACAGTAAATACAAAATACACCGAAAACAAACCATACACACTTAAATTGATTAATAGCCTAGGTGTGGTAATAGTACAAACTACAATTACTTCAAATATTCAGAATGTAAACCTTACAAAATTAGCAAATGGGCATTACGTTGCAATAATGTATAATAGAAACAACATTGAAATTAGTAAAAAGAAGCTAGTAGTACAACACTAATAAAAATAGTTTATATATATAAAAAAGATGTGGCTAACCCTTTAAAAAGTTAGCCCTTTTTTTTGGTTATTGTATCAATACTATATTAAGGCAAATGCTTTTGCCAAAATAAAAAAACAATACCGTGTTTGCTTTGCCCACTAAACACTAAAAATAACTTAGCTTAAGCTTGGTTACTGTCCACATGAAGTACTTACAAAAATGTACTTAACAATAATTATTTAGGCAAATGCATTTGCCAAAATAAAAAAGCAATACCATGTTTACCTTGCCCACTAAACACTAAAAATAAATTAGCTTAACCTTGGTTACTGTCCACATGAAGTACTTACAAAAATATACTTAACAATAATTATTTAGGCAAATGCATTTGCCAAAATAAAAAAACCTAAGAAGTATATACAAACTTATTTTTCTATAACATTTCTTTAACATATATTGCAATATCAAATACACAAAATATGACTCAAAAAAAATTAATTAGCCTCATTTTTATCTTTATTTGTAGCTTAGTAAGCTTACAAACTATGGCTCAAAAAGGTACAGTAAAAGGAACTGTAAAAAATGCAAAAGGCGAAGTACTAGCCAATGCTTCAGTAAATGTAAGAGGTACTACAACTAGCACCAAAACAGATGAAGCTGGAAATTATACTTTACAATTGCCAGCAGGTGTATACACCATTGCAGTATCGTATGTAGGGTACGATAATATTGTAAGCACCGTAACAGTTACCGACGATGCTACAACAGAACTTAACCCAAGCCTTGCTGTAAAAAGTAACGATGGCGAAGTGAGAGTAGTAGGTTCTCGTAGCAAATACCCTCGTAGCTTAGCAGCTAGCCCAGCACCTGTTGATATTATTAATGTATCGCAATTGGCAAATGCTGTGGGTCAGGTGGACTTAAATCAAATATTAACCTTTGTAGCCCCTTCGTTTCAAAGTGCCAAACAAACTATAAGCGATGGAACCGATCACGTAGACCCTGCTCAACTACGTGGCTTAGGTACCGACCAAGTGTTGGTATTAGTTAACGGCAAACGACGCCACCAGAGTGCTTTAGTTAACGTAAACGGTACTGTAAACCGTGGCCAAGTAGGTACCGATATGAGTACTATACCAGTAAGTGCAATTGACAGAGTGGAGATACTTAGAGATGGTGCTGCTGCACAGTATGGTAGCGATGCTATAGCTGGTGTTATTAACATTGTATTGAAAAAGAAAACAAATTATGTAGATGCTAACGTAAGCTACGGAATGAACATTACTAGCTACGACAAAAACTATGCATATAATAAACTAAACTTTGCACCTGCATTGCCAAGTAGTGTAAAAATAACCGATGGACAAACCCTACAAGCAGCTGTAAACTATGGCTTTGCAGTAGGCAGAGGTACACTTAACCTTACAGGTGAGTATAACCAACACCAAATTACTAACCGTGTAGGAACTTACACAGGTGCAGTGTTTGCTAATGTAAATGGGGTTAATAAAGATGACTCAATAATGGGTGCAAGAGGACTAAACAGAAACACATTTGATATGCGCATAGGTAACTCACAAATGAAAGGTGTGGGTACTACTTACAACTTTAGCTTACCAAGTAAAGATGGTAAAGGAGAGTTTTATAGCTTTGGTACATACAGCGCTAAAAAAGGAAACGGAGCGGGATTTTACCGCTACCCTACTAGTGTAACTGGTACAGCTGGCTCAGCATTATTTTCTAACACCGTATTTTCTTTATATCCTAATGGCTTTTTGCCCGAAATACAATCTAACATAAAAGATGCCTCAATTGCAGTAGGCTACAAAACTACAGTGAACGATTGGAACTTAGATTTTAGTAATACTTATGGCCAAAATTCGTTTGACTTTAGTGTACTCAAATCAGTTAGTTATTCACAAGCCGCTACTACCACATCGCCTCAAACTACATTTAAAGCAGGTGGCTTATTGTTTACACAAAATACCATAAACTTTGATGCCGCTAAAAAATTTAAAGTATTGCAAGGCTATAACTTAGCATTTGGTACTGAATTTAGACAAGAGGGCTTTCAGGTTAAAAACGGTGAAGATGCCTCTGTAATTGACTATAACGGCTCGGCTGCACCAGTTGCAGGTTCACAAGTATTTGCTGGGTTTTATAGCATTAATTCAAAAAAACAATTACGCCAATCAGTAGCATTTTATAACGATAATGAATTGGAACTTACCAAAAATTGGTTACTTACTGGTGCTATGAGGTTAGAAAATTATAGTGATTTTGGTACTGCATTCAATTACAAATTTAGTACCCGATATAAAGTGGTTGACAACTTTAATATAAGAGCTAGTACTAGTACAGGCTTTAGAGCACCAAGTATGCAACAACGTTTTTATGCCAAAACGAGTACCTTGTTTGTAAACAATGGCAGTGGCTTAGTACCAGTAGAAGCTGGCACATTTACCAACAATAGTAAACCAGCCGATATATTAGGTATACCAAAACTTAAGCAAGAAACAAGTGTAAGTTATAGTGGTGGCTTTACTACCAGTTTATTTAAAGGCTTCGACCTTACAGTAGATGCTTATACAACTACCATAAAAAATAGAATAGTACTTACCAATAACTTTACAAGTG
Organism: Chitinophagaceae bacterium; assembly: GCA_043778255.1. Classification (GTDB taxonomy): domain Bacteria; phylum Bacteroidota; class Bacteroidia; order Chitinophagales; family Chitinophagaceae; genus JAYWGN01. The sequence continues at coordinate 57,809 of JAYWGN010000008.1, read as the reverse complement.
GTGGCGATGCTAACCTTGCAGCTCAATTAGCAGCAGTAGGTGCAAGTACAGCTAACTTTTTTACAAATGCAATTGATACCAAATCCACTGGTGTAGAAATGGTAGCAAGCTACAGTACCAAACTTGGTAAAGACCAAACCTTACGAACTACATTAGCTATGACATCAATTAAAAATGAAGTGGTGAAAGATGCAAATGGACAACCTATAATAAAAGCTTCGCCAACCCTTATAGCTACCAACCAAGTTGGTAATTACTTTAACAGAGAAGACCAAAGTAGAATAGAAGTTGCCAACCCTATAAATAAAGTTGCCTTAACATTTGACTATAAGTACAAAAATTTATCGGCAATGTTACGATTAGTTAATTTTGGAAAAGTAACTTACCTCGACCCTACAATTAACCCTAATAATCCTACTGCATTCCCTATTAATGCATTTACTGGAGCAAGAGAAACACTTGACCAAACATTTAGTGCCAAAACAGTAACTGACCTTAGTGTAAGTTATAAAATAACTAAAGAAGCTACATTTACATTAGGTGCTAACAACTTATTTGATGTATATCAGGATAAGCATACACACAGTGGCAACGTAAGCCTTGGTAGGTTTATATATAGCCGTAGAGTACAGCAAATGGGCTTTAATGGTGCTTACTTTTTTGCTAGGTTAAAGGTTGGGCTAAGTACCAATTAATACTTTAGTAATAAATAATTTATTAAAAAAGGAGTTGCCAATTGCAACTCCTTTTTTATTGTAATAGGGGTAAATGAAAGTTAAAAAAATAAACTTATACCGAAATGATAAACAATATAACCCAATTGGTGCTAAGCCATATTGTACTAGCTAAAGTAGAAAAGTAATAAGTGGAATAAAACCCTACTATTAAGTATAATTTGAGCATATTGAAGTAAACAAAATAGGGCTTATACATCGTTTTGTATAGGTATATACTATTGTAGTAAATAGGTTACACTAGTATGAGTACCTAAACAGTACATGGTATAAAAAAACAGCTACCAAAAAAATGGTAGCCGTACAAAATTTAAGAAATAGCGAAATAGCAATTTTATAATTTTATTTTAAAAGTTTTAAGAAGGTATGCTTTCCTTAATTCTGCTGTTGCAAAACCAAGTGTAAAACTTTCGTCTTGGTAGGTGGTCGATGCACCATCTAAAGTAAATGTTCTTGCTTTTCCTTTAATGTTGAGCCCAACACCAACACCACCAATGCCTTGATCTTTTTTTAGTGCTTCTTTATCAATTGTATTGAGAAAAAAAACATAACCTCTAAGACTATAAGTACTTTCATCGTTGCTAAACACTATTACATATTTGTCATTTTGTACTTCGGCATAATAACTATCGATTGAATGATCGTAAGCTTGAGATAAGCCTCCGTAATAACAAGTAGAACTAAAAGTAAAGGAAGTGTCTTTAATTTTTATTGTGGTTTGTGCTGTGGCACTAACTGTAATACATACAAGAATTGTGAAAATAATTTGTTTCATATAAATTTTTTTCAAAAATACTTGTTGTAGCATTTTACTACTACCCACATTTTAGCAAATACAATTGCCAATATAGGAAATAGAGCTATTGAATAAATTGTAAGTAAATATTATAACTATAAAAGCTAAACTACAATTAAAAGAATAGGCTATAAAAGATATTTTATAATTATTTAATATCTCCTTGTTTTGTTCGAACCCATTTACCCCTATTTGGGCAGAGTTTTGGGCAGAGTCGTTAAAAAAAACTTGAAAGCCCCTGTGGGTGGGGCTTTCAGATAGTTTGTACCATGTACGGGAATCGAACCCGTCATTCCTCCGTGAAAGGGAGGCGTCTTAACCGATTGACCAACACGGCGTTGATTTTGGATTGCAAATATATAGTATTATACTTGCAGTGCAAAAGAATTAAGGACAAAGTTTATTTTCTTTTTGCAAACTCTTGCAGTATCATTTTTAAATGATTGGCAAAAGCAACTGTACTTTCGGTAGGTTCGTAACCATAACCTTGGCTGTACAATAAGTTTCCTTCGGCATCAACAAATACATAATTAGGTTGAGCTTGTGTACCTATAAGCTTTAGTTGTAAGGCTTTAAACTTATCGCCAACGGTGTATAGTTTACTACCTAATAAGCTGTCATATACCTTCTCATTATCGTTTAATTCTTCTTTTACATCGGTAAATAATGAGGCTAGTACAAAGTCATTTTTCATTAAATTAGCTACTGTGGCATCTGGCCATATAGCTGCCTCAAACTTACGGCAGTTTACACACTGCTCACCTGTATAGTCAAGTAGCAATGGTTTGTTCAATATTTTGGCGGCAGCCAAAGCCTCCTCATAGTCATAATATATGGTTAGGTTATATTGCTTAGCGGCTTGTGGTTCGTTGGGGCTTAGCCGCTCTACATATTTGCTTGGCGGTAAGGCTGCACTTACAATTTTGGCTTCGTTGGAGCCGCCTGTAGTCAATACAAAATCTTGCCTACCAATTGGTGGCGAAAAAGCTGCTACGGCTTTAAGTGGTGCTCCCCACAAGCCGGGTACAAGGTACATAGCAAAGGCAAAAGCAGCTATTGCTAAAAATAAACGTGGTATAGGTATGTAGGTTAATCCCCAGTCGTTTTTGGGCAAATCGCTATCATGCTTAAATCTTATTTTACCTAATAAATATATACCCAATAAGGCAAATAAGGCTATCCATATTACTAAAAAAACTTCTCTATCTAAAAAACGCCAATTAAAATATACATCAACATTGCTTAAAAATTTGAGTGCTAAGGCTAACTCTAAAAAACCTAAGGTAACCTTTAAAGCATTTTGCCAACCACCACTTTTGGTAAGTACAGTTAATACCTTAGGAAACAAGGCCAATATCATAAATGGCAACCCTAACCCCAAGCCAAAGCTAAACATACCTACTATAGGACCAGCTTTGCCAAAGTATATACTTGCTGTGGTAAGTATATTACTTACAAATATACTGGTACAACTAAACGATACAATTACCAATGTAAAGGCCATAAAAAAGATACCTGCAAAGCTTTTGGTACTTGCTTTACTATCTAACTTATTAGCCCAACTGTTGGGCAAATTAATATCGAATGCACCTAAAAATGAGATGCCAAAAATAACAAATAAAGCAAATATAAAAAGATTAAAAAGCCAATGTGTTGATAGGGTTTGCAAATCGTTAACACTAAATAAACTACCTGTTAATAACCCTATGCTAGTATATATTAGTATAATAAAAAATGCATAAGCAAATATATTGAGTTTACCCTCTTTGGGTGTTTTGCTACGCTTTAAAAACATACTTACGGTTACAGGTACCAAGCTATAAACACAAGGTGTTAAAAACCCAATAAGCCCTGCTACTAACCCCGCTATAAAGATACCCCAAAGTGAACTGTGAGAGGCACTTGTAGCCGTATTGGTAATAGTAGTATTAGCTTGTATGGTTGCATAAGTTTGTACCGATAACTTCTCCATATTGGAATTAATAGAGCCATCACTATTGGTATAATAATAAGTAATTGCAGCTTTTAGCCTTACTGTATCGTTTGTTTGTAATACAATATTTTGTTGCCATTGTACGGTATCATATCCTTTAACAATGGCAGTACCAAAGTCGGCATTTTTTATTAGGGTTGCATTGCCTAGCTCCGTTATTGAATCTTTAAGGTATGGCTTAGTAGCACTATCATACTCAATGCTTGTATTAATGGGTAAGTCATTACTTATGTGCTTTACAGAAATTATTTTGCTATTAGCAGGAGCAATGGCTGTAATGCTAAGTACTTTGTTAGTAGCCGATACATCAAGTACTTTGGTGGTAAATACGGGTTTATTTTGGGCTACGCCCATAAATGTAATTGCAGTAGCAATAATAAAGAGTAAACATTTTACCATAATAATACAATAAAAAAATGCTATAAAGTGATACTATACTTTTGTGTAGTAGGTGGTAGGCATTGGTTATCGTCGCATATCATATACTCCACTTCGCCACTTACGTTAGTTTTAATTTTTGTTTTTAATTGTACTTGTTGTACAAAGTCAACGGTATTGTAAAAAAACTTCTGTTTATTTTTCCACACTACATCATCAACCGTTACTAGTTTTCCTAGCTCTTTTACTTTGCCAGTAAGTGTTGCTAATGCATTGGTATTAAACTTAAAAGCTGTTGCCACTGGACCTTCGCCAGTATATTGGGAGTACAAATGCCAACCCTTAGGTACTTTGGCTGTTAGGTGTAATTCGTAAATTCCTTCTTTTATTTTCTTGCTGGTAAATGTCCAATCTACTTTTATTTTTTGTGCCTGTAGTGTTAGTGTAAGTATTGTTATAAGTAGTGTTACTGTGTATTTCATTTGATATGTTGATTTAATGTAGTTACGCAAAGTTGGTTTTTATTTTAGTTAACATAATCCTAATATTTTAAACACTGCCTTGCCATCATTATTGCCTAACAATGTGCTACAAGCCCTTTCGGGGTGAGGCATCATACCTATTACATTGCCTGCTGCATTACTAATACCTGCTATATGCAATGTGCTACCGTTAGGGTTAGCCTCATTAGTAACATCGCCAACTTTGTTGCAATAGGTAAATAGTATTTGGTTATTAGCGGTGAGTTGTTGCAAGGTAGCCTCATCGGCATAGTACCTACCCTCACCATGTGCAATAGGAATTTGTAAGGCTTCTTCGCTATTCCTATTTTTTATATACACATTTTTGCAAATAAATTGTTGGTTGGCGTTGGCTAATAATGCACCGGGCAGTAAGCCACTTTCGCATAGTATTTGAAACCCATTACATACACCTAATACTTTACCGCCATTGTTAGCATGTTGTATTACTTGCTGCATCATTGGGCTAAACTTTGCAATAGCACCACACCTCAAGTAATCGCCATAGCTAAACCCACCCGGCAATACTATACAATCGTTTGTGGTAAAGCTTTTGATATCGTTATCTTTATGCCAAAGCATTTCAACGGTATGCCCCAATTCGTGCTGTAAAGCATACTGCATATCAGTATCGCAATTACTACCTGGAAATACTACTACACCAAATTTCATTTACTATATTTTAAGTGCAAATTTAGTTAAAATTAATTTAGAAAACACTTGGGTGTTTTTCATATGCTTTTCTATTTATTTAACTCACACAATACCATCAATTAAAGGCTTACTTATTAATGTATAAAAAGCTTCCCAAATTTCTTTCACAATATCGGCTGCAGGTTTTATTTGATGTATTAAAGCACTTACTTGTCCTATTTCTAATTCGCCATTAGTAATATCGCCTTCATACATACCCTTTTTGGCTCTGCCTTTGCCTAACAATTGGGTAAGTTCGGCAACGGTAGCATTGTTGGTGGTAGCGGTTTGTACAGCATCATAAAAGTCATTTTTTAACAGCCTAACAGGTGTTAATGCTTTTAATGAAAGTAAGGTATCACCCTCTTGGGCTTCCACTATTTTTTGTTTGAAACTGAGGTGACTACTAGCCTCGGGAGTAGCTACAAACCTACTACCAATTTGCACACCACTTGCACCTAGTAACATGGTGGCTAACATAGTATTGGCATTGTATATACCGCCAGCAGCTATTACTGGTATGCTTACACTTTGTACCACACTTGGTATTAGGCAAAGGGTGGTAGTTTCCTCTCGGCCGTTATGCCCACCAGCTTCAAAGCCCTCGGCTACTACTGCATGGCAACCAGCAGCCTCACATTTTACTGCAAATTTGCTACTGCTTACTACATGTATTACTGTAATACCATTATCCTTTAGCATTGTAGTATATAACTTTGGGTTACCTGCACTTGTAATTACTATAGGTATTTTTTGTGCTATTATAGTAGCTATATGTTCGTTAAGGTTGGGGTATAGCAAGGGTACATTTACTGCAAAAGGCTTACTGGTAGCTGCTTTGCACTTAATTATATGCTCAGCTAATATATGAGGGTACATGCTACCGCTACCAATAACACCAAGCCCACCAGCATTGCTTACAGCACTTGCTAGCTGCCAACCACTTGCCCATATCATACCGGCTTGTATTATGGGGTAATCAATTTGTAATAGTGTAGTTAGTTGGTTGCTATATGTAGTTGAACTTGTCATAACTGGCAATATTGAGTTTCGGATTTTTTAAATTATTGAGCAGCAATACTTTTTGTTTGTAACATAATGTATAACCCAATACACCAAGCATTGGTAAATTAGCCAGTATTTGAAAAAATAAATTATGTGAGGTTATGGCAAAGCCAAAAAATAATAAGGTTATTAAAACTAGGGTAAATATTCTAAAGTCATCGAGGTAGGTTTCTATACGTAAGCCTATAATACCATCGTTGGCAAATTGTAAATGTGTTGTTTTTATAAAGTGGTAGCCATTATTTATTTGCAGTTTTACAATATCGGTTGGTATAGTGGTGTTAATGGACTGTTTGTTTTTTAGCACAAATATTTGGTTATCGTTTATAGTAACCCTTACAGGAAACCACTTAAAAAACAAATCGTTAGCTGTTACAATTATAATATGGTTGGGGTTAGTTATGAGTTTAATTTTATTATTTTATAATATCTTTTGGTTCAATATTTACAATTTGTTTTGCTTCAAATGTAATACTTGTTGCAGTGTAGGTTCTTATATAATCTCTCATAGTACATAATTCTTTTAATACAACACCGGGCAAACCATCGTATAAAAAATTACCAATTAAGTTCAGTTCAGTGGTAAAGTACGATTCACAAAGTTTCTGACCGTCAACAAATAATAATGCTTTTACACATTTATAACCTATTATCGTAATAGTATCATTAGTTATTTGCCATTCATTATCTCTAAAATCAAATTGGCTGTACTTATTTTTATCTTTTAATTTGTAATATAATTTTTTACTTTTATTGTTTTTAATAGCTGCATGTGGCAAATACATACTACCCAATGGGTTGTTCTTTTTACTATAAAATTTTTGATTTGCATTAAACCATTCATAACTCATACTATCATTTATAATTAGTTGGGCATTCTTTATTTCCTTACTATCACTCACTGCAATAGTATAATTAATAGTTACACTTTTTTGTGCTTGTAGTGTTGTAATTACAATGGCAAAAAATAATATGAGCAAACTTACTCTCATTGCAAACTATTTATAATGCCATTAAATTCTACTGCATGTAACGATGCTCCACCTACCAAACCGCCATCTACATCGGGTTTGCTAAATAATTCAACAGCATTTGCGGCCTTTACACTACCGCCATATAATATACTAATTTGGTTGGCTGTGGCTTGGCCATATTGGTTAGCCAACACTGTACGTATATGTAAGTGCATAGCTTGGGCTTGGTCGGCACTTGCCGTTACACCTGTACCTATAGCCCATATTGGTTCGTAAGCTATTACTACTTGTACTATTTCTGCTACTGTTAAGTGCAATATTGATTCTTCTAATTGTGTAGTTACATACTCATTGTGCATAGCTGCTTCACGTATGGGTAAGGCTTCGCCACAGCAAAATACTGGCATTAATCCATTGGCTAATGCAATGTTTACCTTGGCTGCAAGGGTTACATTAGTTTCGTTGTAATACTCCCGCCTTTCGCTGTGCCCAACCAACACTGCTGGTATTTGCATACTCTTTAGCATGGCAGCACTTACCTCACCAGTGTAGGCACCACTTGGTTTATCGCTAAGGTTTTGAGCAGCTATTAGTATGTTTTTTTTGCCACTTAACTTTTGTATTGCCATTGGCAAATAAGGAAACGGTACTGCTAATAATACATACTGATTATCGGTAAGTGAATGTGGTAAGGCTAATAAGTCATCAATCAATATTTCTGCTTCTTGCAGTGTCAAATTCATTTTCCAATTTGCTGCTGCTATTTGTTTACTCATATTTTTAGTTAATTTTTTTGTCTTTTTAATATTATAATGGTACCTGTAAACTTACTTTCGTACATACTACTATTTACGGTACTTACTACCTCCCAACCTTGTTTGCCCAGTTCGTTTAATTCAGCTTCAAGCCCTTCATAATCTATTATATTATTCCATATACTTTTTCGTTTTATTCTTACTATTTTATGTTCGTATTGGTTCATTATATATTTTTTTTAATTGGTTTATGGTTGCTTTATTTAAGTTAACATTTTTAAGTAACATCCATTTTTCTATATCATTTATTGCTTTGTCAAATATATACTTTTGCCCTGTAACTCCCCAACTAAAGTTAGGTAATATTTTGGGCGTAAGCCCATTAGCAAATATATTGCAACTAATGCCCATTACAGTGCCTGTATTAATGGCTGTATTAATGGCTGTACGGCTGTAATGCCCTATAAGCGTACCAAATTTAAAGCCTGCATTTACCTCTTCACTACCTAAGCCTAACATTACACTACTACAATTGTTTTTAATATTGCTGTTAGTTGTACCAGCACCAAGGTTGCACCACTCCCCTACCATACTATCGCCAAGGTAGCCATAGTGTGCCTTGTTGGTGTTGTTCATTATTATACTATTTTTTACCTCTCCACCTACTATACAATTATTGCCAATTATAGTATTGGCATATATAGTTGCACCCATTTTAATTGTGGTATTTTGGCCAACATATATTGGGCCACGGAGGCATACACCTTCTTGTATTGTACTGCCTTTGCTTATATATATTGGGCCATCGTCGGTGTTTAAAAAGCAATGTTTTGCCACTACATCTTTTTCTAATATTACCTCATTGTTACCACTATGCATTATGTAAGCTGGTAACGGTTGTACGTCCTTTTTTTTGCCCTTACGGGCAGATGCTATTGCCACATCAATAGCTATAAAAGCTGTAGTACATTTTACAAAATCAATACTATTAGTTAAGGCAATGCAATATTTATTAATGTGAGTTGGAAATTTTTTATGCTCTAGTATATACTCAACCAATGCTACTGTAGGTAAGCTATATAACGGTATATTACTTAGCTTTTGCTTAGCTATTATTTGTAATTGTTGCCACCGTTGTAGCATGGTATATTTGCCAATTTGCAATTGGCTAAATGCAATTGTAGTAGTAAACGGATAAAAATTAAAAGGAGATTTTACTACTTTACTTGGCATAATATAAAGCTAAAAAAAAACTGCCACATTTGTTGAATGTAGCAGTTAAATATTTTTTTTAATATGGTTGGTTTAACTTATTTTTTTTGAGCGTAACGCTTATTAAATTTATCAATACGACCTGCCGTATCAACCAACATATTTTTACCTGTATAAAATGGATGTGAGGTATTTGAAATCTCCAATTTTATAACTGGGTACTCATTACCATCTTCAAATTGAATTGTTTCTCTTGTATTAGCTGTGCTTTTACCTAAAAAAGCAGTGTTGTTACTCATGTCTTTAAATACAACTGTACGGTAACCTTTTGGGTGAATGCCTTCTTTCATAATAAATGTTTTTTTTGTTTTACAACACGATGACTAACCGTGTATTTTTTTTAAGAGTGCAAATATACAATTAAATATTAGGAAATAGCCAATAATTATACATACACAACTGCATTTTACCCTTATATAAAAGTATTATGCTGTTTGTAACTGTGGTATTTTTTGTACACTTGGTTTCTTTTTGGTATTAGGAAACCATTTTTCTCTTAACTCCAACATTGGTTTTTCTACTATATAAGTAACTAACATACCCACCAATACCGAACATACCATATACAACACAAATAGTAAGGCGTTACTCATTTCTACTTGCAGCATACGTATCATTATTCGTTTTATAAAGGTAAGCACTAATAAATGTGTGAGGTATATGGCGTAGGAATACATACCAATTTTAGATACTAAATTGAAGGCAAATTTTGATACAAATTTTTGCAATATGTCAGTAATATTATGTACGCCTACAAATAAAGTGAGTATGCATCCAAAACCCAAATAAATAAATGTAAAACCAACGGTTCGCATAAATACAGTATCACTATCCCAACCAAATAGAGGTAACAAAAATAATAACGAAGCTGCTACAATATAAGCTTTGTACTTATTGGCAAATGCTATAAACCAAGCTTTGTTAAAGTAATAATTGTAAGCTATTATTACACCAAATGTTAAAGCATCTATACGTAAATGTGTAGGTGTGTAATGTGTAATATAATTATATTGGGGTATTTGATACGTTGTTATAACCCTTGCTGTGAGGCAATAAGCCAATACTGTAATAGCTAAAAAGTGAAAGCCTTTTTTATTTTCTAAAGTTTTAAACTTTACGGCCAAGCTTATTGATATAATGAGCAATATATAAAAATGCTCTTCTACTGCTAACGACCATGTAACACCAAATAATGAAGAGTAGGTATAATTTTGATAAAAAAACAACTCGGCCATTAACGCCTTACTGTTAGTACCAAAGCCTGTAATTTGGTGTGCTATTATAATGTATATAATGGTAGCCCAAAAGAGAGGATATATTTTAAACCCCCGACGTATTAAAAATTTGAAAGGTTGTATAGTATTAGTTTTTTTGTACTCGTTAAATAGTAAACCCGATACTAAAAAACCACTGAGTACAAAAAACAAATCGACACCACTCCAGCCTATTAAGTGTGCCATAGGCACAAAATCAATATGGCGAAATAGCACTAATATAATAGCTAAACCTCTTAAAAAATCGATGGATTTAATACGCATAACTATGGTTTTACTACACTAACAGTTTGCACTGCTGGGTATTGGATAATTGGGTTGTGCAAGGCTATTAATTACATTAATAACCCTACTACAAAAACGAATAGTTTGTATAAATATTATGCGAAAAAATGCTTCGTAAATTTACCAAGTACTAAGTGCAAAAAGCTGTAATGCAGTGCTGCATTACTCCACAGCAAAATAAGAGGGAAAATTATATACCTAAGTCGGTAGTATATATTGTTTGGTCTTGCTTGGCAGCAAACTTGGATCGGCCGCCTTTGGGTGCTATAAAAAACTCCCTTGGAGTAGTTAAAAAATGCTTAATTACCATTTTGGTTAGTTCGCTATAGTCGGCTAGGTGTAGGTTACGTGCCTTTATAGCAATATAAAATGCTAACGAAAAACTAACCAATAAATTAGTAATACCAATAATAAATATACATCCCAAACACTCCAACATTAATTGAATACTTTGTGTACCCCCGCCATATATACCCATACTTACATTACCTGCTGCAAATGTAATGTGGCGAATATCGAATTGGATGCCAAATATTTTTCCAAAAAAGGAAGCCATACCCAAACATATACCGAGTGTAAGGTTGCCAAATATTGCTCCACTCCTTATAGTTAATAAGTGTATAAATTTTGTGAGCCATTTTTTGGGCAATACTCTTTTGAGCAATGCATGGTATTGCAGCCTTTCGGGTATTTTGGCATATACCATACGGTTTTCTACATAGCCGCTTACCAAGCCACTTACAAATAAAAACACACCTGCAACAGCAGCAAATAAAAATGAATAGGAATAATAAGGGTGGTTAGCAATTAATTGTTTGTGAGCCGCATCGGCACTTAAGTAACTAGTATCGGATGTGTAATCATATATTAGTAACCACAGTATAGTAAAGGGAATAACCATACAAATATTGCCCAATATTGATATAAATTGTGTACGGCATACACGGGATATTAAAATGGACATTTGCACAAAATCGTTTCTGCTACTACCTTTTAATGAGTTGGCCAATGTACTTGCCGTCATTGCTGGTTGCTTAGTAGCTAAGGTAAAGCCACTTAATTGTATAGCTATAAACCCTATGGCATAATTTAATGAAAACAAAAATCCTTCCCAAAATAATGGTAAATGCAAAGTGCCAATTTTGAACTTAACCATTACCAATAACGATACCACAAACCCACCACCACAGGCTGCTAGAAACATTTTCCAATAATCAGTACGGGTACTTGTTATGTAATTTTCGCCAGTATCTTTAGTATGGTCAACTATACGGTAGGCTAGTAAATTAAGGTTGTTGGATATAAAGTTGCGTAAGTTATTTTTTGTTTTTAAGTACTGTAAGGCATCTTTTAAAAAGTAGGCTACACTTATAGTATTAAGCGATTTGTTTTTTTGTAAAAAGGAGAGAATAAATTTTAATCTATTTACATTTTGATTTAACCTACGCAACAAAAAAGTTTGGTTAATGCTTGTACCTGTTTCAATACTATTTTTTTCGAGTTGCCTAAGGCTTTGGCTGCACTGTATTAGTGATGTACGTAGTGCAATTAAGGCCTCTTCTTTTTCGGCGGGTTGTTGTAGTTTTAAAAACTGTACCAACTCAGTATTTTGTTGGGTAAATGCAGTTATAAGTTCTTCTTTTTTGTTGGCTCGTATTAGTATTTCTTTCTCTAACCCAAGGCTGGCTATTCGGTAGCTTACTAGCTTAGCTGCATTACACAACTCAGTAGTTATATCATTTGCTTTGTTATGTATTGCAGCATTTATAGGGTTTATAATAAGGCTGAGTTGCTCATTGGGTATATATTGTAGCCATATATAATCCCATTTTTTTGCAAATATTTTTTGGAATATAACATTACTATCATCATCCTCATGGTAAGGCGGTATTATTTTATCGTTAATAATACGCCTTGCTTGCTGTGCAAATGTAGCACCTGTAATAATACCATTATCGGTTAGTAAATCAGTAATATTGCTATCAATTATAAGGGTAGCTACTAGGTTATAAAACTGTTGAGCAATTATAGCATCACTTTCTAATACTTGTAAAAAAATTTTGAAATTAGTAATGGCTTCTAACTTATTTCGTTTTTTTTGGGGTCGTATGTAATTAATTATTTGTTGTAGTATTACAATAGCTTCATCGCCAGTGTAGGCTTTTATTTTGAGTACTTGTAGGTACGTGGCTATTGTAATGGTTTGATTCATTGTATCTATTACAAAGTTGCAATAAATTTAGGTAATTAAGTAGTTAATTTTTTCTATCATTTTATTGTACTAATAAACATAATTATTTTGGTGAAAACCAAAATAAATACAGCAACAATGGGGCTTTATTTACCCTAAAAAAATAAAAAATAAACTCAACCGAAAAGTTTAAATTTGCATTACAATGCCTAATAACAGAAAAAAGTTAATAACCGAAATAGCGGCCGATTTATTTAGAACTAAAGGCTACAATGCCACTAGTATGCGGGACATTGCCGATGCAGTAGGTATAGAGGCTGCAAGCCTTTATAACCATATAAAATCGAAAAATGATTTGCTGCAAAATATGGTATTTCATATTGCAAATATTTGTAATGAGCATTTGGGGTATGTAAAACAAAATGCCAAAAACCCTACTGCACAAGTTGAAAGCATAATTAGATTTCATGTAAAGTTGATGCTTAACAATTATAACCATTACTATATAATGACACATGATTGGAAAAACTTGGCAGAACCTGACCTTACACAATTTGTATTGCAACGTAAATATTACGTACAGGATTTGGAAAATATAGTAAAGCAAGGCATAGCCGATGGTTTGTTCAAACCAATGTTGCCCTACATAGCGGTACTTAATATATTGTCGGCGGTTATGGGTTTAGAATTTTGGCATATTAGCAAAAAACAAAATAATGAAATAGAGGTAGAAGATAATGTGGTAATGCATTTGCTTAGTGGGTTGCTGAAATAAAGAACGCCACTAGTTATGTGTACACAATAATTATTTTATAAAGTTTACTGTAAGTATTTCAATTAACTTTGCACTATGAAATTTGTAGATATAACAAATGATATAAAATAATCATTCGCCTTGGCGGATAAAAAATTAGAAAAATAATGGCTACAAATTTTTATACCTTGGCTGTAAAAAAAATAGAAAAAGAAACAAACGAGAGTGTTGTAATTACATTTGACTTACCTAAAGAACTAAGCCATACTTTTGAATACCTACACGGCCAATACTTAACTTTACGTGCTACCATTAATGGACAAGATGTGAGGCGTAGCTACAGTATATGTAGCAGCCCATTTGATAAAAATATGAGTGTGGCTATTAAAAAAGTAACACAAGGTATATTTAGCACTTACGCTAACGATGTACTCAAAAAAGGCGATACCTTACAAGTAATGCCACCCAACGGAAAATTTAATACTCCACTACACCAATTACAACAAAAAAAATATGTGGCAATAGCCTGTGGTAGCGGTATTACACCCATATTGAGTATAATAAAAACTACCTTACTGGCCGAACCAAAAAGCACATTTACCCTACTATACAGCAACAAAACTAGGAGTAGTATTATGTTTTTTGAAGCCTTGGAAGCACTTAAAAATAAATTTGTAGCAAGGCTAACAATTATACAACTACTAAGCCGTGAAAAAACAGATATTCCATTGTTATATGGTAGAATAGATACGGATAAACTTACTAGCTTTAAAAAAATAATTGATTATAATAACATAGACGAATATTATATATGTGGGCCAGAAAATATGATATTGGATACCAAAAAATTTTTAGTTGACAACTGCATTTCACCCAAAAAAATACACTTTGAATTATTTGCTAGTAGTACTCCAAAACTGCCCATAATTGCTACTACACTAACTGATAATGCAATTGCAAAAAGCACTATTAGTTTAAAACTTGATGGTAGAACAACCACATTTAAACTAGCCACTAATGGCAATAGTATATTAGATGAAGCTATGCAGCAAGGGGCTGACTTGCCGTATGCCTGCAAGGGCGGTATGTGCTGTACCTGCAAAGCAAAATTAATAAGTGGCAAAGTAACGATGGATGTTAACTATGCCTTAGAGGATGAAGAACTAGAACAGGGCTATATATTAACTTGCCAAGCACACCCTATTACACCTGATGTAAGTATTGATTTTGATGCTAATTAAATGTACAATTTTCGGCTAAGTACTGGTGTTACAAATTCATTTTGCATTGTGAGGCATATAAGATAAATTTGCATTTACAAAAAAATATAATATGCGTCAAATAGCATTTAGAGAAGCCTTACGTGAAGCAATGAGTGAAGAAATGCGTAGGGATGAAAACGTTTTTTTAATGGGCGAAGAAGTAGCCGAATACAATGGTGCTTACAAAGTAAGCCAAGGTATGCTTGATGAGTTTGGCGAAAAACGTGTAATTGATACACCTATTGCTGAGCTTGGCTTTACTGCAATTGCTGTGGGTGCTGCACAAAATGGATTGAGACCAATTGTTGAATTTATGACTTGGAATTTTGCCGTACTATGTATGGATCAAATACTTAATACTGCTAGTAAAATGTTGGCCATGAGTGGTGGGCAGGTTGGTTGCCCCATTGTATTTAGAGGTGCTAACGGTAGTGCAGGGCAATTAGGTGCTCAACATAGCACTGCATTTGAAAGCTACTATGCCAATATACCAGGGCTTAAAGTAATAAGTGTAAGCAACCCTTATGATGCCAAGGGATTGTTGAAAGCAGCTATACGTGATGATGACCCAGTTGTATTTATGGAAAGTGAATTAATGTATGGCGAAAAAGGCGATGTGCCAGAGGAAGAATATATAATACCAATTGGTGTTGCAAAAGTAGTAAGAGAAGGTACTGATGTAACTATTGTAAGCTTTAATAAAATGATGAAAGTAGCACTTGATGCAGCTGTTGAGTTAGCAAAAGAAGGTATAAGTGCCGAAGTAATTGACCTACGTACTATACGCCCATTAGATTGGTTAACTATACTTACAAGTGTTAAAAAAACCAACCGATTAGTAATAGTAGAAGAGCAATGGCCCATGTGTGGTGTAAGTAGCGAAATAGCTTACCGCATACAAAAAGAGGGGTTCGATTATTTGGATGCTCCTATTAGGCGTATAACAAGTGCCGATGCACCAATGCACTATGCACCCAACCTTGTAGCGGCTTACCTACCCAATGTAGAACGTACAGTTAAGTTGATAAAAGAGGTAATGTATGCGGTGAAATAAAATTAAAAAAATACAATTACCCTTTTTTATTACCCAAAAGTATTATACTTGCAGTTATGTAATTTGCCTTTATTTTACTAAAAATGTCACTTTTAGTTTCATATGATTTTTTTAACGTGTTAGTTATTCCATTTTGATATTGTAGCTCAATATTACTTGTAAAATCTCTAAATTTAATTGCATAACCTATACCATAATTAATACTGCAATCCAGTTTTTCTGATTGAATTATATTTTCTTTTTTAGTTGCAGCTAGGTTATACTTTGGAGCAACTGCTACTGTTAAATATGTAGAATTAGGGTTATTGCCTAGTGTATAACTAAGTTGCAAAGGCATTTCAATAGCAATTTTATTTAATGGAAATATTATTTTGTTGTTGGGGTAAGTGTAGGCTAAATTTGTACTATTAAAACTGAGTAAAGTAATTACATTAAACTTTACTTTGCCCAACAATTGCCTACTACCCCCATAAAGCCCATAGAGAAGCCAAGCTTCTGTTTACTATCAAATTTATATAAACTATCGCCACCAATTGTTGAACGCCAATTGTTTTCAACAAATTTTGTACAGTTTTTATTAAAGCCAAATACAATACCGTATTGCAAATTATTAACCTTTGTAACCTTATTTTTTTGCTGAGCAAAAACAGCATTTTGTATGCAACAAATTGTAATTAAAAAGGCTATAAATTTCATTTTATTTATTTTGTATGAGTAAGACGACACACAAAATAAATAGGTTGGATAGTTTTATTTAAAATAAATTATAATGCTATGTAACTGTATTTATATACAGTTTTTGCATTATTGGAAGTTTCTATTTCGGTTAATTGCTTTGGATAATTATTTGCATTGTAAGTTAAAGTTACATTTAAAGTAGCGTTAGTAGGTACTACTCCACTATAATCAATCATACTACCGCTAAGTGTATTATTTGGGGTAATAGCAGAAGACGATAAAATTCCATCTGACATAAAAATTGAAGTATTTCGTACATTAACATTCAAATACGGATTTTTTTTAGTGTCATAATTGTAATTCATTACATATACTTTAGCTGGACTAACAGGAGGCAGATATCCTACCCACCTCAATTGGTCAATAATATTTCCATTTGCATCCAATGTAGCGGTATCTAAAGTGTTGTAACTAGCCGAAGATGTACTTGTTTGATTATAAATTTTATTACCACTATAACTGTATTTATAAATTAAAGTTTGCATATTTACTCCACTTAAATCCTTACTAATGAAAGAATCATAAGTAAGTTTATTTGCTGCATTATAATTGTAATAATGTATATAAATATCTGTAACTGCATTTATACTATCCTTATAAGGATTAACGTTACTACCATTATAGAAAAAATAAACGTAATTAGGTAGTGGGGATACATTGTAATCAATCCCTCCATATTTTGTCACCCTTTTTAAATTATCGTAAGTAAAAAAATAAGTACTAGAGTCAGTAAGTGCATTTGTGGCATTATCGTATATCACTGTTTCAACTTTACTTAAATAAATACTATCGGCTACTGTATTTGTAAGAGTATTCGGTTGAGGTGTTAAATCCACTACTTTTGATTTGTAGCAAGATTGTAATGTTAAAATAATTATAGCCGTTATTAATAGGTGTTTTATCATATTGTAAAGTTAAGCAATATATAACACGTATTTAATCGTAATATACATTTTTTAGTTGTAATTTAATTGTCAATAATCCTCATCTTCCTGCTTTCCAAAATCCATATTAAGCATACTACCCATAAGGTCTTTAAATTCTATTTTGCCCTCTACCATATTTTTATTTATTAAGCTATAAGCAGCCAAACCATGTAACACAAATTCCATAAGCAAAGCATTTTCTTTATCATTAGCACCCTTGTAATATTGCTTTACTAAGTTATGTAATCCCTCCACTCGGTACAGTTCCATTAGCCTATCTTTATCGCTTATATCTGCAAATAAATTAATGGTATTACCACCATCAAACCATTTGCTAATAGGCATATACGGGCTCGGTTCTTCCTTTATTTCAGGTGATTTTTTATTAGTACTCCTTCGTTTTTTTAGCTTATCGGGGTCGGGGAAGTATTGGCCAAATAGTGTACGTATAGCTTTATTAAGCAGCAGTATAGCTACTTGATATGGTCCTTCTTGTTCACCCTCATATACCAATTCTATTTTGCCTGTAATAGAGGGTATTATACCTATAAGATCACTAATCCAAACCAACGTATTTTTTTCATTATTAATAATGCCTCTTCGTTCGGCAGCACTTATGGCATTTTCAAATGCCGATATGGTAAGCCTTGCACTCACCCCACTTTTTTTATCAACCAGTTCATTATTACGAGCCTCTATTGCTACCTGCTCTATTAGTCGTTTTACTACATCACTTATTTGTACTTTAGTTTTTTGAGCTTCGCTAAAATGTGCCTCTTGCTCAGTAATGCTTAGTGCCGTTTCAATATCTTTAGGGTAGTGGGTAAGTATTTGGCTTTGTATTCTATCTTTAAGTGGGGTTACTATGCTGCCACGGTTGGTATAATCCTCGGGGTTGGCGGTAAATACAAATAGTACATCCAATGGCATACGTAGTTTGAATCCTCTAATTTGTATATCGCCTTCTTCTAGTATATTAAATAACGATACTTGTATACGGGCTTGCAAATCGGGCAGTTCATTAATTACAAATATGCAACGGTTACTACGGGGTATAATGCCATAGTGCAGTACTTGCTCATCGGCAAAACTTAGCTTTAAATTTGCTGCTTTTATAGGGTCTATATCGCCTATAAGGTCGGCTACACTTACATCGGGTGTGGCCAACTTTTCACCATATCTATCGGCACTTGCCAACCAACTTATGGGTGTAGCATCGCCTTGTGTGGCTACTATATCTCTAGCATATTTGCTTATAGGTTGGTAAGGGTCGTCGTTTATTTCGCTACCTGTAACGTAGGGTACGTAAGCATCTAACAGGTTTACCATTTGCCTAGCCATACGTGTTTTTGCTTGGCCTCGTAAGCCAAGAAAAAGCATATTATGTTTGCTCAATATGGCTCGTTCCACTTCTGGTATTACCGTATCATCGTATCCAAATACACCAGGAAATGTAATTTGTTTTTGCTCTAATTTTTTAATAAGGTTTTGCCTAATTTCTTCTTTAATGCTTTTGGGTTGGTAGCCACTTGCTTTTAATTCGCCTAGTGTTTTTATAGTTGGTTGGGTCATGTTTTATTTAATTGTTTTATTATCTCTATTTTAGGAAATCAACTTTTAGTAAGTTATACAACTAGGAATTTTTTCTTTTAGTAAAAAAAATTGGTATTCAATTCTTAATTTTTTTTCCATAAGTTCTCTCTATAATTAGTTGGATTAAGTGAAAAATTAGGATATTTACCAAACAAAAAAGTAGGACTTGTCGACTTACGTCCAATTTTAGGTTTATTGCTTACTTTTTTATCTTGCACTCTAGATCCTAAACTAATTAATAATTCTTAACCAATTTTAGTTTATCATCTGCTTCTTTTACATTTATCACTTTCACTTTTTCATTATGCTAATAACCGTAGATTCGAGTTTAAGTTTAATTTTTTTATTACATTATATTAAAAACTAACCACTTAAATTTATTTAAATAAATTTAAGTGTTGTGTAAGGTTGTTGTTAATTTCATTTTATTTTTTCTAAAATGTATTGATCAATTATTGTGTAGTATGATATGTATTTATCCTTTATGCTATACTCTATAACTTTAGGATAATTAATAATCAAATAACCATTTTCGTCAATTCCAATTTGAGAAACACCCGCACTAGCTTTAAATAATTTATAAAGCATTATGTATCTTTCATTTGCTAGATTATATTTTGAACTACTTCTTTTTTTAAACTTATCATTTCCAATTTCTTTTGCATATATACTAAAATGGGTATTTGATATTACAATAAACGCATCATCTTTACTTTTATCATATAGTATTTCACTTGGTAATCTGTAGTACTTGTTAGCTAATATGTTAACTGAATCATTGAATTTTATTGTTCTAAAAGTTATCATTCGCCAAATACCTTTCAAATCATTTGTATTTTTAATTATTGTTGCTGTGTCAAGTTGTGCATGTGGAATTATTGAATTTTTAGTTACTATTGTATAAATACCTTTTTCTGTATAAGTCAACCCTATTTGTGTTTTACGTAACTCAGGTGTCAAATACTTAATATACTTATCATAATCATCATCCCATTTTGTAAACTCCAGAGTTGGTAATAAAATTTTATAATCAACAGGAAATTCCTTTTGGTTTTTAGGTAATAAAGAAAAATTTTCAAAATCTTGATTACTCTGAGAAGTAAGGTTGTTATAAAAAATTAATATTACAATTACTAAAATTACACTTTTCATTTATTTTGATTATTTAAATAAACAGTTATTAAACTATAAAGTTATTACCATTTTTCAACCTAATCCATTATATACTCCAAATAATTTTCTTTGTGTAGCAATGTAACAGCAGCATTGGGATAAAATTTTGCAAATGCTGCGGGTAGTTTATATTTTTGTCGTGTGTATTTACACTCAAAAGCTACCATAATTGTGTTATTTATTTCTATAAAATCTATTTCTTGCCCATCATAAGTTCGCCAAAAAAAATATTGTATGTCATTTTTTTTATACTGATTATATTTAATACGTTCATTTAAGCAATACTGCTCCCACAGTGCACCTACATCGGTTCGTAGCTCTAGTATGGTGTAGTTTTTTATTAATGCATTGCGTATGCCATTATCGGCAAAGTACCATTTTTTACTTTTTGCAATTTCTTTACGTTGGTTAGTACTATAAGCAGTTAGTGGGTATATTATAAATACTTTAGTTAGCAAATCCAAGTAGCGCTCTACGGTTAGTTGTGCTATTTTAAGGTTTTTAGCCAGTTCGTTTGTAGATACTTCGTTACCTACTTGAAACGCCAATAGCTGCAATAGCTTTTTTAGCAACGCTGCATCTTTTACGTTTTCTAAGGCTAGTATATCTTTTAACAGGTAGCTACTCACAATTTCATTTAAGTATCTTTCTTTTTCTTTATTGGTTTGTAAAAAATATACTTCGGGGTAGCTGCCATATATTAACCTTTCAGCTAAGGCACTTTTGCTTTGTAGTACATTTTCCATTTGCTTTAACTCTTGCTGTGCAAATGCCTTTAGTTTAAATGTAAACTTACGCCCTACTAACGGTTCGCCAGCTGCATTATTCAAATCAAACGATGATGAACCCGAAGCAATAATTGTAATACCCTTTACTTGATCTATCATTAACTTAAGGCATAGCCCAATGTTGGGTACGTACTGTGCTTCATCTATTATTATTATAGTTTGGTTGCCTACCAATTGCTTATAATTTCTTATTGTTCTATTATTCAATATGGCTTGTACTTCCACATCTTCGCCAGTTACATACAATACTTTATCATTATATTTTTGTTTTATAAAATCTAATATTTTTGTTTTACCTACTCGCCTACTTCCATAAAGCATCAGTACTTTTTGTTTGCCTATATCGACCATTATTTCATCGGCTACAAACCTTTCAATGCTATTCATTACTGGTAATTTTACAACAAAAATAACATAATTATCGGTAATTTTATAATATTAATATATAAATTTACTGTTAATTTTGTTAGTACACTAATAAAATTACTGGTAATACATCAACATAGAGTAATAGAATTACCAGTTTTTAGTACGTAAACCATTGATAATCAATAAATGTACTTTTATACTAGTTTACTCTTTCCGCTTTCAAAATCTTTAAATATAAAGCTGCCCAAATTATCGAGTGCAGCAAAGTAAGCTTTGCCTTGGTTGCAGTCAGTAAATTCGTTTACAAAGCTTTGCAAGTAGGGGTCACTTGCTATCATAAATGTAGTAATAGGTATCTTTAACTTTTTACATTGTGTAGCCAAACTTAGGCATCGGTTCACTACTTTCCTATCGAGCCCAAAGCTGTTTTTATAATACTTACCTGCTATTTTGAGGCAAGTTGGCTTGCCATCGGTTATCATAAATATTTGCTTGTTAGGGTTTCGTCTCCTTCGCAATATATCCATGGCTAGCTCAAGCCCAGCTACAGTATTAGTATGGTATGGCCCTACCTCTAGGTAAGGCAAATCTTTAATTTCTATAGGCCAAGCATCGTTACCAAATACTACAATATCTATAGTGTCTTTGGGGTATTTGGTTTTTATTAATTCGGCTAATGCCATGGCTACTTTTTTGGCAGGTGTTATACGGTCTTCGCCATACAATATCATACTATGGCTAATATCAATCATAAGCACGGTACTAGTTTGGGCTTTGTAGTCAGTTTCTCGTATTTGTAGGTCATCTTCATAAAGGCTAAAGCTATCAACTCCTCTATTAATTTGTGCATTTAATATACTTTGTGTAAAGTCTATTTGCTCTACACGGTCGCCAAATGTATAAGGCCTTGTATCACTATTACTTTCATCGCCTTGCCCAGTTTTTTTTGTAGTATGGTTACCAGTTTTCGATTTTTTTAGTTTCCCAAATATTTCTTCCAAACTTTGTTTACGTATGGTTTGCTCTGTTTTACTAGTAATTTTAAATGTGCCGTTATGCTCATTTTCTTTAAGGTAACCATTCTCTTTAAGGTCGTTTATAAAGTCGCCCATACCGTAGTTGGGCGTAGTTAGTTCATACTTTTTATCAAGCTCAGTAAGCCAGTTAAGTGCCTCGGTAGCATCGCCATTAGTGTAAGTAAGTAATTGGGTAAATAAATCAAGTAATTTTTCAAACGGCGTTTGAGCATTACTATTGGGTTCGTATTTGCTAAATTGAAAGCCTTTCATATTTTTGTAATTTCTGTACTGTAAAGTTATAACATTGTACAACAGCTTTGCATTTCAATTGTTGACGTAATGTTGGAGTATGTATACAATTACTTTTTATACCCTTAAATAAAACTTGAATTTTTGTACATTCAATATAATAAATGAACTTTGTAAAGCTATTAATATAACTATGGTATAGTATTTGCCAATAGGCAAAAAGAAAGAACGTTTTTTTGCAAAAACAATAATACTGAAAAAATTTTTAAAAATATTAAAATGGGTTGTAATTGGTATACTATTGCTAATTATAGTAGTATGGTTTGTGCTTAAAATACCAGCTGTACAAAATTGGTTGGGACATAAAATAACGGATAGATTATCCAAGACATTACATACCAAAGTAACAGTAAGTAAAGTGGGCTTTAATTTATTTAACACAGTAGTAGTAGAGGGTTTGTATATAGAGGATCAACAAAACGATACCATGCTCTATGCAGGTATTGCTAAAGGCAATATTACCGATTGGTTTTTTGTAAAAGATAAGGCAGATATAACTAATGTTAACCTAACTAATGCAGTTATTAATACTTACCGCAATGATAGTGTTTGGAATTACCAATTTGTAATAAATGCTTTAGGTACAAGTAGCAGTAGTAGCAAAAGCGGTAATAATGGTATTGCCTTACACATAAAAAATGTAAGCTTTCATAACATTATAATAAAGCAAAAAGATGCTTGGGTAGGCGATGACAAAACAATAGCCTTAAAAAACCTTGAATTGCAGGCTTATGAAATTGATATAGCGAAAAAAATAGTAGATATAAAAAGCATAGAAATTGACGAACCAAAATATAACCAAAAAATATATACAGGGCTAAAGCCCAAAACCAATATAATACAAACCATTACACAACCAAGTACCAATAGATACTACCAATTATTTGGCTGGCAAGTACTTATTGATAAATTAAAACTTACCAATGCCTCATTACTGCTAGACAATACAATAGCCAACATACTACCCAACCACTTTGAAGCTGGGTTCATAAATTTTAATCAAATAAATGCAACTATTAACAATGTAAAATGGGTAAATGATACTGTAACATTGGCTGCAAATCTTAATGCGAAAGAAAGAAGTGGGCTTAATATAAAAACATTATCAGCTAATATAAAAGCATACCCCAACACCATACTTTTTGATAGCTTACAATTAACTACCCCTAACAGTAATATAACTAATTCAATTGCATTTAGTTACAATAATTTTACTGCCGACATTAGTAACTTTATACATAACATTTACATAAAAGCTAACCTTACCAATACTACTATTAGCAGTAAGGATATTGGTTTGTTTGCACCTACACTTGCTGGCACTAATAATAACCTATATATTAATGGTATAATTAATGGCACTGTAGATAACCTAAAAGCAAAAAACTTATATGCCCGTGTTAATAACACAACTGTAAAAGGCGATGTAGTGCTTAAAGGGTTGCCCAACATTACTGAAACATTTATTGACCTTAATGGCGGTACCATTACTACCAACTACGCCGATATAAGTGCAGCTATACCTACCTTAAAAACTATAAATGGTGTAGCTTTAAATAAATTGACTTACATAAATTATAACGGAAACTTTACAGGCTTTATTAATGACTTTGTAACCTATGGTACCCTACAAACTCCGCTAGGCAGCATTACCACCGACCTTAATTTGAAGTTGCCTACTATAGGGTTGCCTACTTACTCAGGTAAAATAAATACTGATAAGTTTGAATTAGGTACATTTATAAAAAACAATAGCCTAGGAGCAATTAGCTTTGATGGTAGTGTAAAAGGCAGCGGCTTTACTTTAAATACATTAAAAGCTACAGTTGATGGTACTACAAAAAGTTTACGATATGGAAAATATACTTACGAAAATTTTGTAACAAAAGGCACTATTGAAAATAAAAAATTTAACGGAACCGTAATTGCAAATGATAAAAATTTGGTTGCTACTATAATTGGTTTAGTTGACTTTAATACAGCCACGCCAGAGTTTGATATAAAAGCACAAATTGATAAGTCAAACTTTAAAGCATTACAATTTACACCGGAGGATTATAGTTTGGTTGGTAATGTAGCCTTAAAATTTAAAGGTATAACACTCGACAAATTTGATGGTAGTATAATGCTTGATAACGCCATACTTAAAAAAGATGGTGAAGCTTTACCATTTAATTACTTAACCGTACAATCACTTAATACCGCTACTGGTAGGGAGCTAGCCGTTAGTAGCAATGAGTTTGAAGGTACAGTTAAAGGTAATTTTAATTATAAAAATATAGGCAATGCATTCAGTTTATTTTTGCACCAATACTACCCTGCCCTCTTTGATATTCCAAAAAAATTTGATGGTAATCAAAACTTTGCATTTTCAATAACCACAAAAAATATAGATGGTTATACCAAACTTATAAGTAAAAATATTGCAGGATTTAATAATGCCACAATAGCTGGTAGTATTAATAGTAATACCAATGAGGCAAGTTTTACGGCTAGTATTCCTAACTTTACCTATAACAAACAATACGCCTTTACCGACCTACAACTTAATGGCTATGGTACCACTGACTCACTTACTTTAGTGGGCAACATTGGTACATTAACCATAAACGATAGTACTACATTTAGCAACACTACACTTAATGTTAAAAATATTAAAAATCAATCGAGCTTTAGCTTACAAAGTAGTAGCAACAAAACCCTAAATGAACTAAATATAAACGGCAATATAATGGTGTATGATGATGGAGTACAAGCCATATTTGAACCAAGTTATTTTACCATAAATAATAAAAAATGGACACTCGAAAAAAATGGCGAATTTATACTGCGTAAAAATGTAATTGCTATAAACGACTTAAAATTTATACACGAAGATCAAGAAATTGTAATTAAAAGCGAACCCGACCAAGACGAAAATTTTTACAACATAATAGCCGATATTAAAAATGTAGAGGTAGGTGACATTACCCCATTTTTTATAACTACTAATAAATTTACTGGTAAGTTTAACGGACAAATATTAGTAAAAGATCCTTTTGGTAAGCCACTAATTACTACCAACAATACGTATATAAATGACTTTGTAAAAGATGGTGTAACCATAGGTAAACTTGAGCTTGGTGGCAGTTACAACACTAAAACACAACTTACTAATTACTTTGCAAAGTCAGAAGCAAAGCCCTACAACTTTAATATAGTAGGGAGCTATAACCCTAACGATAGTACGGGTAATACTATTAACAATAAAATAAAATTGAACTGTACAGACGTTAAATTAATTGAAAATTATTTGAGTGGTGTACTCTCCAATGTATCGGGCTGTGTGGCGGGTGAGTTAGAAATATTTGGTACCGAAAAACAACAATACATACTAGGCAAAGTACAAATAGTTGACACCTTACAAACTACCATAAAATATACTAATGTACCCTACAAAATACCTAAGGGCAACATTACATTTAATGCAAATGATATAGATTTTAGTGGACTTAAAGTAATTGATACTTTAAAAAATACTGGGGAGTTAAAAATAGCCAGAATATACCACGATGGTTTTTTTGGAAAAATGAAATTAGATATAGAAGTTAGTACCGATAAATTATTGCTGCTCAATACTACAAGAAACATAAATGAAGTATTTTATGGCAAAGCCATAGCCGATGCAAAATTAAAGTTAAAAGGGAGCCTGGACAATTTGAGTTTGGTAATAAACGTAAACAACCCCACCGAAGCTGATATAACACTAAATACCAATACCGAAACTAAAACATTGGGCAAAGCAGAATTTATAGAATTTAAAACTTATGGTAAAGAAATGGCCATTAGCAAAGCTGTTGCTACTGGTAATATGGATATAAAAATGGGCTTAAATGCAAATAAAAATGTAAAAATAAAAGTAATATTAGATGACCAAGCTGGTGATAATATAGTAGCAAAAGGTACTGGTAATATAAACTTAGGCATAGCGCCTAATGGCGATATAACTATTAATGGTGGCTACACAGTAGAGGAAGGTGTGTATGACTTTAGCTTACAATCGTGGTTTCGTAAACCCTTTAATATACAAAATGGAAGCACCATAAATTGGAGTGGCAACCCATACGATGCAATTATAAAAATAGATGCCAATTACTTGGCAAAATCGGTATCGCTTAACGAATTATTTACAAATGTAAATGGTACTACTGGCAATATAAACTCCGACCTTAGAGTAACTGCTAATATGACTGGCACCTTATCTAAACCAGTAATAAAATTTGGAATAGAAACAGCCTCGAATGGGCAAACAAATCCTCAAATTGAGGAAACTTTGAACCTGTTAAGGCGAGACGAAAGTGTGCTTAACAGACAGGTTGCATTTTTAGTACTATTTGATAGGTTGTTACCATTAAGCCAAACCTCCAACCTTGGTAGAGAAGGTTTTGATGCTGTAAAAAATACAGGCTTAAATACCATATCGGGCTTGCTATCCAAAGAGGCTACTAACGTACTTAACAAATTATTACGTACCGCATTTGGCAATGACAAATTGCAGTTTAATTTCGACTTTAGAACCTACTCACCAGGTGGCTTGCAGAACAATGTAGCCCAACGTATATCGAGTGATTTGGGGTTACGCTATTTATTATCGGACAGGCTTACATTTACCGCTACGGGCAATTTTGATTTTGGCGTAGCCACAAGTACTACATCGTTTTTAATATTACCTAATTTTAAATTGGAGTATAGCATTACCAACGACGGAACAGTTGTAGGTACCCTATTTCATCGTACTACACTCGATGCCTTTCAGGCAGATATTACTAATAACAGACGAATATCGGATGGTGGTGGTATAGTACTTCGTAAAGAAGCCAACGACTTCAGAAGCCTCTTTGGCATAAGGAAAAAAAAGAAAAATTAGTGGGTTAACTTAAATTTAATTTTACTACAAAAAAAGGGAAAAGAAAAATTTAAAATGGTGTACGAAAATATAGTTTTGCAACCAACCAAAATTATAAAAAATGAAGTATGCCTGTATTATATTACTAGCTATTGTAAGCAGTACCGCAACAGCACAAATAAAAATATACCAACAAGATTCGTTAATAGTAACGGCCACTAATACACAGCAAGTACTTACACAAACAGGTAGAAATATTATTACAATACCTGGCGCTACATACAATAAATTAGCTATAAACTCAGTAGATGAATTACTACGCTATGTGGCAGGTATAGAGGTACAACAACGAGGTGTACAAGGTAGCCAAAGTGATATATTGATACGGGGTGGCACGTTTCAGCAAGTACTTATATTAATTGATGGTATTAGGCTTAACGACCCACTAACAGGGCATTTTAACGGCAATATACCTATACACCCCAATGCAATATACCATATTGAAATATTGAAAGGACCAGCTAGTGCAGTATGGGGCAGCGATGCAGTAGGTGGTGTAATACATATAATTACAAAAGCATTTGTAAATAATAACCAACCCAAACAAAATGAAATACATGCAGGTATACAGTACGGCGATTATAATACCCGTAACTTAAATGTAGCAGCTGCTCACCAATACAATAGCGTATATGCATCACTTGGGGCTATGGCTAATAGCAGCACTGGCAATGCATTACGTGGCACATCTAATTACTTTAATAACTATACCGTACATGCCGCTACAAGCATTACACTGCCCAGCCTATGGCATTTACAAGCCAAATCAATACTAGATTACAGAGATTTTAATGCTCAAAACTACTACACCACATTTAAAAGTGATACGGCTAATGAGCAAGTCAATACTTTTTTTAACCACATACAATTACAAAAAAAATGGGGTAACAAATGTTTTACTACCGATATTAGTTACAAGCAATTGAGTGACCAATTTCAATATAACCCAAGTAGTATAGCTAACAAAAACAATACCCAACAGTTAGTAGCACAAGCTAATTACACAGGAGTTATAGATATTAAAACTACTTATAATACTGGAGTACAATATATAAATAAAAAAATAGTTAGTAACGACCGTGGCAACCATAACCTTACACAACTAGCCACTTGGCTTGTAGTAAAACACCAACTAGGCAAACAAGTGTACTTAAATGAAAGTATAAGAATAGACCACAATAATAACTACGGTACAGTACTTACCCCACAAATAAATGTTGCTTACACACCTACACAATATGTACTAAGAGCTAGTTATAGCCAAGGTATAAGAGATGCTGACTTTACCGAACGTTATAATAATTATAATAAAACACTAGTAACGGGTGGCCGTATAGGCAACCCCAACTTACTAACCGAAAAAACTTGGAACACCGAAATAGGTGCCGATTATGTAGGTACTAAAAATTTGAAAGTATCCGTTACAGCATTTTACAGAAACCAAAATAACTTGATTGATTATACAAGTACACCCTACAACCAACTGCCTCGTATAACTAACCTTATACCTACAGGCAATTATGCATTGGCCAAAAATATTGATAAAGTAAAAACTTATGGTACAGAATTAGATTTGAATTGGCATAAAAATATTAGTACTATACAACAACTACACATCCAATATAACCTTACTTTACTCAACAGCAAAAACGACGATAGTATTCCTTCATTTTACATATCGGCACATGCAAAAGTATTGAGTAACGTAACGGTGGTATATAACAATAAGCACCTTACTGCTAGTATTAATGCATTGTACAAATTACGTAATACCCAAACTGCAACAGCTATTAACACTGCAATTGCTAAAGATTATTTTGTGCTTCACACCAAAATTGGGTATTCCTTTTATAATAAAATAAATACTTTTATACAAATTAATAATGCCCTCAACAGAAATTATAGCGATATATTAGGAGCAATATTACCTAGCCGTTGGGTAAGTGCCGGTATTAATATGGCATTTTAATTATTTGGTTTTTTTAGGCTTTTGGTATATCGGAACTTTCTTATTTATTTCATCAAGTTGGGTGGTATAGTTTTTACTTTCTGTTTCATTGTGGGTTAGGTTATATATGGTAATAAGCATTGTAGTTACATTTTTTAATACATCTAACTCATAATTATTAATGTTTTGTTTGGTATTGTAATACTCAAATACTGTAGTTGTGTAGGGCAATGCCTTTTGCAATAATGTATTTTTTGTACTACTATCGGTAGCATTTATAGCACATTTGTAATAAAATTGGCTGCTCAGTAATTCGGTTACAATACCAGTTTTTTGTAAGGTTGCACAAATTTGTAATTGCTTGTCAGTATGGGTTACAATGGCTTCATAATCGATTGGTTTGGTTTCTGTTTGAAACAGTATCCGCAACAATTCCTTACAGTAGGCCACATACAAATCATAATTATTAGGAGTAGCTTTTATTTTTTCATCAAACTCTTTTATGAGTGCATCATTTAGTTTACTAGCCTTCATTATATCCATTTCGGCTTGTACCCAATAGTTGTCATAAGGAAACAACTTAGCCCCAATTTTCAAATATTTTCTACAAGCAATTTCATCTTTAATGCCAATATAATAATCAACTAATGTATGGTATATATACAAGTATTGGGGATCATTAAGTTTGGCATCGGCTAACTTGGCGTAATACTGCATAGCTTCATACTCTTTGTGTGCTTTGGTAGCAGTAGCAGCTATATTGTACAATAAATTAGTATCAGTTTTTATAAAACAGTAATTGGGTTTACATACTTTTTGTTGGTACAAAAACTGCCCCACTTTTTCGGCATTTATAAAGTCATTTAAAGCAATATCATACTGTAGGGTGGCATAGTTATACTTTGCATCAGTAAAAAAACTCTGGTATATATCAACCAATGGAGTAAAGTTATCTTTAACAATCCATTTATGATTGGGCTTTATGCTAAGGCAAGTTACAAATGCATTAAAAGCAACAGCTTTTACATTAGTTAAGGGTATTGTAAAGCTAGTATCTTTGGATAGTAAGTTGTATATGTAGCCTTTAAAGTACCAAGCATCGGCATTTTTACTATTTTCTGGCTTCGCCAAAATAAGGTCAATTTCAGTTTTAGCTTCTGTTAGTTTTTTAGCAATAATTAGTTGCTTTACACTATCAATAGTTTGAGCTGTTGCAAAGTAATTAGTAATAATAATTGCGGTAATGAAAAGTACTTTTTTCATAACACAGTAGTTAACCCTAAAACTACAACTATTTTAACTAGTACAATCGAATATTACATAGCACTATATCGCTATTGTATGTAAAAATGCATAACAAATAAAGATAAGGAGCTAATTTACACATTGCCAATTATGAAAAGTTATAACATATATACCTACAAAAAAAATTGAAGGCTCCATATAGAGCCTTCGCATTTTTTAAAAATCCAACTTTACTGAACCACAAGACCTTTTAATTATTTTACATTATAATTTTTTTTTACTTCGGATTGATGTTAGCGAAATGTAAAATAGTAATCGGGCTATGGGCTTTCAATAAATATAAATAGTTCTATATCTTAAACGGAAAATGAATTAAAAAATTATAAAATATTTAACCTTTTTTCACTAAGTACATTGCCAAGTACTACTACGTTACAATTATTAAATAATGTTGTTTTTTACCTTTTTGTATTAGTAAATATTTATGGTGCAATAACTGTTCCATATTTATATTATTGGTAGCAGTGGTTACTTTTTTTCTGTTAATAGCAAGTCCGCCATTTTGTATCATTTTTTTGGCATCGCCTTTACTTTCAAATATGCCGTGCTGTGCTACAAAGCTCACTACATCTATTGGTATAGCATAGTCAGCCTTAGTTATAGTAACTTTTACAATACCTTCCAATGCCTCTAATGCTTCAGCAGTAAGGGTATCTATAGGCTGTTGGGTAGTGCTATACAACTGTTGGGTAGTAGCTAATGCAGCATCGAGTGCAGCTTGTCCATGCACTAATTTGGTTACTTCTTCTGCTAGTTTTTTTTGCAATAGTTTAGCTTCAGGTTTTTCAGCATTAGTTATTATAAGTGTTTCAATTGTTTCTTTTGGTAAAAATGTAAATATCTTTATCCACTTTTCAGCATCTTCCACATCACACCTAACCCAAAACTGGTAAAAGTCGAATGGCGATGTTTTATTGGCATCTAGCCATATATTCCCTTTTTCCGATTTACCAAATTTGCCTCCATCGGCTTTAGTAATAAGTGGGCAGGTAAAAGCATAAGCTTCGCCACCTGTTTTACGCCTTATTAACTCAGTACCGGTAAGTATATTGCCCCACTGATCGCTACCGCCCATTTGTAACTTACAATTTTTGGTAGTGTATAATTCATAAAAGTCGTAGCCTTGTACTAACTGGTAGCTAAATTCGGTAAATGACATTCCCGTATCGCCATCAATTCTTTTTTTAACCGATTCTTTAGCCATCATATAATTTACCGTTATATGCTTACCTACATCTCTTATAAAGTTGAGGAAGCTAAAGTTTTTGAACCAATCATAATTATTTACTAATTCGGCAGCATTAGCAGCGGTACCATCAAAGTTTAAAAACTGTGCTAATTGTGCTTTTATACAAGCCACATTATGGTTAAGGGTTGCCTCATCTAACAAATTACGCTCATCCGATTTGCCCGACGGGTCGCCCACCATACCTGTAGCACCACCTACTAAGGCAATTGGTTTGTGCCCTGCATTTTGCAAATGCATTAATAAAAGTATGGGCACAAGGCTACCAATGTGTAAGGAGTCGGCGGTGGGGTCAAAGCCTATATAGCCATTAACTGTTTCACGCTGCAATAGTTCATTAGTGCCAGGCATTATGGTATGTACCATACCCCGCCACTGTAACTCATCAATTAAGTTCATTAATTTATTATTATATTATGTACAAAAATAATTGATATTGCTATACAATTACCCATTAAATACCGTTACTTAGTAGTACTACTATTGCAGAAATTACTAAAATCAGTTAGATTTGCTGTAATTTTACTAACAATACATCTAAAATATTTAATTTTACGTCTATATATTATTAGTTTTTTATGTTGTATGTTAACTTTTAATTTTTTATACCCATTTTTATTATGAAAATATTTATTGCCCTATTGCTCCTTGTTGCTAGTGTATCACTTACTGCACAAACCTATAACAACAGTTGGATTGATTATAGCAAAACTTACTACAAATTTAAAGTAGTAGAAAGTAAAATACACCGAATAGACCTTACTACCTTACAAAGTGCAGGTATAGCTACTAGCGATGTAGCTAACTTTCAGTTATACCGTAATGGTGTACAAGTTCCTATATTTACTAACGTAGTAAGTGGCCCTATGAATGTGGCTGATTATATTGAATTTTATGGTACACCTAATGACGGTGTGCAGGACTCCGCCTATTATGATGTAAAAGCTAACCAATTAGCCAACAAGCATAGTTTAGTAAATGATACTGCTTCCTACTTTTTAACGTTAAATACCAATACATCGCAAAACCTACGTATTACAAATGCACTTAACAATGTAGCGGGTAATACATTAGCAGCCGATGCAAACTTTATATACACACAAAGCATTTACCAAAAAACACAAATAAATAGTGGTTATGCACAAGTAGTTGGCGAACATTTATTTGCTTCTACTTACGATAAAGGCGAAGGCTGGGCCTCCGATTATATAAGGCCAGGTAACCCCTTTAACAATACAATGAGTAACCTATACCCCGATTTTGGGTCATCGGTAATTCCAAAATACACCATTATAGCAT
The DNA here is from genome assembly GCA_043778255.1 of Chitinophagaceae bacterium. GTDB lineage: Bacteria > Bacteroidota > Bacteroidia > Chitinophagales > Chitinophagaceae > JAYWGN01. Next base: position 24,150 of record JAYWGN010000008.1, on the reverse strand, counting down.
CGGGTAACGATATAAATACACGAACCGTACAAACACTTATAAATGGTACACAGGTACAAAATATTAACCTTAATTACTTTGAGGGTGGCTCATACCAAAGCGACTTTGCATTAAGTACACTAACAGGTGGTACGGCCAATATTACATTTAACAATAACTCTTATGTAGGCGATGATAGGGTAACCATATTTGGCCAACAAATTACTTACCCAAGGTTATTTAATTTTGGCGGAGCCAATAATTTTGAATTTACACTAGCTGCCAATGCTTTGGGCAATTATTTAGTTATCAACAATTTTACCATAGGTAGCACACTACCTTTGTTAATTGATATTACTAACAAAAAAAGGTACACTTCATTTGTTGACGGTAGCACACTCAAATTTTTACTAGAGCCTTCGGCTACTAGTCGCAATATGGTATTGGTAAATGCTGATGCTAGTAATGTAAAGATGGTAACGGCTTTGCAAGCCAAAACATTTAATAACTTTATGTTAGCGGGTAACCAAGGCGATTATTTAATTATAACAAGCAACCAATTACATAATAGTACGGCAAGTACCAATGTGGTTGAAAAATATAAAGCTTACAGAGCTAGCAGCTTAGGCGGTAGTTTTACAGTAAAAGTAGTAGATGTAGAAGATTTGTATGATCAATACGGATTTGGTATTAACAAAAACCCTACTGCACTCAAAAACTATTTGAAACAAGCAAGAAACCAATTTGCCATAGCTCCAAAGTTTGTATTAATAATAGGGCGTGGTACTGTATATACCGATGCTTGGTATTACCAAAATGAAGCCTATGCCAACCAACTTAATTTGGTACCTAGCTACGGGCATCCTGCAAGTGATAACCTGCTAACTGCTAACGAAGGTACATACATACAAACCACACCAATAGGGCGTATAGGAGCTATTAATGCTACCGAAGTAGAAGTGTATTTGGATAAAATAAAACAATACGAAGCCAAACAAGCCGACCCTAACTTTACAATTGCAAACAAAGCTTGGATGCACACTGCCTCATTTGTAACTGGTAGTAGCGAAGCATTTTTGCAAGGCATATTAGATAATTACCAACAACAATACATTGGGCTTTGGAAAGATACTTCGGTAGGTGGAAATGCAAACTTTTTTACCAAATCAACAATTAATGGACAATTGCCATTGAGCAATACTTTTATGGAAAAGTCGTGGAATACAGGGCATTCAATTGTTCAATATTTTGGTCACTCATCGGCTACTGCATTAGAGTTTAATTTGGACGATCCTTTTGCTTATGACAATGAGGGCAAGTATCCATTTATGTTTATTAATGGTTGTAATGCAGGTAACTACTTTGTATATGACCAAAATAGAGTGTTGGCTAACAGCCAAACCCTCACCGAAAAATTTATATTTGCACCCAATAAAGGTAGCATAGGGTTTATAGCAAGTACTCACTTTGGAATAGTTAACTATTTACATTATTATAACCAAGCATTTTTTAAAAATGTATCGAGTGTTGATTATGGTAAACCAATAGGTGTTATATTAAAAAATGCTTCAACTGATATGTTAGCCTTAACTGGCACTACCGATTTTTACTCAAAAATGCATGCTGAGCAAATATTACTACAAGGTGACCCTGCACTAAAGTTAAATGTGGCTTACCCTAAACCCGACTATGTAGTAGAACCCCAAACAATAACTATAACACCAAAAAATATAACCGTAGCCGATAGTACATTTAATGTAAAATTGATGTACATGAATTTAGCAAAAGCTACAAATGACTCTATTAACATTACGGTAAAAAGAGAGTTTCCTAATGGAACTATAGTAACCCTATACAATAAAAAAGTAAGGGCTGCAAAGTATGCTGACTCCATTAACTTTAAGTGCTTTATAAACCCAATTAAAGATATTGGTATTAACAGGGTTATTATAAAAGTAGATGCTAATAATGTAATAGATGAAATGAGCGAAACCAATAATGAAGCATCAAAAACTTTTGAAATATTTGAAAACGGTATACTACCAATATACCCCTACAACTATGCCATTGTAAATGCCACACCCGTTACACTATCAGCCTCTACGGCTAATCCGTTAGCTATACAACGTAATTATATAATGGAGTTAGATACCACAGAACTATTTAACTCGCCACTTAAAACTAACCAAACTGTACTACAAACAGGTGGTGTAGTGCAATTTGCACCTACAACAGCCTTGTTAAATAATAAAGTGTACTATTGGCGTGTAAAGCCCGTTGGTGCAGCATTAGATGTGTGGCAAACATTTTCTTTCACCTACATTGCTGGTAGTACCGAAGGGTTTAACCAAGGGCATTTGTACCAACATTTAAAAAGTACCTATAGCCAACTTAGTTTGGATAGTAGTAGCCGTAAATACAAATTTGACCCAGTTAGCGAAAATATTTCAGTTCGTAATGGCGTATGGCCTACCGGTTCATACGAAGAAAGCCATGCCACAGTATCGGTAAATCAAGATGCTTATATAAGAGGTATATGCCTTATTAACCATATAATGTTTAACGTATTTGACCCAATAAATGGTAAGCCATGGCAAAATAATGCAATTGGAGTAGCAGGCCAATACAACAGCGACCCAACTTGCTACCCAGGTAGAGAGTGGAACTATAGCTTTAATATTAACAATGCTGCCTCACGTAAAAATGCAATGGACTTTATTGACTCCATACCTACTGGCTCGTATGTAGTTATTCGCAACACATCAATGATGCCTTGGTGGTTGGGTACAGCACAAGATGAGTACATTAATACTTGGAAAAACGATACTACTATTAACGGTACTAACAAATCATTGTACCATAGTTTGTATAATTTAGGTTGCACCAAAATAGACTCGTTTACAACCGATAGGGCTTATATATTTGTACTACGTAAAGGTATGAACAGCACATTTGCACCTAAGCAAGTAGTAAGCGATGGTATATATGACCGTATAAGTGTAGCCACCGATTTTGTAGTATCCGATACAGTGGGCTTTATATCGTCACCGCCATTTGGCCCAGCCAAGGAGTGGAAAGAGGTACATTGGGATGGTAGCAAATTAGAAAACAATGGCGATAAACCAAAAGTATATGTATATGGTATAAGACCAAATGGCACTGAGCAGCAGTTATTTGAACTAGATACACTACACAAGGACTTTAACATTGCTAGTGTAAGTGCTATACAATACCCTTACATTAAATTAAAAATGACAAATGAAGATGGTAAAAACGGAACACCTTACCAGCTTGACTATTGGAGGCTTAACTATACACCAGTACCCGAAGGTGCAGTAGCACCTAACCTTACATTTAACCTCAAAGATTCGTTTGACTTTAATGAAAACATTGCATTTAACTTAGCCTTTAAAAATGTAAGTAATGCCAACTTTGATAGTATAGCAGTTAAGGTTAATTTGGTAGATGCCGCTAACACCATTACTACAATTAGCTTACCAAAGCAAAAAATATTATTGATAAATGATACCTTACAAATAAATGAAAGCTTTGCTAGCACAGGCTTAGCAAGTGGCGATTATGAAATGTATATAGATGTAAACCCAGATAATAGCCAACCCGAACAGTATCATTTTAATAATATGCTGTACAAAAAAATATACTTAAGAGCCATAAATTTACCTGTTAATTGGGTGAAAGTAAGTGCACAACTTATTAATAATAGCCAAACCAAAGTAAGCTGGACAACTGCTAACGAATCAAATACAGATAAGTTTATACTTGAGCATAGTGTTACTGGCAGCAACTTTGCACCAATAGGGCAAGTGGCAGCAGCTGGCAATAGTACGTATAATATTGATTATACTTATAACCACTTACAACCAGCCGATGGTGTAAATTATTATAGAATAAAGCAAGTAGATAAAAATGGTGTATTCAAATATTCAATAATTGTAACTGTATTTAAAACCAACAAAACTGGCAGTACTATAATAGCACCTAACCCAGTAAAAAATGTATTGCAAATAATAGAACCAACTGCAAAACAAATTAATACGGTAGATATATACACCACTACTGGTATTAAAATAATGCACTTTGCATTTAATGAAAAAAGTAACTACTTTAGGTTGCCAGTAGCAACATTAGCCAGTGGTACTTATGTAGTACAAATACATTATAACAACACTATTACAAATACCAAATTTATAAAAGAGTAATATTATAAAATAAACAATAAAAATGCACCAAATTAACGGTGCATTTTTTTTGCTTATTTTTTATAAATTGTTTACTACTATATTATATTAACCTCTCTCTCTAACACTACACCAAATGTAAATGATACTTTGTTAATTATAGCCGTACTTAACTCGAACAACTCAGTACCAGTAGCATTGCCATAGTTAACCAGTACCAATGCTTGCATATAATGGCAACCTACATTGCCTTGCCTGTAGCCTTTGTAGCCACAATACTCTATAAGCCAACCTGCTGCTAACTTCACGGTTTGTGTTACATTATTAACGTACCCCACAAGGTTAGGAAATTTTATTATTAAGGCTTCATATTTACTAAGGCTAACACTTGGATTTTTAAAAAAACTACCTGCATTGCCTATTACCAAAGGGTTTGGCAATTTGCTACTTCGTATATTAATAACTGCATCGCTTATAGCTTTAATACTTATAGCAGTAACGCCCATTGCAGCAAGTTCAGTTTGTATAGCACCATAGCTAGTATTAAAACTGGGTGTTTTTTGTAATATTAATTCAACTGAAGTTATAAATACTTTTCCCTTCAATGTTTGTTTAAATATACTATCTCGGTAGCCAAATTGGCAATCACTTTTATTAAGCGTTTCTATGGTATGTGTACTGTAATTATAAAAAGTAACAGCATTTATAGTGTCCTTAACCTCCACACCATAAGCCCCAATATTCTGTATTGGTGCTGCTCCAACTGTACCGGGTATTAGGCTCAAATTTTCGATACCCGCATAATTATTACTAATACAATACAACACAAATTGGTGCCAATTAACACCGCTACCTACTTTTAATGTTACGGTAGTGGGTGTATCGTTTGCCTTTATAATTTCTATATTTTCTATTTCATTTTTTAATACAATACCCTTATAATTTTGGGTAAATAATATATTGCTACCACCACCCAATACTAAGCATGGCAAATGTTGGTATTGTTCATTATTTGCAAAGGAGCTTACATCATCTTCATTTTTAATAATTGCAAAATATTGAGCCGTTGCCGTTACCCCAAATGTGTTGTAATGTTGTAAGTTAAAATTTTGTAGTACCTCCATTAAGTATATTTTAAAAATAACAATAATAAAATTAAACAGGGTCAATATTAGCAATGGTTATTATATGGCTATACTCCCTACTGTTCTGCATTATAGCAAATTGGCTTTGTATAGCGGCTTTACAATCACGTATAGTTTTTGCATCTTTTGGTAGTTTAAATAATACTTCCATTATAAACTGATTTCTTATTTTATTAATAAATGGCTCAGCTGGACCTACCACAAATTTTTGAAATGGAGCTGCTAAATTTTTTACAAAATAATGGGCAGCCTGATTTAGCAAATTTTGATTTTTGTGTTTAAATTGTAATATCAATAACCTGCTAAATGGTGGGTAAAAAAAAGTTTTTCGCTCTGCTATTTCTTTTTCAAAAAAGCTGTTATAATCGTGCTGTTTTATAAGTTGTAGTAGTGGGTTATTATTATCAATTGCTTGTATTATTACTTGCCCTTGTTCTTGCTTTCTACCTGCCCTACCACTCACTTGTTCCATAAGTTGAAATGCCCTTTCGTTCACCCTAAAGTCGGGGAATAGTAATAAGCTATCGGCATCTACTATACCAACTAATTGTACATGATCAAAATCCAAACCCTTTACTAGCATTTGTGTACCTATGAGTATATCAAGTTTTCGTTGTTCAAATTGTTGTATTAAGTTGCTGTGTGCATTTTTGCCTTTTACACTATCCAAATCCATTCGTCCAATTTTTGCATTAGGAAACAACTCAATTACTGCTTCCTCTACTTTTTCTGTTCCAAAGTTTTTTTGCTCAAACTTTTGGTTACCACAAGCCATACAAGTATTTATAGTGGCATATATTGTGTTGCAGTAATGACATACAAAATGGTTTTTTGTTTTGTGAAATGTTAATGCCACATTACAATGTTTGCATTGTGGTTTCCAGCCACAGGCTGTACATGTTTTGTAGGGTACATACCCTCTACGATTTTTAAAGAGTATAATTTGTTTGCCTTTATTCAAACATATTTGAATGGCTGTTTGCAATTCGGGTGTTATTATTGCCTTTTCTTGCCCTGCTTTATTGTAAGGTTTTGCATCTATTATAGTAATGTTAGGCAAGGGTATATTGCCAAATCTTTCAGTTAAGTTTACTAAAGTTAGCTTGCCTAATTGTACATTATAGTAGGTTTCTACACTTGGGGTAGCCGAACCCAAAAGCACTCTAGCATTACACTGTGAGGCATAGTACATTGCGGTATCCCTAGCATGATAACGTGGTGCAGGTTCATACTGCTTGTAACTTGGTTCGTGTTCCTCATCTATAATTATGAGTTCCAAATGTTTGTAAGGTAATAGCAATGCCGACCTTGCTCCCATTATTATTTTTATTTCGCCGGTTTTTACTTTGTTCCACAATTCTACTCTTTCGCTGTCGTTAAATTTGCTGTGGTATACTGCAATATACCCACCAAAGTGTATTTGTAATCTTCGTATTAGTTGAGCAGTAAGTGCTATTTCGGGCAGTAAGTATAAGGCTTGTTTGCCTTGTTTTATAATTGCCTCCAATAGCATTATATATACTTGTGTTTTGCCACTACCTGTTACACCATGTAGTAAGCAATTTTGCTTTGCCGCAAATGCATTGTTAATACTAGCTAATGCATTTTGCTGTGCTACACTCAATACAAAATCAATAGTAATAGCTTGTGGCAATTGTTGCAAACGATTTATGGCACGGTGTTCTAGGGTTACTATATTTTTATCAACCAAGCCTTTAAGTTGTGCATCGGTAGCAGTTGCTTTGGCTAACAATTCTTTTTTACTTACATTACCTTCGGTTTTAAGTAAGTGTATATAGGCTAATAACAACTCCATTTGCTTAGGTGCCTTGCTCCAATTATTGAGCAGTTCACTCAGTTGAGTTTCGTTATTATATTGGCTTTGTAGTACTACATAAGTTTCCTTTTTGGGTACATATTTATCTTTAAGTGACTCCCATATAAAACAAATTTTTTTGTTAGCTAATTGCTTTATTATTGCATATACCTTTCTACTATCTAATACCGATTGCACTTCGCTTAATTTTAATTCTTTTTTTATAAGTAAGGCTTCGGCTACTAAGTATTCTTCATTATTGAGCAAACTAAAGTCGTCCCCATACTCTTCATTAAATACTATTATTGATTCGCTGTTGAGTTTAAAATAACTGGGTACAGCTGCATTCATTACTTCGCCTTGGGTACACATATAGTAAGTAGCCATCCACTCCCAAAGGTTAAGTTGGGCAGGGTAAATTAGCGGTTCATCGTCTAATATACTCAGTATATCTAATGGTGTAAATGCCTCTGGTTTTTCGGCTATAAGTGCCTTTATAATACCTGTATATTTTTTGCTACGCAAAGTAACTTCTACCCTTGCTCCAACTATAGCATTTTGCTGTAAAGCAGTTGGAATACTCCATGTATAATTTTTGGGTAAGGTAAGTGGTATTATAATTTCGGCGTACAATAGTCAATTTTTTTTTGTAAAAAATGCTGAATACAAATTTACAATTTTAAGCATTACTTAGTAATTAATAATTATGCAGTATTACTTTTTAGTTAAAATTAAATAGTGTGGCAGTAAATATTCCTCTTTCTCTTTTTTTGAAAGCTACATCCCAATTCCCTTTGTAACGAATTAAGCTAGGCACGGTGAGGTTGTTATAGGTGGTCATTTCTACTTGCATAGTTACTTTAAAATCATACACTCCTGCATTGTAACTAAGGGTGTAGTTACGCCCCATTATTTGTAAAGTTGTGGCATCAAACCATGTGGTCATTTCATCTATTACTATATTACTTCGCTCTGCTTTAGTTAGGCTGTCACGGGCTATTATGGTGTACTTATAGCAGTATTTATTTTGGTATAGTTCATAATCAATTAAGTTGTTATAATACTTGCTTAATTCGGTATCAAACAGAGCTGTTTTGTTACCCATAAGCGGAATACCATCTATACGGCGACCTGGGTTAAAAAACAACATTTTAAGCTGCTGCTCATGCCGTTGCATACCACTAAGCCCTTGAGTAGGTACTTTACCATCGCCAACAATATTAGTTTCATCGCACTTTTTTGGTATAGCAAATAGTAACCCCGCATACATTTCGGCGGTGGTATAATTATATTTTTTTTGTTTGGTATAAAAGTTGCCTGTGGTTGCCTCCTGCTCTATAATTGTACTACGGCAATTGGCAGTACGTACTTGCTTAGTAGTACTATGCAAAGTGGCTAATGTTATGCTATTTTTATCTTGCATTCGTATATCATTAATAGCACTAAAATTAAGTATTTTGAGGTTTTTAAATGCTTTATAAAAACTAGTATCAGCTTGTACATATTTAATAAAACTTGGTACATTCAAATTGCTACGTACTACTGCCACAGGCATTACAAATACTCTTTTTTCAAATGTAATAGCTGTATCCTGAGCTTGTAATAGCTGACCAATAAATAATAGTATAAGTATATAAAACCCTTTCATTGCTGCAAGATAAAATATTAATTAATTAAAGGAGTAGCTTATTTATATAAGTAAGTACTCCCTCAATGGCTGGTTAGTAATTACATTACAAATTATTGTTTCTAAGCATTTTAATTTGTTCTAATGCTGCAATATCAATTTTATCTTTAGGTCTATTAATTGCCTTTTTATTAGCAATTAAATGATTAATGTGTAAAAACGGAACTATCAATTCATTTATTTTTGCCTTTGTAGCTAATTCTAAACATTCATCAAATGTGTAATCTTCAATACCTTTCATTTCAATTAGTAAATCTAATCTCATTCCATTTGGCAGCCTAAAATCAGTGCAGCCAGGTATTATTTGTATGGTTGCCAACATAGAATAATCTCCCATATCAGCTTGCTTGAAAGCTTTAATCAAATTATTTCTATTATGCAATGTATCATCTATCCACATATCCATAACATGAGTAAGTCTATTATTGCCATGTATAATATTAGCAAAGCCACCCACCATAATATACCTCACACCATTACTATTTAGTGCATTCCAAAATTTTAAAAATACTTCATCAAAAACATCCATTATTTTTCTTTAAAAGGTTGATGGGTAATTGTAGCATTTTGTAACATCTTACTTAGTTTATATAGCTTGGTAAAGTCCCAAAATCGTTCAGCATGTGTTTTTAGCAAATTTTCTTTTAATAAATCTACCTCGGCTTTTTCATAAAAAGCAGATGGGTTTATTTCAAATGCATTTTTTATTGCTTCATCTTGGTTGGTGGTATTCATATACTATTTATACATTATAAAGATAGTGCTTTCAAAATTGACAATGGATAATTGATAATTAACAATGTGAGCATTTATTATTTTTTGTAACTTAGGGTTTTGGGGCAATTACAACAAACATTACCATTAATAAATCATAATGTATAATAAATTTTATTTTATAACTATTAAATATCTTATATCATTTTTTGAAAGCTTCCTTACCAAAACAAATAATATAGTACAGCTATAAAACTTACATTCCTATTATACCGCATCTTCCAACTTTGCCACTCCATTTTCATTTCTAAATACTACTACTCCATCAAATACATCTACCAATACTACTTTTGATTTGTCAATAGTACCTGCCAATATTTTTTTACTCAATTCGTTTACTATAACCTTTTGTATAAGGCGTTTGAGTGGTCTTGCACCAAAGCTAATATCGAACCCTGCATCGGCTAAGTACTCTACTGCATATTGGCTAAATTGTAGTTGTATGCCACTGTTAGCCACAAGTTGTTGCAAAGTATTTAATTGTATTTGTACTATTGTTTTTATTTGGTTTTTAAGTAGTGGGGTAAATAATATTATTTCATCTACACGATTCAAAAATTCGGGTCGTATGGTTTCCTTAAGCAATACCATTACTTGAGTTTTAGCTTTTTCGGTGGTAGCTGCTAAGTTTTTTTCGGTTACATTTTCAAAGGCATCTTGTATAAGGCTGCTACCCATATTGCTCGTCATTATTATAATAGTATTTTTAAAGTTTACTACTCGGCCTTTGTTGTCGGTTAGTCGCCCATCGTCTAATACTTGCAATAATATATTCCATACATCGGGGTGTGCTTTCTCTATTTCATCTAACAGTATTACACTATACGGCTTACGGCGTACAGCTTCGGTTAGCTGCCCACCCTCATCGTACCCTACATAGCCCGGCGGTGCACCTACAAGGCGGCTTACACTATGTTTTTCTTGGTACTCACTCATATCTATTCGGGTAAGCATAGCCTCATCGTCAAACAAATAACTGGCTAATGCCTTGGCTAATTCTGTTTTGCCTACACCAGTTGTACCCAAAAATATAAATGAACCAATTGGCTTCTTAGCATCTTGCAACCCTGCACGGCTACGCCTTACCGCATCGGCTACGGCAGTTATTGCTTCCTCTTGCCCCACTACTCGTTGGTGCAGTTCATCTTCCAAATGCAATAATTTTTCACGTTCTGTTTGCAACATTTTAGTAATAGGTATGCCAGTTATTTTTGCTACATTTTCTGCAATATCTTCGGCATCTACTTCTTCTTTCAATAGTCTTTTTTCGGTACTTTCGGTTAGGGCTTCGCTACATGTTTTTGCTATTGCTTCCTGCTCTTTTACTTTACCATAGCGTATTTCGGCCACAAGGCCGTAGTTACCTTCACGTTCGGCACGGTCGGCTTGTGCCTTTAAGTTTTCTATTTCGGCTTTAGCCGTTTGTACTTTTTCTACTATTTCTTTTTCGGCTGTCCATTTACTTTTTAGGGTATCTCGTTGCACACTTAAGTTAGCTATATCGGTATTAAGTTGCTTTAGTTTTGGTGCATCATTTTCTCTTTTTATTGCTTCTCTTTCTATTTCTAGTTGAGTTATTTTACGGTTAAGTTCATCTAGTTCTTCGGGCATACTATTCATCTCTAACCTAAGCTTGGCGGCACTTTCGTCCATTAAGTCTATTGCCTTATCAGGCAAAAAACGATCGGTAATGTATCGGCTACTCAACTCTACAGCAGCTACTATGGCCTCATCTTTAATACGTACATGGTGGTGGGTTTCGTAACGTTCTTTAAGCCCACGTAGTATACTTACGGCATCTTCTATACTTGGCTCATCAATCATTACTTTTTGAAACCTCCGTTCCAATGCTTTATCTTTTTCAAAAAACTTTTGGAACTCATTAAGTGTGGTAGCACCAATTGCCCTTAGGTCGCCACGGGCTAATGCTGGCTTTAGTATATTGGCTGCATCCATAGCACCATCGCCACCACCTGCACCTACTAGGGTATGTATTTCATCTATAAATAGTATAATGTCACCATCGCTATTGGTTACTTCTTTTATAACTGCCTTTAGCCTTTCTTCAAACTCACCTTTGTACTTGGCACCAGCTATAAGTAAGCCCATATCGAGTGCAAATATTATTTTACTTTTTAAGTTATCGGGCACATCGCCATTTATAATTCGCATAGCTAAACCCTCTGCAATAGCCGTTTTGCCTACTCCAGGTTCGCCCACTAGTATAGGATTGTTTTTGCTACGTCGGCTGAGTATATGTAAGGTTCGCCTTATTTCCTCATCACGCCCTATTACAGGGTCAAGCTTGCCTTGCCTTGCCGCATCGTTAAGGTTTATAGCATATTTGTTTAGTGCATTGTACTCTTGTGTTTCGGTGGCGGAGTTTACAGTATTGCCTTGCCTAAGTTCCTTTATAGCAAGTACCAAACCTTTATCGGTAAGGCCAGCATCTTTCAAAAATTTTGCTGTGCTATCATTACCTTTTACTAAGGCCAATAATAATATTTCGGGGTTTATAAATTCGTCGTTAAAGTCTTTAAGCAATGATGCTGCTTTAAGTAATGTTGTATTAACCTCTCTACCAATGCTCTGTGCAGGTTCGCCAGTAACTTTGGGCAATTTCTTTATAGCTTCATCTAATTTAGTTGCTAATACATTTGTGGTTACATTATTTTTTTTTAGTAAAAAGTTTACAGCACTCTCCTCTTGTTCAATTAATGCTTGTAGCAAATGCTCATTTTCAACAGTTGGGTTAGTTTGGTTGTAGGCCAATTGCTGTGCTTGTTGTATAGCTTCGGTAGCTTTTATGGTTAGGTTATTTAAGTTCATATTTATATAGATTAGATATTATTATTGTAACTATTCAAATTATGTACTAAACAACTATTATGTATATAATGGCAGATGCAATTATATAACTATGCCTGTATTGCAGTGTGGTAAAGGTTTTTATGCAATTGTGGCAGGTGTATTTAATATTATTTAAAATAAAATTGACCAACATTTCCAAACCAGCAACACTTATCATTTCACCACCACCTCAGTTATTATATTGTCGTGCATGGCTTCGTTTACTAATGCTATAATTTTAGGTTTCTGAAAATTAAGCTCTTGCTTTAGTGTTGGTACTTTGGTATGTATAATTAGTTTATGATTGTATATTTCTATTTTGTCGGTATATTTTGCAATTGTTTTACCCATTATTTGTTCCCATATTGCCGTAATTTGAATGCTTTGCATAGTGTTGCCCAACTTACTTTTTTTTAAGTAAAGCCTTATAGCATCGCCTATTGAAATATCGGTATCGTACATTATTTTACAAAGTATTAAAAAATATTTTTTTAAAAAAAAAATAAAAATATTAATCACCTATTACAAAGCATATTTTCTTTTTATTTCTCTTGTTACATCTCGGTCTTTTATGGTTTCTCTTTTATCAAATAATTTTTTGCCTTTGGCTAAACCTATTTCTACTTTTACCAAACTTTTATCGCTAAAAAATATTTTGAGTGGTACTATAGTTTGTCCACCATCTTTAATTTTAGCCGCTAGTTTTTTCAATTCTTTTTTGGTGAGCAATAATTTGCGGTCGGCGGTAGGTATATGGTTGCTATAATTGCCAAATGCATACTCGGCTATATGTAAGCTTTTGAGCCATAGTTCTTGCTTTTCAAAGTAGCAATAACTGTCGTTAAAACTCACTTTACCAGCTCTAATACTTTTAACTTCGGTACCTACCAATACAATACCAGCAGTAAACTTTTGGTCAATAAAATAATGGTGATATGCTGCTCTGTTTTCAATTGCCATATTGTGTTGTTATTCTAATATTAATCCTATAATGCTGCTGAGTTTGTCTTTCAAATCCTTTCTATCAACTATAAAATCGAGGAACCCATGCTCCAACAAAAATTCGCTACGTTGAAAGCCTTCGGGCAAATCACGTTTTATGGTTTCTTTAATTACCCTTGGGCCAGCAAAGCCAATTAATGCACCTGGCTCGGCTATATTCAAATCGCCTAACATACCAAATGATGCTGATATACCACCAAAACTAGGGTCGGTTAAAAATGAAATAAAGGGTAATTTTGCTGCCGATAATTGGTTAAGTTTTCCACTTGTTTTGGCTAATTGCATAAGCGAAAATGCACTCTCCATCATTCTTGCTCCGCCACTTTTACTAATAACCATATAGGGCAATTTGTTGGCTATGCAGTAATCAACTGCACGGCTAAATTTTTCGCCCATTACACTACCTAGGCTACCGCCTATAAATTCAAAATCCATACAAGCAGTTACCAATAGCTTACCATTTACTTCGCCTACTGCAACCCTCATACTATCGGTTAGGTCGTTTTTTGCCCATATATCTTCCAATCTTTTTTGGTAGCTTTTAAGGTCGGTAAAGCCTAAGTGATCTTTGGCTCTCAAGTTATCAAATAATTCTTCGTATTTATTGTTGTCGTATATTACTTCAAAATATTCGTCGCTACCAATTCGGTGGTGGTAGTTGCACTTGAGGCATACAAATTTATTTTGTCGAAGTTCGGCTGTGGTACAGGTAAATTTACACTCGGGGCATTTGGTCCATAAGCCTTCGGGTGTTTCGCCTTTATCGGCAGTGCTAGTTAGTATTCCTTTTTTTATTCGTTTGAACCATGTAGGTTTTTGTGAGGTATCTTCACTTTCGTCGCCAGTTAATTTTATTTCAAAGTCCTCTTGTAGCTTACTCATATTGTGTAAAGTTGATTGTTGTAAAATTAATACATATTCTTTATTAATATTAGTTCATTTTTTTTGGTTAAATGTATAGGTAGTCTATCTATTTTTTTTTCAAAAAAATAAATTGCTTCCACTATTTTTTTTGTAAAAAAATATTAATGCAACCGATCACTACGTGGTGTAGCTTGTTGCATTATACTTGCTTCATACTCCAACCATTTAAGCCAACGGCTACGTACTATAGCTTTGGGTATATACAACTCGGCAAGGTTAATAAATAAGGTATAATGCCCTGCTTCGCTTTCCATAAATGTTCTATAAAATTTTTGTAAATAAGCATCATCCAAATGTTCGCTTAGTCGTTTAAATCGTTCACAGCTTCGGGCTTCTATCATTGCCATTATAAGTAGCTTATCAAGTAACCTTTCATCGGGGCTGCCATCTTTTTTTTGAAATGCAATGAGTTTATTTACATACTCATCTTTACGTTGTTTGCCAAGGTTAAATCCCCTTTTTTTCAATTCGGCAAGTACCATTCTAAAATGCCCCCATTCTTCTGTAACTATGGGCGACAGAGCATCAACAAGCTCAGTACGGTCGCTATAATGTTGTATATACGATATGCAAGTTAAGGCAGCCTTTTGTTCGCAAAATGCATGATCTACCAATATTTCTTCAATATTCAAATGGCTTAGGTTAGCCCAATGTGGGTCAGTTGGTAGTTGTAGGCCTAATATGTTTTTTACGGCAATGCTATTTTCCATATTTTTAATAAAAATGATTAAAAGTTACACTAAAGAAAAATATTTGTTTTCGATAACTTGAGTATGCCATAGTTGGTGGCCAGCTATAATGTAGCCAATAGCATGTACCGAATAGTCGCCTTTAAAGCCAATGCCTGTACTGCTTAGCATTGCAGGGGTAAATGATTGGTATAAATGTATAGTTGATTGGCGTAAACAAATTGCCTCGTCCATTAAGCTTTGTAGGGTTCTGTTATTGGCATTAGCTTGTACTGCATAGTTATTTTCGTCAAAGGGTTGTACTATTTTTTCGCCACGGGCAAATGCTGTAGCTCGGTAGGCAAATACCCTTTCGGTATCAATTATATGTTGCAGTATATCATTCACCGTCCATTTGTTAGGAGCATATACTTTGCTCCCAATTAGTTGCCAAGTAGTAATTGGGGCATTTTGCAAAGCAGCTATACTTTGTTGTAAAGCTTCTAGTACAGTTACATCATTATTGAGCAACATATATTTATCAAAGTATTGAGGCAATGGCTGTAATTGCGAAAGTGTAAGCATAATTTTAATTATAAATTGGCTTACAAAGTTAAATTAATTTAAGCTTAACTCAACTTGGTATTTTTTCAACTTTTCACTTACTCTGCATTACTATAAAGGGTATTATCATTTCCTCTAAGCTAATGCCACCATGCTGAAAAGTATCTTTATAAAAATTTACGTAATGATTATAATTATTAGGATAGCATAAAAATTTATCTTCTTTTGCAAATATAAAACTACTGTTTACATTAGGTGTTGGCAATGCAATTTCTTTAGGGTCTTTAAATGCCAATACATCTTTTGCCTCATAATTAAGGTTACGTCCATGTTTGTACCTTATATTACTGGTAGTTTGTTTGTCGCCAATTACTTTAGCTGCTGCTTTTACTCTTATACTACCATGGTCGGTGGCTAGTACTAATTTAATATTTTTTTCGGCTATTTTTTTTAAGGCTTGGTGTAGTGAGGAGTGCTCAAACCAGCTTTTGGTAATGGCTCTATAACTAGCTTCGTCACTTGCTAATTCTTTTAATACATCCATTTCGGTACGGGCATGGCTTAGCATATCTACAAAGTTGTATATAATTATGCTCATATCATAATTAAGCAAATTATGTATATTATTTACAAGGTTCAACCCATCGTTATGGTGTATTACTTTGGTGTAGCTTGTTTTCAAATCTTGCTTACCTAACCGCTTTAACAAACCTAAAAAAAAGTCATTTTCAAATAAATTTTTTCCGCCTTCTTCATCATCATTTTTCCACTGTGTGGGAAATGCTTTTTCAATTTCTAATGGTGTAAGCCCTGCTAGTATTGCATTACGGCAATATTGGGTGGCGGTTGGCAATATACTGTAAAAACTTTCTTCTTCTACAATTTTAAAACTTTCGGCAAATATAGGTTGTAATATTTTCCATTGATCCCACCTCAAATTATCGACTAACAAAAAAATTACGGGTTGTTTTTTATCAACCAAAGGCAATATTTTTTTCTTCATTAAGTTGTGGCTCATTAATGGTTTGTCTATTGCATTTGGCTTAAACCAGCTAGCATAATTTTTACTTATGAATTTAAAAAATTCAGTATTAGCCTCTGTTTTTTGGTTATGAAATATTTCTTGCATTTCGGGGCTATTACTTTTAGCAATTTCAAGTTCCCAGTACACTAGTTTTTTATATACGTCCATCCACTCTGTATAATTCAAATTATTGCTTAGTGTCATAAACAGGTTTCTAAATTCCTGTTGGTAAGCTGTTGTTGTTTTTTCGGATACTAACCTTTTGTTATCAATTATTTTTTTGAGGCTATGTAGTACTTGGTTAGGGTTTACTGGCTTTATTAGGTAATCACTTATTTGCGACCCTATGGCATCTTCCATTAGGTTTTCAGTTTCGTTTTTGGTAACCATTACCACGGGCATATTACTTTTTAATTCTTTTATTTTTTGTAGCACTTCAAGCCCCGTCATACCGGGCATACTTTCATCGAGCAATACCACATCTACATCGTTATGAGCAAAGTACTCTAATGCATCAAAGCCATTGCTAAATGGTGTTACGGCGTACCCTTTACCTTCTAAAAAAATGATTTGCGATTTTAAACTGTCCATTTCATCATCTACCCACATAATATTGGCTATTGGCATAGTGTTGTTTTTTATTAGTTTTTACGGTGCTAATATTTTTCTATTTTAAATAAAAATATATGTACTAGCAAGTATTTGATTAAAACTACATTTATTTTGTAATAAAATGCATTATCATTTTTTATTTAACAGAATGGCAACATTATTTTTGGGGGCTTTAGGCTTTGTGTGTACACCGAACACAGCATAGTTAAATCCTCATTTATGGTACCTTGGGTCATGAACCGCAGTAAATGTATTGATAAAAAAAAACCCTCAATAATAAGAGGGTTTTAATAAATAATTTTGTTCAAAAAGTTTACTTTATCACATTTGCCCTCTTTAATTTAATGGTAATATTAGTTAGGTCTCTTTGTATTAATCCTATATCTTTTGCAAAGTAATAATCAATGGTAACACTACTTGGAGTACCAACTGGCAAGGGTATAGTGGCAGGCAAACTACCTATCTGTTTGCTTTGTATGCAGTTAGCATAATCCTTTGCTAGTACAGTTTTGGTAAAGTCTTTTTGGGGTATGCTGTAATTAAATGTTACTGGTATAGGTATAGGTATGGCGGGAATAGTTATGTTTAATGTTTCTTGCCAAGTGGTATTAACAGGCACATTATCTTTAAGTACTACTTGCTTTACAGTAGGCACTGATACGCCACCAAAGTTACCGTTATAAGTAATTTCGGTACGTAAGCCATTACTATAATTGCAATAGTAAGTAGTGGCTAAGTTAGGTTTGCTACTTTC
This sequence comes from Chitinophagaceae bacterium, assembly GCA_043778255.1. Classification (GTDB taxonomy): domain Bacteria; phylum Bacteroidota; class Bacteroidia; order Chitinophagales; family Chitinophagaceae; genus JAYWGN01. The sequence continues at coordinate 6,152 of JAYWGN010000008.1, read as the reverse complement.
TATTTTTTTATATTTTGCACCATCTATGGTAGTGTCTTTTGTAACGGTGTAAGTAAAACTATCGGTTGCTGCAGGTGTGGTAGTTTGGCTTTCAAATACAAATGTACTACCCAATGTATAGGGAGCATAAGGCCCTGTACCTTCGGGGTATTGATAAGCAGCAGGAGTATCGTCAGTTTTTTTCTTTTTGCATGCAATGCTTAATACTGTAATACTGCAAAGCATAATGAGTATATATTTCATAATTTTTTTATAATTTTTCTTTTAAAATAAAATAGTTGAATATTAGGTATTCAATAACCTACATTTTAGTTAGTATACAAATGCCCTGCATTTACCCAATTAGTAATTTTAGCTCTTTCAGTTGCTGGTAATGGACCGCTTTGTGGCATAAAGCTTGGATTGCCTAATACAGCCCTAGCATTTATACGATCCCACCTATTTACAATATCACAATCGGTGGCAAGGCTTACCCCACCACTTGGGCTACTACTGCCATGGCAGCTCACACAATTGTTTTGTATTATTACCCTTACTGCTGCAAACAAAGGCCCTGCTGGTTTAGCACCTACGGTAAATGTTGCCGTTTTAGTACAGCCATCAAGGTCTTTGGCTATTACATTATAATTACCCGTTGCTAAGTTATTAAATGTAGCACTACTTTGAAATGCACCATTATTAATGTTATACGTAAACCCTGTACTGCCACCAGCTGTTACAGTAACACTACCATCGTTACTAGTGCAAGGTGTGGCATCTGTTATGGTGGTAGAGGCTAAAGTTAAGGTTTTGCCTGCACACAAATCGGATACAATTGTATATGTTGCAGCTGTGCCAGTACAACCATTACTGTTTTTGGCAGTAAGGGTATAATTGCCTGCAGCTAAGTTAGTAAAGCTAGTACTAGCAGCAAATGTACCACCGTTGAGGCTGTATGTAAACCCTGCACCAATTGGGCTAGTAATAGTAAGTGTACCGTTGGCTGATGCTCCTGTAGTAGTGGTTTTGGTAGCTGTTACCGTTAATGTTACACCGCTGCAAGGGTCAGTAGGTGCAGGGCTTTTTTCTTTGCCACATGCTACTATGCCTAATATAAATACCACAATTATAAGTGGGATGTAAATAATTTTTTTCATGTATAAATAATTTTATGTATTTAATATTTGGTATAAAGATACTAACAAACTTTTTGCCAAAGTAGTAATTGCTTTTTTATTTTGCATTATAGCTACATCGTTACGGTTTGTAATAAACCCAAATTCGAGTAACAAGCTAGGGTAATGCCCTGCATATATCATCCAAATATGATCTTTACGTATGGCTAGTTTTCGTTGCTTTAATGTAGGAAAATTACGGGTAATACCCTGCCGCATTATGTTACAGTAATTTGTAAGTTCGTTGGCAAATGGATTTTTTTGATTAATAGTATCAATGGGCGAATAAAACTTTAAGGTACTATCACTGTAACTTAGTTCGAAGCCATTGATGGTTGTATCCTTATCGTAGTTGGTATGTATGGTAAGTAATAAATCGGGGTTGTATTTATTTGCAAATATAATACGGTCGTGGCGGTTAGTGGCTTGATCGCCAATTCGAGTTTGTATTATTTTTATTTTAGTTGTATCGGCATATTTAACTATAGCATCTACTATGCTTCTAGTTACATTTTTTTCGTATAATTGAAGTGAGTCATTAATACCTCCGGGGTCGTTGCCCCCATGCCCTGCATCGAGTATAAGTATGGGTATACTATTATGTTGGTGTGGTACTTTTACCGAAAGTATTTGAGGTAAATTGCCTACAATAGTAGCTTTTTTTTTGCACCCAATTAAAGTCAACAGTAATATAAATAATGAAACAAATCGTAACATAAATTATTGGTTGCAAGTTATTGTTTTATTAAAAAAAAAGTAAATTATTTTTAAATATATTTGACTAATAATTGGCTCAGTAATTGATGATGATTTCAAGTTTTTACAAAAACTAGTTTATTTCACTTTTAGTGAAATAATGTTACATATTTCACTAAAAGTGAAATGAAAATTACAAAATTATTTTTAATTTTTAGGGTATTCTATAATTTAAAAATACTAATATGTTTAAGCAACTTCACTTATAAAATTTAATTTATTTCCTTCATAACTAGGAACTAAATGTTTGTTTAAAATCATTTCATACAACTCATTTAAAATATTGTATTCGTTACAATCAGTTTCAAATTCTTGATCATTTTCGGAAACATAACAACCTTGATCATCTAGTTTCGTTATTGACACTTTTGTAATTTTGGTAACAGTGTCAGTATATCTACAAATTAAATATGTATTGTCATTAACTAACGATGAAGTATAACATAGGCTTCCTGTTTTGTACCAAGTTATTTCATTACTATTATTTAGTAAAGAGTTTCTAGTACAATCTTTAAGTAAATTAAAAGTTTGATTTGTTAGCATAATATGCAAGTTATTATATTATTGTGGAATTTAAGCTACCATTTATATAATCTAACAATTTATTAAGGGTATTTATTGTTTCATATTTTGTTTGCGGTATGCTTTTTTGAAATTGTAGCATATCGCCAGTCAGTTCTTTTTTAAAATTGTCTAAGTATTTTACAATTTCATCGTTTTTTATATAACGTTTACAATCAATTAATATTTTAATAATATCTTGTAAAAAATCGCAACATCTATTGTTATCACATTTTTTATTATTCAGAATTTCTATAAACTTGTGACATTTTGAGTTTAAATCGCTAGAAATAATTTGTAGTAATTTAGAAGTTACTTCTTTTTTAATTTGCTCCTGTTGCATTTTTAAAGCCGTAGCTATTTTTATAGCCTGATAGCCCTGTACAATGCTAAACACTAGACCACAAATTGTTAGCCCTGTACCCCAAAATGTAAACCAAAAACCCATTTTTTCAGACAAAGTATTAGCTGAATAATTAAAATATACAACTATAAAAAGTAAAATAATCATCACTATTGTACAAAAGAAAAACCAATATTCTTTTTTTATTTTCATACTTTTTTCCTGTATTTAGTAATGCCCGATTACAACCCTGCCTTTATAACATTTAGTGCTGCACCTGCTTTGAACCATCCTATTTGTTGTTCATTGTAAGTATGGTTTACAGCTATTGTTTCGTTACTACCATCGGCGTGGTTAAGTACTAATTGTAAAGCTTTGTTAGGGGCAAATGTAAGTAAGCCTTCAAGGTCAAATGTATCGTCCTCCAGTATTTTTTCGTAATCATTTTTGTTATCAAAGGTAAGGGCTAACATTCCTTGCTTTTTAAGGTTGGTTTCGTGTATACGGGCAAATGACTTAACGAGTACAGCCCTTACTCCCAAATGCCTTGGCTCCATAGCAGCATGCTCTCTGCTACTGCCTTCACCATAGTTTTCGTCGCCTACTACTAGTGTACCTACACCTGCTGCTTTGTAGGCTCGTTGTGTATTAGGTACAGTATCATACTCTCCTGTAAGTTGGCTTTTTACAGTATCTGTTTTATCGTTATAAAAGTTGGTGGCACCTATAAGCATATTGTTACTAATATTATCTAAATGGCCACGGAACTTAAGCCAAGGGCCAGCCATACTTATATGGTCGGTGGTGCATTTACCTTTAGCTTTTATGAGTAGTTTAAGCCCTTTTAAATCTACACCTTCCCAAGATGTAAATGACTCTAATAGTTGCAAACGTTTACTATCGGCTGCTACTACTATTTGCACTGCCGAGCCATCGGCTGCTGGTTGTTGGTAGCCTGCATCGTCCACTGCAAAGCCATTTGGTGGTAGTTCATCGCCAAAAGGTGGGTCTAATTTTACGGCTTCGCCTTTATCATTTATAAGTGTATCGGTGAGTGGATTAAAACTTAAATCACCTGCAATGGCCAATGCCGTTACTATTTCTGGCGAAGCCACAAAAGCCATAGTGTTGGGGTTACCATCGGCTCGTTTTGCAAAGTTGCGGTTGAAACTATGTACTATAGTGTTTCGTTCTTTTTTTTCGGCACCTACACGGCTCCACATACCTATACATGGGCCACAGGCATTGGCAAATACGGTGGCTCCTATAGCTCCAAATACATCTAAAAACCCATCCCGCTCTATAGTAAACCTTACTTGCTCACTACCTGGTGTAATGGTAAATTCGCTATTCAATTTTAAGCCCTTAGCTTTTACTTGTTTGGCAAGGCTTACGGAACGGCTAATATCTTCGTAACTACTATTGGTACAGCTTCCTATAAGGCCAACTTCAATTTTGGTAGGCCAATTATTTGCAGCAGCAGCTGCCTTCATTTGGCTAATTGGTGTAGCCAAATCGGGTGTAAATGGACCGTTAAGGTGTGGCTCTAATGTTGTTAAATCTATTTCAATAACTTGATCAAAATATGCAGTTGGATTTTCGTAAACTTCTTTATCACCAGTTAGGTGTTCGGCTATAGCATCGGCCATTGCAGCTATATCTTCTCTGCCTGTGGCAGCAAGGTAGCGGCTCATACTAGCATCGTAACCAAAGGTAGAAGTGGTAGCACCAATTTCGGCACCCATATTGCAAATAGTACCTTTGCCAGTACAACTCATACTAGTAGCGCCCTCGCCAAAATACTCAACAACTGCACCAGTACCACCTTTTACAGTAAGTATGCCAGCTACTTTAAGTATTACATCTTTTGCCGAAGTCCATCCGTTAAGTTTGCCTGTAAGTTTTACGCCAATTAATTTAGGCATTTTAAGTTCCCAAGGTAAGCCAGCCATTACATCACAAGCATCGGCACCGCCTACTCCAATAGCTATCATACCAAGGCCTCCTGCATTTACAGTATGGCTATCGGTACCAATCATCATACCACCGGGGAAAGCATAATTTTCGAGTACTACTTGGTGTATAATACCTGCTCCGGGTTTCCAAAAACCAATGCCATATTTATTACTCACACTTGCCAAAAAATCATACACTTCGCTGCTTTCATTTACTGCCCTTGCTAGGTCGGTGGCACTGTTTTCTTTGGCTTCTATTAAGTGGTCGCAATGTACGGTACTAGGTACTGCTACGGTTGGTCGTCCACTTTGCATAAACTGTAGTAGGGCCATTTGGGCAGTAGCATCTTGCATAGCTACACGGTCGGGGGCAAAGTCCACATAATCTGCACCACGGCCGTAAGCCTTTGTGGCATTACCTTCGGTGAGGTGAGCATACAGTATTTTTTCGGTAAGGGTAAGTGGTTTGCCTACTATGGTTCGGGCTGCATGTACCCTGTTGCTAAAGTTGGCGTAAAGGTTTTTAATCATTTGAAGGTCGAAGGGCATGGTATAGTAATTTTAAATTTTGAATGTTTAATATGAAATATTACAAATTTACCAAAAAAATAGCGGTTAAAGAAATGAAAAATTGGGATATTAATTATTAACTTTCCTTTACAGCTATTATTATAGTTTTGGTTTTATTTTATTCAAATAATAATTAGTAAACCAAGTGGGTGGATTGTTGGTAACATTTATGATTTCATTATTTTTAATTGTACAGATTTCTTTAAAATTATTCATATAATTTTGAAATAGAAAAGCAACATCAACATTTTTGATAACTGGCTAAGATTATTTAATGTTTTATAAAACCTATTTTCGATAGTTGCAGGTTCAACAAAATGCCCCCCTTGCAATACACTTTTATCTACATTTAATTTATTTATTTCTGGGTACTGGGTACACATAAAATACAATTATTTTTTATAGTCTTGTGCTTTTGCTAATTTTAAAAAATCAATTTTGCTAACATGACTCATTACGGTTTCGTAGGTAATGGATAATGAATTTTCGAGTAATTGGTATCTAATAAAGTCGGCAATCATTGCAGCGAAATAGGAGGTATTTCCTTTAGCTTTTATGTGTATTTCGTTATCTTTTATTGTAAATAAATCAAGCACATTTATATGGCTAACCTTTGCATTTTGGCTGTAAAGCCCGAATTAAAAACAAACTTAGTAAATGCATTGCCATTAAATAAAAATGGAAATTTGGAAAAAGAATAAAAATTATGCTTAGTTATACCGAAATGATAAACAATATAGTCCAATTGCGGCTTCGCCTTATTGTACTATTTGTTTATTCAATCGGCATTTGATGTTAATTAACTAAAATACT
>JAYWGN010000007.1:0-9439 GCA_043778255.1 Chitinophagaceae bacterium | reverse complement strand
ATTATATTTGCCAATGCAATGTTGGCACTAAATTAACTAATTATCTAACACGGGGCTATATGTGGTACTATATTGAGTATAAGTGGTAGCTTTTGGCTTATATCTGGTATTTTGGTTTGGGTTATTAGGGGCATTTTACCCTTTTTATTTTTTAAAGTAAGCTAGTAAGTCGGCTTTTCTACGTCGGGCTAATTGTAGTATGGTATCGTTAATTAATGTTACTTGTAGGTTTTCGGTATCTATTTTTTTTATATAATCGGTATTGGCCACTACGGAGTCGTGTATTCGGCAAAATGTTTTAATATCTACCAAGCCTTCGTAATGCTTTAGGTTTTTAGTGCTTCTTACAGCTTCTTTTGTTTTGAGGTATATGATTGCATTATTTTTATCGGCCATTATATAAGCTATTTCTGTTTGGCACACACTCCTAATACCAACATTAGTTAGTAAGGCAAGTTTTTGGTTAGGGGCTTTATCATTTTGCAATAGCAATTTAATTTGTTGCTGCTGCTGCCCAAGGTTAGTAGTTGCTTTGGTTAATGCCTCGGCCAAATCATTAGCAAATACTGGCTTAAGCAAATAATCAATAGCAGCATACCTAAATGCCTGTGCAGCATATTGGTTGTAAGCAGTTACAAATATTACAGCAAAGTTAATAGTACTAAACTTATTGAGTAGCATAAAGCCATTGCCAAAGGGCATTTCCACATCTAAAAAAATGATATTGGGTTGGTGGGTTGTTATGGCTATATAAGCATCGTCAATATTGTTAGCTGTAGCTACTATACTAATAGTACTTTCCACCATTTGCAGCATAGCTGCTAGGTTGTCGTTGTTGGTCTGTTCATCATCAATGAGTATTGCGGTCATAATAATTAAAAGTGAATAATTAAAAATGAATAATATGTGTATACCACTTATTTTCATTTACACACAAATATATAATAACATAATGTAATATTTAGTAACAATGCAATTATTAATTATTCACTATTAATTGTTAATTAAATTGGTATTTTCACCTCTATTACGGTACCCAATTCGCTATCGTTCATATTAAGTATTATAAGTTGGGTTTTGCTAGTGTTAAGTAGTGTTATACGGCGTTTTATTATATCAATACCCTTACTATTGTGGTTCAATCCAAATTGTTTGTTATAGGCTAATGATGCCTCACGGCCTATACCATCATCGGCAATTGTAACGGTTAGGTACTCAATATCCATTACAAATTGTATGGTTATATTACCTACACCATTACGTAAGCCATGCTTTATACTGTTTTCTACAAAGGGTTGTAGCAATAATGCAGGTAGCTCCACTATACTTTGGTTTATATGTGGTGCTACACTCATAGTACATGTAAAGCTGTTTTTAAAGCGGAGTAGTTCCAATGCTACATAAGTAGTTAAGTAATCTACTTCGTTGGCCAACGTAATAGCAGTAGCTTCTGATAAGTCTAATGTTTGCCTTATAAGCTTGGCAAACTGCCCAAGGTATTTGTTAGCATTTTCTATATCAGTTTTTACTATATAACTTTGTATGGCACCCATACAATTAAATATAAAGTGGGGGTTCATTTGAGCCTGCAAGGCTTGTTGTTCCACATTTGCTAATTGTAATGTTATAGCAGCTTCGGCTCTAATTTTTTCTATTTTTTTAGCATTTCTATTTTTTACTATATAATACATTAAGGCTATTATAACTAAGGCTACAAGTAGCCAAAACCATACTGTGTAATAAAACGGCTTACTTATAGCAAATGGTATGCTAAGGGTATTGCTATTAACGCCAAATTTGTTAACAGCGTATATTTCAAACACATACTTACCGTAGGGCAATGCTGTAAACTGTAGCATATTTTGAGTAGTAGTTTGCCATGTAGTGTGTAGGCCTATTATACGGTACATATAAGTTATATTACCACCCGATTTATACGATATACCACTATAAGTAAAGCTAACTGCATTATTGCTATAAGGTATTATTATTGCTGTATTGGTATTGTAATATATGTGTGGTGTGGCCACACTTTCTAATAATATGGTACAGGTAGTTTGTTGGTTTATATCGGCTTCGGTAAAGGTGCTTAAGCCTTCGGATGTACCTACATATACTTTATTGTTGTAGGTGTATATACAGTTTATTATATTGGAGGGCAAGCCATCGGCAGTAGTATAATTTACAATTTTGAGTGTGTTTGTGTTTATTTTGTTAATGCCCTTGGTAGTACCTACCCATAAGTAACCATTGCTATAGTGTAATGATTTGCATATATTGCTATTAAGCCCTGTGGCAGTGGTATATGTAGTAATTACTTTGTTATTATTATACTGTAAAAGCCCAGCATCGGCGGTAGCAAACCAAATGCTCCCATTGGCATCGGCAGTTATGGCATTTACCCTACGGGTAAATGAATGGTGCAATGTACCCATATTGGTAACCACTTTATTAGTGCTACTATATACCCCATTAAGTGTAGCAAAGTAGTAGGTATTGTAGTAGTTATATACACTTGTACACCTTTCGTTCCATAGGGTATCCAACACTTGTAGTGTAGTAGTATTTACTACAAAGCAGTATTTGCTTGTAGCTACCATAGCAGTAGTTGGGCTAAGGGTAGCTAATGCTTTTATAGGGTATAGTTGGGTATTGCATACAAATGTTTGGTTAGTATTAAGCAAAGCTAAGTAGCTATCGAACCCTAGCAAAGCTGCACCAGTAGGGAGTGTTAGGCTACAATACAAACGGTTGGTTAGGTAAGGGTTGGTTGATTGTATAGCCTCTGCTGATTTATCAAATACAGTAACTACATTATGTTGTAGCGTAAAAAATTTACTAAATCCATTACCAGCCAATAGGCTTTGGTTATACTTACTTATACTATATACTTCGCTATTGGGTAAGGCTGTAGTAGTATTAGGTGCTAAGGTAGCAATAGCAGTATTGGGCAGTTTATACACACCTTGCCCCAGGCTGCTGCACCAAATATTATTTTCATTATCGGTAATGGCATGGCTTATTTTTTTGCCAGGTAGCAAATGCTTGTCCCAAGTATTGTGTAAGGTATCTAATGTGTACAAGCCATTGGTGGAACAATAATATTGCAAAGCATTCGCATATTTATGTTTAGTTTCACTTAAGTACAATGCTGGTTTTGTAATAGTTACTATTGTTTCTAAATTCTCATTCCATTTTGATGCTACTAAGTTATTTTTGCCCTTAGTAATGGTATTATTTGTTAGTACTTTTTTAAATAAAAATTGATTTAATTCATTATTATAAATAAATAAACTATCACTTTTATAAAGCAAAAAATTGCTTGGGCTGTACCAATTTACTCCATCAATGTTATCTTTAATTTTATTTACTAATCTTGGCAATTTAATATGTAAAAATCTGTCAATTATATAAAAAGAATTTTCATCGCTTATATAAAAATTTCCATTTACATCCTCCCCAAATGAAGTTACAAAATTTTGAAAGTTCAATTTTGAAAGTAACGCATCGTTGTTTTTGTTTTTAATTGTGTTATTGTAAATGTATGCAATTTGTTTATTATAGGTACTTATCCATACCCTGCCTTTAGTATCGGCAAATAATTTAAGCACTTCATTATCGGGCAATCCATCGTCGGTTGTAAATGTTCGCCAATTTTTACCATCAAACCTCGATAAGCCATTTTCGGTTGCAAACCACAAATAGCCACTTGTACTTTGGCAAAGGTCATATACCGTATTGCTTGCAAGCCCATCATTAGCGGTGTAGTTAACACTTTGACCCTTTATAGTATTAACATTAAGCAATAGTGTAACAGTATATAATAATAAAAGTATAACCTTAGGTACCATACTTACAAAAATATACAATTGAGGTTATGTATAGCTAAATTATTAACCAATTTTAATTGCATAATTTCTGTGGGAGGTATTATGTGCATTGTAATAATACTAGTTAAACTATATTATTATTAATACAATAAAAACATTATTTAAAGTATGCTTGTAACAACTTTATGTAACCCTTTTTTTTTTAAAAAAAAATTGACTATGAAATGAATACTTATTCAAAATATATTTTTATAGTTTTATAAAATACATTGTTCTGCTCTGCATTTGATAACGAATTTTGGGTTTGAGCACTATTTTGAAATCCAAATAAACCAGCAGCATTACCACCGTTAATTGCAATTTCCAAATAACCACTTGCATTAAAAATGGCCACCTTTTCGCCTTTTGGTACATCATTATAATGTTCGCTTATATGGTCTATTAGTTCATCTCTTTTAAACACAATATTAAATTTTCTATCGCCTCTCACTTTATTGAACAAAGCTTTAGAAATATTAGTAACTACATTTTCGTAGTTATCAATAAATTGCAAATGACCTTCTAACCAATTATCGCCTATATCGGGTTCTAGTGTATTTTCTACTATATAATCATTTTTTAATATTCCTAAGCTTTCTAAATCTGCACCACTATCTAACCAATTTATGACATTAATTATAGTGCTAATAAGTGTAATAAAGTTACTATTATCAGTAGTGGGTATTGCAACTACTTGCATAGGTTTACCCTTGCTAACCATGTTAATAAATCCATTGTTTGCACAAAAAATGTATTGGTTGTTATACCTTACACATAATAATTCGCTATTATAATTATGGTACAAATTTACAAATACACAGTGGTAAGTATTATTTGGGTAGTTAGGCAATATGCTTTCAATTATATATGCCGATTGCGATAAATTGTAAGGTGTTATTTGGTGTGTTACGTCAACAATTGTGGGCAATGTATTACAGTGTTGAATTATTTGTCCCTTTACCGATGCAGCTATATGGTCTTGTAGGCCAAAGTCGGAGGTGAGGGTAATAATGGGCATAAGCAAATGTAATACGTCATTTTCAAATTACAATAAATTTACTTTTTTAAAAAACCATTTGTATCAAAAAAGTATTTGTAGGTTAATTTATCGGTAAGTTTAGGAAAAAATTTATTCATAAATACTGTTCGTTTTCCAGTAAAAGTTAAAATTAGTTTTCGCCTCTTTTTTTCTATTGCTTTTATAATATATATAGCACAAGTTTCCGACGTCATCATTTTATCCTCATCCATTGGGCTTTCACCATGGCTTATACCGTCACTATTAAGTGCTACATTACGTATATTGCTACTAGTAAAGCCAGGAGCTACGGTTAGCACATGTACATTGCTATGCAAAAGCTCTGTACGTAAGGACTCCATAAATCCTTCTAAAGCAAATTTAGAAGCCGAATAACCACTACGACCAGGCAAACCTCTATTGCCAGCTATAGATGATACACTAATTATATGTCCCTTATTTTTTATAATTTCTGCTAATGCAAATTTAGTACAGTGCATTGCACCAAAAAAATTAACATCCATCATTTGTTGCATTACAGTAATATCTAAATCTTTAAATAAAGACCTCATAGAAATACCAGCATTGTTAATTAATATATCAATGGTTCCAAATGTAGCAATACAACTTTGTATAAATCGTTCACAATCACTTACTACAGCCATATCAGCTACCATTGTATGCAAATGAAAGCTTGGGTGATTTATTTGTAACTGATAAAGCTTGTCATGGTTTCTTCCACACGTAGCTACTTTAGCACCAAGTAGCAATAATTCATGCACCAAAGCTTTACCAATTCCGTCACTTCCACCAGTAATTACTATCACTTTATCTTTAAAAAAAGTAGTCATTTATATGGTTAATTTTTTACTGTATTGTTATACTAAATATTGTATTACAACACTATTTTTTTGTTGTAATAATGTATACATATTTTTAATTTTGTAAAATTATTGGTTTTACATTCATTTGCAAAGTATTTGTTACAAAGCATTTGCCATTTATTTGTAAATAAAATTATAAATACTTATTAAAAATGTTTGTGTTACAACCAAAAACATCTATTTTTGCAATCCGAATTACGAAAGAATATATTTTAAATATTATTTTTTTGAATTGGTAGCTCAGTTGGTAGAGCATTCCGCTTAAAGAGCGGAAGGACACTGGGTTTGAGAATAATTTTTTGAATTGGTAGCTCAGTTGGTAGAGCAATACACTTTTAATGTATGGGCCCTGGGTTCGAGTCCCAGCCAGTTCACTAGCCCCTTTAAGTAGGGGTTTTTTTATGCCATATTGTTACATTATTTATTCTGCAAAACTTTCCAAGTATTACGTTGGGGCTCGTATCAATTTGCAAAGGAGATTGTATGAACATAATATAGGACACTCCAAATTTACTGCAACTGGATTACCTTGGATATTAAAATATAACGAAGAGTTTGAAACACTACAACTTGCAAAAAAAAGAGAAACAGAAATAAAAAAAAGAAAATCGAAAATTTATATCGAAAAATTAATAGCGACTCAATAAAAGTAGCTCAGTTGGTAGAGCATCCCGTTTTTTAAAAACGGGAGGGCCCTGGGTTCGAGTCCCAGCCAGTTCACTAGCCCCTTTAAGTAGGGGTTTTTTTATGCCATATTGTTACATTATTTATTCCAATGTTTTGTTTTTCCTTTTAATTATTAAATACATACTAAACGTTAACAACATAAATATAGAGTATAAGTAAAAATGTTTTATAAATGTTTTCTATTAGCAAACTTTTAATACCTTTACAAAGTGTTTAATATCATTACAAGAAAATCATTGTTACAATACTGCTCCAAATTTCCATTGGCAGCAACACCCTTACAAGAATGGTATTATGAGATAATAAACAGTAATTTTAAAACATTTAATGAATTAAAACTGGTTTATGCAAATGCAAACCTTGTATCGGATGACAGAGTTGTTTTCAACATTATGGGAAATCGATTTAGGTTAATTGTAAGGATTGTATTTGAATACAAAGTAATTCAAATAAAATGGTTTGGTACACATGCCCAATATGATAAAATTGATGTAAAAACTATACAAAATAAAAAGAAATAATATGGAACTAAAAGTTATAAAAACAAAAAAACAATATCAAAAATATCTAGATTGGGTAGATGTTCAGTTTGATTTAAAAATTAAACAAAATACCCCTGAAGGGGAAAAACTGGAACTTGCTCTTTTGTTAGTTCAAAAATTTGAAGATGAGCATTTTCCAATACCAATACCCAATGCTATAGATGCTATAAAATTAAAAATGCTGGACTTAGGATTAAAAAATAAAGACTTGGTTGGGAAAATTGGTAGTAAAGGTTACGTATCAGCTTTACTCAACAAACGAAAACCATTAACCATTGAAATGGCAAAAATATTTCATAAAGAATTTCACATTTCAGCAGAGGTTTTACTGTCGTAACTTTTGTCGAAAATTTCAATGTTTTTTGGGTGTTCTAAAAAATATTGCAATTTTTATACTATAATTTTAACTAGCCCTTTTAAATTGGGGCTTTTTTATGCCATATTGTTACATTATCTATTCTGCAAAACTTTCCAAGTATTACGTTGGGGCTTGTATCAATTTGCAAAGGAGATTGTATGAACATAATATTGGACACTCCAAATTTACTGCAACTGGATTACCTTGGATATTAAAATATAACGAAGAGTTTGAAACACTAAAACTTGCAAAAAAAAGAGAAACAGAAATTAAAACATTGAAAATGTTACTTAGGGTTAAAACTTGTTTTTTTACAAAAGTATAATAGCATATCTATTTCTACCCTATTATTTTTTAAATTACCTTTGCACCAAATAAAAACAACTCAACATGGCTTTACAAGCAGGAATAGTAGGATTACCGAATGTAGGAAAAAGTACACTGTTTAATGCAGTAAGTAACAGTGCCAAAGCACAAGCTAGTAATTATAGGTTTTGTACCATAGAGCCTAACGTAGGCCTTGTAAATGTACCTGATAAGAGGCTTAATAAATTGGCCGAATTAGTAACCCCTGAACGTATAGTACCTACCCAAATAGAAATAGTAGATATAGCTGGCCTAGTAAAAGGTGCAAGTAAAGGTGAAGGTTTGGGCAACAAATTTTTGGCAAATATAAGAGAGGTTGATGCTATTATACATGTAGTACGATGCTTTGAAGATGAAAATGTATTACGTGAAGAAGGTGCCATAAACCCAGTAAGCGATAAAGAAATTATAGACACTGAACTACAACTGAAAGACCTCGATAGTGTAGAAAACAAAATAAACCGTACCGAAAAAATGGTAAAAACTGACCCCAAGGCAAAGCCATTATTAGAAATACTACACAAGTGTAAAAGCCATTTGGAAAAAGGCGAAAGTATAAGAAGCCTTAGCTTGGATAAAGAAGAACTTTTAGCCATACAAGACCTTTGTTTACTAACCTTAAAACCTGTATTATATGTTGCCAATGTTGATGAGCCAAGTATGCATACAGGTAACCATTTTAGCGAAGCTTTACAAAAAATGGCAGCAAAAGAAGGCGCCGAAATTATAATAATGAATAATAATATAGAAGCACAAATAAGCGAAATGGAAGTGCAGGAAGACAAAGAATTATTTATGGAAGAGTACAAAATGGTAGAGCCAGCACTAGACAGGTTAATACATAGTGCCTACAAATTATTAAAATTAGAAACTTACTTTACAGCAGGTGTACAAGAGGTAAGGGCATGGACCATACAGCATGGTTGGAAAGCCCCACAGGCAGCTAGTGTAATACATACCGACTTTGAAAAAGGCTTTATAAAAGCCGAAGTAATTGCCTACAATGATTATGTAAAATATGGTAGCGAAGCAGCTTGCAGAGATGCAGGCCGTTTACGTATTGAAGGTAAGGAATATATAGTAGCCGATGGTGATGTAATGCATTTTAGGTTTAATGTTTAAAATAATTTAACTTCAACTTATGATAACTAACATTAACCAATTAGATGTAACAAAACAATACACTTATGCCGATTACCTTACATGGAAGTTTACCGAAATGGTTGAACTCATAAAAGGTAAATTGTTTATACTTTCACCTGCACCGTCAAGTTATCACCAACGTATATTATCTAACCTACATGGCGAAATTTATGCTATTTTTAAATTCCATAAGTGTGATTTATTTATTGCGCCATTTGATGTAAGGTTAGTAAAAAACAAAGCACTAGATACCGAAATTATAACAGTAGTTCAACCCGACTTTTGCATAATATGCGACCCCACAAAAGTAGATGCAAAAGGCTGTATAGGAGCACCTGATTTTATAATTGAAATTATAAGCCCAGGCAGTATTAAAAAAGATTATAACGAAAAATATAACCTGTATCAAGAAAATGAAGTAAGAGAATATTGGATAGTAAACCCCGATGCAAAATCAATACACCAATACTACTTAAACGAAGAAAAAATATTTATAGAAAAAGAAATACATATACAAAAGGGAAGTATTATACCGCATATATTCCCAGAAATGCAAGTTGCATTAGAAACAA
>JAYWGN010000006.1:0-48434 GCA_043778255.1 Chitinophagaceae bacterium | reverse complement strand
GACCCCAACTTATGAACCTTTTATTCATTTAAACTTTCAAAATGTAGTGGCTCAAAAAACCTAAATTTTTGGTAGGGTATGTGGCAAGAACCACAAGACCCCACCAAAACGGAAACATAAAATTACTCATTTTATTCAATAATAATATACAAAATTAAATTTACGGTAGGGTTTGTGGCAAAGCTTGTACTGCCTTATGCTGTAAAATACAAGACAATGCCAGAATAAAAAGAGATTTTTTTTGGCAATTGGAGGACGCAATTTGCGATGTCCAGTACACAAAACTAAAGGATAATAAATAATTGGAGGTCGCAAATTGCGACCTCCAAAGCAAATAGCTTTTATATTTGTATTATAAAAAATTATATGGCAAAAAAAGAATTACAGACTTTAGTAGTAGAGCAAAAAATACTCAATCGAATTTATGCTGTACGTGGCGAAAAAGTAATGCTAGATCGAGATTTAGCAGAATTATATAGTGTAGAAACTAAACGATTAAAAGAAGCTGTAAAACGTAATATAGAACGTTTCCCAAAAGATTTTATGTTTGAAATGACCGCAATTGAATTTAAAAAATGGCGTGAAAATACTATATTAACCACAGCCGACAAACAAGGGTTACGCTATGCTCCATTTTGCTTTACCGAACAGGGTGTTACTATGTTATCTTGCATATTAAACAGTAAAACTGCTATTGATGTAAACCTGAAAATTATAAGAGTATTTGTAAAAATGAGAGAATATGCACTTACCCATAAAGATATTTTATTGCAACTTGCAAAAATGGAAAAAGAAGTAAAAAGTAATAACACCGATATTGAAACAATATTTACGGTATTGAAAGAATTAATTGAAAAAGATAAAAAACCAACCACAAGAAACAAAATAGGATTTAAACATTACGACTAATAATAACAGCAGGGTACGTGGCAAAGGCAGTACCGCTTTATGTCCCGTTGGGGTCTCTGGTTTACCGCATTTGGCGGTACAGGCTTTGCCGAGTCCCCAACTTATAAACCTTTTATTCATTTAAACTTTCAAAATGTAGTTACTCAAAAAACCTACCTATTCTACTATCGTAAATTCTAGCTTCAAAGGTTACAGCACCGCTGTTAATTTCGGCAGAATTCTCCTTTCCATTAAACCCATACCTATATCCTCCTGCACCAGTTTTTTTCAATTGAAAAAAAAATGCTTACATCGGTTTTTACAAAGAACTGTTGTTGCTTTTGCAACATTATAAAGGTATGTATTTTTCTTTTCAATTGATTTTTTCAATTGAAAAAAAAAGTAAGGGTTTGCAGCTTGCAAAAATGGCTCGATTTTTTATAAGTTATGGCACTTTATACACTGCCTCTATCCTATGAAAAAAGTAACCCTAAAGCACTGGGCAATACCCAGCACTAGTATGAAAGACCTGCGCCAGTGGGGTGCTAGTATTATGTATTACCAATAGTCATCTGAGCCATCAAAATTTTGCTTTGTACTTAGATTCTTGATGTATTTAAAATAGCGTAAAAAGACCTCATTATTTTTTAATACATCATAATTCGTTTTATACATATTATAAATTGCTTCAATAGAATTTTCTAATGCTTCTATTAATTCAATGTAAGATAACTTTAAAGACAATAATTTTTCATCATCAATAAAAGTGTATTTAATTTCTGGTGGTAATGATTTTCCATTTTTTGTAATATATTTGAAGTAATAGCTGTTTTCATTTTTTAAAATGTAAAATTTATGACCACCTGTCATTAACAGAGTAAGATTTTTAGTTGTAACCTGAACTTTATGTTTAAAAAATAAATAGTTTCTTATTATAAAACATTCTGCATCATAATAATAGTGTAAATCAGAGGTTTCGAAAAGATATTCATTTTTACTGTTTTTTAAAATTATTCCACCTTGATATTTTAAGAAATGTTCACTATATTTTTTATTTATCTCATTAAAAGTTAAATAATCTAAATCATTAGTTATTTCAATCTTAATTTCATTCTTTACCCATATGTATGGGATAATTTTGAACTTTGACATTTTTATAAAAATTTTCTAGTTACACTACAAATTTCGAAAATATTAAATTTGAAAAATTAATTTCATTTTCATTTATCTAATTTCTATTTATTAATTCGTTTACTGTATAGGTTGTACTTTCTATTGCATCAATTGTGTAAGAGGCAAGTGCCGCGGCAAGCAAGCCACCAAATAAACCACCCAACACACAACCAGGCCCTGAAAAAGATGTGCCTCCTGCACCTATTGCAAAACCCTCTGAAAATGCAGCAAATGTAGTTAATTGTTTTCCCACTTCAAGTGCAGGGTTATCTGAGACAACTATCTCATATACGGAATAAGCAATTAAACCTGCTGTAGCAACTTTTAAAATATTTCGACCAGCAAACTTTACAAAATTTTCTGTCCCTGCTTTTATGTTATAACGTGATCTAATATCATTAGGAAGTTCAATATCTGGTTTTAAAAGACTTCCTTCAAATGTTGCGACTGCTTCATTTATACTTCCACTAAATTTCTCTGAAAGTGCACCAATTACTTTTTGCAAGTTTTCACTTAAAGGCATATTACGACCCTCAAGTGCTTTTTGTAAGCTTTCCATTAATTTTGAATTGGTTCCCCCATTTCTAATATTGCCTTTACAGACATCATCAATTAAAGATGCTTCTTCGCCACTCAAATCTATCACATTTTTTCCATCCCCTTTTGGAAAAAAATGTCCTGTTTTCACATCAATATTCCAAATACTGCCATTATTTAAAGTTACATCAACTTTACCTTTTGTTCCTATTGCTAACCCTTGAGCTTCTTTATAAAACCCCTCTAAAACTTCATTCTTTGCCCATTCAGCGTTAATAATCACTGATGTAATTTCATTTTTACTTGCACTCGAACCAGCCAAATTTCCAAATTTATTTATGTTATGCCTTTCAGCCATAACCATTGGTGGTATTGGGTCTTTTGAGCCTCCTCCTTTAAAATCAACAATACTTGTAGGGCAATTGCTAAAATAGACATAAGTACTTTGCCAAGCATACTCCCCTTGCCTTGGGTCGGTACTAAAAAACCTACCTATTCTACTATCGTAAATTCTAGCTTCAAAGGTTACTGCACCGCTATTAATTTCGGCAGAATTCTCCTTTCCATTAAACCCATACCTATATGCTGTACCTGCTGTGTAGGTTCGGCCTGGCATGGCCATTCCAAAGGGGTAGTAATCGGTGGCGGTTTTTACATCGGCAGTTAGGTAAGTGGCTGTGTTGCCTACTGTGCCTGCCTTTATTATGCGGTCGCTTATGGTTACTAATACATTGCCTAAGTGGTTGGTTATACCGTATTTATAAACAATATAATACAATTGCGGCTTCGCCTAATGTATTATTTGTTTATTAAATCGGCATTAAGTACTTAGTTCATAATTAATGTTTATATATACTTCATTTCAAATTATTGTTAAACTCAAAGAACTTGTTGCCTCGTGTAAAGATAAGTATTTCGTTGGTATTTGCCTCTACATTTATTACCCTATTTAATACGGCTATTCGGCTGCTGCCATATAGGTGCTGCTCGGTTAGGTTGAGGGTGCCGGCTGTTAGTGCGGTGGCGGTGGTGGTACTGTCCTGTACATAGCTATACACTGCCATTACGTTGCCACTGGCATCTCGTACATATTGGGTATAATCTACTACGGCTGTGCCATAGGTGGCTATTCGCTTACTTATTCGGTTGCCACTGGCATCGTATGTATATTGTATGTATTTGGCTTTGGTAGCTACGTTGGTTAGTTTTTCTACTCGTTCTATTTTGCCATATACGTTCCAGGTTATTAGGGTTCGGTTTTCGCTACTGTCTTTTATGAGGTTGCCTATTTCGTCGTACTCATAGTTGCTTATGGGTTGGTTATCTATATCGGTGGTGTAGTTGGTGGCTGGTGTTAGGTCGGCTACATGGGTTAGTTGGTTGCGTACTTCTTTTAGCCCTGCTATGGTATAGGGGTTGGTTATGCTGGGGTCAAAGGGTACCAGGGTATTGGGTGCTGTAAGGGTGGTATAGGCATAGGCATACTTTAGGCTATCCATACTTAGGTTGGCATTGCCACGGCGGTCGTAATTGAGTATGTTGCCATTGGCATCGTACTTTACTCTTTCGCGGTAGTTAATGGTGGGGGTTAGTGGCCCTGCCCACCCTGTGCCTGTGGCATTTAAGCCAGTGTAAGCATCCATACGCCTTATACGGTTAAGCTGGTCGTACTTGTAATTATATACTGTTATTACTTAATGTATGGTAAAGTTACCAAAACAAACATCCTATCACTTTCCAAAATAATTAACTGCATTGGGACCTTCGCAAAACAATAAATCGAGTATGGAGAGGTTGGGCATAAAACCAAATTGTTGGTCAAATACTTGGAGGTAGTGTATAGGTCCGGTTTCATGGTTAGCGTAGTCATTATTTCTATAATCTACAATGTCGGGGAGGTGGTTTGTTTTGGTGTAATTTGCAGTTTCTGTCAGTATGGCATTAACCTTAAGTTTAGCTAATGCCCATTGAGTACATAATTTATTCCATTGTGTAAGTAATGCTACGGGAGTCTGGTACAGTTCATATAGCGAATCCTTGTAATATTCAAACCAAGGGGAACGGTTGTATAAGTTAACTATTGTTTTATAATTGTTAGTTTGCCAAGCTTGCCTATTATCAATACCAACATTGTACATTGGTTGCCTAATGCCTCTACCGCCCAATATAGGCACACTTAATACTTGCCTACCTTGTGGGCTAGCCAACTCCATTTTATTACGAAAACTCGATTTTTGGTAATTTTCAAATACCTCAAATTGTATATATTTATACTTACATAAAGCATTATAGTAGTTAATACATCCAAAATACTGATATTCAATTAATAATGTCAAATTAATAAATAATTTTAATAAAACTAATGCGGAATTTTAAAATCTTTAAATTAGTAAATAATGGTTAATTTTTAACTAAATAATTTATTTATATAAACCATACAATGTATTGTAATTAAACATTTTACACTAAAAATTTTATACTTAAAATATTAGCAATTCATTTGTTAATCTAATAATTCATTATTGCCAAATTGCTAAATTTATTATCCATATATTTGACTTATATAATAGTAACATTTACTAGCTCTTTGGCTTTTTAATTCCTTTTTGGGTTGGTAGCACCACTGGTTTAGTTGTTGGCTTTGCTGGTGTGGGTGTTACTACCCCACCCTTAGTGGTGGGTACTACAGCAGGTGTTGGAGTTTCAGCTTTGGGTATTTTTGGGGGTGCAGGTGGTACAGGGTCAGCTACTTTAGGGGTGGCTAATCGTTGGCAACAAGGTGGCAACCGTTGCATCATCTTTGTATCAGCTATCTCATTATCGGCATCAAATCCGTACTCGGCTAACAGTAGCCTTATGTTGCCTGTATCTATTCTATCTTCCAAATATGTAATTTTGGCATACTTACTTCGCCACTTCACATCTATGGCTAATATGCCATCTACTCCTTTTGCAAACTTTTGCTCTATTATAGTTTTGCATTCTTCACAGGCAATATTGGGCAATTGCACATTAAATTTTTTAGGCTTTTGAGCCATTATCATTTGCGTTACACACAACAATATTATGGTAATTACTAATTTCATTTTCTTTTATAATTTAATATATTTTTATTTTTTATAGCTATTTTTTTAATCACTATAACGCCATTTGTTTTGGGCTTTTCCATAAAAAAAACTCAAAATTTTAAGTAATTATATCTCATTTAGCAGAAGCAAAGTATTTAACTTAATACTAATGTGTACCCTCTATTATTTGTTACTCACCCACATTTTAAATTCTAAATTTGATAAACCATTATTAATTTTTAATTATTCATTATTAATTATTCATTATTAATTATTCATTATTAATTAAAAGCTTTCTCTCCAAGCCAATAGTTCCTTTTCCATATCGGCCGTTAATATTCCTTTTTCTATAGCTACTTCAATTAATGCTCCATAATTTGTTAAGGTTTTTAACGGTACGTTTTTAAGTTCAAAATTGGTAGTGGCCATTGCAAACCCATAACTAAATATTGCTACCATACCTACCACTTGTAACCCTGCTTGTTGCAATACTTCAACCACTTGTAGGCTGCTTTTGCCTGTGCTTACCAAATCTTCAATAACTACTACGGTTTGTTTATTGTCGTATTTTCCTTCTATTTGGTTGCCTAAGCCGTGTTTTTTTGGTTCGGGGCGGCAGTATATTAGGGGCATTTTAAGCTGATCGGCCGTCATTGCTGCCCATGGTATGCCTGCTGTGGCTACGCCACACAAAAGGTCGGCTTCGGGGTAAGCTTCATATACAATGTTACAGAGTTCGCTTTTTATAAAATCTCTTTGGTAAGGGTACGAAAGTATAGTTCGGTTATCGCAATATATAGGGCTTTTAATACCACTTGCCCAAGTAAATCTATTTTCGGGACTCAATTTAATGGCGTTAATTTGTAGTAACTTTTCGGCTACTATCTTTTCATTTGTCATACTACAAAAGTGAACTAAGCATTTTGTAAATTAAAAAAAAATTATGAACATTACCATTAACCATAACCACCTTACTATTATATGTACTACGGGGTACCAAAATGCCATTAAAAGCTTACATACAAAGGATAGTACACAATTAATAACCAATAATTATGATGAAGCATTACACCATGTTATACACAATAACAATGGCGAGTATAACAATACAATTATATTTTATTCATCAAGTAAAAAAAAATTAACGACGCTACTACAAAAGCATTTTAGCAAAATACAAGCAGGAGGTGGTGTGGTTGCTAATAAAAATGGGGAAATACTACTCATTTACCGAAGGGGAAAATGGGATTTGCCCAAAGGGAAATTAGACGATGGCGAAACAATAGCAGCATGTGCTGCAAGAGAAATAATGGAAGAAACTGGGGTGCTTAACTTGCAACAACAGCAACACTTAACCACCACATACCATACTTACAAAGAAAAAGAAATTTGGATATTAAAAGAAACAACTTGGTACACTTTTACAACCAACCAAACCGATAACTTAATACCTCAATTAGAAGAAGGCATTGAGCAAATTAAATGGGTTGCAGTGGCTAATTTGGCAAGTTATAAAGCAGCTACTTATATTAATATTATTACTGTGTTGGATGCTTATATTGAAAACTTATAGAAACATTAATAAATTTGGTTAATTTTACTTAATGAAATTTGTAGATATAACAAATGATATAGCTTTTAGAAAAATATTTGGAAATGAGAGCAAAAAAAAATCTTTGATTTCGTTTTTAAATGCAGTAATAAATTTGCCAAAAAATGAGCAAATAATTGATGTTGAAATTGGAAACCCTTACCAATTAGGCAAGTTAAGCAGTGGCAAATCTACCATTGTAGATGTAAAAGCAAAAGATGAAAAAGGAAATATTTTTATAGTAGAAATGCAAGTAGCAGAGTTTGAATTTTTTCATAAGAGAATATTATTTTATACGTCACAAGGTTATGTAGCTCAATTAAATAAAGGCATTAATTACGATAAGTTAATGCCAGTCTATTTTATAGGAATACTTGAATTTGAAATAGGGAATAATCCAAAATATTACAGCCGTCACAAAGTGTTAGATGTAGAAACTAATGAGCAAATATTGGAAGATGTGGAATTTAACTTTATTGAATTACCAAAATTTAATAAAACAATTGACCAATTAGAAACAAGCATTGACCAATGGACTTACTTTATAAAAAATGCTGAAAACTTAAATGTAATACCCGAAAGTGTAACAGATGAGGGTTTGAAAGAGGCCTATATAGAAGCTAACCAACAAAACTGGACTCAACTTGAACTCGATAACTATTGGAAAGTTTCATTTAAAGAAAGAGACGATATTGGTCGTATAGAATTTGCTGAAAAGAAAATAAAAATTGAAGTTGTAAAATCTGCAAAGAAAATGGGGCTAACCATAACTGAAATAAAAGAATTAACTGGTTTATCAGAGGGCGAAATTCAAAATATTTTATAATCCTCTTTTATTAAAGGTACTACTGCTAACACTCAATTGCACCCACAAAAAAAAGAGCCATTACTGACTCTTATATTTATATCGTTATTTGCAATAAAATTATTTTGCTTTAACAAAACGTTTTTCACGTATTCTAGCACTTTTACCACTACGTTCACGTTGGTAAAACAATTTGGCTCTACGTACTCTACCTTTTTTGTTAACTACTATTGATTCAATATGTGGCGAATGTATAGGAAACAAACGTTCTACACCAACGCCATCGCTAATTTTACGTACTGTAAATGTTGCCGTAAGGCCAGTGCCTTGTAACTTTAATACATCACCTTTAAAGGTTTGTATCCTTTCTTTAGATCCTTCTATAATTTTATAGTTAACCGATACGTTGTCGCCAGCTTTAAAAGCAGGGTGTACGGCTTTGGTTGATAATTGTTCGTGTATAAAAGCTACTGCATTCATTATTTTCTATTTTTTTTCGGATGGCAAAGATAGGTATTTATGTTAAATAAAACAACTGTACCCTTATTTATTCCAATATTATTATACACCATTGTTTATAAGCTACTTATACTGTGTATAGTACTCCATTTACCTTGTAATTTCATAATTTTTTCAAGTACATCTCGTACACAACCTTCGCCACCTTTGTAGGGCGATATGTAGTTGGCCGTAGCTACTACATCAATTGCTGCATCGGCAGGGCAAGCACTTATGGTACATTGTTGCATAGCTTTTAGGTCGGGCATATCATCACCTATATATAATGTTGTGGCGGTTTCAATAGCGTATTTTTTAAGTAACAGTTGCATAGTTGTTGCTTTATCGCTAACCGATTGGTGTATTTCGGTTATGCCTAAGTATTGTAACCGTTTGGCTACATACTCACTTTGGCTACCTGTTATTACAAATATATTGTACCCATTTTTTATAGCTAATTGTATGGCATAGCCGTCCTTAATATTCATGGTACGTATATAATTACCAGTACTATCAATTATAACTGAGCCATTGGTTAGCACACCATCTACATCAAGTATTATAGTGTTTATTTGGCTAAATGTTTGTAATAAATTCATCGGGTTTCTATTTATACTTTCACCAAAGTTACGGCTATACCTTTATGGTCCGATTTGTCTTTTTTCTCGTTAAATTCTTGTAAACTTATACTCGTATTTGTTAACAAATTATTAGCAATAGTAATGTGGTCAATAGTATCTGTTGCAGCTTGGGTAGTAATAGTTAGGTTGTTTGTAGCAAAGGCTTGTAGCAGTTGCTCTCTACCGTTTTTAGAAAAATAATAGTTGTCGGAAAAGCTGCAATTGTAATCACCTACTATACACAAATTATATAAAGGTGCTAAGGTATTAAAATCTTCAAGTTGCTTGTCCACCTCAGTTTGGTAGCTTTTATGTTGGTTGCCTTGCATACCCATAATAGTACCATATAGTACAATGTGTTGTGCTGCTACAGCTATTTCTACTGCAATTGTAGTATGAGCATTAAATGTTTTTAGCTGCTTTACTATAGGGTATTTGCTGTATATTTTTATAGCTCTTTCGGTACTTTCGTAATGCATATTATTAAATGCAAAGTACGGAACGGTGGTTATTTGGTGTGGGTAACGGGGCAGTTGTATACGTTCATCTGTTTCGGTAAGTACTAGTATATCGGCATCTATAAGCAATAGCAACTCTACTATATCGGTTAGTTTCCGTTTGTGTTTTAGTCGCTGTAAGTTCCATGTGGCTATTTTCATTGTTTTTTTATTTCGCTTCGCTTAGATGTTTTTTTATTGTAAGCTATCGCATACCCTACTGTAAGTACAATAAGCTTTCGTAATATTTAGCAAATTGTATTTAGCCAAATTATTAAAATAATTTTTCAAATAGCACATTAGCAAATTATCCTATTAGCACATTTCTCCTTACTTCTGGTTATCTCTCCACTCATATACCCAAGCTGCTTGTATTAGTTCTAAATGGGCTTCGGTGCTTTGCTCTTTAGTACCTTCAAAGCCTGGTACTTCAAGTATCCAAGTAAGTAGTTCGGTAAACCGTATTCGGTATATTTTACTTTCGGTAAATTCAGCACCAAATTTCTCATATAGCTTCATAGCTATATCTTCATGGTCGGGCCAATTTATGGGTGGTTCAAACATTGTATTTTATAATTATTTATTTTTAAGAGCTTTGTATTATCAAACTTGCTTAATCCTCCTCGCCAAGTATAGCCGATTGGTCGGGTATAGTTACTGCAATGTTACCATTACCCTGTAACAGTAGGCATTGGCAACCAAGTCTGCTACTTATTTTAGGGTTTCTTGCACGGTCTATAAAGTCTTCTTCACGGTCGGTTATTTCGTCAATATATTGTTCACCTTGGTTAATATATAAGTGGCAAGTACTACAAGCACATACACCACCACAGTTGTGGTGCAAATCAATATGGTTAAGTAAGGCTACCTCTAATACCGATAATCCATCTTTTACATCGTTTACCACTAATGCTTCACGCCCTTTTTCTTCAAAATTAAATGTAATACTGTACATCGTTTTATTTATAATTAAGTTGCAAATTTAGTTCCATTTGGTGTATAAACCGAATTTCATTTAAAGGCCTACCAACCATACTATTTTAATAACTTAAATAATGTATGTACAATGGCATTTTCATCAAGTTTAATTAATCGTTCTACACTTGTATCCATTTTTGTAACTACAGTATCAATATTATTGATCATATTTACAAAATGCTTTTGCTCCGTATTTGATTTATCAATTTTAATTTTTTTTAGGTCGTTTAGTATTTTATGTATGGGTTCTATTTCACGTTTTCGCCTTTCTTTTATTATTTGTTTGGCTACTTTCCATATATCTTTTTCAGCGGCAAAGTATTCTTTTCGTTCTCCTAATTTAGTACTTTTTGCTACTAAGCCCCAGTCTATTAATTCTCGCAAGTTTTGGTTGGCATTACCTCTACTAATTTGTAGTTGCTGCATTACATCATCGGCCGATAAAGGGTTTTCGCATATCAACAGCAATGCATGTATTTGTGCCATAGTACGGTTAATACCCCAATTAGTACCTAACACACCCCAAGTTTGTACAAATTTTTGTTTGGCTATTTCAAATTCCATAGGGTTTTTATAGTTATAGCACAAAGTTACTATTATACTTTCAATAATATGTGAAAGTACTGAATATCATTAAAAAATAATAAGTTGCAACCGATTATTAAAACTATCGTGTAATGTTAGTAACACTGAAAAACAATAAAAAAGTATATTTCCGAAGGTTGATAAGTACTGATTTTAACAATTTAAAAGACTACCTTAATGGGCTTAGTATTGAAACTAAAGATAGATTTGGGCCACACCAATATGATACCGATACAATAATACAGTTTTATAATAGTGAAACTAATATAGGGTTTATAGCCACTAATTACCCAACAAATAATATAGTAGCTTATGCAATTATTAAAATTGGATATATAGAAAATGAAGCATTTAGGATGCAAAGTTATGGGCTAGTACTTAACCACACTACTTATTGCACTTATGCACCTTCGGTAGCAGATGCTTGGCAAAGCTGTGGTGTAGGTAAGGCACTTTTTAATTACATATTAACATCACTAATAACCTACAATATACAATGCATTATACTTTGGGGTGGTGTACAAGCTACAAATGAAAAAGCCATTAATTATTACAAAAAACTTGGCTTTATAACACTTGGTGAGTTTGATTATAATGGACATAATTATGATATGGTAAAATTAATAGGACAATAGATTATGAAAAATTGACAAGTTGAACTTTGAAAAATTTGAATGTTATTTATTGTATACTTTTTAATGTATATTGTATGTTACCTAATAAATGTTACTTAATAAATATTGTATATTAATCATTGCTAATTGAGCTTAAAAAAAATTAATTGATTCCTTCATAGCTATATTATTAAATTATTGGATTAGC
Organism: Chitinophagaceae bacterium; assembly: GCA_043778255.1. Taxonomy (GTDB): domain Bacteria; phylum Bacteroidota; class Bacteroidia; order Chitinophagales; family Chitinophagaceae; genus JAYWGN01. Next base: position 36,372 of record JAYWGN010000006.1, on the reverse strand, counting down.
AAATTATACCGAAATGATAAACAATATAGTCCAATTTCAGCTTCGCCTTATTGTACTATTTGTTTATTCAATCGGCATTTGATGTTGATTAATTAAAATACTTTTGGACTAAATACCATTTCACAATGTTATTATCACATTTCTGTATTAGCATTTTATTTCCTAATTTCGTATTCTTAATTTTTTATATGAAATATTTACTTTTTTTAGTTATAACAATAGCATTTGACCAAAGTGTAACTGCACAAAAAAAAACAATAATGGCTGCTAAACCTGTTGCCGTTATAAAAGCTGCAAATACTTTAAAAAACTATAGAGATACTGCAAGTTATGCTCTGGGTTTTAATATTGGTGAAAGTGTAAAAGCAAGGTACAAAGGCATTGATACCAAGGTACTCATACAAGCTTTGCAAGATGCTGTAAACAATAAAACAGCATTGTTAGATGCCTCAATGACACCTGCTATAATGAATAAATATGCATATAATATGGCCAAAGCTACTGGCGATGCATTTTTACAAGAAAATAAAAAAAGAAAAAATATAGTTGTAACACCAAGTGGTTTGCAATACGAAATACTAAAACAAGGCGATGGTACTATGCCTACTGCTACTAGTACTGTAAAAGTACATTATGTTGGTACATATACCAATGGCAAAGAGTTTGAGAGTAGTGTAAAAAATGGCGCACCAATTGAGTTTGGAGTAAATGGTGTAATAGCCGGCTGGACAGAAGCCTTAAAATTAATGAAAGTGGGCAGCAAATATAAGTTGTACATACCCCAAAACCTTGCTTATGGTGAGTATGGTAAAGGCAATATTGGCCCTGGCGAAGCACTTATATTTGAAGTAGAATTGTTGGCTATAACTCAGCAATAATATAAGCCAAGCTTTTATTACATAATACTAAATAACTCCCGTGCCTCTACATATAATTAGCAACAACATACAAAGGTTTATATTATTCTTTTACAAGCCTTTCGGCAAAATAATGACCGAACAGTTATTTTGTTATGCTTGTTGTGGTGCATTTATAACCACCCTCGATTTTTGTTTATACTATGTAATATATAATTATGGTTTAAATGCTCAAAATGCTACCTATTTAAGTGTTACACTTAGCCCTCATGTGGCAGCACAATTACTATCGTTTATGTTAAGTTTTCCAGTGGGCTTTTTTTTACAAAAGTTTGTAACCTTTACCAACTCCACCTTAAAGGGGCGAATACAACTATTCCGCTATATGGTAATAGTAGTGGCTTGTATAGTACTTAATATTGTACTAATTAAATTGTTTGTGGAGTATTATGGCTTCAATGCAGTAATAAGCAAATTACTCACCATCGTATTTGTAGTAACGTTTAGCTACTTTGCCCAACGCAATTATTCATTTAAAGAGGCTAAGTAAAAGTATGATTATATAACTTTTGTTTTTTGCTTTTCGTCCATTCTTACAATGCCAGCATGGTGGTTTTTTTCGGCTAATGCATTATTAAGTTCTACTATTTCTTTTTCGTAATCAAGTACAGTGGCATGTATACGTAAGTTTTCATTTTCTAACGATAGAAAATGCCTTTTCATTTTATTTACTACTGACTTATGTATTAAAAATGCAAATACTAATGGTATTAAAAATAATACGGAGATAACTATTGGGTTTATTTCTATTGTTGGCATATAACTAATGACGAGGTGTTAAAAATAATGGTTGCTTTGATTTGTAGTAAAAGACGAAATTAAATGTTAATTACCGCAATATAACTAGTAACATTACTTATATATATTTACATTAATTTTTTTAGTCAATTTTTTTGCCAATATAAAACAAATGTGTATTTTGTACACTTATACAAAAAACGATTTGCTATATGTCTGACCAATCAGGTGCACCACAACCAAAACTTAGTTTTTGGCAACTCTGGAATATGAGTTTCGGTTTTTTTGGAATTCAATTTGGGTTTGAATTGCAGAACTCTAACGTAAGTAGAATATTTGAAACCCTTGGCGCCAACAAAGATGATATTCCAATACTTTGGATAGCCGCACCACTAACTGGCTTGTTAGTACAACCCATAATAGGCTACTTGAGTGATCGTACTTGGCATCCCTATTGGGGTAGGCGTAGACCCTATTTTTTTATTGGGGCTATATTAGCCACTATTGCATTATTTATAATGCCCAACTCACCATCACTTTGGATAGCAGGTAGTATGCTATGGATATTAGATGCCTCTATTAATATAAGTATGGAGCCCTTTAGAGCATTTGTAGGCGACAAATTGCCACCCGAACAACGTACAAGTGGGTTTGCCATGCAAAGCTTTTTTATAGGCATTGGTTCAGTAATTGCAGCACTACTACCTTGGGTATTTACCAATTGGTTTGGCGTTGCTAATACTGCAGCAGCTGGCAAAATACCCGACTCCGTAAAATGGTCATTTTATTTAGGTGGCTTTGCATTTTTAAGTGCAGTACTTTATACTGTATTTACTACCAAAGAGTTTCCGCCAGAAAGTATTGAAAAGTTTAGAGCCGAAAATAAAAAAACCACCTTTTTAGAGGGTGTAAAAGAAACGTTTGGAGGCATTTTTAAAATGCCAAAAGCGATGAAACAATTAGCCGTAGTACAGTTTTTTACTTGGTTTGCCTTATTTGCAATGTGGATATATGCTACCAATGCAGTAACGGCTAATAAGTACAATATGAAGGTAGATAAAACAATGGTGGACAAAATGGAAGCATCCTTATTGGCAAAACAAAATACAATAGATAAAAACGATGCATTACAAAAAACAGCCTTAAAAAGTGTACAATCATTGTTAACCGATATTAAAGAAATTAGAGACTACAGAAATGATAAGAACCCCACTACAATATCAGTTAACTTAGCCAACCATTTTAGCGATAGCTTAAATACTACTATGCTTAATACAGAAAAAATTGAATTAGTAAGGGTACAAAAAGAATATAATAATGGTGCCGATTGGTTGAATGTGTGTAGCAGTGTACGTAATGGTGTAGCGGCAATATTTGCATTTATTATACCCTTAATTGCAAGGCGAACCAATCGAAAAATTACTCATTTAATATGTTTGGTTATTGGCGGTATTGGTTTGCTATCCATATATTTTATTACTAACCCTACATTTATAATAGTAAGTATGGGATTGGTAGGGGTAGCTTGGGCTAGTATATTAAGTATGCCGTATGCCATGCTGGCAAATGCTTTGCCAAGCAATAAAATGGGTTATTATATGGGCGTATTCAATTTTTTTATAGTAATACCACAAATAGTTGCTGCTGGTATATTGGGCTTTTTTACAATGAAACTGTTTCATGCCAATACATTGAATACCTTAGCCCTTGGTGGAGCTAGTATGATACTTGCAGGCATACTTACACTATTTGTAAATGATAAAGATTAAAAAATTATGAATAAATTATTAGTTTGTTTATTTCTTTTGTTATTCGCCACGGCGGATGCATTTGCACAGTATGCAAATGTGTACCCAACCAATTGGTGGGTTGGTATGAAAATGAATAAAATACAACTTTTACTACATGGTGAGTTGGGTAGTTTATCGGAGGAAAAAATTATAATAAAGTATCCTGGTGTTAGTATAAATAAAATAACCTTATTAAAAAACGATGATTATGCTACAGTTGATATAACAATTGCACCTAATGCAAAACCAGGAATTGTTAACATTGAATTTATAAGAGATAATAGAGGGCATTCCATAGCTTTTGAACTAAAAGCAAAGCGTAAAGGCAACGGAACTACTTATGCACAGGGGCTTACCAGTGCCGACTTAATGTACCTTATAATGCCCGATAGGTTTAGCAATGGCGATATAAGTAACGACAAAGTAGCTGGTATGCTTGACCAAACCCTACGACGAGATACCGTATTTAACCGCCACGGTGGCGACCTTAAAGGCATACAAAACCACCTCAATTATTTTAAAGAGTTAGGCATTACAAGCCTTTGGCTTAATCCAGTTATTGAAAACGATATGCCCAACCGTACCGAACACGGCTATGCATTTACCAACCATTATGTAGTAGATAGACGACTAGGTGGCGAGGTAGCCTACAAAAACCTTATAAATGCGGCACACCAAAATGGATTAAAAGTAATACAAGATGCTGTCTACAACCATATAGGCATTGAGCATATACTATATAAGCAAATGCCCGACAGCAGTTGGTTTCATTGGTGGCCTACGTATACCAATACAAGTTATAAGGATCAAGTATTGTTTGACCCACACAGCAGTATAATTGATAGTAAAATAATGGCAGATGGTTGGTTTACACCAAGTATGCCCGATTGGAACCACAATAATAAGAATGTGCAAAACTACCTTATACAACATGCTATATGGAGTGTAGAGGAATTTGGTATAGATGCTTGGCGTATAGATACCTATGCTTATAACGACCTCAACTTTATGAATACTTGCAATGCAGCTTTGCTTAAAGAGTACCCCAAAATATTTATGTTTGGCGAAACTTGGGTACACGGTGTACCTAACCAAAGCTACTTTACCGAAAATAATTATAACATACCTTACAAGAGTAACCTGCAAGGTGCTACCGACTTTCAAGCCCTTTGGGGTATTAAAGATGCCATGACAAAAGACTTTGGCTGGACCGATGGTGTAAATAGATTGTACACAACATTGGCCCAAGATTTTATGTATAAAATACCCGAGAACAATGTAGTATTTTTAGACAACCATGACATTAATAGATTTTATAGTGAAGTAGGTGAAGACCTGGAAAAGTATAAAACTGCTTTGGGTTGGATGCTTACCACACGTGGCATACCACAATTATACTATGGCGATGAACTAGCAACTGCAGGCTATACTAGCCCTAGTGATGGTTATGTAAGGCTCGATTTTAAAGGTGGTTGGGAAGGCGATAAAGAAAACAATTTTGTAGCAAGTGGTAGAACCCAAAAACAAAACGAAATTTTTAATTATGTAAAAAAACTAGCTAATTTTCGAAAGCAAAGTATGGCACTAACACTTGGCAAACTTACTCAATTTGTACCTATTGATGCAGTATACGTGTACTTTAGAACGTACAAAAATGAAACCGTAATGGTAGTAATGAATACAGGAAAAAATAGTAATACATTTGACCTAGCAAGGTTCAGTGAAATATTAAAAGGGAAAATGACTATGCAAAATATTGTAACTGATAACAAAAGTGATATACCTAAACAGTTAACAATGCAAGCCAATAGTATATTAATTGCACTAGTAAAATAATAAATGGTTTATTTTTACAGTAAGTAATATAGCAAAATGCAATTGACCCTAGCTTTTAAAAAAATATACACTACCATAACCGAACATAAAAAATTATTTTTTATTGGTGTTATTATTAAAGTAGTATTAAGCTGCCTGTTTGCAAGTAATTATTTAACTCATTTATTTATACCATTTTTAAAGTATAGTACTACCCAAAGTTTATTTGGCAGCTATACTTACTTTGCCAATAGCAACCAACCCAATGCATTTCCCTACCCTACTGCTATGCTGTTGGTGTTAGCTTTGCCAAAATGGTTGTTACATTTTTTTGGTTCATCTAGTAATGGTTATGCTACCTTATTGGACATACTATCTGTACGTATAACTTTGCTGTTAGCCGATGTTGTAATACTATATATATTACTTAAATGGCTTAAAAAATACACTAAGCAAGTAACTATTTTTTATTGGCTTTCGCCAATTATACTTTATATTAATTACATACATGGGCAGCTAGATGCTTTGCCAGTGTGCTTTTTGCTAATAAGTTTATATTTTTTATTTAAAAATAAATTTATACTAACCGCACTATTTTTAGCCATAGCTATAGGTTGTAAAACAAATATCCTTTTGGCTTTGCCTTTCCTATTAATATATGGGTACAAAAATAGCAGTATTACAAAAGCTACTTTAACAAAAGGAATTATAACATTTACAGCTGCACTATTGATAATAAATATACCCGTATTAGTAAGTAATGGTTACCTACACATGGTGTATAACAATGAGGAGCAGGGCAAACTATTCAACAGTACATTTAGCATTGCTAATAACTTTACAGTGTTACTAGTACCTGCATTATACCTTATGTTGCTTATAAGGTTTACAGGTTATTGGCAAATGAGCAAAAATTTATTACTCCTTTATTTAGGCTTTGCCTTTGGCTTAATTACAGTTTGTATTGCTGCCAACCAAGGTTGGTATTATTGGTGTTTACCGTTTTTTATTTATTTTTTGGTTAAAGAATTTAGGTACAGCATTTTACCATTTATACTAATTAATGTATTTTATTTTTTGCATTTTGCATTGGTAAATACCAGTGACTTTACAAGTGCATTGTATATACCTAATCAAAATAATACAGCGACCAATTTATATAACTACATAACCCAAATGGGCTTAAATGCTGCATTGTATAGTAATATAGTGGCTACTTTATTACTAACTAGTATTGTAGGGTTTTGCTACTTTATATACCGCTATGGTTTGGTACAATTGCAACAACACAAAATGCTGTACCAACCTTACCTAATTGGCATTGCCGGCGACTCAGCTACTGGTAAAACCACACTGGCAAACAGTTTGCAACAATTGTGGGGAGCTAATAATAGCACCATTATACAGGGCGATGATATGCACAAATGGGAACGAGGTAATACAAATTGGCGTACTACTACTCACCTTAACCCTACTGCCAATACATTGCATACTAATATGTTGCATACCTTACAATTTATAAAAGGTATAGGCATACAAAGGGTTGGGTACAACCACCAAACTGGAGTATTTAACCAAGCAAAAAAAATACCAATTAACAGAATAGTAGTGTTTGAAGGGTTACATAGTTTTTATTTGGAAGAGCAGAAAAAACTAATGGATTTAAAAATATATTGTAATCCACCAGAAGCAATAAGAGTAGCCCGAAAAATTGAAAGAGATGTAGCAGAAAGAGGTCACCAACTACATACGGTACTACAAAGTATTGATAGTAGAAAAACCGATGCTGAACTATACATAAAAGCACAATACAATGCAGCCGATATAATAGTAGAAAGTATAACTGATAATAGTATAATAATTAAAATATTAAATAGCTATGATGTAGATACTATATTGGAATTATTGCAACAAAATAATATTACTGTACAGCATAAATATATTGATACTTGGCAACTAATAGAGTGTACTGGTTTATTACAACCTAATGCAGTAGCTAGTATGGGGCAGTTTGCAATTGATAGTATTGAGGAATTAGGCTTTGGCGAAATAAAGTTGGATAACAATTACTATGGAGTATTGCAACTACTAATAGTACAAGTAATTTTTTATAAAATGCAATTGCAAAATAATTAATATGATACCACAACTTATAGCACTCACTTCGCCTTATGCCAATATGTTTTCGATTATACAAGGTGCAGGTGGCAACACCTCAGTAAAAAATGAAAATGGTGAAATGCTCATAAAGGCATCGGGTGTATTATTGAAAAATATTGAGTTGAAAAATGCAACAGCATTGGTAAATTATACTAGTATAAAAACTGCTTTAACTAATTTAGAATTTGATGTACTGGACGAAAAAAAAGTAAAGGAATTTAATACACTAATAAAAAATGTAAATAAGTACAATACCGCTACACCAAGTATGGAGACTGCATTTCATAGCCTTTATTATAAGTATGTATTGCATACACATGATGTGTTGGCCAATATATATTTGTGTAGCAATGCCTACGAATTATTACACCAATTACAACACGACGATGATGACTTTACCATAGAAATACTAGATAATTATTACACACCTGGCACCACTTTAAGTTGGCATATACATGATAATTATAGGTTCGATGAAGCTATGCCCAATGTAACATTTTTGCCTAACCATGGTGTTATATATAGTTGTAATAATATAGATACTTTGCATAAAATGCACACAACCGTACAAACTCGTTTATTGCAATTGTTGCAAATAACTGACTTTAAATATCCTTCCTATTATATAGAAGTGCTTAGTGGATATAGTATAATGGTATGTACATTTTTATTTGATATTTGGGAAACTATACAATGGCAATTAATAGAAACTGAACTACTATTCCCTGACCAAGCAATATACATAAACCAAAATATAAGTGATACCGATACTAGCAAACAGATATATATAAGTAAACAATATAAAACTATACGTATAACAACAACCCCAACACAGGCCGAAAGTATAATGGAAATACTAATTGCTTACTTTTATATATATACACATATACTGCAACGTGGCTACGAACCACTTACCATAAATTATGATAGGGCAAACCTAATTACACTACATAGTGAACAGTACCGTAAACAGCAAATGGAAAAATAATGCAAATAATAATACCCATGAGTGGTAGCGGACAACGGTTTGTGGCAAAGGGTTACACTAATATAAAGCCATTAATACTACTACATGCAAAACCAATAATTGAATATGTTATAAATTTATTTGATGTACATAATGATACTTTTATATTTGTATGTAACGAAGACCATATAGCTACTACAAATTTGAAAAATGTATTACTAGCAATTATACCAACGGCAATAATAATAACTATACCAAACCATAAACTTGGCCCCGTGTATGCAATAACTGCAGCTTATAATGTTATAAATAATGAAGAGCCTTGTATTGTAAATTATTGCGATTTTAATATGCAATGGAATTATAAAGATTTTGTACAGACCGTAACGTTACACAATTGCGATGGTGCAATACCCTGCTACACAGGCTTTCACCCACACCTAATACCTACTAACAATGTGTATGCAGCTTGTAAGGTAAATGAACAAATGCAACTACTAGAAATTACTGAAAAGTATAGTTATACACAAAACAAAACATTATCGCACCATTCGGTTGGTACTTATTATTTTAAAACTGGAGAACTATTTAAGCATTATGCAAATAAATTATTAGCTAGTAAACAAACGGTAAATAATGAGTATTATGCAAGTATGCTATACCCACAAATGTTAGCCGATAGTAAAAATATATTGGTGTATGATGCTATACCTTACTATTGCCAATGGGGAACACCATATGACTTGGAGGAGTATAATTGGTGGCACAATTTATGTACCCAACATAGTAAGTATTGGTATGCTTACAAGCAGCAAACATTAAAAAGTACAACACTATTAATACCTATGGCTGGTGCAGGTAGTAGGTTTGTGCAACAAGGCTATACTACACCAAAGCCTTTGCTACAGGTAGATACAATGCCAATGTATAAAAGAGCAATTGCAGATTTGCCACAGTGTAAACATACCCTACTTATAACCCAACAAACTTTACAACTTAATGATGATACAAATACAGAAATTATAAAAATAGACTCACTTACACAAGGCCAAGCTAGTACTTGCTTATTAGCAAAACACAAAATAGACAACACTAACCCATTAATAATAGCAGCTTGTGATAATGGAATGGTGTACAATATGGATAAGTTTATAGCTTTGCAAAAAGAAGCAGATGTAATTGTATTTACATTTAAAAACACCAATGCTGTAACCGAATACCCAAACCAATATGGATGGGTAGCCGTTGACGATAATAATAATGCAACCTATATAAGTTGCAAAAAAGCTATTAGCAATTCACCTAAAAATGACCATGCTATTACAGGTTGTTTTTGGTTTAAGCAAGGCAACTATTTTGTAAAAGCCGCCGAAAATATGATACAGAATAACACTACTATTAATGGTGAATATTATGTAGATGAATGTATGAACAATTGCATACAATTAGGCTTAACTGTAAAGGTATTTGAAATAGAAAAATACATTTGCTGGGGTACACCTAATGATTATAAAACTTATAATTATTGGCAAACATATTTTAATAAAATGATACAAAATGATACCAATACTTAGTATAATAATACCCTGCTACAACGAAGCTGATAATATACCCTTAATACTTGAAAAATGCAATAACGTAATTACAACATTACCAACTGTGGAAATAATACTAGTTAACAATGGTAGTACCGATAATACTACAAAGGTTATAGAAAATAATTTGAAAATTAATAAGTATTCCAATTACAAAATTGTAACAATTACAAATAATATTGGCTATGGCAATGGAATACTACAAGGGCTACAACAAGCTACAGCAAAGGTATTGGCTTATACCCATGCCGATATGCAAACCAACCCAATTGATATACTAAAAGCTTACCAACTATATACTAATAGCAATAATGAACTTACAATAGTAAAAGGAAAAAGAATTAATAGAAATTGGTTAGATGCTGTATTTACTTATGGTATGGAACTGTATAGTAACTATAAATTACGAACTAAGTTAAATGATATAAATGCCCAACCAAAATTATTTAGCCAAGCATTTTTTAATAAAATAAAAGAAAATGCCCCACTCGATTTTTCGTTAGATTTGTACTTGCTTTATAAAGCAAAGCAAATGGGATCTATTATAGATTTTCCTGTTGTATTTGCCAAACGACAATATGGTGTAGCCAAAGGAGGTGGCACACTTAAAGGTAAATGGAAATTAATAAAACGTACCCTAAAATATATAAACGAATTACAACAACAGCTACTACAATAACTTGACTAAATTCAAATTAATATTGCCCTTATTATGCTTTTTGTTAGTAATACTAACTATACAATCAATACACTTAATTGTAGAAAAAAAACACACTAATAATACAACAATTAGTATAATAACAAATAATAAAAATAACACAACTAACCTATTAGGCATTACTCATAAAGGCACTATTAAAAGTATTGATAACACTAATTATTATACAAATTATTTGTATGTAGGTGATACTAGTAAGGTAGATAGTATAGTAATAAATAACAGTACTGGTAAAAGCATTTACTCAAAAACAATATTAAACTATATTGATTTACCTGTAGCAATATTAAACACTACTGATACATCAATAGCTAATAAAAAGATGTATGAAATACAACTACAACCTACAAATAATAAATCAATAATACCCTACTTTAGCAAATTTATAAACTGGGGTGGAGATGTTACTTTTTTACAAAAAGTTGTATTACATCCAGTTATAATACTTACGCTTATTATTTATTTTTTCTTTATTTTTTACAAAAGTAAACTACCTATTATACAATTATATACAAAAGAATTTCAATTAAATACTTACTTAATTTGGTTACCCTTTATTGCTTTTATAATTATTATATTGTACCAAAATCACTACTTTTTTTTGCAGGATGATAATTATAGTCAGTTCACCCCAGTGCTGCTACATGGGCTTGATGGATGGTACACTAATGGTAGCATACCAACATACAATCCTTTACAGTACAGCGGTGTAGCTACTACTGAGTATAGTACTTATGCATTTTTTTATCCTATTACGCATACTAGTTATTGTATAGCTAAGTACTTGCTAGGCAACAAATATTACTTTAATAATGTATTCACACTAACGCATTTTGCCGTAGGCTATTGGTATATGTATAAGATACTACAAAAGCTACAGGTTAATACTTTAATTAGCTGTGTAGCTGCACTAAGTTTTATATTCTGTGGGTATAATATAGAGGCTAGTAGAAGTTGGTACTATGTAGCTCCAACTATTGCTTTTTTGCCAATGCTAGTGTATTATATAATAAAATTTAAAAATAGCCAACTGAAGCATAAGCAATATTTTGTTGCCATATTGTTAACCTCAGCATTTTTATATGCAGCCAATTTTCAATATTGGGTTTATACTTATTGTACTATCATTCCTATTTATTTTTTTTACAACAGTCAATTATCAGTATTAGTAAGGTTTAAAACTTTGGTAGTAATTATAGGTTTTTCATTATTAATTTTTTTACCACAATTATGGCATACTATGGCAATTACAGCTGGCCTCAACAGGCAAGGTGGCCAAGGTATGGGCATTTGGCAAGGTATTACTACACTTATACTACCAGTTGGTGGAAATGATATGATGCCCAATGGTTGGGGTAGTGGAATGTATAGAAAGAATAACTACCATTTTTATAAAGGAGGGTTTCTGTTCGTATTTGTAGCATTTATTTATTTGGTGTATTATATTGTAATACCTAACAAATTAAAAGTAGTAACGTTACAATCAAAATTTTTAAAAATAGTATTATTTGCTTTTGCTATTACTTTACTATTAGCTATTGGCAAGCCTGGTATAATGTGGATTGGTATGAGCAAACTACCTATATTTCAACTTTTCAACCATCCATTCAAATGGTTATTATTTGTTCAATTTTTTGGTTGTATAAGTGGTGCTATTATTATTAATTATATACTTCAATTTTATAATAAAAAAATATTATTGTACTCAATTATAATAGTTAGTATGCTATTGCTTACTCACCATGTATATAATACAAAAGATGCTTTTTATATATACACTTACAACAACCCGTACCAACAATTACCTTATAGTAAATACTTAGATACTACCAATAATTACCGTGTACAACCTATTGCAGCAGTAAGAAGTATGGATAGCAACTTTTCACAATCACTTGTAATGAACTTTGCAATGGCATATAATATAGCCTCGTTAGATGGGTATGAACCTTTGTATAACGATGAGCAAAATGGATTTGTAAATCACAGGCAATTAGGTGTTAAGTACTTTATAGTGAGCCGCCACCAACCCGAAAGTGATGACTTTAGTTACTTATATAAACGGCTACATAAATTTAATAATACTAATAATTTAATACCCTTATATGAGGATAATAAAATAATGGTATTGGAAGATACACTTGCCCAACCTTTGTTACAATGTTATGCAAATACAGTAAAGTTAAATATTGTACAAAATGTAGTAAACTTAAATAATGGAGTTGACTTTATTATAAAAAACAATGCCTACATAACTGACTCAGCTATATTAAATTATAACTACAGCAACAAGTTAAGCGTATATGTAAATGGTGTAGTAGTACCTATTGCAAAAGATGATTATAATAGACTTGTAATACACCCCAATTGTGTAGTAAATAAAATAGAGATGAGGTATAAGGTTACAATTTTTTAACAAAAATAAAAACCAAAATAGTTAACTTTACATAGTGCAATTTATTACTAGCCCCAAATACCAAACTGTAACTGACAATGAATTGTTGCAGGCCTACAAGCAGCAAAATGCAACTGAGGCATTAGGTGCTTTGTACCAACGGTATATGGAATTATTGTATGGGGTATGTGTTAAATATTTGAAAAGTAACGAATTGGCTAAAGATGCAGTGTTAAATATATATGAAGAGTTAGTTGTAAAGTTAAAAAAACATGAAGTCGAAAACTTTAAAAGTTGGGTGTATATGTTGGCTAAAAATCACTGTTTAATGTATTTGCGAAGCCCAAAAAACAAGGAAACAAAAGAATTTATGCCTGAAAGTATGCAATTTACAGAAACTGTGCATCTTAACAATATAATGGAAAAAGAGGCAAGTTTTACAAAATTGGAACAATGTTTGGATACATTAGATGAAGTACAAAAAATATGTGTGCAACAATTTTATTATCAGCAAAAATGCTATAAAGATATTGCAGATACAACGGGTTACGAACAAGGTATGGTAAGAAGTTACATACAAAATGGACGGAGAAATTTGAAAAAATGTATGGAAAGTAATTAACAAAAAAATGAATAACAGTACTACATATCGCCAATACTCACATAACGACATAAGGGAATACCTCAATGGCAATATGACAAGTAGAGAAATGTATGCACTCGAAATGCAGGCTTTAGAAGACCCTTTTTTGGCAGATGCTATAGAGGGTTATAACACTATTGAAACTAGTACAGCCACTACCGATTTACAATACCTTAACCAACAACTTTACAACAAACACAACCAAGCCAAATTATTGGCTATGCCAAAAAGAAAACCAATTTATACCTTACTTAAAATAGCAGCTGCTGCTTGTATTATTTCGATGGTGGCTTACTTTGGTATAAGTAATTATAATAAAAAAAATACGGCTAACAACCCAATAGCTAACAACACAACTACTAATAACAATACAACTAATAATAGCCAATTTGAAACAGATACTACTAACCTAAATAAAGAAGTTAGTAGTTTAAAAACAGTTAAGCCTACCATTACTGCACAAAGTGCCATTAAGCCAACAACTGTATTTGTAAAGCCCGAAAATATAGAAAACTATTATAAAAGTAACGGTAATAATTATTATGCTGTAACACCGCCACCAGTTGTAATGGATGATAAAAGAGAAGATAAATTAACCGCTAAAATTGAACAAATAGGTGAAACAAAATTAGGAAATAAAGATACCCTAATGTTAAATAATACAGCTGCTACTGCCCCAACAAATTATAATTGGAATACAGATAAAGTAGCCGATAAAGATGTGGCAAGGCAACCTACACCCGAAGTAAAATATAATACTAATACGGCTGCTAATAATAACCAAACAAACAGCGGCCAAGAGGTTGTAGTGAATGGTTATAGTACCAGAGGTGTAAACGCTACACGTAAAAGTAATACAGAACAATTAGAAAATGTTGCTAAAAAAGAATTGGTTAAACCTAATGCTACACAGGCTTTGCCTAATTATTATTTTAATTACCGTATTACCGATAACCAAGGCAGAGCTATCCCTTTTACCAATATAAGTTTGCCACAGGAGCAGCTAACTACTTACTCAAGGGTTGATGGGAGGTTTGGTTTATTTTCGGTAGATAGTGTACTTAATATTAATGTAAAAGCAGCAGGATATTTGCCCATAACAACTGCATTAAGAACCAATAAAGATTACTTAAATATTGTACTTACACCAATACAAGCCAATAACGATGATGCTACGGTATTAGGCGATGCCAAAATATTTAAAGCCAAACAACGTAGTGCAAAACCAACAGTAGAAATAATAGAAGTTGAACCATTAGATGGTATAGCAAACTATGATAGCTACATTGCTAATAATATAAACATAAAAGAAAAACCACAAGGCGAGGTAATACTTACATTTGATATTGATAAAAATGGAGATCCAACTAATATTGCAGTTGCCCAATCATTAAGTAGTGCAGCCGATGAGGAAGCAGTACGAGTACTAACAGCTGGCCCAAAATGGAAAAAGAAAACTAAGAAAAAAAATAAAGGAAAAATTGTAATCAGATTTTAAGCATTAAACTAACCTATAAAACTATACTTGCATTTGCAACCTACACTACTTATAACCTGCAACAATTGCAACCAATCACTACAAGAAATAATAATGGCTCAGCTAGGGCAATTGCTTACTGTACAAGGGTTTGAGGAGCAACCCAATACCTTACTTGTATATTTGCCACAGCATGAAAATGAACCTGAAACGGTTGAATTAATAATGAACGAAGTACACCCCAACTACACCATGGAAGTACTAGCACCACAAAATTATAATGCACTTTGGGAATCAAACTTTGAACCTGTAATAGTAGAAAATTTTTGTGGCATTAGAGCTAACTTTCACACCCCAATTACCAATGTACTACACGAAATAATAATAACCCCAAAAATGAGCTTTGGTACTGGCCACCATGCCACCACTTACCAAGTAATTAGTGCTATGCAAAGCCTACAATTTAACAATAAATTAGTATGCGACTTTGGCACTGGCACAGGTGTGTTAGCTATATTGGCAAGTAAGTTAGGTGCTGCCAACATACATGCTATTGATAATGAAGAGTGGAGCATTGCCAATGCCCAAGAAAATATACTTGTAAATAATTGTACCAATATAACCTTACAACTTACCGAAACTATACCTGCAAATACTTACGACATAATATTAGCCAATATTAATAAAAATGTATTGATAGCTAATATGCAACACTTATATACTAACTGTGCTGCTAAGGGTATAATAATACTAAGCGGTGTACTACTAACCGATAAAGATGATATGCTTACAGCCCTTACTCAGCATGGCTTTGATGTAACTAACATTACCGAAAAAAATAATTGGTTGTGCATAACTGCCAATAAACAACAAATTGAAACATAATTAACAATTTTAGTTTGTAAGAAATTTGTAAATTTATAGATGCTTAAACTTTTAGCCACTGCTTTTATAATGCTTACACTAGTACAAGCAAATAGCCAAACCTATAAGTTATTTGGTAAAATAACAAACACAAAGTTAGAACCACTACCCTTTGCTACCCTATTACTAAAAGACAACGCTATAAATGCAACAGCAAAGCAAGACGGCACTTACCAACTACAACTCGAAAACGGAAAATATGATTGTGTAGTAAGTTTGGTAGGTTACCAAAAACAATCATTTACTATAACTATAAATAATATTGATGTTGAGCAAAATATAATATTGGAATTAAATAAAAATAATGATAAAGAAACGGTTACAGTATTTGGTATTAAAAAAGATAGGGCAGAAGAATATATACGTAACGTTATAAAAAACAAAAGTATAAATGAAACCAAAATTGAAAGCTTTTCTAGCAACGTATATATAAAAGCTATAGAAAACAGTAATGGAAAAATTGCAACTAAAAAAAAGGTAAAAAAAACTATTACACTTAAAGATAGCCTGAAACTAACCGATACCCTCAACAATGATTTATTAGGAATGAGTATGGCTGAAATACAGTTGCAGCTTGACTTTGCCCTACCTAATAAAATAAAAGAAACCCGAAATGCAGTTACCAAACTTGGCAATCCTTACAATTTATTTTACTTAACTACTGTTGATGGCGATTTTAGCTTGTACAATAATTTAATGAAGGTACGAGCCTTATCGGAAACACCCTTTTTATCGCCAATTAGTTACAGTGGGTTAATTGCTTATAAGTATAAAACCATAAGAGTACGAAAAGAAAACAAAAGAAATATTTATACAATAGAATTTAAGCCTACTAAGTTGGCAAATGCCTTACTAACTGGTACTGTGGATGTTGTGGATAGTAGTTGGATTATTGAAAATGCTAATTTCAATTTACCCAAATACCACTTGGTAGAATATGAAAACTTTAATGTACAACAACAATATACATTAGTAAATGATACCGTTTGGTTACTAGCCAATCAACAATTTATATACCAAGTAAAAGAGGGAAAACTGGCCAAAAATGGCCAAACAAATGTGTATTACAATAAGTACATAATTAACCCAAAGTTTCCTAAAAAATACTTTGGAAACGAAGTAAGTGTTACAATAGATAGTGCCTATACAAAAAAAGAAGAATTTTGGAAAGCCATACGTACAGAGCCACTCAGCCCAACAGAAGTAAGGTTTGTAAGGTATAAAGACAGTGTAAAACGAGCCACTACTACCGTACATTACTTAGATAGTATAGATGCAATTACTAACAAAATAACTTTTAAAAAACTAGTGTTAGATGGTGTTACTTTTTACAATCGTAAAAAAGAGAGAACCATTTATATTGGTTCACTTACTAGTTTAGTTAATTTTTTAGAGCCAGGTGGTACTCGTATTGGTTACAATTTTGGGTACAACAAAACATTTAAAAATAAAAAATATATAGGTATATATAGTGGTACTGATTATGGCATTCGCAATAAAGATGTAAACGGAAATCTATCTTTTACCAAATTATACAACCCATTTAGTAGAGGCATTTATTCAATTGATTTTGGTAGAAGCTTCGACCAATTATTTGAAGGAGATGTACTTATTAATAGTTTTCAAAAAAGAAACTTATACCGAAAATATCATTTTACTTTTGGTCATAATATTGAAATAGCTAACGGTTTATTTTTAAATAATGTAATTGAAATTGCCTACCGTGAAAGTTTGGCAGGACTCAAATTTGCTGATTTATCTAATACCATAAGGGATACAGCAGGTTATAATCCAACCTTTGGCAGAACTAATGTACCCCAATTTTTTGAGCCACATACTGCATTATATAATAGTGTAAGCATTAGCTATACGCCGTTTCAGCAGTATATGAGAGAGCCCTTACAAAAGGTAATATTGGGTAGCAAATGGCCAACTTTTTCGGTAAAGTGGCGTAAAGGAATACCTAAGGTTTTAAATAGTATAGTTGATTATGATTATGTAGAGTTTAGGGTAGCCCAACGTGTACAATTGGGCACGGTGGGTATATCGGAGTATAGTTTTGTAACCGGTAACTTTTTAAACAAAAAAAATATTCAATTTGCCGATAGAAAGTTTATTAGAGGTAGAGATCCCTATTTCTTTTTGTATCCACAGTTTAACTTTCAACATATTGACTCAACGTTTGAAGTTAAAAACCAATTTTATGAAATGCACTACGTGCATGAATTTAATGGAGCTATATTAAGTAAAATACCTTTGCTTAGTAAACTTCGATTGAATGAAGTAGTTGGTGGCGGCTTTTTATATGCGCCAGAACGTAACCTCAAATACGTAGAAGCCTTTGCAGGTATAGAAAGTAAAGCCTTTAGAATATTAGCCGAAAAATTTAAAGTAGGAATATTTGTTGTAGGTTCGTTAGCAAATCAATTTAAAAATCCGTTACAATTAAAATTTAGTTTTAGACATTATAATAAGGTTAGAAACCGTTGGGACTAATTAGTACTATAAAAAAAGTTACTTATTTCGTTTACGTTTAAAGTCGCCCCGTTTCCAAGCTTTTATAAACTGACCCCAAGCTATTGGGCTAAATAAATTTTGTGGCGGTGCCTGCCCTGAGTAGTAATATCGTTGTGCATTTTTGGCCAGGGCATAGCCTACAGCCTCTCTACCATCGGCTGGTAGCGTCTCTAGCAATACTCGTTTTTTAGCATCGTCATTATTTTTACGAGCCTGTTCTACATCGTCATCTTCAACTTTTGCATTTACAAAGTCACGGGCAAATTGCTCTTTGGTAGGCCTTGGCCGTATAATTATTGTTGGTTGAAAAAATGTATCGGTTACCATTAATTGTATAAGGCTTTGTTGATCGCCAATTAATGTGGTAGGTATAAGGCTTGTACGGGCTTTGTAACCTACACTGGTAAAAGCTATTTTATCGCCTTTTAATACAGCTATGCTAAATATACCTTTTTCGTTGGTGAGTGTGCCACGGTTTTGCCCCACTACCTCTACACTTACGTTGGGCAAAGCTTTTAGGCTATCGGCAGTCATTACTACACCATATAATTGTACTACCGAATCGGTGGCAGCTATAACCTGTGCCTTCGCACAATAATTGGCTAGAAATAAAAATATTAGAATAGGTAAACATTTATTCATGTTACAAATTTAATTTACAATTTCTAAATGTTTTCATAAAAAGCTAAATAATTAATAATGAATTAAGTAATAAGTAATAATTATTAATTTTTAATTATTAATTTTTAATTATTAATTTTTAATTATTAAATATTAAATATAAGTCTAATTTTGCACAAAAATAAACCAAAATGGATATTACTATTGACAATATAATAGCTGCATTGAAGCATGTGGACGACCCCGATTTGAAGAAGGATTTAATAACCCTTAATATGGTAGAAAATATAGTGGTGGAGGGTAACAATGTATCGTTTACCGTGGTGCTTACTACACCTGCTTGCCCTATGAAGGAGATGATAAAAAATGCCTGTACCACCGCAGTAAAACACTTAGTAAATGCAGCAGCAATTGTAACTATAACTATGACTAGCCGTACTACTGGCCTTGCCAAACCAAGTGGTACTGTACTTGCTGGGGTTAGTAATATTATTGCTGTATTTAGTGGTAAGGGTGGTGTGGGCAAATCAACAATTGCTAGTAACATGGCTGTGGCATTGGCACAAAGTGGTGCTACAGTTGGGCTTATGGATGCCGATATATATGGCCCTAGTGTACCTATAATGTTTGGCTTACGTGGTAAGCGACCACTTATGACAAACGTAGCCGGAAAAGATATGATAGAGCCGATGGAAAGTAATGGCATTAAGGTAATGAGTATTGGTTTGCTAATTGACGATAAGCAGGCTGTGGTATGGCGTGGCCCAATGGCAAGTAGTGCTATTAAGCAATTTATAACCGATGTAAATTGGGGCAATTTGGATTATTTAATATTAGATATGCCACCTGGTACTGGCGATATTCACCTCACCCTTTTGCAAATGATACCGTTAAGTGGTGCTATAATTGTAACCACCCCGCAAGATGTGGCTTTGGCTGACGCCAAAAAGGCTATTGCTATGTTTGCCCAAGCACAAGTAATTGTACCTATATTGGGTATAGTAGAAAACATGAGTTATTTTACACCAACCGAACTACCCGATAATAAATATTATATATTTGGTAAAGATGGTGGTAAGCGATTAGCCGAAGAATTTGAAATCCCTTTTTTAGGTGCAATCCCTTTGGTACAAAGCATTAGAGAGGGAGGCGACAAAGGCATTCCATTACTGGCAGGTACTGATGAAGTAACAAAAAAAGCATTTTACGAATGTAGTAATAACATGGTAAGGCAAATGGCTATTGTAAATGCAACAAAATAATAGTAAAAATAGTCATATATTTGTTGACCAATATTCCTAAAAAAGAGATGAACCTTAATAACTATGTATGTACCGGAGCAATACAAGGAACTTAATTTAATTGTAATTAATGATTTTATTAATCAAAATAGTTTTGGTAACATTATAACTAGCCACAACAATGAGTTGTATGTAACCCCTACCCCATTTATAGCTACACTTAACAACAACAGTACTATTACATTGCTAGGGCATATTAGTAAGCACAACCCACAGGTTATAAGCTTAGTTAATGGTGCTTCTGTTTTGTGTTCGTTTAATGGGCCACATTGCTACATATCGCCCAGCTGGTACACTACGCCTAACGTACCTACTTGGAACTACAAAGCTGTACAGGTAAAGGGTATTGTAAAAATATTGGATGCTAAAGCAGCCCAAAAAACAATGGAAACTTTAGTACAACATTATGAACAAGGTGTTGAAAAACCTTTAAAAATTACTGATATTCCTTATGATATGCTTAATGAAGATTTGGCAAATATTGTAGTATTTGAAATAGAGGTACACTCAGTAGATGCCTCATTTAAACTAAGCCAAAATAAAGATGATGTTACCTACACCAAAATAATACGAGAGCTAAAAAAACAGGATGATTATAACAGTATGCTCATAGCATTTGAAATGGAGCAAAATTTGAAAAAAAGAAAATTACAAGCTAACTAAATACTACTTATTTTTTTAAAAAGTAATAGCAAAAATTTGTGGCCAGTTTTTACCGGTTACATAATACTGTTTAGTAGTTATATTATAAGCTATTCCGTTTAAGTATTTTTCCTTTTGGGTATTAGCATTAGCCGCTGCATTGTAGGCTGGTAGCAGGTTAGCTAGGTTAAGTTGTGCTATTACATACCCTGTTGCGGGGTCTATTTTCATTATATTATCGGTAGTAAATACATTAGCGTATATGTAACCCTCTACATATTCAAGTTCGTTTATATTATCTAATGGCACACCGTTGTGTAATACATTTAAGGTTTTTACAATTTGCAAATTATTAGGCTTAAGGTAGTATATTATATTGGTGCCATTACTTGCTATAAGTTCAGTACCGTTATTAGTAAGTCCCCAACCCTCGCCATTAGCCCAAGGCATACTATCAATTATTGCAAGGTTAGTTGCATGGTAGCGGAATATTTTTTTACTTTGGTAGGTAAGTTGGTACACTGTATCGTTAAGTATTGTTATGCCTTCGGCAAAAATATTAGGGTCAGTTATTGTTTTTTTAATAGCCACTTTTATGGTGGAGTTAGGTTGGTATTGTACCAAATAAGATTGGTTGTTAAGCCCTGCACTTTCGTATAAGTTACCCTTGTAAAATTCGAGTCCTTCGGTGTATGCAGCCGTGTCGTGTGGTAGTGCTACACTAGTTTTGAGGCTTAGTGTTTGTACTACAGGGTAATTTGTAATTGGTGGGTTATCAATATTGCCAGTATTGTTTTTATTAGCAAATATGCTATAAAGTGTAACGCCAATTATAAGCAATATGGCTATAAGTATAAGTTTATTTCGCATAGCTATTTTTAAGATATTTACTAAAGTTATTTTAAGTATAAAATTACATATATATATATGAATTGGCGTGTATTTTAAAGTAAAAACTATAACTGATAATTATATAGGTATTAAAAAATCTTTTTTTGTTACTTTGTAAATGCCTTTACAAAAACTAACAAGCCAATATATAAACCAACACAATTTGTGTACGGTTAACCATACAGTGCTACTTGCCATAAGTGGTGGGGTTGATAGTATGGTGCTATTGCATATACTACAAACATTGGGGTATAGTGTTGCAGTAGCACATTGCAATTACCAATTAAGAGGTAATGCAAGTGATGCTGATGAGGCTCTTGTAACTCAATATTGTAAGGAAAATAATATTACTATTTTTACTAAAAAAATGGATACTGCCACTTATATGGCTGAGCATAAAATTGGCTTGCAAGAGGCAGCCAGAACACTAAGGTATAGTTGGTTTGCAACTATTATAAACCCTACCACTAACCTACCCTACCAATATATAGCCACAGCACACCATGCTAACGACAATGTAGAAACCGTACTAATGAATATTTGCAAAGGCACTGGTATAGCAGGTTTGCGGGGTATATTGCCCAAACAAACTAATATAATAAGGCCATTATTATATGCTACCAAAGCCCAAATAGAAGCATACTCAACTACTCACAACATACAATACTTAACCGATGCTAGTAATGCAACAAATAAGTACAGCCGTAATTATATGCGTAACCAAGTGCTGCCTTTATTAGCACAGCAGTACCCACAAATAGTAAATAATATTGTGCAAAATATAGACCGTTGCACCGATATAGAACATTTGTACACTGAAATTGTAAACAATAAAATAAAAAAAATAACAGAGCAGAAAGGTAATGAACTGCATATACCCCTACTTAAATTAACTAAAGAAAAAGCTTACAAAACCTTATTATACGAAATAGTAAAACCCTATAACTTTACCACTAATCAATTGGCCGAAATTATAAAACTATTTAAGGCAAATAACAGTAGCTATATTACCTCCACTACTCACCAAATTATTAAAAACAGAAACTGGTTAATAATTACTACACTTACAACTACCGAAGCTAATAATATAATTATAGAGGCCAATACCAATATAATTAATTTTGCCCTTGGCAAAATAGAAATACTTACAACCCATAACCTTACAGTAATAAATGATGCAAATACAGCTTGTATTGATGCTGCATTACTTACTTTTCCATTACTGTTACGACCATTTAGAAAAGGCGATTATTTTTACCCGTTAGGGTTACCAAAAAAAAAGAAAATAGCAAGGTTTATGATAGATAATAAACTTAGCAAAACACAAAAAGAAAATACATGGGTATTAGAAAATAATGGCTTAGTAATATGGGTAGTAGGCCACCGTATTGACGACAGGTACAAGGTTACAGCCAATACTAATGCAATATACCTTTTGAAATTAAGTAAGTTTTAATATCAAAAATACAGTTGCCCAACACATCATACTGGGCTAAGGTATAACTAGCAACTATTACAAAAACCAACCCAAATAATGCACCCCATATATGTGCTGAATGGTTAATATTTCCTCCACCCTTTTTGGCCAAGTAAGTTGATATTAGTAAGTATAAAGGACCAAATATAAAACCTGGTATAATTGGTGGCAAAAAATATAACCCAATTAATAAAGTAGGCACTAACAATAACCCTGCAAACACCACTGCCGATACTGCACCACTAGCTCCTAAGCCTAAGTAATATTGGTTATGCTTGTTTTTTATGTAAGTAGGTATTAAGCTAACAATGAGTGCTAGTAAGTACATTAAGCCATACAGTAACTGACCACTTGAGCCAAATATTTTTACAAATACTAACTCTACATAGTCGCCGAACATATATAGCGATAGCATATTAAATGCCAAATGTGCAATATCAGCATGTACAAAACCACTCGTTATAAACCTATAGTATTGTTGGTTGTTGGTTATACGTATGGGATCAAATAATAGCCTTGCCATAAGTGCATTATTGTTAAATGCTAACATACTTACTACTACAGTTACTACTACAATTACTAAGGTTACTGTTATTTGCATAGTGGTAAATGTACAAGTTAATGGTGATATTTTTCGTTATTATTAATACTACAAGCTCGGTATATTTGCTCGGCTAATAGTAACCTAACTAGCTGGTGTGGAAATACCAACTCCGATAATGACCATACAAAATTGGCCTTTTGCAGTACCAAAGTATCAATACCATAAGCACCACCAATTACAAACAAAAGTCGCTTTGGGCTTTGGTTTGTGGCTTTTATAAGTAGTTTGCCCAAGCCAGGTGAACTTAGCATTTTGCCATTTTCATCTAAGCATATTATATAGTCATCTTTTTCTATTTTTGGTAAAATGCTTTCGCTTTCCTTACGTTTATAATCTTGGATGGATAATGTATTAGCATTTTTTGGCGTAGCCAATATTTGCCACTCTATTGGGTAGTAGTATTGTATTCGTTTGGTAAATAATTGTACTCCTTCGCTTATATAAGTTTCGTTTGGTTTGCCATAACAATAAATAATTATTTTCATTGGTGCAATGATATAACTTTATATTAATTTTTAAAAAAAACTTAACACAAAACAAATTTTAACAAAAAATGAAAAAAATGAAATTAACATTTACTATAAAATTAATAATCTGTATTGCATTACTACAAAGCTGCTCCGAAAACTATTCAAATGGTGAACGTATTGGATTAATTACACAATTTTCGAGAAGTGGTGTAATTTGGAAAAGCAATGAAGGTCACTTAAACGTAACCCAAACGGGAATGAATAGTTCTGTACCTTTTGACTTTTCAATTGATAATGATAATGAAAATGAAACCTTAATAAAAACAATAGATAGTGCAGCCCAATTTGGTTGGAAAGTTAAATTAGTATATCATGAAACTTATGGTAAAAATTGGTTTAAAAACAGAGGCGAAACAAATCACTTTATACAAAAATGCGAAGTACTTGACAAAAATTTTGGTACAATATTTAATAGTAATAATAAAGCTGAAAACCGAACAGTGGGAAAAATTATAGATACTATTTATGTTGTTATTGATAAATCAAAATGATAAAAATAAATACAAATAATAATAGCAAATAAGCTTGTTGCTACTGTATTATAATTTACCTTACAGTAATTATGAAATTATTATTTACTGTAACAATTATAGCATTAAGCCTAACAGGAAATGCTCAAACAACAGCCACGATTATAGCTACAAAAGCTAAAGCTATACAACCCAAACTGGTGGAATGGCGTAGGCATTTGCACCAAAACCCTGAGTTGGGTAACCGCGAATTTAAAACGGCTGCCTACATTGCTGCACACTTAAAAAAGCTAGGATTGCAAGTACAAACAGGTGTAGCACATACTGGTGTAGTAGCTTTGCTTGTAGGCGGAAAGCCAGGCCCAGTAATAGCCCTACGTGCCGATATAGATGCCCTACCTGTATATGAACGTAACAATTTACCCTTTGCTAGTAAGGATAGTACAGCCTATAATGGACAACTTGTACCCGTAATGCATGCCTGTGGGCATGATAGCCATACGGCTATACTTATGGCCACTGCCGAAGTATTGGTAAGTATGAAAAAAGATATTGCTGGTACCGTAAAATTTATATTTCAACCGAGTGAAGAAGGCCCACCAACTGGCGAAGAAGGTGGTGCAGCACTTATGGTAAAAGAAGGTGTAATGGATAACCCAAAAGTTGATGTAATATTTGGTTTACACATAAATTCACTACTGCCTATTGGCGAAATTGGTTATAAAAGTGGCTCATTTATGGCAGCAGCTGATTGGTTTACCATTAAAGTAAATGGTAAAGGTAGCCACGGATCGCAGCCTTGGTATGGTGTAGATCCTATTAGTGTATCAGCACAAATAATAGAGGGACTGCAACATATAGTAAGTCGCCAAATGGAACTTACCAAAGCACCTGTAGTAATTACCGTTGGTAAAATAAGTGGCGGAGTACGTAACAATATAATACCCGAAGAAACTACTATGTACGGCACTATACGTACCCTCGATGCTAAAATGCAAACCGATGTACACCAACGTATAACACATACCGCCAAAGCAATAGCCGATGCTAGTAATGCTACTGCCGATGTAAGTATAGAAACAAAAACACTGGTAACCTACAATACACCTGAGCTAGTAACACAAATGATACCAAGCCTACAAACGGCTGCTGGCAAGGGTATGGCTAAGCCAATGGAGTGGACAACTGGTGCTGAGGACTTTAGCTACTTTGGTCAAAAAGCCCCGTCATTCTTTTTTAACCTTGGTGGCAAACCTACCAATAGCACCAAAGCTGCACCACACCACACCCCCGATTTTTATATTGATGATAGTATGCTATATATTGGTGTACAAGCATTTTGTAATATGGTATTTGATTATAATTAAAAATTATTAATTATTAATTATTAATTAAAAAATAAAAATATGACTGCATTTGAACAAAAGGTAACTGATGTAATACAGCACTTTAACAATAACGATACTGACCTTGGCTACCGCCGATTAATTGATTGTGTGTTGGATGTAAATGAACTTGCTATTAGCAACCAGTGTATAGCCCTACAACACTATAAAGTTACAAACCCAACTAATGAAGATTGGAAGGCTAAATGCATTGCATTTTTGCGAAGCATACAACATAAAAATATTGCAAATAATGCAACTAACACTAATGAAACTTTACTAGTAAAAGCTACTGATATTAGTAAAAGGTATAGTAGTGGTTTATTTGCCCTTGGGCCCATTAATGTACAAATACATAAAGGTAATATAATTGGCCTTGTTGGCGAAAATGGAAATGGCAAAACCACCCTACTTCGTATATTGGCAAAGGATTTAAGCTTTGATGAGGGTGTGTTAGGTTTTAATTTTGCCAAAGGCACACAAACTGACTATAGCCTCAAAAGCAAACTAATATATATACCACAACGTACCCCAACTTGGTATGGCAAAGTAATAGATAACCTCAAACTTACGGCTACACATTACGGCATTAAAGGTGACCAAAATGAAGCATTAGTACTACTACTTATAATGCGGTTTGGCTTATGGCGGTATAAGGATAGTTATTGGAGTGAACTGTCATCGGGGTACAAAATGAGGTTTGAGTTGGTACGTACTTTTTTAAGACAACCAGCAGTTTTGTTTTTGGATGAACCTTTAGCCAACCTCGATGTACTGGCACAGCAACTAATACTAGAAGACCTAAAGTATATGGCCAAAAGTATAAGGCAACCAATTGGTATTATACTAAGCTCACAGGTATTATATGAGGTGGAAAAAATATCGGACGAAGTAGTGTTTTTGAAAAATGGTAAGCAACAAAGCTTTAATAAACTTAAAGAAGATAAGGATACCCAAACAGTATATATTGAGTTAGAAACTGATAGTGCAAAAGAAGCAATTGTGTTGGCTTTGCAAAATGTAGCTACTACCAGTATACAACTTAATGGCGGTACATACACAATAGAAGCTACTAATACGAGTTGCAATGCTATATTGCAAGAATTGATTAACGCCAATGTAACTATTAAGTATAGTAGAGATATTACATACTCCACCCGTAGATTATTTAATTAAAATATTAAACAAAAGTATTTACAATGAAATTGTATAAAAAAGTAAATAAGTATATATTGGAGCATTACCCAATAGCATGGAATACTAATATAGTATGGATGCTCTGTAGTGCTTTGCTACTGCACCTTTTAATGTTTGGCTTAGGCTACATAAGTACTACTATTGGAGTAATAAAATCAACTACCTTTTCCAATAATTTTTTTAATAGTAGCATTTACTTACTATACATAATTATACTATTAGTAATAGGTATATTATGGTTAATTAAACTGTACAAAAACAATCCTATAAAATCTATTTATCAAATAAAAAAAGGGTACTTATTTATTGTATATGCTCATATATTTATAATACTAATAGTACACGTTACTGCAATGCTAAGCTTTGATAAAGCCAAACAAATAAGGACTCAACAACTTATTAATGAAAAAGAATTGGTACAAGAAATTGATGCTGTAAACAGGGCTGTAGTATTTATAGTAAAAGATAATAGTAAATACCAACTTTCGCAACGTGGTTACCCTTACCCATTTTCATTGCCTAATGTAAAAGTTATATATTATGAAAATGTAAATAAGGAATTGAACTACGAACCCGAACTAAAGCTTAACCCTAAAAAGCCAACATTTCAAGTAAATTCGGTTACTGCACAATGTGTACTTACTAGTAACAGAATGGTAAATTGTAAAAGTTATAGCTATGTAGATAGTGTATTGGATATAAGTAAAATGTATGGACTTAAAGAGCATAGCTTATACAATTATAACGATAATTATATAGACGAAGCAACTTATACAGACACCAACAAAACCTTTGCTAACTACCATGCACCTACTATACACCGTTGGCTACAAACCAATGCTACAGATAGTATGGAGGCTGCTGTTGTTAAACTAAAAGCCATATCGGCTAAGTATAATAGCCGCTATACTATTAATGCAAAAGATGTAATTGCAACGGTATTGAAATATGAAAATTTGGATGGTTTAAGAAATTTGGATTTTGGCTTTAGCTATAATGAAAACTATAATTATACTACAAGCAATAAAGGCGAAGTGTATATAATTGACGAATTAAATACAATTGCAGAAAATTATTATGATATAAAAGAGACGTATACAAATGCTACAACTTGCTACGGATTTTTGTTTTTTGCAATTATACTTGCTTACTTAATTATGTTAGGCAAGTTTGCAAAAGGAATTGATATTATATTAGCTGCAGTAATGTGTGGTGTACTTAGCATTATTTTTTCCTTACTTTCTGTGGTAAGCTTAAGAGGTAGTTACGGTGCAAACACATTTTTAAAAACCGCCGTTTTTTATGTAGTTAGTATTATTATTGCTAGTTATTTAATTGTATTTTACAGTAAACTATCTAAAAAAATAAAGGATAAACTTATACTCATTATATACTTTGCTATACCGTTATTGTTATGCCTAATTATGAGTACATTTTATTACAATGAAACTTACGAACAGAAAGAATGTGGAGTAGATAATTACAGAATCGATAGCTTTTCGGCGGAGCCTTGGCACTTTATAATAATAGCATTAGTTAGTATAATACCTGCATTTATACTGATAAAAAAATGGATAGCAAAACCAGAGTAACGCTAAAAAAAAATACATAATAAGTAGAATTACTGCAAATAATATTAACAAAGGCTTATAACTTTATATGGCATTATAATTGTATTGTGTAATACACGTAAAATAATATTACATATTACGGTAAACCAATTACCTACCTTTAAAAAAAACTTCAAATGCCAGACATAACTCCTTACACCGGATTATTAGGTACTCGACTTGCAGCACATTTATTACGCCGTACTACATTTGGCCCAACCAAAGCTCAAATACTAGATTATGCTACCAAAACCCCTGCCCAAGCTACTGCTGCATTATTAAACTTTACAGCAATTACCAATTTTCCTATTGATCCGTTAAGCAATAGTACTTGGATTAATACTATACCATTGCCCTCCATAGGCTTTAGCGAAGAAAATTCGTTGAGAGGCTATGCAGTAGGTTGGATGCTCGATAACCTAAGAACAGATAATACTATTAGGAGTAAAATGATATTGTTTTTGCACCAAAACTGGATGGTGGATGATGAAAGTTGGAACAGTATTGACATATACGAGTACCTCAAACTACTAGAGTATTATAGCTTAGGTAGTTACAAATTGTTAGCACAAAAAATGTGCAGAGATAATAGAATGTTGGTGTACTTAACAGGGTATCAAAACACAGGTACAAGCCCCAACGAAAACTTTGCTAGAGAATTTTTAGAATTATTTACCATAGGCAAAGGCCCACAAATAGCAGTAGGAAACTATACTAATTATACCGAAGATGATATAAAAGCAGCAGCCAAGTTGCTAAGTGGGTATGAGTATAATATGAGTAATACTAATAGAGATGCCGATACTAATTTGAGGTACTGTGCCGCATCTACTTGGAGGCATAGTACGGCTAATAAAACGTTTTCATCAGCATTTCAAAATACTGTAATTACAGGCACTAATACCACAGCTGGAATGCAATCGGAAATAGCACAGTTTATTACTATGGTATTTAACCAAACTGAAACAGCCAAAAATATATGCAGAAAATTATACCGCTATTATTTGAATAGAGAAATTAGTACTACCGTAGAAACAGACATAATTACACCTATGGCAACTGCCTTAAAAAACAATAATTATAACCTTACGTTTGCTTTAAATTTATTATTACAAAGCAAACATTTTTATGATTTGGACGATGCAAATGCACTCGATAATAAAGTAGGGGCAATGGTAAAGTCGCCCTTAGATTTGGCTATGCATACCTTTCGGTTTTTTGGCATTTCACCATTTAACCTTACTGGTAATACACCTTATACTATATGGCAAGATTTTTATAGACAGGGTTTGAAAGATGTTTTTTTACAAAATGCTGATATGTACTTATTTAATAGCACTACAGTGGCAGGATTTGCTGGCTATTACTTAGCACCAAAGTGGGATAGAAACTGGTTTGAAACCAACACTATAACTCAACGGTATTACTTAGGTAAAATGCTGCTGGAAAATAAATTACACCCTTACGAATCATGGGCAACATTTGGTGTGCAAATTGACTTTTTAAATTGGGTACAAACTAATATAAGTAACCCTGGCGATGGTAATAAAGTAGTAGATGAATTAGTTAATTATTTATTGCCCGAAGTTCCAACGGCTGATAGACGTACTTACTTTTTGAACCAAACCCTACTAGGCACACTTAGCCTTACTAACTGGCAAAATGAATGGAATACTTACCTAAGTACTGGTATTGCTACTATAGTAAAACCTAGGCTGGAGCTGCTTTTTAAAGCAATAATTTTTTCACAAGAATATCAACTACAATAAAAATACTAACACTATGCAACGTAGAAATTTTTTAAAAAATACAGGTGCAGTGGCTGCTGGTTCATTTATACTTAATGGTATACCAGCAAAAGCATTTAGCAATACTAATACCAACTTTACATGCCAAGAGGTAAGTGATAGAATATATGTAATGGTAAATTTATTTGGTGCTAACGATACCTTAAATACTGTAGTACCCATAAGCCAATACAGTATATATGCTAACAACCGACCCAATATACGTATAATGGATACAGGTGCTAATAGTTATATAAACTTAGATACTACCCTACCACTAGCTAGGCAAACTGCTTTGCACCCTGTAATGACAGCTTTTAAAACTTTGTACGATGCTGGCAAACTTAATATTGTACATGGTATAGGTTATGCTGATAATAACCGTAGCCACTTTAAAAGCGATGATTTGTGGAACACCAATGGCGATGTAACCGCAGCAAATTACAATTATGATAGTGGTTGGGCAGGGCAATTATTTGATTACCGCTACCCAGGTTTAATTGGCAACCCATCGTCGCAAATGCCCGACCCACCTTGCATTGAACTAGGCTCCACTAATAGTTCGGTATTGTTTCAAACCGCCACTAGCTCCAATG
Source organism: Chitinophagaceae bacterium (assembly GCA_043778255.1). Taxonomy (GTDB): domain Bacteria; phylum Bacteroidota; class Bacteroidia; order Chitinophagales; family Chitinophagaceae; genus JAYWGN01. The sequence continues at coordinate 4,605 of JAYWGN010000006.1, read as the reverse complement.
CATCGGTATTGCTTACCAATAATAATGTATCAACCTATTACAATACTTTGGTAGCAGTTGGTGGCCCAAGTACCAATGCATTTGCCACAACTGATTATGGGGTTGATATGAAATATATTGCCGATGTACAAGTAGTAAGTAATGCTTATGCAGCCCGTATTCAAAGTATATTTAATGCGGGTACTAATAGCACTATTACCTACCCTAACACATCGTTAGGTAAACAATTAAAAACTATAGCAAGGCTTATTAAAGGAGGCAGCAAAAGTAGTATGTTTACCGTACACCAATATGGATATGATACACATGGCTCACAGGTAACTGCTGGTAGCAGCCACTTAGGTGCTCATACTATATTACTTAAAGACCTCACCGATTCTATTAAAGCATTTCAAGATGATATTGCCCTACTAGGATTTGAAGATAGAGTGATAACAACCACCCACTCAGAGTTTGGACGTACCATAGATGAGAATACTGGGCAAGGTACCGACCATGGTGGTGTAAGTACCATGTTTGTAATAGGCAAAGGTGTACAAGGTGGTATTACGGGTAACCCTATTGATTTAACACAGGTTAACAACCGAGGATTAACTGATTTGCAGTACGATTATCGTAGGGTGTTTGCAGCCATTATGCAGGACTTTATGGGGCATGGCAACCAAGCAATGAGTGCTGGTAGAATGACCAACTTTTTAACCAACAAAGCACCAATAGTTGCTACTAGTTACAAAGCCGACCCAAGTTGTTATGTTAATCAAATTGTACTGCCAGTAACCTTAATACAATTTAAAGCCCTGCTATTGCCTACTGGTATAGCCACTATAAAATGGCAAACTGCTAACGAAAGTAATTGTAAAGAGTTTGAAGTACAACATAGTACCGATGGTATAACTTGGAAAACAATAGGCTACAAAAATGGTAGTAACAATACTACAACTACCACCGACTATATGTTAGAGCATAATAAACCAACTGTTGGCAAAAACTATTATAGGCTTTGGCAATATGACTTATACAGCGGTAAAAGAATGTACGGACCAGTAAATTTATTGGTTAAAGAAAATGCAAATTTTGTAATGAAGGCTTATCCTAACCCTGCCGTATTTGACTTTAATATAGCTATAACTGCCGAAAAACAACAGGTTGGGCTACTACAATTTTATGATGTGCAAGGCCACAAAATACAACAACAACAAGTGCAAATTAATAAGGGCTTTAATAAATACAACTACCTAACCCAACACTTTAAAGGATACAAAGGGCAATTAATTATACACCTAATTACCAACAACGAAATTGAAAGAACTATAAAGTTACTATTAGAATAACAAGCCAACATTATACGCTTATTCTCCTACATTAATTCCAATTTCATTTACTTGAGTTTGGAATTTTTTTTTAGGTATATTTTATTTAGGGTTAAATGTTTTTGTGGGCAATTTTATATAGTACATTTTGGCTTACGCCAAAAAAATAAAAAAACAGATATTATTTTTCATATCAAACTAAATCAAAAACCTAAAATTATAAAATGTATAATTATACCCTATATAATATAAAATTAGGTAAAATAATATAAATTATACTATTAAAGGTATAAAATAATAATTAAATTTTATATTGCAGTATAAAAGGTATAAATTTGTAATAAAATATACAAACTATACCTAAATAAGCATAATTATGAAAGAAAAAAATGAATTATCAAGCTTTGTAAAGCAAAAACGAAAGTTGGCAAATATTACACAATTGGAGCTTTCGCAAAAAGCAAATGTAGGATTACGATTTGTAAGAGACCTTGAGCAAGGCAAAAATTCGCTACGTATGGATAAGGTAAACGATGTGCTACTATTGTTTAATGCAGCACTAATACCAGCAACAAAAAAAATAGAAAATGAATAGAAAACTACAAGTGTATATGCACCAAATAGAAGCCGGTATATTGCAAGAAACTGATAACGGCTACTCTTTTAATTACTTAACTAATTACTTACAGCATACTAATGCTACTGCTATAAGTTTTACTTTACCATTGCAAAGTGCAGTGTATAGTAGTACTATATTATTCCCTTTTTTTGATGGGCTTATACCCGAAGGTTGGTTACTTGTATTAGCCGAAAAAAATTGGAAACTCTCCACCCGAGATAGGTTTGGATTATTAGCAGCATGCTGCAAAAGCTGTATAGGTGCAGTAAGTATAATACCCGTAACTAATGAAAAATTATAAAAATAAAAATCCCTTATACAATAACTACCTAACAGAAAGTGTGGTGGCAGAAGAGCAAGCCAAATATGGTAGTACCAAACAATGCTTGTATTGCTATAAGCAAATGCCAAGTGAGAGTACTACAGATTATCATGCAGCTTGTTGCAAAAAATTTTTTGGTCAAGCTTACCAACCACAAATAGACTATACATTCAATGACCTTGAAGCACTTGCCTTACAATATGTAAATACACATACCGTAGTTACTGGTGTACAATCGAAAGTAAGTTTGAGTTGGCACAAAAAACAAAGTAAAAACGAACTTAAAAAGCTAACTATAGTGGGCTTATATGGCGATTACATACTTAAGCCACCTAGTAAGTATTATACTAACTTACCCGAGTTAGAAGATTGCACCATGAAAATGGCTGCAGTATGTGGCTTAAAAACTGTACCACATACTTTAATGAAGTTAAAAGATGACACCCTATGCTACCTTACCAAACGTGTAGATAGGCATAGGCAAGGCAGCTACCACATGGAAGATATGTGCCAACTTACCAACCGCCTTACCGATGATAAGTACAAGGGTAGCCACGAACAAATAGGTAAAGTATTGCTCAAATACTCTAGCACTGCAATGTTGGATGTTAGTAATTTTTATGAGTATGTATTGTTCTCGTACTTTACAGGTAATGCCGATATGCATTTAAAAAACTTTTCGTTGCTAGAAACCGCAACAAGAGGTGCTTATATACTATGCCCTGCTTATGATATGCTAAGTACTGCATTAGTAAACCCAACCGACCAAGAAGAGTTGGCACTTACACTTAATGGCAAAAAAAGTAAATTAAATTATACTGATTTTTTAGCTGCTTTTACTACTAATGGGCTTACTAAAAAACTGCTAGATACTACCTTACAAAATTTTTACTATTGCCAATTAGAAATGTTTGCAGTAATAGACCAATCCTTTTTACCTGAGGATTTAAAGTTGAATTATTATTTACTATTAAAAGCTAGATTACAAAAGTTGATAAACAAAGTGTAGAGCAGCTATTTAAAGCTTTGGTTTATGTGTGTACCACACAAAAACTGCTGCTAACATAAACGTTATAAAAAAAGTGTATGTCATACTAGCATTGCCTGGCACATAATAATCTTGCTTTGCTGTAACGTTTTGCATTTGCCCATTTATGCTAAAAATATAAATAGCCAACGTTGAAAAAATACTTGCAAATAATAGTATAAGCCAAGTATTATTATTGTAAAATGTATTTGCCTTTACATAATCAGTAGCCATTAAATAATAAGTACACCCTGCAAATATTGCTGCTACAAACCATACTGCATAATACAATAACACACTTTTGCTTCGCCCTCCAAATACATCAAATAAACTATTGGCTAATACACCTATTATATCAAAAGCAATAATAGATGCTATGTAAAAGGCTATAATTATAAGGGTTGCTTTGGTGGTGCTCATATTATTTTAAATTTTGTAAGGCTTGCTCTGCCCTTTCTTTTATTGCAATGTTTGTATGAATAGTATACTTTTTTATTTCACTTTTTGCTTGTAATGTATTGGTATTGGCAAGTACTAATATATTTTGCATTATTACATTTTCGTTGGTTGATTGCATATTAATGTGTGCCAACAACCACTTGTATAAGCTATTACTTTTTGTTGGGCTTTGTTTACTTAAGTTATCTACCAACGACCCTAAGGCAAGCTCTGTTGTTCGTACAATTTTTGCACTAGTACTATTATTGTGTATTTGCTTTAGTGCATTTATCATAGTATTTGTAATAATTTTTGCTACACCCAAGTTTGCTATAATATTTTTGCTCCATTCCCAATCATCTTTATGCTTTACTAGTATGCTGCACAGTGCATTAGTAGCCTCAAGGCTTTCAGCATGTAGCAAACTCATCCAAAGTACACTGTAAGTGTTTGAAGTTGCTTTGCTAGTATCTAACATAGGTAAAAATGTATAAGCTAATGTGGGATATACGGTTACAAAAGCCCTTACTTTTAAATACAAGCTATCGTTGGGTTCGTTGCTATTTTTACTCAATTTTTCAATTAATTTTTCGTAAGTATCATTTTTTATAATTCGTTTTCTTGCCTCAATTATTACTTGTTTGGTAGTAATGGGTTCATACATTTTTACCATTTTGTATTGGCTCTTTAACAACTCATAATTTTGTAATTTTTGCATTATAATTTTTGCCGATGGCAGTATTGCATTTACAGTATTTATAGAAACTATGTTAGTGGCTGTACCAGCTACTTTATTGTTAAGCAATACTGTTGTAGTTTCAGTACCAGTAATGCTTTTAAGTGTATTATTTTGTTTATACCAACGTAATAGTACACTTCCACTTGGCAC
>JAYWGN010000005.1:0-10093 GCA_043778255.1 Chitinophagaceae bacterium | reverse complement strand
TCAACTCCTGTTGCTGGTTCGCCACCTGTGGTTAACGTTACTCCATTACTTCGTACTTCACCTGCTACACTGGTATTTACACCATTATTATCATTATCAATATCATTATCAGCATCGCCACCATTGGTAGCTACCACTGCATAACCTGTTGGTATAGTTGCACCTACTATGTAATTACCAGGTGCTAGACCAGCAAAACCATATAATCCACCACCAGAAGTGATTGTTGTACCTATTGAAGATCCATCAGCAATATTGTCATTATTTGCGTCTAAGTATAAATTAACTGTAACTCCATCTATACCTGTTTCACCTGCATCCTTAATACCATTGTTATTTGTATCGTACCATACAGTATTACCTAAGCTCAAATTAGCTTGGTAGAAACCTGCATCTACAGTTGTGTTAGCAACACCTGCTACTACTGTTACTCCTGTTACTATGCCACCTACTGGGTCACTATCTACATTATCGTTAGTGCCTTGGTTAGGGGTTGCAGGGGTAAAGCCTGTTGGTGTGGTAAATGTAACGCTATAGTTAGTACCTGGTGCTAGGTTAGGGAAAATGTAATTGCCACTACCATTAGTGGTAGTAGTTACTGTTTGCCCGTCAGGGTAAGTTAATACCACAGTTGCATTTGGAATACCAACCTCACCAGCATCTTGGATGCCATTACCATTAGCATCGTTAAATACCAAGTCGCCTATGCTACCTGTACCACGTAAAGCAAAATCAAGGGTTTTGTTACCATTAGTTCCATCGCCATCAACTCCATTATCAGGTTCAGTACCAGATGCGAGTGTAATAGCATTACTACGAACTTCACCAGGAATAGTAGTATTTATTCCGTTATTGTCATTATTAAAATTATTATCAGGGTCACCAGCATTTGTTGTAACAGCTGCATAACCAGTTGGAATTGTTACACCTACTATATAATTACCAGGGGCTAAGTTTGTAAAGTTATACAAACCATTACCATCAGTTGTAGTTGTTGCTATTGCTGCACCGTCAGCTATATTGTCATTATTGGCATCTAAATATAACTTTACAGTTGCTCCAACAATACCTGATTCAGCATCTTCTTTAAAGCCATTGTTGTTAGTATCATACCAAACTAAGTCTCCAAGGTTTAAATTATTTTGGGTAAACCCTGCATCAACAGTATTATTATTACTACCTGCTGCTAATACAATGTTACTCACTACGCCACCAATAGGGTCACTATCTACATTATCGTTAGTGCCTTGGTTAGCAGGAGATGGAGTAAAGCCAGAAGGTGTTGTAAATGCTACACTATAAGTACCAGGTACTAAAAAAGTGAAGCTATAAAATCCACTGCCATTTGTAGTGGTTGTAGTTGTAGTGCCATTTGGATTAGTTAATACAACTGTTACATTTGGTATTCCATTTTCATTAGAATCTTGTATGCCATTGTTATTAGCATCATTGAAAACGAAATCGCCTATAGAAGCTGGAGCACCAAAACCAAAATCACTATTATAGTTATTTTGACCTAATAAACCAGTTGTTATTGAAATAGTAGGGACGTTAGCTACCAAAGCAGCATCGTTATCACTAAAATCAGCAAATCCATTACCAATTATATCAGTTTTGGCAATTGATAAACCATTTAAATCGCCAACACCTACTCCACCAGCCCAATCAGAAGTTGCTACTCTTATGGTGTAGTTAGTTTGTGGTGCTATAGATAAACCATAAGTTGCACCTGTAACGTTAGTACCAGTTGCAGTGCTAAAGTAATAACTGCCGTTAGCATCAGTAGTTACAGTACCCACTACTACATTACTTGAGTTTACTAATTCTAATGTTACACCAGCAATACCAGCTTCATCAGCGTCTTGTATACCATTTAAGTTTGTATCTCTCCACACTCTATTTCCAATTTCTATTGGAGATACTTGACCAGTAAATTCTAAATCGCCTAATCCATTTGATTTACCAAATGTAGAGGTGTTACCATCTGTTACATATAGCTCTGAGCTTAGTACTGCTGCCCCAGTTTTGTTATTAAATGTTCTTATACCACCCGTACTAAAGTTTACAGGGTCTAATTGTGTGGAAAGCACTTGACCTGTTCCTTGCAAAATTGCAAGAGAACCAAAACCTCCACTTAATTGGTTTGGTGTTGATGAACCATTATTATATGCATTATCGTCGTAATAGTATTCGCCATTTGCACCAGTATAATTTGTAGGACCTGTGCCATTATTAGCCCCAATTGTTGTTATAGCACCTGCAGTACCATTTTTTTCTAATTCATAAGTACAAGTACTTTTATTCAAATTTACTCTTAGTAAATCTCCTTCTGCAATAGCTGAAACATTTGCAGTATTACCACTTAAAAAATAATTTAAAAAACCTGCTTGATCACCAAACCTGTCTCTGAAGCCAAGCATCATACTGCCATCTACATCAAACTCAATATCAGTAAACATTGCTTGTTGGTAACTTCTATTTGCACCACCATTACTGTATGGTTCTGGTATTGTATTGGTCCAAGGTTTCCATGATTCATCAACATTGTCACTATCAATACCTCTAAAAAAGTTTAGAGGAAATTGTAATTTTGGCACTGTTGTAAATGTAGATGTTGTTGGATTTAATTCCCAAACATAAGCCCACAAATCAGTAAATTCTGGAGCACCAGTATTATTATCATTTGTAGTTACACCACCATTTTCGCCAGTAGTTGTTGTTGCTATGTATAATTTCCCTTTGTAAAACTTTAAGCCAAATGGTCGTTGAACCCCTCTTGTGCCATCGTAAAAAGCTGTACTACCATAACCTGTAACTGCAGAAAAACCAGCCACAGAATTACGTAATGGAGGATTAGGTAAAGTAAAACTATTTACAAAAGTAAGACCTGTAGGAGCAGTAGGATTTGTGATGGCTAACTGATATATTTTACGATCAAATAAATTTACTACAAATAAAAATTTACCATCTGTGCTTGTTTCAAGATCGCCTAAACTTAGTTTACCCACCTGCCCAAAAGCAGCAGCATCGTTAGATGCTTGATTAATATTGTCAGGTAGACCCCTTTGAGAATTAGTTCCAATTACATTTGCACCATTGCCAACATAAGCAACTGTTCTATCACCTTGGCCACCATTGTTAGATGTAGTAAAAGAAGTTCCACTACCATAAGCAGGAGTTCCTGTAGAGTTATGAGTAGGATAACCTAAAACATCTAAACTACCTAAATAGGTAGTAGCTCCAGTTGTAGAAGTTAAAGAAGGATTAGTAAGATATATAGCACCCGGAGAACTATTGAAGTTACCGTTGCCTGGACCAAAACCACCATGTCTTTTTAAGAATGCAGCAGAAAATAACCTATTGGTTACTTTGCTACTAGCCATTCCAAATAAAGTACCCGTTTGAGCATTTGTTGCTAAAAATTGAGATACGGGAACCAATGGACTTGATGTAGTTAAAGTTCCACTTGCATTATAAGCAGTTTGTATAATAGTACCTTGAGATGGTGAAGTAGCGCCACCTACAGTAGAACCGCCATTACCAGATTGCATATAGTTAGTAATTAACTTAGTGTTTGCTGGTGTAAGGTTACCAATGTATTCTCCTGGGTCGTTAATAGCAAAGTTTGCTACGGTTGATGTACCAGCAGTTTTAAATTGAACATTGCTACCATAAGCTGCACCACGTATTGCTGCATAGTCAATTAATGTATTAGCTTCGCAACCAGTAGTAGGTATTATAAACTCCAACCTTACTTGTGTACCACTTGCAATAGAAGCAGTTCCCGTAGCTGGAAAATTATAAACTCCACTAGCATTGGTTACTCTACTAGCAATTAACACATCCAAATTATTGTATGCATTAACCGTAATTCCATTTATACCATTTTCAGTATAAATTGTGCTAGTTTGCTGTACACCGTCACCATTATAATCACGAAAAACGGTACCAGTAATTTGGGCATTTGCAACTGTTCCAAGTGTTAAAACAAAAAAAGCAAGCATAAAGCTTTTAGCATTTTTGTTAACCAGGTTTGCAATCTTTAAAAATTTTTTCATTTTTAATTGTTGTTTTTGAATTTGTATTAAATCGATCATTTAGTTACTATTTTTCATCAAGTTAGATGAATTTTAAGAGGAATAGGTTGTATTACAAAGCAAAAATAGTATTTAATGCAACATAAAACAATAGTATTTTTACTTACTACTTATTAAATGTGGATAAGCATTGGTCTTTTAGTTACTTGCTAGTTGTATATGTCAAAATAGTATAACTAATTATTTGTATGAGAACAATTAGACAGAATCTAACAAATAAAGAGTTTACTCCATAATAACCTATAAAACAATAAGATATATTAAATATTTTTAAATAAAACTTAGTATTTTAATTTAATTAATCACCAAATAATATGACAAAACCGCTGCTATTCATAATTATAAGATAACATAGTTTAAGTGTAATTATAAAACACCCAAACGTAAAATTTACTTATTAATTGCTTAAACGTATTAATACTTATACATATTTAATGAAAACATGTTTTATTTTAAGGAAAACTACTTTTTGTTGAATCCACAATAAAAAAATCACAATTAAGTAAATTCATTAAAAAATCAAAATATGAATATATGCTGTGTTAAATAAAAAAGATTACAGCTGCCGATATATGAAAAAGATAGAAAGGATAATAAAAATTATCATATTAACTCCCTAATAAAAATATGGTGGGTTGCTTATGCAAATTGGGAATTGCCTTCTTCCAATCGTGTATTGATTTAGTAACAACTGTTTCTGTTATACTAGTTAGGTTTGTTGCTATGCAAAGTAGCGTTGTTGGTTGGCAAATTTTTAAAATACTTTCGAGTAATTGATTGTTGCGGTAGGGAGTTTCAATAAATAGTTGTGTGGTATTGTGTTGGGTAACAATAACCTCTAAAGCTTTTAATGCTGTATTACGTTCCAAATTGTCAATAGGTAAGTAGCCGTTAAAGGTAAAATTTTGCCCATTAAAGCCACTGGCCATTAAGCTAAGCAATATACTACTTGGCCCAACTAAGGGCTTTACAACTGCACCAAACTGCTGTGCAGCAGCAACTAATAACTGACCAGGGTCGGCTATGGCAGGGCAACCAGCTTCGCTTACAATACCAATGGTAGCACCATGTTGCAAATGCTTTATTAAGTCATTTTTAACAGTAGCTTCGGCTTTGTGTATAGTAATCCATTGGTAATCATCAATCACCATTTCTTTATATATGCTTTTGAAAAAACGACGGGTTGTTCGTTCATTTTCTACAAAAAAAACAGTACACTCTTTTATAGCAGGTAATAAATAATTGGGTAAACAATTAAACTCTAATTCGGCTAGTACGGTGGGTATTAAGTATAAGGTTGCTTTTGGGGTATCCATAGTGTAATAGTATATTGAAATATTTATTTTTGCGAATGCAAATATACCACTATTGGTTGCTAGTAAATTTTTTACCGAAGGTATAAATAAAGAAACATAAAAACAGGGATACATTTTGGCGAAAGCCATACAAATATTATATAGCCTACTTGTTATAATTTTAAAATATATTTGGCTAATAATAAAATTAGTATGCATCATAATAGACGAAATTTTTTAAAATTGTCAGGACTTACAGCCATGGCAAATAGTATGCCTACCCTTACTAAAGCTACTACTACAACTGCACCCAAAGCCATTGTAATAGCCACTTGGGATAGTGGTGTAGCAGTAGCCAAACAAGCCTATACCCAAATAAAAAATAACCTTACTGCACTTGATGCAGTAGAGGCAGGAGCTGTGTATATTGAAAACCAAATAAACTGCTGTGTAGGCTTAGGTGGTAACCCCGATAGAGATGGCATAGTAACCCTTGATGCGAGTATAATGGATCACCAATATAACTGTGGTGCAGTAGCTGGGTTGGAGCAAATAGCACACCCAATACAAGTGGCACGTAAGGTAATGGAACTTACACCACATGTAATGCTGGTAGGCAATGGAGCATTGCAATTTGCATTGCAAAATGGGTTTGAAAAAATGCCCCAAACATTAAGCACCGATGCACAAAAAACTTATGTGGAGTGGCTTAAAAAAACGGAATACAAACCCCAAATAAATATTGAAAGTGGTACTAAAAATAATGGGCCATTTGCGCCAATATACTTTGACGATGGTACACCCAACCACGATACTATGGGCTTAGTAGCATTAGATAATATAGGCAACCTAAGTGGAGCTTGTACTACAAGTGGTATGGCATTCAAATTACACGGCCGTGTAGGGGACTCACCTATAATAGGTGCTGGCCTATATGTAGATGGTGCAGTGGGTGCAGTAACCAGTAGTGGCTTAGGCGAAGCTGTTATAAAAGTATGTGGCAGCTACTTGGTTACAGAATATATGAGGCAAGGCAATACACCTCAAACTGCTTGCCGTAAAGCCATTGAACGTATAGTACAACAAAATAAAACAAAAGCTCTGGACATGCAAGTAGGCTTTATAGCCCTAAATAAAGCAGGACAATATGGTGCTTATGCTTTGCAAAAAGGGTTTCAATATGCGGTGCATAGTGCTAGTGAAGTAAAGCTGGTAAATGCTCCTTATTATTTTAATAAAAAGTAAAAAAAAAGAAAAGAAGCACTTGTTTACAATACCCTACAATACTTATAACCATAGCATAAAAAAAACAGCTACTATTGGCTATATAAAATGTGTAATAAGAAAAAAATGGTTACTACTTACACCTGAAGAATGGGTGAGGCAAAATTATTTACAGTATTTAATTGCTGATTTAAAATACCCAATTGCTGCAATTGCGGTAGAAAAGAAACTGAAAATATTTGAAAAAAATAAAAGGTTTGATATAGTTGTATATGATGCTACTGTAAAACCATTGCTATTAATAGAATGTAAAAGCCAACAAATAAAATTAGATATAACGGTGCTACAACAAATACACAACTACTACACTGTAGTACAATGTAGGTATATGATTATAACAAATGGCGATGAAAACTTAGGTTGGGATATGGAGTTAAACATGGCCATGGAGCAAGTACCAAAGTATATGCCATAAAGCATTGCTACTTAAGCAGCACCAATTGTGGACTTACTACTGAGTCGCTTTTGTTGCCAGCTTTGTCTTTTATTATAAATTTGAAAGTACAAGTATCATTTTGATTACCATTACACTTACTCGATAAAGTTATTGATGGATAAATACCATTAATACCATAAGTATAGTTAACTAGCAACTCGGTTTGCAAATTAGTATTGGTGGGGAAAGTAGGCATTTTGTAAAATAACTTTAAGGTATCCTTCATACAATTTTTGTTAAGCTTGTATATGAACAATGTATCGGTTAAGTCGCCCTCTTTATCAGTTACATTTAACTCCATTTTTAATTCACTGTTTTTGGGAAATACATTGCCATTAATTTTTTTAAATTCTAATTGAGGCTTTGTGGTGTATTTATCTTTGTTACAAGCCATAGCAAATACAATTATGATGAGTAAGTATAGTAAGTTTTTCATTTATCTTTTATAATTTTGAATTATCACAATACAAATTACGTAAATTTTATAAACATCTACCCCTTTGTTAGCAAATAATATTTTTACTACTACTAATTTAACATTTCAACAGCAGGCAATTGCCACATTTACTTACCAGTACCAACACAATATATTGTACCAACAATATGTAGATGCATTACAAATAAATATTGATAGGGTAAATGTAATTGAGGATATACCATTTTTGCCCATTCAGTTTTTTAAAAATAATAAAATAACCACTACTGCATTTGAACCCGAACAGATATTTACAAGTAGTGGCACTACTGGCAACACTACTAGTAGCCATTATATAAAGGAGTTAAGCATATACCAAACTAGCTACACCAAAGCTTTTGAGCAGTTTTATGGCAGTATTACTCAGTATTGTGTAATTGGTTTATTACCTTCTTATTTAGAACGTACTGGCTCATCGTTAGTATATATGGTTAATGATTTTATTGTAAAAAGCAACCATCCGTTAAGCGACTTTTATTTGAATGAATATGAACATTTGTACTTAATGCTACAACAGTTGGAGTATGATAAGCAACCTACCCTACTATTTGGCGTTACGTTTGCTTTACTCGATTTTGCGGTACTTTACAAAATGAATTTGGAACATGTAACCATTATAGAAACGGGTGGTATGAAAGGCAGAGGAACAGAATATACAAGGCAACAAATACATGAATTACTAAAAGCTAGGTTGGGTTGTAGTATTATACATAGCGAATATGGAATGACAGAATTACTAAGCCAAGCCTACACTAACCAAACAGGATTATTTGCCACACCGCCATGGATGAAAGTACTAGTACGCCAAGCCGATAACCCATTGCAGGTAAGCCTTACAGGTAAAGGTGTACTTAATATAATTGATTTGGCCAATATATATTCGTGTAGCTTTATAGCTACTGATGATATTGGTATTATATACCAAAATGAAAATTTTGAGGTACAAGGCAGGTTAGATACTAGTGATACTAGAGGCTGTAGTTTGCTTACTGCTTAAAAGTGTTGAGGACATTTTTTTAATAGCTACCCTACACTATTTAATATACCACTTATTTACTTCGGTTATGGTTGTAATTATAATAATTATAATAAATACTATTGCAATTAGTTTATGTAACCATTCCAATTTTACATTAAACCATACCATACTTATAAAAATAAGTATGGGTATAAACAGTAGCGATTGTTGTAGTAATGGTACATTTAAAATAAATACATTAAAAAAAATAGAAGTAAATACTGCTATACTAAAAAGCGTATATATTTTGGAAAAACTTTGCATAAAATACTCCTTAAAATTTACTACGGTTGCCTCCACATTGGGAGGAAAAAGTAGCTTAGCAATAATATAAAGTACTATTGGATAAAGGAGCATAAATAAAAATGTAGGCAGTTTCCATACCGGATAATTTTTAAGTTCGTATATAATAAACCACTCCTGTATATGCAAAAATAAAATAATGATAACCCAAATAGTATGAGGGAAATAAAATTTAATTTGTTTACTATTGTAAACACACTCCGCTATTGATGATAATATTTGTGTAATACCTAGCCCTAATATTATTGAAATTAAAATTCCAATATATTCAAAAGCACTTATTGCATTGGGATTCATATTAATTGCAAATTAACACTACTAAAGTTACACTTACTGCTTTTTTAGGGTTTTTCTATTTCTTAATTTGGATAAGTATTCGGTTGTCATACCCAAGTATGAGGCTAAGGTATATTGAGGTACACTTTGTACTACTTGTGGGTACTTATTAAAAAACTCTTCGTAACGTTCTTCGGCACTATGAGTGAGGTTGCTTATAATTCTACGTTGTTGAAACGATAAGCCACGTTCGGCAATTATTCTAAAAAATGTTTCGAATTTATGATTAGAAAGTTTAAGCTCTTGCTCACTTTGGTAATCGAGTTGTAGTAGAGTACTGTTTTCGAGTGCCTCTACAAACATTGTAGCAGGTTGCTGAGTTATGTAGCTTGTATAATCAGTTATCCACCAATCATTAATGGCAAATGTAATGGTATGGTCTTGCCCTTCATCGCCTACTACAAATGCTCTAAAAGCTCCATTTAATACATAGTTGCGATGCTTAGCCGTAAAGTTTGGTTGTACTATATATTGTCTTTTTTTAATAGCTACTTCTTTAAAGCAACTAGCAAATTGTAAAAGTTCCTCATTGGATAATGTTACAAATTTTTGAATATAATTAGTAATAACTGAGTTCATAACAATTGCTTGGTATAGCTATAATTTTTTTTTGAAAAATATAAAGAACCTATTCGCTACATAAAGTTATAGTACATTACTTATATAACAATAATAAGCTAAAGCCCTAATAAGTTATGCTGCTTTTACTTTGAGTTTATTATAACTTTATGCTATTATAACATTGTGAAATGGTATTTAGTCCAAAAGTATTTTAGTTAATTAACATCAAATGCCGACCTGCCTGCCGGCAGGCAGGTTGAATAAACAAACTTGCCTACCGGCAGGCAG
>JAYWGN010000004.1:0-10113 GCA_043778255.1 Chitinophagaceae bacterium | reverse complement strand
TTTGAGTACGAAATAAGCACAGCAAAAGTAGAACCATTAGTAGTAGAAAATAATTTAGCTATTATAGCATTGGTAGGCGATAGTATGCAGCAACAAACGGGTATAGCAGGTAAAATGTTTCATACACTTGGGCAAAATGGTATAAATATTAGAGCAATTGCACAAGGTTCGAGTGAACGAAATATATCGGCAATTATAATAGCAGCCGATGTAGAAAAAGCTGTAAATGTATTACACGAATGTTTTTTTGCTGCTACCTACAAGCAAATAAATTTGTACTTAGCTGGTGTGGGTAATGTGGGCAAAAAATTGTGTAACCAATTGCAACAACAGCAACAGTATTTGCAAAAACAATATGCCATAAATATTAAACTAGTTGGCATAGCCAATAGCAAAAAAACTGCCATTAATACAAAAGGAATTGACTGGACTAATTGGGAAACTGAATTAGAAAATGGTAACCCACTATCAATAACTGAATACTGTAATACAATTATAAATAACAATTTACGTAATTCAATATTTGTAGATGTTACAGCTAATGATGCTGTTGCAAATGCTTACTTACCACTATTACAACATGCAATAGCAGTAGTAGCATGCAACAAAATTGCCAGTAGTGGCACTTACCAATATTACAAACAATTAAAAGATACTTCAAAAAAATACACTACACCTTTTTTAATAGAAACCAATGTGGGGGCAGGTTTGCCAGTAATGGGTACTTTAAAAGATTTACTAAGTAGTGGCGATAGCATTACCAAAATAGAAGGAGTGTTAAGTGGTACACTCAATTATGTATTTAACAATTATAATGGCACCACTAGCTTTGCTACTGTAGTACAACAAGCACAAAATGAAGGCTTTACCGAGCCTGACCCTCGCCTTGACCTTAGCGGAAAAGATGTAATGAGAAAAATAATGATATTGGCAAGGGAGTGTGGTGCTACTATTGAAATGGATGAAATTACCAATGTAAGTTTTATGCCACCAAGTTGTATGGTAGGTTCGGTTAGTGATTTTTATATTGCTTTGCAAAATGAAGAAGCACATTTTCAACAATTATACAAAACAGCAACATTAGCCAATTGTAAATTAAAATTTGTAGCCACTTACTACAACGGTAAAGCTAGTGTAGGTTTGCAACATATTGATACAGCACACGACTTTTACCACCTGTATGGTAAAGATAATATTGTAACATTTTATACCAACAGATATAGCCAACAACCCCTAGTAATAAAAGGTGCTGGTGCCGGTGCCGATGTAACAGCCAGTGGTGTATTTGCCGATATTGTAAGGGCAGCTTTAAGGTAATTATGGGTATTTATATTTTTTTATAAAAAAAATAAAATATAGTGAAAAAAATAAAAATATTAGCACCTGCTACTATTGCAAATATGGTATGTGGGTTTGATGTATTGGGCATGGCGGTAGCCGCCCCACAAGATGAAATGTATATGGAACTCAACCATACTGGCATTATTACTATTAATCATATTGACGATTTTAATTTATCAACACAACCTCGGCAAAACGTGGCTGGTGTTGCTTTACAAGCATTATTGGCACAACTCAATAAACCTCACATTGGCTTTGCTATTACTATTAACAAACAAATAAAACCTGGCAGTGGCTTAGGTTCAAGTGCTGCAAGTGCAGCAGGTGCTGTGGTAGGCGCTAACTATTTATTAGGGCAACCATTTACCAATATACAACTTGTAGGGTTTGCAATGGCAGGCGAAGCTTTTGCTAGTGGAGCAGCACACCCCGATAATGTAGCACCGTGCATATATGGTGGCATTACATTGGTACGGTCAGCCTCACCATTGGATATTATAAGTTTGCAATACCCACCACTGTATGTTGCAATAGCTCACCCACAAATAGAAATAAAAACTGCTGATGCTCGAAAAATATTGAAACCAGAAATAGCTTTAAAAATAGCTACCCAACAATGGGCAAATGTAGGTGCTCTTGTAGCAGGTTTGTTGCAAAGCAATTATAGCCTTATTGGTAGGGCATTGCATGATGTAGTGGCTGAACCGCTACGAAGTAAACTAATACCAGGCTTTGATATAATAAAGCAACAATGCCTTAGCTTAGGAGCCATTGGTGGAGGCATTAGTGGCTCAGGCCCAAGTATATTTATGCTTTGCGATACTGAACTTACTGCAACTAAAATTGCTAACAATATGCAACAATATTATACCACTATTGCCATAGCTTGTAATACTTACACTACTAGCATTAATGCAAAAGGTGTTACCATAACTGAAGTATAAAACAAAGTTAAAATGTATGAATTATTATAGTTTAAATAAACAATCCCCAGTAGTTGATTTTGCCACTGCAACCCTTAACGGACAAGCACCCGATAAAGGTTTATATTACCCTGAATATATACCAAACTTACCAACAAATTTTATTGAAAATATAGAAAATTATACCAAAGAGGAAATAGCTTATACAGTAATACAACCCTTTGTAGGCAATACTATACCTACAAATGAATTACAAAAAATAGTAGCGGAAACTGTTAATTTTTCCATACCATTAGTACCAATACAAAGCGGTATATATGCATTAGAATTATACCACGGCCCAACCCTAGCTTTTAAAGATATTGGTGCAGTATTTATGGCAGGTTGCCTTTCTTATTTTTTAAAAAATAATACAAAAAAAGTAACCATATTGGTAGCCACAAGTGGCGATACTGGAGGTGCTGTAGCCAACGGATTTTACAATATTGAAGGTATAAATGTGGTAATATTATACCCAAAAGGTAAGGTAAGTACTGTACAAGAAATGCAACTTACCACATTAGGTAATAACATAACCGCACTTGAAGTAGATGGTAATTTTGATGATTGTCAGGCTATGGTAAAAGCTATGTTTATGGAACAGGAGTTGCAACAACACACATTTTTAACATCGGCAAATAGTATAAATGTAGCAAGGTGGTTGCCGCAACAATTTTACTACTATTACGCCTACCAACAATGGAAACATAAAGGCGAACCATTGGTTATAAGTGTACCCAGTGGCAACTTTGGTAATATATGTGCTGGGCTTATAGCTAAGGCAAGTGGTTTGCCAATTACACATTTTGTAGCGGCATGTAATAGTAACGATACCGTAACGCAATATTTAAAAACGGCTTCATACAATCCAAGTGCTACAATAGCCACCATATCAAATGCTATGGATGTAAGTAACCCAAGTAACTTTGTACGTATAGCTAATTTGTATAATCAGGTGCATAGTACTATTGTTAAAGATATTACAAGTTATAGTGTAAGTGATAATGATACCAAAGCCACTTTATTGGAGGTGTATAAAACCTATAATTACTTACTTGATCCACACGGAGCTGTGGGCTACAGTGCTTTACAGCAGTATATGCAACACCATAATATAGCTAATGGTATAGTATTGGAAACGGCTCATCCCATCAAATTTTACGATGTAGTAGAACCCATAATTGGTAACAAAATAGAACTTCCACCAGTTATAGCAGCACAAATGAAAAAGCCAAAAAAAGCCATTAGCATGTCAACAAACAATGAACATTTAAAAGAATATTTACTATCACTAAAGTAAAAAAATAAAATAATGCTACAACAAAACACCCTTCAATTTTTACAACAGCTTACTACTAATAATAGTAAAGTATGGTTTGATGCCAACAGAAAAACTTATGAAAATGCAAAACAAGATTTTCAAAACCTTGTTGAAAAATTAATAGCTGGTATTGGTACATTTGATTTGCCAATTGCTGATTTGGAGGTTAAAAATTGTACGTTTCGGATTAATAGAGATGTGCGATTTAGTAAAAATAAAAACCCTTACAAAACTAACTTTGGAGCCCACTTTGTAAAGGGAGGAAAAAAAATGATGGGTGCAGGTTATTATTTACAAGTAGAGCCTAACAATAAAAGTTTTTTGGTAGGTGGTGTGTATATGCCTGAGGCAGCCGATTTGGCCAAAATAAGACAAGAGATTGATTATAACTTCAAAGCATTTGCTGCAATAGTTAGTAACAAAGCATTTGTAAAAACATTTAAGCAATTAAGTAAAGATGATGGTATGGTACTAAGCCGACCACCTAAGGGTTACGATGTAGAAAATGAAGCTATACAATTCTTAAAGCATAAAAGCTTTATAGCATCAACACCTGTAACAGATGAAGAATTGACCGATAAAAATTTTGTAAAAAACACGATAGCCAAATGTAAATTATTGCAACCCTTAGTACAATACCTTAACCAAGCTATTGAGAGCTAGTTAAAGTTTTCGGTAAGTTTAGCACCAATACTTTGTAAGTCGTTATAAAAGTTAGGGTACGATTTGTTAACTGCCTCTGCATCGTTTATTGTAATACCAGTATTGGCTTGTAATGCAGCCACAGCCAAAGCCATAGCTATACGGTGGTCGTGGTGGCTTGTGCAATTAGGGTTAGCTATTGCCACCTTACCAGTTCCAATAATTTGCATTTCATCTCCATTAATATGTATAGTTACACCCAACTTAGCAAACTCAGTTTGTAAAGTTAAGCCACGGTTACTTTCCTTATGCATTAATCTATTTACACCTTTAAGTGTAGTGGTACCATTAGCATAAGCTGCCAATGCTACAAGTGGTGGAAACAAATCGGGGCAGTTAGTAGCATTAAAATAAAAAGGTAGTATGGTACTCTTTAATACCGAAACTTCAGTTTTTGTCAAGTACATTTTTACACCAGCTTTATCCAACACATATATAATTGCACTATCTGCTTGTTCGCTACTTAAGTTAAGCCCAGTAAAGGTTACATCGTCACTTATAGCAGCTGCTACTAACATAAAAGAGGCACTACTCCAATCACTTTCTATAGTGTAATTAAATGCTGTACTTGGAGGTTCTAAGGACTTATTTATTTTACTAAATATAAATTGCTCATAGTTATTATTTACAGGCAAAGGCAACCCAAATGCTCTTAATACATTGAGTGTAATAGCTATATAAGGTTTGCTAGTAAGGTTATTAGTTGTAATAGTAGCGGTACAATTGGTATAGCTATAAGCCATAAGTAAGCCAGTAATAAATTGTGAACTCATACTACCATCCACTTCAATATTGGTTGGTTGCAAACTACCTGTTATTGTAAAAGGTAAGTATCCATCATTAGTAGTTAAAGTAACATTTAACAGAGGCAATACCTCAGTAAAAAAATGCATAGGCCTTGTAACCAAAGAGCCACTACCACTTAGTTGTACAGTATTAGGTAGCAGTGCTGCTATAGGTGTAAACATTCGTAAGCCCAAGCCACTTTCGCCTAAATTCAAATTAATAATTTCATTTTTTTTTGTAAAAAAATTATCAAATTTACTGTCAATTACAACGGCATTACCAACCTTAGTAACGGTAGCACCTAACTGTTGTATAGTATTAATTGCTGCTAAGTCATCGTTGCTAATTCCGCTATTGTGTAGTGTAGTAATGCCACCTTTAAGCAAAGCAGCAGCACATGCCCTTTGCATGTAACTCTTACTAGCAGGTATTTGTAAGCTACCATATAAGGTACTTGGCTGTATAGTTATGTTCATTTTATACTTTTTTTAATACCAATAAATAAGGCAGTATTTTTTTATTTTCTATATACTTTTTTCAAATAAACTTTGTAATTGTACTAGTGAAATAGGCAATACTTTTCCCTCACCAATTTTATTTACTACAATATAATTAATGGTATCGTTTTCTCTTTTTTTGTCCATTTGTATTAATTGTACTACATCAGCTTTGTGGGCTATTAAGTTGGTAGGCAAATTAAATTTGGCTAACAATGCCAATACTTCTGCTTTAGCTTCACTATAAAAGTTATTAATTTCCTCGCTAATGGTGAGGGCTATTGCCATACCTTTAGCAATGGCAAAGCCATGTGGGCAATTCTCTAATTTTTCAATAGCATGCCCTGCTGTATGCCCAAAGTTAAGTAACCTACGGTTGGCTACATCGTACACATCATCCTGTACCAGTAACGATTTAATGTGAGTACATATATACAACAACTTTGCAGTTAGGTAATGTTTATCCTGAAATTCTTGTAGGGTATGTTGTTGCAATAATCTAAATAATTTTTCATTAAGTATTACGCCATATTTTATAATTTCGGCAAATGCATTTACCCATTCCTGTTGGGGTAAAGTGTAGAGCAAGGTACGGTCAAATATTATCCATTTAGGTTGTTGGGTAGTGCCAATTATATTTTTATAGTTGCCATAGCTTACGCCATTTTTGCCACCAATAGCTGCATCTACCATTGCTAATAGTGAGGTAGGCATAAAAGCAAATGAAATTCCCCTCATATAAATACTAGCTACAAACCCTGTAATATCGGTTACCACACCACCACCCATACCTACTAACAAATAATCTTTATTTACTTGCATTGTAGTAAGTTCGGCAATTATATAATCTACTGTGGCAAGGCTTTTGGTGGCTTCACCAGCCTTTAGTACAATTACTTTTCTACCTTCAAAAAAATGCTTGTAATATTCATATACATTATTATCGGTTATAAATACTGTAAGCTCAGCTTTGCTAAAACTGTCCACACCTTTAATAGATTGTTCAAAATAATACTTTACTTTATGGTTATTAAATAAGTATGAGGCTGTTATCATAAGTACAAAAATAATGATTAAAATTTGATGTTGTACTACTATGATATGACTTGAGTCCAATGGGAATTTAGTGCTGAATTTAGCTACTATTAATGACTAGGATTGAAAATAAATGTATTAATAAACAACAAAATTTTCACCTTTATCATAATGCCCTCTAGTTTTTTAAAGAAATTTTATGCAAGTACCAAATTTTCACTAGTAAGTTTTATTTTGGGGTTGGCAAGTATTTTTACGGCTTCTTTAACTCTTAATTGATCTTCTTCGGAAAGATAAACTGGAATCAAGTTATTAATACTAACTTTTAGTAGCCGATTAATTATTATCAAGTCTTTTAAAGTAAAAGGTTTAATTCCATTTATTAGCTCAGATATGTGTGTTTTACTTTTATGACCCAATAATATTGCTAAATCCTCTTGTCTTAAATCTAACTCTTTAAGTTTTATTTTTATTTCTTTTTTTCTATTTTCTATAAATTTTCTCTCTGCATCTGCAATTCTTTCATACTTTTCACTCTCTATTAATTTTTCATCAGTTATATTATCTACATTATTCCATTCTGTTTTTTCATATACTTCTATTATATCACGAAGTTTTAACCTTAAACTTTTAAATTGAGTATGTTCTTTTGAGAGTAACCTCAATTTTCTGTCTGCTACTAAAGCTCTTTCATAATCTAATTCATTAGTAAGAGAACCATTTTCAACTAATTTTTCTATATCAAAATGTGTTTTCATTTTATATCTTATTTTTTTCTGTTGTTAAGCTGCCATATTTATATTTCACCTAACTAACAGGCTTTATATACTAAAAACATTACTTGGGCATATATATTAATCCAAATAACTATTACTTCGCAACCATTTTTCAATTGTCTTTTTATTGCTTTTAAATGTAGCTTCATACTCCTTATGAGTTCCAACCCAAATAATTGTTGCTTCACCCTCATTATCTAGTTCAATCATTATTAAAGTTCTGTGAATGTTAATGTCAAAAAAATAAAACCCATCATTGTGTACACAGTCAGCATCTTTTCTTATTTGTAAAATATGATTTTTGTTTGCATTAAACTCTTCTAAATCGGAAATTAAAATATCAATCTCATCACAAAGTCTCTTGTTTCCAATGTTTTTCTTTTTTAGCTTCAATATTTTTTTCTTTCCTATAATTCTCATTTTGTAAATACAAATATATAAATAATTCGGATATAAACCGAACTTTGATTAACTAACTTTGCTAAAGTGTTGGTTATACCTTAAATCGTCACCAACCTCAATGTTTGTATTGCACTATACAGGCTACAAATTGTGGATGCAACAATAATGAAGGGTTAAGTTCAATTAGGTATTTTAATTGCTTTGGAGCTATTGCTAATGCTTTGTGCAAAGTATTTAAAGCTTCGGTTGTGCTACCCACTGCCTGCAAAAAAGCTATCTTGTAATATAAAAAAATGGTTTTAAAATTTGTTGCATTTAAGGCAGTTTCGCAAAAGTCGAGTCCGTCGTTATACTCCTGTTTGGTGTAGCAGCTTATGAGTAACAGTTCCCAAGCCTTTGCACTATTTTGCTTTATAGCTAAGGTGTTACTTACATAGTGTATGGTTTGTTCAAAATTATCTAACTGAAAATAGCATTTTGCCATAGCAAAATTAAACTCAGGGTGTAGCCTAAATACTTTTAACGAAGTCTCCAATAATTTTATCGCATTTTTCCATTGCTCTTGTAGCATATATGTAACGGCTATTTTGTAATGTAACGATGCATTATCGGGGTTAAGGTGTACTGCTTTTTTATAATAAAATCTTGCTTCGGCAGGCTGCTTTAATTTTTCGTAACAGTAACCCAAGGCTTGGTATATAACCTCTTCGGGCTTTGCTAACTCCAACACTTTAAGCAGGTGTTCTATGGCATCTTTATACTTACGTAACCGCATATAAGCATCGCCAATATTGCGGTATGCAAAATCAAATTTTTCATTTATGGCCAATACATATTTATAGGCATCTATGGACTTTTCGTATAATTTAATACCTTGGTACGCCGATCCCAAATTGAACCAAGCTAACTCCGAGTAAGGGTTTTGGTCAATTAAGTGTAAGTGTAACGTAATGCTTTCGTCGTTACGTTTGGTATGGTCGGCCCAATAACAAATTTTGTATAATGCCTCTTCGTTAGTGCCATCTATTTGCAATATATATACGAGGCAATCAAATACCTTCTCAAAATTTTCGTGATCGTCATACACATCAGCTAACTCAAATAATAGTTCAATTTTTTCTTTACCATCAAATAAATGAAGCACTTCTTCTAGCAGTACTATTGCTTTATCTTGTTGGTCGGTGGCTAGGTATGCATCGGTTTTAAGTATGTATAAGTTAAGGTCACCTGCATCTAATAAAGAGGCTTGCTCCAATATTTCTAATGCCTCGTTATATTTAGTAGTGGCAATTAATAAATCTGCTTTTTTTAATAATAAAACAGAGGAGTAAGGGAATTGTGCCACTCCAAAGTTAGCAGCTTCTAATGCTTTTTGTAGTTGTTCCCGTTCATCGTAATAATCTATAATAATTTCAAAGGTATCTTCATCAATAAATTGGTGTGCAAATTCATTTCGCAAATTGCGATAATTATTCAATATTTGGTTCAATTCATTTTTGAATTGATTGGAGGAATAGTCTGCCATAGGCTAGTTTCTTAGTTTAAAATTAGTATAAAGTGGCAATAAAAGCAAATAATTGATAAAAAAATTGTAACAATATGTTAAATAAATGCTAAAATGGGTATAACTACCCTACTATACTCATTAAATAATACGTTATCTTTGTAGCAACCATTTTATAGTTTTATTACTCTATGATTATAAATTTACTTTTTTTTAAAACTAAAAAATAATAACACATGAAAGCATTAACATTTAAAAAAATAAGTTTATTTATTGTATTATTTATTGCATCGGCATTAATGTTTGCAGCTAGTGGTGGCAAAAAGAAATCGGGTACTAACAAAAAAGTTATTACTGTACGCCAAGGCACACAAAACTTTTCGTTACGAAGCGGTTATAGCTTTAAAGGTGGTAAGTTATTACAACTTAATACAGCTACAACCCAATATTTTAGTTTAAATAGTTTTAGTACTATAAAAAAAGGTAATGCTACTTACTTTGTACCTAATAAACCAACCGTAAGCAATATACCTAAGTTAAGTGCTACACCAAAAAACAGCAGAGTTGAAGTTAACTTTTTTAACATCAGTTTAAATTAATTTTTATTTTTTATAAATAATTTTAAACGCTACAATTATGTAGCGTTTTTTTTATTTTTTTTGTAAAAAAAATGGGGGTTGCTGTATTCTAATAACATTGTGAAATGGTATTTAGTCCAAAAGTATTTTAGTTAATTAACATCAAATGCCGACCTGCCTGCCGGCAGGCAGGTTGAATAAACAAACTT
>JAYWGN010000003.1:0-10853 GCA_043778255.1 Chitinophagaceae bacterium | reverse complement strand
ATTATATTTGCCAATGCAATGTTGGCACTAAATTAACTAATTATCTAACACGGGGCTATATGTGGTACTATATTGAGTATAAGTGGTAGCTTTTGGCTGATATCTGGTATTTTGTAGTAGGCTTTTAGTGGTAACTTACCCTACTTTTACTCACTTTAAGTTTTCGGTTTATTTCATAATGTAGTGTTGGCTTTTCCGAGACCGCAACTAGTAAACCTGTTATTCATTTAAACTTTCAAAATATAGTGGATCAAAAAGCATTATTAGAAAATTTTAATTTTCCCTATCTGCCTCGTTTATTCTTGCCTTTAACTCAATAGAGCAAAGTTTTTTTAATACTAACTAAATTTAAATTGAGGTATTTGTGGAGTTACACATAACAAATGAAATATTTTTAAGAGAGGTATTAATTAAGTTTTGTTAAAGGCATTTACCCAACCCAAATAAATTTAGCAAAATAATTGCTAAATATTTTGGTTATTTGAAAAATAACCCTACATTTGTAGCGAATTTATACGGTTAGTAATACAATAAATAGTTAAGCTATGTACCGCTTAGCTATTTATTTATAACAGCGTAAAAAAGTGTACAACTTTATAACAACTACAGGCACAGTTGTAGTAAATTTGAAAATTAGCAACTCATTTTTTTTACCCCAAAAAAAAATAAAAAACAAAAATATATAACAATGGCAAAAGCAGAAAAGGTGGACAAAAGCGAAGCAATGGAAAAGTTAAAAGCACTTAAACTTACTATTGATAAAATAGATAAAGACTTTGGCAAAGGTAGTGTAATGATGATGAATGAAAAAGGTATACAAACACAAGAGGTAATAAGTACTGGCTCACTAGGGCTCGATATGGCGTTGGGCATAGGCGGCCTACCCCGTGGCAGAGTGGTAGAAATATATGGCCCCGAAAGTAGTGGTAAAACCACCCTTAGTACCCACGTAATAGCCGAGGCACAAAAGCTTGGCGGTATGTGTGCTATTATAGATGCCGAGCATGCTTTTGATAGTGCTTACGCACAAAAATTGGGGGTTGATATTGATAACCTCCTTATAAGCCAACCCGACTATGGCGAACAGGCCCTCGAAATAGCCGATAGGCTTATACTAAGTGGGGCATTAGATGTAGTGGTAATAGATTCGGTAGCAGCACTAGTACCCAAAAGTGAATTGGAGGGCGAAATGGGCGATAGCAAAATGGGCCTACAAGCAAGGCTAATGAGCCAAGCATTGCGAAAGCTTACGGCTACTATACACAAAACGAACACTATTTGTATATTTATAAATCAGCTACGTGAAAAAATTGGGGTAATGTTTGGCAACCCCGAAACAACCACAGGTGGTAATGCCCTTAAGTTTTATGCATCTGTACGGTTAGATATAAGGCGTATGACCCAAATAAAAGATGGCGATGTAGCCATAGGCAACCGAGTAAAAGTGAAAGTGGTAAAAAACAAAGTAGCGCCACCATTTAGGCAAGCCGAGTTTGATATTATATTTGGCCAAGGTATAAGCAAAGCCGGCGAAATAATAGATATTGGTGTGGACCTTGGCGTAATACAAAAAAGCGGTAGCTGGTTTAGTTACGATGGTAACAAGTTGGGGCAAGGTAGAGAAAGTGTAAAGCAAATGATGCTCGATAACCCCGAGTTAGCCACCGACCTTGAAGCAAGAATAAAAGTAAAAGTAGCCGAAATGGCCGATGGTGGATTACCAGCAGTAGTGGAGGCGGAGGGTTAATAAATTATTACTGGTTTGTTGTTAGTAGGCTTCGCCATACTATCAATGGCTAGAAAAAATATGTTCAATTAAAACAGGCTTTTGCAACCAATGCAAAAGCCTGTTATGTTAGGTGGTATATTTGTGTGAGCAACATAGTAAAATAGTTGTTGGTAGGCTACGCCATAACACCAACAACTACTTAAATAGGAATATTGTTGTAAGTACAATTAGGCATACTAACAAAGGCTAGGGTTTTTGTTAAAATAGTACTTCAGTTGTGGGTAGGCATTGCTGTACTGACTACAACTAAACAACACTAATGACATAAAAATGCAATTAATTCTGTTAAAACATTTTTATAAAGTTTTAATTTGTATTAGTTTAAACTTACATTCATGTTCAAATGACCTCCTAAGCCAACTTGCACTATTCTCATTAATGTTGACAATCTTATATCACTTGAATGATTTTCAATTTTAGAGATATATGTTTTTGTAGTTCCACATTTTTGAGCTAGTTGCTCTTGTGTTAATCCTTTTTGTTTACGTAGTTCTTGTAGCATTACACCAAGTTTAAAAGCTTCAAACTCTTGTTCATAATTTTCTCTTTCAGGAGTACCTTTTTTGCCATATTCTTGATCTAAATGTTCGGAGAAAGAAGTTAATTTATTTATTTTGTTTTCCATTAAAGTATTGTTTTTTTAATTTTTCTGCTAATTCAATTTCTTTTTTAGGTGTCTTTTGTGTTTTCTTTTGAAATGCATTTATCAAAATAATTAATTGTCCCTCATCAAAAAAACTAAATACTCTAAAAATATTTGAACCAACTTCAACCCTAATTTCAAAAATGCCAGTTGAATTTGTAATATGTTCAAAATACTTTTTTGGTACTCTTTATATTGTAGCAATTAATTCCAAAGTCCAGTTTAGTTTCTTTTTTACGTCTATAATTTGTTGTGCATAAAATTTCAAATAATAGTCATCAAAATAATAAATATCTCTTTTAAATTTTTTTTCACTCATGAAAATGTTACATACAAAGTTAGCTAATTAGCTAACTTAAAGCAAATTTATTTAAAAATCTAAAACTAAATTTTTTGCTAATAAAAAATAAAACTTGATTATACTTTACCTTTTTCACTCTTTTACTTAATTATGCTTTCAGTTACTGCCGTTACTTCGCCTTTTGTATTTTGTACAAAGGCTATTATTGTATAGTTTGGAGGCGTAAACTTTTCAATACTGGCTAACGAAAAATTTATTTCTTTTGCTGTATTACTTACTGGAAGGGGTTTTATTGCAGTTACAATGTTAGTATGTTGTAACGTGCTCCCATCGTTTTCGCCACGGGTTACTTGTGTGGTTGCCGCTAATTGAACCAATGCAATAGTAAGTGTACCAGCCATATTTGTGTTCACTTGGTAATTAACTACTACATTATTATTGTTAGTTGTTGCACTTAGTTGTATGGGCGATGTATAGGTACTTGTTACTGTTGTATTAATAGCACTATAAAGTTTTACCTTGTCCGAGCCTACAAATTCACTTTTGCCATTTACTACTATTTGGGGTGTGTATACACCATCTTTATTAAAGTAGTTAGCATAGTTACTTTGTATAGTGGAGTATTCGGGTTGGCTATATTTATCTTTCCAGCCAAGCCTGTTCCAATAGTCAACATGGTACGAAAGTATAAATACATTTTTTCGATTTTCAGCAGCTAATTTATTTATCAAATTATCGGCAGGTGGGCAACTTGAGCAACCTTCGGATGTAAATAGTTCAATAAGTACAAACCCTGTGGTATCATTAACATTTGTACCAATTGCAGTGCTAATGGTATGGGTTAGCTTTGGGTTGTTAGTAGCATGTATAGTACTGCTGTATAAAGTTATGGCTAGTACTGCCATTGCAGTTAAGATTAATATTGTCTTGTTCATTTATTTTTTTTGTTTTTGCCTTATCGGCAAAAAAGTTATTCTGCATTTTTTATGGCTACCCAATTAGTATCGGCTTTTTGTATTAGGGCATCTTGTTGTTTTGTCCATTCGGTTTTTACTTTTGAGTTGTAGTTAAAGTAAAGTTTGTTGTTAAGTATTGTCCAAGTATCCGTTTCGGTAGGGGCTTTATGGTTAGTAGCTACACCGTAAGCACAATAGCCACCATACTGTGGTGCATACTTTTGTGGGTTTTGGGCAAATGCAATACGATTGCTATCCGATGCAAATAACCAAGTTGCAGTATTCCATTTGTAGGCTAGGGAGTCGTACCCATGTACAGCTTTGCTTTGGGTGTAAAACGCTACAGGGTCGTACCCCTTTATGGCAAAGCCTTTGGTTACAAACACTTCCGATTGTTGTGCCGTAGCAGCAACTGTAATGCATAGCATTAATGCTAAGTATATCATTATTTTTTTCATAATTTATTTTTGTATTTTTATATAAATGTAGTTACGTGTACAAATGCATTTACTTACAAAAACTTAAAAATTAGTTATAAAGGGTAGTTTGTTAGTAAGGTTATAACCATTATTGAAGTTTGTAAAAAACTTTAAAACTGTATTGAAGTAGTAAAATATAATTGAAAAATGAAAAAAGCAATAGTGGTAGGCGCATCATCTGGTATTGGCTATGGCATAGCAACTGTATTGGCTAACAACAATTATAATGTAGGTATTACAGGTAGGCGAATTGGGTTGTTAAGGGCTTTAAAAAAAACTAAACCAAATGCATTTTATATACAAGCATTTGACGTAAGTAATGTTGCAAGTGTTGCTACTAATATACAAGCATTAGTAAATCAATTAGGTGGGCTTGATTTGTTAATACTAAGTGCTGGTACAGGTGAGTTAAACGAACAATTAGCATTTGATAAAGAGCAACAAACAATTGAAACTAATGTACTTGGCTTTACTAGTGTGGCTACTTGGGCTTTCAATTATTTTGAGCAGCAAGGCTACGGGCATTTGGTAGCTATTACTTCGGTAGGTGGTAGTAGAGGTAGCCGAATTGCACCTGCTTACAATGCATCAAAAGCATTTCAAATAAATTATGTAGAAGGCCTACAGCAAAAAGCAACTGCCTTGGCAGCAAAAAATAAAAAAATAGACATAACCGATATAAGGCCAGGCTTTGTTGATACAGCAATGGCAAAGGGTGAAGGGCAATTTTGGGTAGCTCCTGTAAACAAAGCAGTTGTACAAATATATAATGGTATAGTAGCTAAAAATAAAGTTGTGTATATAACTAAGCGGTGGAGGCTAATGGGTATATTATTAAAGCTAATACCTAGGTGGATATATTGCAAGTTGTAATATTATTAAGGGTTTTTTATTTAAAACTATAAAATTTTTTACATTTTATATTCATTGCGTTTATTAAGTTTCTTGTGGTTACCTTATTTGGTAGTATTAGTTTTCTCTAAACTATGGGTTGAGCCTATGGTAAATTCATTCAGTCTTTTTTGGGTTGCAAATACCTTACTGTACAATTAGCAGCATCTATATCAAATATATTAAACCCTCATAAGTTTGCCTCACAAAAAAGTTTAGACAATAGTATTTTACCACTAAAATTACGTTATAAGGCCTTTATTTTTAAGGTAAAGTCTTACCAAATATTCACTCGTTTGGCAGGTACTCTATACATTGGGTCGGTATCTTTTATACCAAATGCTTCGTAAAATTCGGGGATGTTTACTACTGGCCCATTTACCCTTTCCTTAGCAGGGCTATGTACATCGGTCATTACTTGGTTGGCTAATTTTTCTTTTTTTTCTTGGTACATCCAGCCATAAGCATAGCCCAAAAAGTAGCGTTGTACAGGTGTTAGGTCGCCTATAAGTTTGCCATCTTTATATTGTTGTGTTTTTTTAAAAGCCTCTAAGCCTAACACCATACCACCAAGGTCGGCAATGTTTTCGCCTTGTGTGGCATCGCCATTTATATGCAAAGTATCTACTGGTACAAACTCGTTATATTGTTGTATTATATTTTTTGCACGTTTTATATATTCTTCACCATCGGCTTTTGTCCACCAATCGGTTAGGTTACCTTTGGCATCGTATTGGCGGCCTTGGTCATCAAAGCCATGTGTAATTTCGTGGCCTATAGTACTTGCACCTCCATAGCCATATACAAAGGCATCGTCGAGGTCTTCATCCCGCATACCGGGTACGGCAAATATACCAGCTGGCAATACTATTTCGTTATTGCTAGGGTTGTAGTAGGCATTGTAGGTTTGGGGTGTCATATCCCACTCGGTTCTGTCCACAGGTTTGCCCAATTTGTTAATGCTATACTCATGCCAATACAAGTTTGCCGCTACCATATTTTCAAAGTACGATGCTGTGCCAACTGTAAGTTTATCAAAGTTTTTCCACTTGTTGGGGTAGCCTACTTTTTTATCAACGGTATTTAATTTTTCTAATGCTTTTTGTTTGGTGGTGGCACTCATCCATTCCAATTTATTTATACGTTCGGCATATACTTCTCTTATGGCTTCTACCAAATTGCTGTACCGCTCTTTTGCTTTTTCGTTAAAGTATTCTTTAGCAAATAATTGACCAAGTAATTCGCCCATTGCACCTTCTTCGGCATCTAATACTCTTTTCCACCGTGGCCTTGGTGTGGTAGCACCAGTAAGGGCTTTACGGTAGTTAAAAGCATTAATGTAAGTTTTATCATCGAGGTAAGCAGCATTGCTTGTTATTACACGTAGCTTCATATAGTTTTTCCAAGTGGCTAGGTTTGTAGTTTTTATTTGGGTTCCTAATGCTTTAAAAAACTCTGGTTGTCCTACTATAATTGAGTCGGTTATGTTTTGTACTCCTATGGCAGTTGCATAGTTTTCAAAGTTGAGGTTTGTCGCCAATTTTGTTAAATCGGCGAGGGTCATTTTATTATAATTTTTGTAAGGGTCTCTAAGGTCTTCTAGTTTTTTACTGGCTGTAGCTAATTTTTTTTCTAGTTCGTATACTTCACTTACAACTTTAGTAGGGTTAGTTATTTTTAGTTGGGTAAATGTTTTTAACAAATAATCTTTATAGGCTTTTTGTACTTTTAAGGTTCGCTCATCGGTTTTAAAGTAATATTCTCTGTTGGGCATACCCAAGCCACCCTGGCTATAATTTTGTATAATTGATTCACTATTTTTATCATCTTGTGCTATATAGTGACCAAAAAAACTTGAAACCCCCATTTTATGTAATTGGGCAATATTGTTTTGCAAAGCTTGTATACCTTTTATAGCATCTATACTTTTAATTACGCCCAGTATAGGTGTTAGTCCAGCTTTGTTAATTGCTATGGTATCCATTGCAGTTTTCCAAAAGTTGCCAATTTTTTGGGTGGTACTGCCGTTGGCCGCTTTGGCTATTGCAGCATTTTTATTAATAGCAAGTATTCGGTTATATATTTCTTCCTGTACCATATTGCCAATACCCCAGCCACTTTCACTTGCAGGTATGGGGGTTTTTTTTATCCATCCGCCTACGGCGTATTGAAAAAAATCTTTGCTTGGTGCCGTTGTTTTATCTAAGTTATTGGCAAGTATATCTTGCTGAGCATAAGCATTTGCCGAAAGGCACAATAATAGAAGGGTAATAATTTTTTGCATAGTATTATATGATATGGAATAATAAAATTAAGCCAAATATATAGCAATAGCAATAAAATATATGGGCGGTACTTACAAAAAAAATTAGCGTGTTGTACTACAATAAATTTGTTTATTTAAGTATAATATTACAATTAAGCAATGTTACTTAGCTTATTTCTGTAATACAAAAATATGAGGTGCTAAAACCGCTTTTTCTTAAAATTATTGTTTCTACTACTGTTGTTATTTGGTCGGTTACTGCTGTTGCCTTTGGGGTTATTGTTGTTTCTACTTGCAGTACCGCTATTAGCATTATTGTTTCTAAAGTTGCGGTTGTTGCGGTTGTTATTGTTATTGCTACGCCCTTCGTTTGCTCTATAAAACTTAACATAGCCCGTTTGGGTAAAGTCAAGCTGTCCGTTAGTTATAGCTGTTAATTCGGCTCTTATATTTTCGTCGTGTATGTTTTCCTTATGCCAATTGTTGTAGCTCAATTTCATGTAGTAAGCAATGCTGTTGCTAAAGCCTAATTTCTTTTCTTCATCCTCTTCGGCCAAGGCTTTATCTATTACTAATTCCAAATTTTTGCCAAGGTGGTTGTACCTTGGTTTACGTTTGGGGTAGGGCAATTGAGTTGGTTTTTCGTTAAGGCTTTCCTTTTGGGGTATTGGGTAAGGTGAGTTGGCAACAAGTGCAAAATCGCTTATGTAAAATAAGTCGTCCCACAGTTTTTGTTTGTAATCGTCCATTACCTTTAACTGAGGGTTCAAAAAAGCCATTAACTCAATAAGCATATTGGCTTGTTGGTTACGTTTATCGGCATCTTCAATGTTGCATATATGCAATACCATTATTTGTATGTGCCTACCATACTCTCTCATGTTCAAATGGTTTCTACTGGAGTTATATTCCATAAGGTTATCTATTTTTTTAATAAAAAAAATTAAAGTTGATACAGCTACCATTTTTTTTATAAAAAATTGGTAAAAACTGTAGGTGTAAAAAAAACAAAAAAATTAAAGTGTTAAATTATATGCAGCATTTACTCCGAATGAGTAAGTTTATATAATAACGAAAGTCAAATTTAAAGCAATAAATTTACAGTAACAATAATATTTTTATACTTACTATTATGCTTTTGGTAGTGTAAAGCTAAATGTACTGCCTTTGCCTAGCTCACTTGTTACTTGTATAGTGCCTCCATTTTTGTGTACAAAATCTTTACAAAGCTTAAGCCCTAAGCCAGTACCCGATTCATTATTAGTACCCTTAGTGGTAAAGTATTCATCGCCAAATAAGTTCATCAAGTTTTCTTGTTTTATACCCATTCCATTATCTTGTACTGTTACTTGTACTATTTCGTTTTGTACGGTTGCCTCTACTATAACTTCTCCATTTTCGTGGGTGTATTTTATAGCATTGCTCATTAGGTTACGTAATACAAGGTCTATCATATCCTTATCGGCATATATGTATATTGGTTTATTTATTTTGGTTAATAGGTGTACTTTTTTGTTATCGGCTTGTAGCCTCATTAGGCTTTGAGTGCTTGTTATAAGTTCATTAATATTGAGCAATTGCATACTTGCTTTGCTACCTTCCATTTGGCTTTTGCCCCATTGTAGTAGGTTTTCCATAAGGTTGGTGGCGTAGTTAAGGTCATCTACTATGGCTGGTATAAGTAGCTTTATTTCGGTTGCCGGTAAGTTATGTTGTTCTATACTTTTAAATAAATTTTTGAGCCCATACATTGGTGTTCGTAAGTCGTGTCCTATTATTGAAAATAGCCTATTTTTTATTTCATTTAGTTCTTGTAATTGTAGGGTTGTTGTTTCTAATGCTTTCGACTTCTGTACTATCTCTACATTATTATTAGCCAATACTAGTAGGTTATTGTTAATTGTATTTTGGTATATGGTATTTTCTTTTTTTATAAAAAATAAACCAACAAAAATAAATGCTATAGATAAAAATTGGTTGAATAAATAAAAGGGCATATTTATATTTTTCAATACTACTTCATAATGCAGGTGTATAAAAAATGTACTGATATAACAAAGAATAATATACGAAATGGTGATGGTTATATGGTTAATTTTTTGAAGAAAAAAAATTGAAAATACGCCATACAACACAAAAAAGAGTTCGATACCAACATCAATACCAGCTACGTACACAGCCAACGTAAGTGTAGGGTATAGTATAAAGTAAGTGAGTAAAGCAGCATTATACTTTTGTAAATAAATAGCTATTAATACTGCACCACTTATAAAGCAGGGCGATATAGCTACAACCCAGGCAATAGTAGGCAAATTGGTATTGTTAGTTAACCCCAATAATGGAATAACGATGCCACTTAAAAATCCAAAAAAATTTACGAAGTTAAAAATTCCAAGTTTTTGTTTGTCATAATTATTGGCAATGCCTTTGCTGCCCATATTATTAATAAGTGTAAATAACTTTTTCATACGCTAAATTGATAAAAATTTAAAACATTGGATATTTTTGAAATACGATAATTTAAAAACCTTGGTTTTAAATTTACGGAACTAAAAAGTGAACCCTTTACATTTGGAAAATGTATAACGTAATAATAGTGAACCAAAGTATTGGTTACAATAATATAATACGGCTATTTAAAAAGCATTTATGTAAGTAAACTAATAAAACTGTAATTTTACAAAAACTAAAAATTATGTCATTTACCCTCCCCAACCTACCCTACGCCCACAATGCATTAGAGCCTTATATAGATGAGCAAACTATGCAAATACACCACGGTAAGCACCACCAAGCTTATGTTGATAACCTTAACAAAGCTATAGCAGGTACCGAGCATGAAAGTAAAACTATTGAACAATTAGTAGCCGATGCAGGCAGCATATCGGCAGCTGTACGTAACAATGGTGGTGGCCATTGGAACCATACATTTTTTTGGGAAAGCTTAACGCAAAATGCTACCACTACACCTACAACCGATGTAGCAGCAGCAATAGATGCTGAGTTTGGCAGCTTTGATGCATTTAAAGAAAAATTTGCAGCAGCCGGAATGACGAGGTTCGGAAGTGGCTGGGCTTGGCTTTGTGTAGATGCTAATAAAAAACTTTGTGTATGTAGTTCGCCCAATCAAGATAATCCGCTTATGGATATAAGCGACTGCAAAGGCACTCCTATACTAGGTTGCGATGTGTGGGAACATGCCTACTATTTAAAATACCAAAATAAAAGAGCCGATTATTTAGCCGCATTTTGGAGTGTAGTAAATTGGAGCAAAGTAGCCGAAAGATTTGCAGCAGCTCAATAAAAAAATATTTTGCAATTTAAAAATGCACATACCAACTTCAATTGAGGTTGGTATTTTTTTTGTAAAATGCTTTTGCTAGTTAGTGGAACTTGGTGTACTATACATTTATAGCAACTTAGTCAGTTATACCGAAATGATAAACAATATAGTCCAATTGCGGCTTCGCCTTATTGTACTATTTGTTTATTCAACCTGCCTGCCGGCAGGCAGGTCGGCATTTGATG
>JAYWGN010000002.1:0-129263 GCA_043778255.1 Chitinophagaceae bacterium | reverse complement strand
TTTATATTTGCCTTTATGGCTACCGTTTTGCCACTCATATCAAGCACTTTTACGCTAATGTTGCTACTAAAGCCTATTACATTAAAGTACACAGTACCGGTAGTTGGGTTAGGGCGTACATCTACAATTTCTATACTGCCTGCTCCTCTACGTAGGGTTACCATTGGTGAGTAGGTAAACTTGTTATCGTTGTTTACTATTTGCAATTTGTAATATGCTTTGCCTTGTACTGGATTGGCATCTACAAAGTTGTAACTTAATGCAGTGCTGCTATTGCCACTTATAGCTTGTGTAGCTACTGTACCTATATTGCTGTAAGTAACCCCATCGCTACTACGTTGTACTACAAACTTGTTATTGTTAGCCTCAGTTAGGGTGTTCCAATATAAAGTGTTGGTGCTGCCTGTAATATTGCCACGTAAGTTGCTAAGGTTAATAGCCAAAGCACGGCTACAATCAACACAATAAAAATCGCTGAACGAACCTACTGGTATAGTAACTTCCCAATGGCCAGTGGTGGCATTGTAGGTAACTGATGCAGGGGTTATATAAGAACTGCCACCAGCATCTACTTTGTATATACATACATTGGCTGTGCTACCACTTGGGCTACTTGGAAATACACCTGGTACTACTGCATTGTAAGCATCAAACTCGCTTTGATCGAAGTATAATGTTACGTTAGCTGCACCTGTAGTAGGTTGAGTAGTTGGGGTAATACTGTATGACCTTGCTAATGCTAAGCCATTGCTACCGCTATTGTTAATTAAGGTATTGCTTACCGTTACACAATTGTTAACGTTACCACTCAAATCACTAGTACCAGCAGCCACTGTGGCTACCAATGTACAGTTATTGTAAGCGGTAGTACCTGTTGTAACCGTTTGGCATACTTGAGCACCACCTGGTGTACCAGCTAGTGTTGTGTTAGGGTTAGTAGCAGTTACCGTTACTGGCTGTACTGTAAAGCAACCTGTTGCAAACTCACTTCGAATAAAATATGTACCTGCACCCAACATAGTTGGTGTAGTTACATCACTTGCACCGCCTATATTTGCCAAAGTTGATGTTGTATAGTAATTAGTGATAGTACCTGTATTAGTGGTTTGTACTGCAGCTACTGTAATATCAGCAGTTGATGGACTACAAATTGGAGAAGGATTTACTATTACTAAAGATGGTGGTTGGTTAACGGTAATTGTAACTGGTCTAGCACTACTAGTACAACCATTACCAGTTGCTGTTACATTGTATATTTGGGTAGCAGTTAAGCCAGATGATATTGGATTAGCAATTGCTGCATTATTCAAATTAGTAGTTGGCGACCAACTATAAGTGAATGTAGTAGCTGGTGCTGTATAACCTGAATTATAAACACCAATAGTTTGTAATGTTGTTGCACTTGATGCACCCCAATCGGATCCTGCATTATTATCAAGAGCAGCACCTCTTGTAGTACCTGCTAAGCCACTTGCACTTGGGGCAAAGCCTGCCCAATCACTAGCTAATACTCCACTACCAGCATTAAATACATAACCAGAACCACAACCAACGGCATCTACCACAGTAGTTCCATTTTTTAACACAATACCAACTAAAGAACTTGAAAGCCAAGAGTCATTTGCCCCTCCAGTGTTAAAATAACGATTAGCAGCATCGTTAGTACCAGCTCCTAAGCATACAACAGTTACACTGTTAGGTGGTAACATAGTACCACTTGGAAACACAAAGCCAGTATGCGTAGCAGTTGAAGAAGCAGAAGCATAATCGGCTAGAGACCAACCAGAAATATCAACTGAAACTCCTGAGATATTGGTAACTTCTATTAAATCGGCACCTGTAGCAAAGGCAGGATATACACCACTACCTGTTCCCCCTCTATTTAAACAAACTTCAGTTATTTTAACACTAATATTTGGAATATTTATATCGGCCAATAACTGAGTAGTACCACCGCTACAAATTGTAGTTGGTGTAGCAGTAAGTGTACTTATTGAAGGTGTTTGAGTAACAGTAATTGTTGTAGTTGCTTGTGCTGTACAATTATTACCATCTGTACCAGTAACGGTATATATCTGTGTAGCATTTGGTGAGGCATTTACAGTAGTACCTGTAGCTGCACTTAATGTGGCAGAAGGTGACCATGCATAAGTAATTGCACCACTACCGGTTAATGCAACGGCTACACCTCCAGGATTACAATAGTTGCCAGTATTAGGCGTTACAGTAACTACAGGCAATGCATTTACAGTTAATGTAACCGTAGCGTCACTTGTAACTGGACTACCACATGTAGATGATACAATACAAGTATATGTACCACCGTGTACAGCAGCTACTACATCAATATACAAACTATCAGTAGCAGCACCGCCAATTGTACCACCATTTACAACATCAACACCGTTTAATTGCCATTTGTAGGTTAAACTTGGGCCTGCTGCTTTGAGTTTAAAGAAAGCCTTTTGCCCAGCACATTTTACAACAGCTATTGGCTGTTGTGTAATAGCAGCACCACTACTAACA
Organism: Chitinophagaceae bacterium; assembly: GCA_043778255.1. Classification (GTDB taxonomy): domain Bacteria; phylum Bacteroidota; class Bacteroidia; order Chitinophagales; family Chitinophagaceae; genus JAYWGN01. Next base: position 126,737 of record JAYWGN010000002.1, on the reverse strand, counting down.
GTAACCGTAACAGGTATAGGTGCAGTAGTACAACCATTTGCAGAAGCAGTAACATTATATGTAGTTGTTGTAGTAACTGCAGATGCTAAAGGATTAATTAAAGTAGCATCATTTAAGAATGTAGCAGGAGACCAAGCAAAAGTAGGGTTTGCTGGAGGGGTAAATGTGTAAACAGTACCAGTTGGGAAATTAGTAGCACTACTAACACTTGTATTTTCAGTTGCAATACTTGTAGAAACTGTAGGAGGAGGTCCAGCAGTTAAAGGTGTTACACTTGTATAGTTACCAACAGCACCACTAATACCTATGGATGCAGTTGTTGAAACAAATGCAGCACTTGTAGCGCCATAAATAAACCTTATTTCATTTGTAGTTTCTACTAACTGTAATTGCATATTAATTGTTGGATTAGTAGCTAACCCACCGTTACCAACATGCATTCCAGTCCATTGTACTGTTAATACTCTGTTAGGTGCAATACCTGTTGTTGCATAAATTATAGTGCCTCCCGTGGTATTATTATCATCCCAAAGTGGTGCTATACAATTAGCAGTTGTTGCTAATGCATTTGCACTAAAACCAGCTAATGCAGTAGTTACTTGACCTAACTCAATTAAACCATTAGACCTTGCACCAAATACACTAAAGGTAGCACCATTGTATCCAAAGTTAAACCCAATAGGCAAATTGCCTATACCTACATCATCGCCTATTGCGCCGGCACCAAGTGTGGTGCCTGTAATTGCAGCATAAGTAGTTGTAGAGCCTGCTACCGTATATTTATTTGGCGTTGGTGCTGGAAGTGTAGCCAACAACTGACTATTATCGCCACTGCATATTGTAGTAGGTGTAGCAGTTGCAGCACTTATTATTGGTGTTGCATTTACAGCTATTGCTGTAGTTGCAGTAGCAGTACAGTTATTGGCATCTGTACCTGTTACAGTATATGTAGTACCCACTGTTGGTGTAGCATTTACACTAGTACCAGTAGTAGCACTTAAACCAGTAGCTGGGCTCCAAGTATAGGTAACAGCACCGCTACCAGTTAAGGCAACAGCAGTACCACCTGGTGTACAATAACTGCCAGTAGTTGGAGTAACCGAAACCAATGGTGCAGCATTAATAGCAATGGCAACTTCGGCACTTGTGTAAGTAGTACCCGTACCACAGCTACCACATATTACTTTAAATATATAGAATGTAGGAACAGTTAAATTACCAGTGGTGTAGGTAGGATTTGTAGCTCCACTAATATCAGCATAAGGACCTCCCATAGTTGTGCTACTTGCCCATTGGTAACTAAGCCCCGTTTTACCAATTGTGTAACCAGTTGCCAATAAACTAGCAGGCTTATTTTGACAAACAGTTGAAGCAACTGCCGATGCAGTACCTGCTGTAGTTGTGATATCGCAAATTAAAGGAAGTGAGCCTACAAACTCTAAAGCGCCTCTATCGGCAATTGCACTTCTTGTAACACCAGCAAAATCAATAGTAGGTTGTGCAGAAACTAAAGAACTACTTTCAGCATAAGATGAGCCAACAGGTGTAAAAGTACCAGCTGCAACTGAAGTTAAATTGTCTTCGCTATAACTATCCTTGTCAAGCATGAATTGTTTGTAAGGGCTACATGTTGCTCCATTGGCACCAGTTACATCATTAAAAAATGGGTCAGCTATTCCATTAGCACCATATACGTTTGTAGCTGTACCAATTATTAAACCTTCACCGTAAAAATTATTAGCCGAATAAATATTATTTGCCAAGTTAAGGTTAGCTGGCTTTGTACCTGTAGTACCTGAAGTTCGCTTAATTGCAGCCATATAACTTGTACCCGAAGCAGTTGCTTTAATATTAATTATATTATTATTGATATTCATAACTGGGGTAGTGCTACCAACATAAATACCCGCACCGCCAAAGCCTGTACCTCCAGTGGCGGCAGTCATATTAATTGTATTATTGTTTATATTATTAGTAGTGCCTCCAGTTACATAAATACCTTCAATAGCAGTACTTAATGTACTTGTATTAGCTTTTATGTCGCTTATAAAATTATTTGTAATATTATTTGTAGTGCCACCAGCTACATTTATTCCATAGGAAATGCCAAAAGCATTTACAGCATTTACGTTGTATATATTATTTCTGTTTGTATTTATAGTTGTGCCACCATCAATTCTTATACCATTTGAAAAAGCAGCACCTGTACCACCAATATTATAAATTGTATTGGTACTAATGTCAACCGTAGTGCCAGTAGATATATATAGCCCATAAGCCGTACCGCCACCAGCAGATGTAATGTTATAGATTGTATTACCACTATAAGTTTTTGGAGCTGAGCTTCCAAAACCTCTAATACCAAATACGCTACCTGAACTAACAGATGAAAGTCCATAAATTGTATTAGTATTTATAGTTTCAGTTAAAGCTGAAGACAAACCATAAATTCCATAAATTGCTCCTGTGTTACCAACTCCCGAAATTGATATTGTGTTAATATTATTTCCATTAGCATTTATTACAGCAGGACTACCATAGCGAATCATATACATTGTACCACTATTTGTATTAGACCTTGTAATATTATTAATATTATTGTTATTAATATTTGTAGTATTAGTATGAGTACCTACCAAATCAATAGCAGTTATTGTTCCACTAGAGTTGCCAATTGCTGACCAGTTAATTCCACTTATAGTATTGCCATTAATATTAATACCAGCAGTTGCATTTGGAACATTTATACCCTCAAATGCACTTGCACCGGCAGTAGTACCTGTTGAAGTACTATTTATATTAATGTTTGCTATTGTATTATTAGTAATACTGTTTGTAGTTGAAGTAGATAAACCACTTAAATAAATACCATTGAATAAAGTGGTAGCAGGAGTAGATCCAATTGTCATAGTTCCAGTACCTGCTGAAGATGCATTTCCTATCACGTTATTATTAATATTGAAACCATCTCCTGTGGAAGCATTTACAATATAAATGGCACTTGTAACTTGGGCAGCAGTTAAGTTACGTGTTGTAGTAAAGTAAAATTTATTAGCAGTTATTGTCCATATAGTGTTACCAGTAGAAATGTCAATGCCTCTACTAGTTCCACTGGCAGCGTTATAGGCATAATCATATATATTATTACCGCTAATTGTATTCCCGCTATTATTTATAGCAGTAGTAGTGTTACTGCCATTGCCAAATATACCTCTACTAATTTGGGTTGCACCTACAGGCCCAATATCGTTATTAGATATTATATTATTATCATTACCATTTGCAGTAGTACCGTCGGTTGAGAAAAATATATTACCACCGTTAGTACCAGTTGTAGTAAAAAAAGAACCTAATACTACACAATTAGTAATTGTATTGTTTGTAGCTCCATTTATTAACCTAAATGTTGAAGTTCCTGAAGTTGAAGCAACTGTCGTATTTGTAAAAGTTAGGTTTTTACCAGCTCCACCATTAATGGTAACATTATCAGCACCAGCTAAATCAATCATTGGAACACCGGCAACTGTTGCCGCTATAATTGTAAATGGTCCACCTGTTGGTGCTATAGTCATTGTTGACCAAGTACCAATTCCAATAACTATACTAGCAGTAGCTTCTGTAGTATTGCCAGTTACTGCTATATTAATGTTAGCAGCGGGTTGTGCAGTACCAATGGCTGTAATAGCAGTACCTAATGTTGTATAAGTTCCATTACCAGTTCCAGTACAACCAGTTACGGTAATTTGAGCCATACCACCCGTTACTGCAATACAAAGCAACAAGAGTAATGTGTAAATTTTTCTCATTTTTTTTTAAAATTAATTGTATAAATATTGTTATAGTAATAACGCAAAAAGTCCACTTTACTTTTGTAGTAAAATGGACTTTTGATTAAGTTATAACTAGCAAGTTAGTGTGTTAAATTAAAATTAAGGCGAAAAAATTAATAATTTATTAACAATTGCTAAACAATTTGAAAATATTAAAAAAATGGTACGTATTAGGCCTTAAAATTACGATTTGACTAATAAATGTTGTTTTTACTATAAAAAACTAGTATAAGTACTTAAATGTCAATTTTTATAGTAAATCTAATTGTTTTTAAAATTTTGGGGGGTTGATTTTTTGTTGAATAAAAATATTTTTTGCGGAATAGTTGCCCCACTAATAAAAAGGAAAAGCGGTTAATTGGCTTAAAAACAAATTTTATATTTCTTTAAATTTTTTACCGCTAAGGAAACTAAGATTTTTCGTTAAATATATTAAAGGGTTACTTAAGAAAAAGTTAACGAAAAGAAGTAAGCAAATTTACCCAAATAGAAAAAAAATTAAAAGTCAATTGGCTTTACTTTTTAGTAAATTAACCACAAATGAGTAATTGCACCTAATGAAATACCGTAAAAATGTAACCCAATAATTGGGTTATTTTGCTCTTGGCAACTGCTACTTAATACTGCTACATTTACATTAGCTAAAGCATTTTGCTTTGCTGTAACCACTAAAACATAAAAATGAAAAACAAAATCATTACACTATTGTGTGCATTAACTATTGCTACTGTAACCCTTGCACAAGTTGGTATAGGTACTACCAACCCCTTAACCACACTCGATGTAAATGGTGCTATTACCACAAGAGAAACAATAATAGCGGTAGCAGCTAATGCGGCTAGTGTACCTGCCAATACATCGATGGTGAGGCTTACTGGTGTTGCTACGGCTAGCATAACCTTAACCGTACCTGCTGCACCCATTGCAGGGCAACGCTTAATGATATATAACAATACCACCGGTGGGTTTGGTGCTTTGCTTAATGGTGTAAGCATACCCGATAACCAAAGTGCCGAATTTGTATATAGTAATACTGCTTGGCAAAGCCTTAGCCCTATGGGTGGCACTATAATACCTTATGCTAGTGCTGTACCGGTAACCTTAACTACTGTGGCTGGTGGTGTAGTAGGCACGGTGGCCATGGTTGGCTTTGGCAACTCTGTATCGGCTATTGGGCTTACTAGTGGGGCTATTGAGTTAGTAGGTGGTGCTGGTGTTAATATTAACTATGGCTTTTCGTTACCTCGTAATGGGCTTATAAAATCAATATCGGCTTTGTACAGCAATACTGCTGCACTTAGCTTAATTGGTAGCCATATAACTGTAAGGGCACAGCTATATAAGGCTGTAGCACCTAGCAATACATTTACCCCAATACCTAATGCTTATATTGACCTTGGCCCTACACTTAATGGTACTGTAGCCTTAGGTTATACTGCTTATGGTATTACTAGTAGCTTAGCTATACCTGTAGATGCTAGTAGTAGGGTTATAATGGTGTTTTCGGCTACTGCCACTGGTGTATCGTTACTTAACACTATAGGTGGGTATGTAAGTGCAGGTGTTAGTGTTGATTAAGCATTTAGTGGCAACACTATATAAAAAAGTATCGCTAATTATTAATACAACAACACAAATAACCTATGATAACCAAATTGCAAATAATTATACTTATACTGCTTAGCAACTACGTATGCTTAGCACAAACAAACGTTACTAATATTGGTGACTTATACATAAAATCGAGTACGGATATTGTGTATATAACTGGCTCACTTGTAAATGGTGCTACCGCTACCCTCAATAATGTAAGTGGCAATATACATATACTACAAAACCTTATAAATGATGAACCTAATATGGCTGCTGGTGGTGGCAACTTGTACTTTACGGGTAGTGTACTACAAACTGTAAGTGGTACACAACCCTACCGAACCCATAACTGGATTGTAAATAATACTAGCAATGTGGTATTAGCAAACCGTGTAAGTGTTGGTAATGGTACTACGGGCAATTTAACATTTGCCAACGGCAATATAACTACTGGCACTAGCACACAAGATGTGCTACTATACGAAAACAGTACCTATAGTGGCTATACTGATAGCAAACACATAATTGGTTATTGTACCAAACGTGGTAGTACCGACTTTACTTTTCCTATTGGTGATGGTACGTACAAAACCGATTTGGATATTGCTAACCTTAGCAGTAGTACTGACTTTCAGTGCAAATACTTTGGTGTTGGCTACGGCAATTATACCTACTTTGGCGAACTTATAAGTATATACGACAAAGAGTATTGGACACTTAACCGAACCCTTGGCACAGCCGATGCACAAATAACCCTAAAGTGGAATGATGCCCGCAACCCACTTAACCATATAGACCCACACAACTTACGTGTAGCACACTTTGACGGTACGGTGTGGAATAGCGAAGGTGGTATGGGTGGCACTAATACTAGTACTGGTGTAGTTACTAGTATGCCTGTTACTAATTATAGCCCTTTTACATTTGGCTCTACCTCATCAATATTGCCATTAATGATACACCACTACCAAGTGTTGGCTACAGCTAATTGTAACGTTAGTATTGCTTGGCAAAATGCATTGGAAAGCGAAGTAGCCTACTATACCGTACAAAAAAGTAATAATAATACTAATTGGCAAACTATAACAACTGATGCTACTACTACAAATGGCAAACATACTTATACAGATAACACTCAACTAAACGATAACTGGCTATACAGAGTACAAATAGTTGAAAAAAATGGTGCAGTACATTATACTGATTGCAAAATGGTAAAACTAAGTTGCAACGAAAATAAAATTAACGTGTACCCTACTATAGCTACCCATATAGTAAACCTTAAGCTTACCAATACTACAATAAATGCTACGGTGAAGGTATATAACCAAAGTGGGCAAGCTATGCCTGTAGCAATACAACGTAACGGTACTACTATAGTATTAAATGTAGAAAACTATAAAGCTGGTAACTATACTATTACAATTACTACTGCAAACGATACCCAAGCTTTTAAAATAATAAAAATGAACTGAGTTCTATAATCCTTTCTGGTGCTAAGGGTTAATTATTTATACAAATAAATGATTGACCCTTTTTTTACTAATAAGCTAAAGTTACTTAAATAACTATTTTTATTTGCCCTATTTACTCAATTATAGGTAATGCTGGAGCATGGTGTGGCTTTGTACGGGCATCCATAATTAACGACCCATTACAACCCCAATGTTTGTTTTTTGTAAAGCTATCAACTCCATATATATCGTGGCTTGGGTTACACCGTGTAAATGCCACCCACAAAAAATTATTTAATGTTTCGGCTACAAAATCTGCATTATCACACACTATTATTAGCGGTACAGTTTGTAGTATGGCTAGGTTATTTTTTAAGGTATTATTTAACTCCTCTAGCTGCACTTGAGCTTGGGTATAGGTAGTAAAAGTTGGCATTTGTAAGGCTACAATACCCTGCTGTATTAGCTTTGCATTACCTACAGCCTTTACACAATCAGGCACTTGTGTGGCAAGGGTTCTTATTTTTTCGCCGTAGGCGGCAAATACTACTTTGCTACCTGTATTTAACCCATCGCCACTATAATCCAAGGTATCCATAGTGGTATTGGTGTAAAAATGTACATCTCTTTGCAACTGTATACGTTCAAATATATAGTGTAAATAAGTAGCAATATTGTGGGTACTTATTGTATGAGTATCATCGGCGGTAATAAACAAAAATTTGGCTAGGCTTAACTGCCCTGTGCCTAATATATGGTTGGCAATGGTTAGCAGCTCGGCAGGCTGCTTGGTAGGTGTATAAGGTGTATAACGTTCACTACCAATGGCTAATAATAAGGGATGCACTCCTGCTGCATCTACAGCATTTACCTCCAACAAACCGGGTATTTCTTTTTGCAATGCTGAGCCCGTCATTTCGTGTATTAATTGCCCAAAGGCTGTGTCCTCCTGTGGTGGCCTGCCTACTACTGTAAATGCCCATATTGCATTTTTTTTGGCATATACTTTATGCACTTTCATTACCGGAAATAAATGTTGCAAACTGTAATAGCCTAAGTGATCGCCAAATGGCCCTTCGGGTTTATTGTGGTTAGGATATACTTCGCCAGTTATTACAAAGTCGGCATCGGTGCTTATACAATACCCGTCTTTGTAGCAATACCTAAACCTTCGGTTGCCTAGCACACCTGCAAAAGTCATTTCGCTAATACCCTCTGGCAATGGCATTACAGCTGCTACGTTATGTGCAGGTGTACCACCTACAAATATACTTACTTTTAAAGGTTTGCCCAGTTTGTTAGCTTTGGTTTGGTGTACACCAATGCCACGGTGTAGTTGGTAATGCAGCCCAATTTCTTTGTTAAGTTCGTACTCATTACCCGTAAGTTGTATGCGGTACATACCTAAGTTGGCATTCATTATACCAGGGTTTTCAATATCTTCGGTATATACTTGAGGCAGGGTTACAAAAGCTCCGCCGTCCATTGGCCAATGCTTTATTAAGGGCAAATCGGCAATGGTTATTTCTTCAAACAATACGGGCTTATGAATAGGGTTTTTTAGAGGTAATGCTTTTATAGCAGCTACTGCTGTGCCTATATATTTAAGCGGTTGCTTAAATGCTTTTATGGGTTCATTTTTTAATTCAATTAGCTTTTGTACTTTTGGCAATGTATGCCTAAATATAAATTTGCTCCGTTCCAAAGTACCAAATAAATTGGATACGGCTCTATACTTTGTCCCTTTTACGTTTTCAAATAATAATGCTGGGCCTTGCTCTGCAAATGTTTTTAAGTGTATTTGTGCCATTTCCAAATTAGGATCTACCTCCTTGGTAATGCGGCGGAGATGCCCATGTTTTTCAAGGTCTAATATGCAGTGTTCGAGGGAGGTGTAGGTCATTTTTTAGAATGTGATAATTTGATAATGTGATAAAACCTCACCCCAACCCCTCTCCAAGGAGAGGGGCAAGAACCTTACGGATTTTGATGATGAGCAGATTTGATAATTAAAAACAAAATTACATAAGTAAAGTTTTTGAGTATTAAATTTTAATTTATTGTAGTGTATTTTTTTGTTTGTTCAGTACTACTCTATTTTATTTTTTTTATAAAATATTTTTGCTAAGCCTTTAACAAATACTTACATTGCGTTAATAATTACCAATAATTATGAAACTACTGCTTACTTACGCTATATGCATTGCTATGCTTACCCAACACTACAACCTTACTGCACAATTGGTATGGCATAGTGTGGATAGTGTAAATGTAACTTTGCCCGTTGGGCTAAAATTATATGCTACCAACGATAGTATGTACGATGGCAAACCCAATATTGCTTACTACATAGAAGCTGATTTGAACAACAAAAACTTAGTGTTTGATGTGGACACTACCCTTAACCGTAGACTTACCCCAAACCAATACTATACCAAAAACAATAAACCCTTAGTGGTGGTAAATGGTACATTTTTTAGCTATGCTACCAACCAAAACCTTAATGTAGTAATTAAAAAAGGGAAGGTAATTGGGCATAATATTACCAAAGTACAGCGAAAAATGCCCGATAGCAGTATCGTAAATATACCTATAAATAGAAGTGCAATTGGCATTACAAAAAGAGGGAAAGCCGACATAGCTTGGGTAAAAACCGATAGCAATACCACCTTTGCTAAGGCTAGCCAAGCTTATGAAATTGCTGCCGAAGGTGAACCATTTGTACCCCCAAATGTGTATAAAAAATGGAAGGTACAAACAGCTATTGGTGGTGGCCCAGTACTACTACAAAATGGTAAAATTGCTATTGCAAATGGGTACGAACAAATGTTTACCGGCAAGGCCATAAACGATAAACACCCCCGTACTGCAATGGGTTACACGGCAACAGGCAAACTAATAATACTGGTAATACAAGGCCGATTTGCCAATATAGCCGAGGGTGCAAGTTTGGCACAAGAGGCCAAAATATTGCAACAGTTAGGGTGTGTAGAAGCCCTCAACCTCGATGGTGGTGGCAGTAGCTGTATGCTAGTAAATGGCAAGGAAACTATAACCCCATCCGAAAAAACTGGGCAGCGGGCAGTACCAGCAGTATTTTTAATTAAAACAAAATAAAAACAGTATTTTTACGTTAGAGAGAAATATAAACATAATTATTATGGCAATTCTATTAAAAACTTTCGGCTTCATTTCATTTTGTGCTGACTTTGCCCCCTTATTTTTTTTAGTTTGGAAATATAAATTGCTAAAGCAAAATGTATATAAATTGCTCTTATTATGGACAATTATATCTGTAACACTTGATATAATTATAATATTATACACAGATACTAAAAACCAACAAATGTATGCATTGATAAATATTATATTGGAGCCATTGTTTGTGTTAATGATATACTCTTTACTTATACACCAAAAAATATTCAAATACATTTTTGCATCTGTTGCTATAGTTTTTGTGGCATTAGCCTATTTTTCTATAAAACAAGATGGTATTTATATATTTAACAATAACCTTGCTGCTGGTGCAGTGTTTATGATACTGTTATGTACACTTACTGTATTCTTCAGAATGTTTTTTAATTCACCAGACCAATTAGTATTGTACAATCCAAAAGTGTTTTTAGTACTTGGCTATATGATTTATACATCTGGTACATTTTTCTTATTTGCACTTACAGATACGTTTCCTAATATGTTTGTAAACCCAGGATTGTGGATATTTTTTATAGTAGCAAATACAGCCAAAAATTTATTTATTGTAAAAATGCTATTGAACGAAATAAAAATTATTTACTCAAAAAAAATAAAAGAAGAATTACCTAATTTAGAGCAATAGCTTTTTTGCCACGTAAGGAATTAATTAAATCTTCCTTTGTTAAGCCAGATGCAGCCAACAACTCAATCAGGCATTCGTCAACAGCTTTCATAAGTCCATTTATTTCTGCCTTTGTATGTTCGGCTGTTATTGATAAGCGTAAGCCAGTATATTTTGCTGGAACAGCAGGAAAAATACCTAGGTTACCATAATACCCTTTTTTGCGAAGCATTTGATTTAAAGCAATACCATTTTCGTAACTACCGATAATCATATAAAATAAGGGCGATTCGCTGTAATCGTAAAAAGGCAAATTATGTTCTCTTGCTTTTTGTATAAAATGGTCTACATTTTCTTTCAGCTTATCTTGCAACAGATAAATTTCGTCACTCAAATGTATTTTTGCTACTTCAATACCCGATGCTAAAGTTTGATTACTTAATTGTGTACAAAATACTAGATTCAATCCAGTTCTTCTCATCCAACTTTTTACTTCAATATTAGGACATATTAAAGCACCACCACCAATACCAAAACCCTTGCCTAATGATGTTGCCATTACTACTTTATCATGCCCCACTGGCATATATTTCCAAGCATAGCCTGCTCCATTAGGGCCAGTCCAACTCATACCATGAGCATCATCAATATATAAATAAAAATTATCGTACTTTTCTAGTAAATATAGAATATCTTTTACTGGACTTACATCGCCGTACATACTATAAACACTATCACATACATACCAAATTTTTTCCTTTCCTTGTTCTCTGTAAAATCTTATTTTACTTTCCAAATGATCCATGCTATTATGCTTCACCTTATCCAAAGTCATACCCATAGCTTTGGGTATCATTATCATATTTTGTAATGTAGCATGAGCCATTGTATCTACAAGTGCCACATCGGTAGGGCTCATTAATAAAGGCATTGCACCAAAGTCAGCCATTGCAGTTTGTACAGTTGCTATTGTGGGTCGACCAAAAATTTCGCTTAACAAATCTTCAAATTCTTCATGCTCTGGCATATATGTATATGACCTTGTACTACAATAGAGTATGCCCTTTTCCCTCATTGCTTTTACACCTGCTTCTATTACTCTTTCATCTTTATGGAAACCCAAATAACTGGCATTACCAAATGAAGTAACAGTTTCACCGTGTATCTTTACATCATTATTAATTAAATTTACTTCATCTAAATGCATTTGAACCACTTGATTCCAATCAAAACTATTATAAATATCTAAAGTTTTTTGTGCATATTCAGGTATTTTATACATAGGCTTTAGTTGGATTAAATTTGGTAGTTGTAACAAGTAACAACACTAATTGTTGTACTCGTATTTATACAAATTTAAAGTAATTATATGTATAATAATATAGTAGATATACGAAAGTATTAATACTTAGGGGTTTATGCAGTAAAAAAGGCTAATGAGATAGAGAAAAATTTTACAAAATAATTAAAAAATAATTTCTGGAGTGTTGGGGTTAGCAGTAAGTAGTCCTGCTGTATGAGCAATTATATACGCTACACTTACGTCGGGTGCTCTTTCTATTAGTTCAAAGCCTTGCCCATTGGGCAGTACGTTAAGTACACCTAAGTCGGTTACAATTTTTTTTACACAGTTAGTACCTGTAAGGGGCAAGGTACACTGAGGCAATAGCTTACTTTCGCCCTTTGGGTTGGTATGTAGCATTGCCACTATTATGTGTTTGGCACTTGCCACCAAATCCATAGCTCCGCCCATACCTTTTACCATTTTGCCTGGTATTTTCCAGTTGGCTATATCGCCAGTTTGGCTTACTTCCATTGCACCTAGTACGGTTAAGTCCACTTTTCCGGCTCGTATCATTCCAAAGCTTGTTGCACTATCAAAAAACGATGAACCTGCCAGTGTAGTTATGGTTTGCTTACCTGCATTTATTAAATCGGCATCTTGGTTACCCGCAATGGGGAACGGCCCCATACCCAACAGCCCATTTTCGCTTTGTAAGGTTACTTGTATGCCATTAGGTATATAATTGGCTACCAATGTGGGTATGCCTATGCCAAGGTTTACATAATATCCATCTTGCAACTCTTGTGCTATACGTTGGGCTATTTGTTGTTTGTTGAGTGGCATGTTTTTTTTTAATTAAGGAATTAAGGATAAATGTAAAATGTAAAATATTAAATGTAAAATGTAAAATAAAAAAATATTGAATGTAAAATAAAAAAATATTGAATGTAAAATTTTGAGTTATAATTAGACAATTTGATAATCCTTTATACATGGGACAAGTTGTGCTAACAGCAATAAACGGGATTAAAAAGTAAAGGAATAATAGAATTTAAGTTCAAATTTTTTAGCGAAGCGATAAAAAACTATTGCTTGTTAAATACATACCCACCTTTTGTTGCTCCCCATACTTGTTTGCCATTGGCATCAAAGCCTCTATCCCACGATAATAGTTTGGTATTGTTAAGTTCAATTATAGTGGTAGCATACTTTGCACCTCTCAAGTCGGAGGGGCAATCGTTGAGGTTAGTGCCACCTGTGTATTGCTTTTTTTTGTAATTAAGTGTAACGGTGAAGCCGTCTTTCAATTCAATTTTATCAAAAGTTAGCTTTGCCATTTTTTCAGTATCGGTAGTTGCATTGGCATAAGCCATGGCATCTTTTATGGTGTATATATCACTGGTATATACTTTATCGGCTTTATGTTGCAAGTGGTAAACCCTCTGCCTGTAAGGCTTATCGGGTGTAGTGGCCATTGCTTGCTCTACATATAGCCATTTACCATCGGTTCTATGGGTCCATATTGGTGCCATTATAAGGCTTATATTATAGTATGTAGTGTCCGTAATGGATTGGCTTTTGCTATTGTATATACCCTGCATTAATTGAGCTAGTTTATTTAACCCTTTATCTACCTTAGGTTGGGTGGCTGTTTGTGCTTTATTGGTATTAATTATACTTAGTATCATTATTGTTATTGGTATTATTCTTTTCATTTTTTTGGTATTTGGTAAAATGTATTTGTTGTTATTATTACTAATACGGTTAATTAGTTGGTTGTATTACGGTTAATTGTTCTATTCGTTTTTCATAATTGCTTCCTTCAAATATACGGTGTACATATATACCTGGGGTATGTATATGGTTAGGTTCAAGTTGGCCAACGGGTACTAAATGCTCTACTTCGGCAATGGTAATAGCACCGGCCATTGCCATAAGTGGGTTAAAGTTTCGGGCTGTATCTTTATATATTAAGTTGCCTTCAGTATCGCCTTTCCAAGCTTTTACTATGGCAAAGTCTGCTTTAAATGCCATTTCCATCAAGTACATTTTACCATCAAACTCTCTAGTTTCTTTGCCCTCGGCTACCTCAGTACCTACACCTGCAGGTGTATATATAGCTGGCATACCATAGCCTGCTGCCATACAACGTGTAGCTAAAGTGCCTTGTGGTATTAGCTCTACCTCTAACTCGCCACTAAGTAGTTGCCGTTCAAATTCTGCATTTTCGCCAACATAACTAGCCACCATTTTTTTTACTTGCTTTTTTTGTAGCATTAAGCCTATGCCAAAGTCATCAACTCCTGCATTGTTACTTATACAAGTAAGTTCGGTTATGGGTAAGTTTACTAGGGCAGCTATACAGTTTTCGGGTATGCCACATAGCCCAAAGCCGCCTAACATTATAGTGCTACCACTTGCAACATCGGCTACTGCTTCGGTTGCATTTTTTACTGTTTTATTTTTCATTCAGCATTGTATTTTTTTTTACAAAAAAAAAGAATTTAATTACAACTCTTTTACTACGGATTTAAATTGCTCTTGCCTTAATTGAGTGGCTAAAGAGTCAAACATATTACGGGCATTTACGGGGTTTTTTAAATAATAATCGAAGCTATTTAAAAACTGTTTGCTGCTGGTATGGTGTATGGCAAATACTTTGTTGTAGTATTTCATCATTTCAGGTTTTAGTTTTTTTATGGAATCTTTTACTACATATATAGTTACAAACTCCTCAGCCCTAACCATATCGGCTATTATAGCTTTCATTTTGGCTTCGGGTATTATTGGTATGTTGTTACTATTATTGCAACTAATACATATAGTAGCTAAGCTTATTATTAGTAATTTTTTAATGTACATTAACATTGTGTAATTGTGGTATCGGCTTACTTTAATTCATCTTTGTATTTATTGGCATTGGCAATATCTATTTCCCTTAGCAATTCTCGGGCTGCTACTTTTTCATCGTTATTTGCTTTTTTAAATACATTAATTAATTCTTGGCTTTTGCTTTGCATAAAAAATGGAATAAGCATATTGGTACTACTACCGTTTTCCCTTTGAAGGCTACTTAACAGCAGCAAACAATTTTTCATTTCAGTTCTTGTTTGCTGTTCGTTTTCGTACATAAAGTCCATTGCTTTACGGTAATAATTGTACAGTACATCGTGTATGAGTACATACTTTGAGCTATTTAAGTTTTCGCTAAGCCAATATCTATTCCTTTGCCCATCAAATGCTTTCCATCCTAGTATATTACTATTATCAGGTGCATTATTTACAATATTTTGGGCTTTTTGAAAATAAGTTTCGCCGCTTTTAGCGGCAAAAGAATCAAAATCGAAACCAATCATAATATTAATATAATAAGCCAATACAGCAGGCAAGTTGGCTACCAAAGCATCGTTACCTTGTACTCTGTTTTCATTAAAGTCAATAGCTTGAAACTCTACATATTTGAACGTTACATTTTCGTCAACAAAATTAATTAAAGGCGATTTGTAATTTGTATTGTACAAAGGCCTTGCAGCCTGTATAGCAAGGTTGGCTTTATATACATTTGGTTCGGGTACTTCAGTAATGGTTATATTAAAGTTACATTCAATTTTTTCATTTGCAGCAAATGTTTGGTTAGTCCATTTTTTATTATTTATAAATGTGTTAATGGAGCTTTGTAAAGTATTAAATATTTTTCTATCAACACCAGCTGGCACTCTACTAGCATTTACGGTTACTTTTGCTTTTAGTTCCTGTGCAGTTAGTGGTATATAAAGTGTATTACAAAATACTATTATTAAACCCATTATTTTCAACATTTTTGCTAATTTCATGTGTTATAATTTTAATGCTAACTTTTTGTAAAAACCCTTTGTTTTGTTAGCTGTTGTAAGTTACTTTAAATATTGTATTTAATATATCGTTTGCTACGGCTAACTTAGGTTTTAACGTAAATTTATATTCCTTTTTAGCTTTGTCAAATATGGTTATTTTATTATTATCACTGCCAAATGTTCCGCCTATGTCGTTGGTTGAATTTAATACAATATAATCCGCATTTTTTGTTTCCAATTTTTGCAGCGCAAATTCTTTTTCGTTATTGGTTTCAAGGGCAAAGCCTACTACAATTTGTTGTTGGCTTTTGGTATGTCCCAATGTTTTGAGTATATCTTTTGTTTTGGTTAGTTGCACCTCAAAATTTTCTTCGGTCGATTTTTTTATTTTTTTATTAGCTACTACCTTTGGTGTATAGTCAGCCACAGCTGCACTTATAATTGCTACATCGGTTGTTTCAAATTGTTTTATAGCAGCTTCATACATTTGTTGTGCAGTTTGTACATGTATTGTAGTAATGCCAGTAAGGTTATGGGCTACTTGTGTTGGCCCAAGTATTAAAGTTACAATTGCTCCTCGGCTTGTAGCTTGTTGTGCTATAGCAACGCCCATTTTGCCACTTGAGTAGTTGCCAATATAGCGTACAGGGTCAAGTGGTTCATAAGTAGGTCCAGCTGTTATCAATATTTTTTTACTCGCTAAATCGTTCTTTTGTAATATTTGGTTTGTTAGGGCTTCTATTATAATTTCTGGCTCAGCCATACGCCCTTCGCCTATTAAGCCACTCGCTAATTCGCCGTGCTGTACAGGTATTATTATATTGCCAAATGTAGTTATAGTTGCTATATTATTTTGGGTACTTGGGTGTATCCACATATCTTCATCCATTGCAGGTGCTACCAGCACTTTGCAAGTAGCAGAAAGGTATACTGCCATTACTAGGTTATCGCAAATGCCGTTAGCCATTTTAGCTAGTGTATTACAACTTAAAGGTGCTATTACCATTACATCGGCCCAACGGCCTAGTGCTACGTGGTTTGCCCAACTTGCATTGGTAGCAAGGTTACTCTGTATTTCATTTTTGCTTAGTGTAGCTAATGTTAGTGGTGCTACAAATTCCTTAGCAGCTTCGGTCATTAATACTTTGGTTTCGGCACCCGCTTTGTGTAGCAATCGTATGAGGTTAGCTATTTTATAAGCAGCAATACTACCTGTTACAGCAACTAATATTTTTTTCCCTTTAAGCATTTCGTGTATACTAAATAAAAAAGCACTTCAATATAAATTTAATTTTTTCAAAAAATTTTATACCAAAGTGCTTAAGTTTGTTACGGTACGTATTGTACTAATTATATAAATAAGTTATCGTCTGTTGACTTTCTATGATACACCTTATCATCCAAAAACTCCTGTGTTGCTAATAAGGCTGGGTTGGGCATTTTTTCGTATGCTCTTGATATTTCAATTTGCTCCTTATTTTCGTGTATTTCTTCTAACGAATCAGTATGGCTAGCAAATTCTTCTAATTTACTGTGCAACTCTTCCTTAATGGAAATACTTATTTGGTTGGCTCGTTTACCAATTATTGAAATGCTTTCATACACATTTCCGGTTTTGGCTTGTATATCTACAACCCTACGAGCCTCAGCTGTATTGTTAATATTAGCTGCTAGTTGTCTTCTTAGTTTGCTCATTTTTTATAGTTTTTATATTGTTAGCACAATTTATATTGTATTTTTCTACTTCGGTTATCAATTTACTTTCGGGGAACTTATCTACAAAGTCATTGCAATCTAATATAAGTTGCTCATACCTTTCTTCTTTTCTTTCTTCTACACTTTGCCCTGCATATAGGTAGAAGGCTTTAATACTCATATACTTATATTCATCGCCTCTATTAGTTTCGGGGAATGTAAGTAACATATTGTTAAATGCTATTGCTGCTGCTTTGTATTGTCCAATATTATAATACAATTCAGCTGCTTTCAACTCCTTTAGTTCTATTTTAGCTTTACATTTTTCTATAATTTCAAAAGCTTCTTTTGCCTCTTTACTTTCGGGGTATTTGTTGGCAAATGTACTCATCATACCAATAGTTTTTACAGTATTGGTTTGTTCTAATTCTATTTTTGGCGATTGCTTATAGTATGTATAAGCTCTCATGTACTCTATTTCAGCAATTCTTGGGCTTGTAGTAAATGTTTCACAAAATTGTCGGAACAAATTCTCAGAATTAAAATAGTCTTTTTCGTAATAATGTGAGTAGGCGTACATATAAAATGCCTCCTCAAATTCTTTTGTACCTTTTAATAATGGAAAAAAATCTGGACCAAATATTTGAATTACATAGCTATACTTTTTATCATTATAATACTCTACAGCCTTTTTGTACTTATAGTCTATATCATTACTTTTAAGTATTTTACCAAAACTACCACAGCTGCTAATAAATGCTACTACCGATATAAATAATAAAAATTTCTTCATAAAAAAGTATGTAAAGTTAAGTATTTTTTACAAATTTGGTGCATTTAGTTTTTGTAGCCAATTTAATGAAGTTAATGTTATTACAAAATAATATCAGCTGAAATCAACTAGCATAATGCAATAAAATATTACCTTAAAAAATACTATGCTACTATATACAGCCTTACAGCAATAATTATAAACAACGGGTCACATTAAGTGGTAACTAATTATACGTTTAATGTGTTTACTCTTAGCTTTTGGTCAATAAATTTTTTATTGCTATAATATGAGTAAAATGTAACTACTTAAATTCTAATACAAATTTAATTACTTAGCCCCAAATGCCAAAATACCTTACTGCTGGTAGGCAAAATAAAAACTTGTCTATCGGATAGGAGCTAGTTCAATAAGACTAAGTTTCAATTCAATTATATTGCTAATCACTACGGTATTACTTATATACTAATGTAAATTTAATTTATTAAGCCTCAACTGCCAAAATACCTTACAGCTGGTAGGCAAAATAAAAACTTGTCTACTGGATAGGAGGTAGTACAATAAGAATAAGTTGCTATTGGATTATATTCTTAATCACTACGGGACTACTTATATACTAATGCAAATTTAATTACATAGCCCCAACTGCCAAAATACCTTACAGCTGGTAGGCAAATAAAAAAACTTGCCCACTATATAGGAGGTAGTACAATAAGGCAGGTACACAACTGTATCATAATATTTAGCATTTAGTTATAAGTTTTCTAAACCTCATAATGTTACATACTTCTACTTACAATTATTGTATTGTGGATGAAAAACATTTTCTAGAGCTACACATACATAAAAAAAATCCCACCTTTCGGTGGGATTTACAATTTGCAAAAAGCAACTATTCAAAATAAACTACTTTATTACATGCCGCCTTCAACTGCGATGTCGGCTGTATTACTATCTTGTGTTTGGTCAACTGAAGTGCTTATACGGCTTTCAGTTACACCTTTGCTTACTAAATATTTTTTAATTGCACCTGCACGGCAATCAGCAATTTTTTGCATTGCTTTTGATTCGCCTCTTGCTGTAACTGCTACATTACAAGTTGCATTTGCTTTCATATCTGCTGCTAATGAATTAAGTGCTTCTTTTGCATCTGCACTTAGGTTGCAACTGCTTGCTGCAAATTCAACAGCTGGAGCAGAGAAGTTACAAGTTTTTGTAACAACTGGATCAGTCCCTTTTTTGCAACATTCTGGTTCTGGGCATTTACCTATACCATCAGCATCAACTGGTTGGCATTGTGTTGGAGTTATTAACTCTTTATCTTTACAATCTGGTACACCGTCACCATCTGTATCTAATGTAATACCATGTGTATTAACTGGGCAACCTTGTGGTGTGTTAGGTTCTTTATCCAAATTATCACATACACCATCATCGTCACCGTCCATACAAGGTACTGGCTTCACTTTTGATAATACTCTATTTGGTAATTCACCATATACATAATCAAGAGGGTTTAACCACCACAATGGCTCTACAGATTTAGCACCAAGGTTTACGTTTAAACCTAAACTTACTAAGTTGTAAGAATCAAAGTCTCTAGTCATTACAGCATCGCCACTTGCATGCTCTTGCCATCTTTGACCGTCAAGTAAATCATCTTTTATAAATGTATGTCTATTTTCTAGAGCTATATTTAATCTTTTACCTAATTTAACGGCTACACCGAAACCAATAGTACCAGACGGCTTTAAAGTATTATCGGCTCCTAACTTAGGACGACGAACACCTTGATTATCTGCTCTTGTTTCGTAAGTACCATCAAGCATACCTTTCAAATTAGTTAAGATTGTTTTTCTGTTGTTATTTGTTCCACCAGAAAACAGTGCTTGGTTGAAATTATATCTTGCACCACCTGCATTTAATGCATCTACAAAAGTTTTGTAGATTGAAGCACCTATACCACCCATACCATATATGACGGCAGAAGTTTTACGTTTGTGAAATCTTACATTGTTCAATGTAAGCATACCTTCTAAGGCTAAATCTTGTACTGTTGTTTTGTAGTTATAAAAAACTCTATCTTGTCCTTCATGGTAGTAAGTATCGTAAGTGAATGGTCCAGAACCAGTTACAAGAGGCCCTTTTACAAAACGATTAGCATCGTAACCTTTACTAGCAAAACCTGAGTTTTTGTTGTAGTTACGAGCCTCTAACCAATGTAAACCTTTACCAATACCGTAGATGTATTCAGCTCTTAAAGAGAACAAATAACCTAATGACTTACGAACGTGTACACCAAAACCTGGTGTAAATAGACGTGCTGGAACGTCGCCACTAACTGTAAACAGACCACCTTTAATACCAACTTCCCACTGATTACGTGGTTTTGCAGGGTAGTTAGAGTTCTGTTTCATGAACTCGTTGTGTTGACTCATTCTGTTAGGAGTAATGAGTGAAGAGTCGTTAAAATTGTACGACCCACCGCCAAGTACCGTTTGCCCCATACTGGACATTGATACTAAGCATAATAATGCGATGAATAATGATTGCTTTTTGCTTGCCATAACTGTTGTTTATTGTTTATAAAAAAAATTACTTTCTAAATTGTAATATCGCAAAAGTAATGTATCTGTACTAATTAACAAATTATTTTGAACTTTTTTTTTAATTAATTAATTATTAGTGCTTTAATGACAATTACATAAGTAATTTCGTTGCATCAATTTTAACATTTATGTTAATAAAATATTAAGATGGACTTATACCGTAATATAATAAGTGAAGAATTAAGCATTTTTGAAAAAAAATTTAAAGAAGCCGTTGCTAGTAAACACAACCTACTTGATAGGATAATGAGGTATATTGTAAAGCGAAAAGGTAAGCAGCTTAGACCAATTTTTGTTTTTTTATCGGCAAAGCTATGTGGTACTATTGATGAAAGTACTTACCGTGCTGCTTCATTGGTTGAGCTGCTGCATACGGCTACCCTAGTACATGATGATGTGGTGGATGAATCGGATAAAAGGAGGGGGTTTTTTTCAATAAATGCCCTGTGGAAAAATAAAATTGCCGTATTAGTTGGCGATTACTTACTATCAAAAGGTTTATTACTATCACTCGACAATAATGACTATGGCATATTGCAAGTAGTATCTACCGCTGTAAAAGCTATGAGTGAGGGTGAATTACTACAGCTTGAAAAGTCGAGAAAGCTAAATATAGACGAAGCTACTTATTATGAAATAATTACGAACAAAACAGCTTCATTATTAGCTGCTTGTTGTGCTGCAGGTGCTACAAGTACTACTACCAATATAGGTAATATTGAAAAAATGAGGCTTTTTGGTGAAAAAGTGGGTATTGCTTTTCAAATAAAAGATGACTTGTTTGACTATGGTAGTACCGATGTGGGTAAACCAACTGGCAACGACATTAAAGAGAAAAAAATAACCCTGCCACTTATATACACCCTTAACAATGTAAATGCTACAACCAAACAAGAAATTATATACACCCTAAAAAATAAGAATACAGACCCCAAAAGTGTACAACTACTTATTAAAAAAGTAATAGAAACAGGCGGTATTACTTATGCCATAAATGCTATGGAACAATATAAGAATGATGCTTTGGCAATATTGTATAGTTTTGAAAAAAACGATACAAGAAATGCATTAGAAGAATTGGTAACATTTGCCGTAGCAAGAAAATACTGACCGCAATTATTGAAAATATTTTTTTGAAAAATAAAAATAATTAATGTATTAATTTTGTAAATAAAATAACCTTAGATACATGAACTCATCGTACCATGATTTGGTGAACCAAACATTTGATTTTCCACAAAAGGACTTTACTGTAACTGATAATATACTTAGCTACAATGACCTGGATTTGCAAGCACTTATTGCAAAATATGGCACTCCTTTAAAACTTACCTATTTGCCAAAAATTGGCATGCAAATAAATAAGGCAAAAGATATGTTTGCCACTGCATTTAAAAAACATAAATATACCGGTGATTACCATTACTGCTACTGTACCAAAAGTTCACATTTTAGCTTTATAGTAGAAGAAACTTTGAAGCATAACGTACACTTAGAAACATCTTATGCCTATGATTTGGAGATAATTAAAAAATTGTACGAAAGAAAAAAAGTAACGAAAGAAACCTTTATTATTTGTAATGGATTTAAGCAAATTGGCTATACTAGGCGTATTGCTAACTTAATAAATACTGGCTTTAAAAATGTAATACCTATACTCGATAATAAAGATGAATTAAGAGCCTACAAAAAATCGGTAAAAGTGCCTTTTAAATTAGGTATTAGAGTAGCTGCTGAGGAAGAGCCAAGCTTTCCTTTTTATACCAGTAGGTTGGGTATAAAGGCTAAAGATATATTGGAGTATTATGTAGATCATATAGAAGGTATGGAAGATAGATTTGAATTAAAAATGCTTCACATTTTTCTAAATAAAGGCATTAAGGATGATGTGTATTATTGGAGTGAATTGAATAAGGTAATTAACCTTTATTGCCAATTAAAAAAAATATGTCCTGAGTTGGATAGTATTAATATTGGTGGCGGATTTCCCATAAAACATAGCCTTGGTTTTGAGTACGATTACCAATTTATGATTAATGAAATAGTACGTAACATTAAAGACAGTTGCAAAAAAAGTAATGTGCCAATGCCACATATATTTACCGAATTTGGTAGCTATACCGTTGGCGAAAGTATGGCACATATATATAGCATAATTGGTACTAAAGAGCAGAATGATAGAGAAACCTGGTATATGATTGACTCATCATTTATAACCACACTACCTGATACTTGGGGTATTGGCGAAAAATTTTTGATGCTACCCATAAACAAATGGGATAAGGATTACCAACGTGTAGTGCTTGGCGGCATTACCTGCGACAGCCACGATTATTACGATAGTGAAGAACATATAAACGAAGTTTTTTTGCCCAAAACTGATGATGAAAGCCCATTGGTGGTTGGCTTTTTTCATACGGGTGCTTACCAAGATCAAATTAGCGGATACGGTGGTATAAAGCATTGTATGATACCTAGTCCCAAACATATAATTGTAGAAAAAGATAAAAACGGTAAACTGACTGATTGGGTATATGCTAAAGAACAAACTGCACAAAGTATGTTGAAGATATTGGGATATTGAGAAACCAATTTGATAATGTGATAATGTGATAATAGGGTAATATGATAATGTGATAATTTGATAATTTGATAATGTGATAATTTGCTAATAAGCTAATTTGCTAATGTGAAAATATGATAATGTGCTAATGTGCTAATGAAGGAAACCAAATGTAAAACTCAGCGAAAACTTCTTGTGCCGTTACTACGGTATGCGTAAACTTTGCGAAACTTTACGAAACTTTGCGAAACAAAAACTTAGTTATAAAGAAACTTTGCGATGCAAAAACTATTTACCAAATCAATTTAATAATTGATCAATAAATGAACCAACACTACTCCCTATTTGATGCTACACTTGAACCTACTTGGAAAGCTGTATTGAAACAGGAATTAGAGCAACCCTACATTACCCAAATAAAAAAATACTTAGCAAACGAAATAGCCCTAGGCTACACCATTTACCCAAAGGGTGAACATATATTAAATGCCCTAAACACTACACCATTTAACAAAGTAAAAGTGGTACTACTCGGGCAAGACCCTTACCACCAACCCAACCAAGCTCATGGACTTAGCTTTAGTGTGCTTGAACCTACCGAACCTCCACCAAGCCTTCGTAATATATTTAAAGAGTTGCAAACTGATTTGAATATGCCTATACCCAACCACGGCAACCTTACTAACTGGGCTAAGCAAGGTGTGCTACTACTCAATACAAGCCTTACTGTGAGGGCAACAGAGCCTATGAGCCATAGCCAAATTGGTTGGCAACAATTTACCCACTTCATAATTACTCAAATAAATGCACAGCATAGTAACATTGTATTTATACTTTGGGGTAAATTTGCACAACAAACAAAGCAGTACATTAATACTCAAAAACATTTGGTGTTAGAGGCCGCACATCCATCGCCGCTGAGTGCTTATAATGGGTTTTGGGGTTGTAAGCATTTTAGTAGCACTAATAATTACTTACAAGCCAATGGCATTGCGGGTATTAATTGGCAATTGGATTAATAAAAAAAAACAAGTTTATGAAATTATTTTTTGGTCGTATATGGGCATTTTGGGGGTTGATATTATTTGGAGGTTCGTTACTTGCATTGCTACCATTAGTGTTGCTTACAAGGTATATGAGTGAGCCTCGCAAAAGCATTTACTTTTACCATATATCGAGGTTGTGGATGCGCATTTATTTGTACGGAACCCTTTGCCCACTTAAGGTTGAGGGCAAACAACATTTTGCCAAAGGCACTACATATATAGTTACAAGTAACCACAATTCATTTTTAGATGTGCCTATTACTTCGCCCTTTATACCAGGTACTAACAAAACAATTGGCAAAATAGAATTTTTAAAAATACCCATTTTTAACTTTTTTTATGAACGTGGTGGAGTGCTGGTTGATAGAAAAAGTGAAACCAGCCGACGTAAAAGCTATGAAGATATGAAGAAGGTATTAGCCCTGAACTTACACATGTGTATATACCCCGAAGGTACACGTAACAAAACCACCGAACCGCTACAACCCTTTAAGGATGGGGCTTTTAAGCTAGCTATTGATACTAATACAGCTATTATTCCGTGCCTCATATTTAACACAGCAAAGGCAATGCCTATACATCCCAGTTTTTGTTTATTACCAACACGGTTGCAAATGCACTTTCTGCCACCTATAACACCAATGGGCGAAACGGTGCAAACACTCCGAGAAAAAACACATAGCATTATGAGTAGTTATTACTTACAGCACAAACCATAACCTTATGTACAAGTATTTTTATTGCTTAGGTTTTTTTAGTATTATATGGGCAAATGCATTTGCCCAAAATATAAAAACAATTAGTACCAAAAAAGCTTACAAACAATTAATAGCAACAAACCAAGCTTATACATTAGTAAATGTAAAAACGTTGAAACCTGCACCTATACTTGATTTGCGGTATGCTACAACAAACAACTTTACCGCCACTAATTTGTACACCAAAGCCACTACTACTTACTTAGCTCAACCTGCAGCTAATGCTTTGCAGCAAGTAATTACAGCCTTAGCTGCCCAACATATTGGTATTAAAATATACGATGCTTATCGCCCCTATACTGCCACCAAACTTATGTGGACCTTAATACACGACGATAGGTATGTGGCCAACCCTGCCAATGGTAGCAACCATAACCGTGGCTTATCCGTTGACCTTACTTTAGTAACCGATACAGGCACAGAACTCCCAATGGGTACAGCTTTCGATAACTTTACCGATACGGCACACCATAGCTTTACGGCTTTGCCTTATGAAACTTTAGCTAACAGAAGGTTATTAAAAACCACCTTGGAACATTTTGGCTTTACGCCATTAGCAACTGAGTGGTGGCATTATACTTACAAAACTTCAGTGCCGTATGAAGTAATAGATTTATCGTTTGCTACTTTATTAAAGTTAGTAAAAAATTAAAATTACAGTACCCTTTTAAGGTGTTGTGATTGCAACATAAAATCAACCAAAGCTACTGCTGCTATGGCTTCTAGCACTACGGGTACACGTAAGGCAATACACAAATCGTGCCTACCCTTTATGCTAAACTCCTCAGTAGTACCCGTGGCCCAATTGAGGCTTTGCTGTGGTAGCGGTGTACTCGATGTAGGCTTAACGGCTACCGTAAAGTACAAATTATTGCCATTGGTAATGCCACCATTAATACCACCAGAGTGGTTGGTAAGTGTAGTGCCAGTTGGGTTAGCAATAGCATCGTTATGTTGGCTGCCATACATAGCGGCAGCGGCATAGCCGCTGCCAAATGCCACGCCTTTAATAGCAGGTATAGCAAATGCCAAATGTGCAATAGCCGACTCCACCGAATTGAAAAATGGCTCACCCAAACCAATTGGCAAACCCGTTACCGTACAATCCACTATACCGCCTACACTATCTTTAGCATCTATAGCCTTTTGTAAGCCCTCCTCTATATTAGTGCAACCGCCAATTTGCAATAGGTTGGAGTGTACTTGTATTTGTTGGGTTGCTAATAACTTTTTGGCTATTACACCTGCTGCTACTAAGCATACCGTAAGGCGACCGCTAAAGTGTCCACCACCTCTATAATCTTCGAAGCCACCATACTTGTGGTGGGCTACAAAGTCGGCGTGGCCAGGGCGGGGAATATCCCTTTGCTTTTCATAATCGGTGCTACGGGTATTATTGTTTTCAAATAACAGGGTAATTGGTGCTCCTGTAGTAGTGTTGTTATATACACCACTTACAAATATAGGGGTATCTGTTTCTTGCCTTGGTGTAGTACCTTTTTGTGTGCCACCTTTACGCCGTTCAATATCGGTATCAAAGTCGGAAAGCTGCAAAGGCAAGCCAGCAGGGCAGTTGCCAATAGTAATACCAACGGCTTTGCCATGGCTTTCGCCAAAAATAGTGAGGGAAAATAGTGTGCCGAAATTATTCATAAGTAGTAAAAAGTTATTTAACGCTCAGTTTTTAACTGGAGAAACAAAACCCTTAATGGGCGAATTTTTATTTTTTTATTTCTGCTCTTAATTCTTCAATTTTTTCTATTGGCAGTTTGGTCATTTTGCTTATTGTTACATTGTCAAACCCTTCGCTTATCCCATTTTTTGCAATTTCCAAAGTATGCTCTTTTATTTTAAATGCTGCTTCAGTTTGCATAGTAAACATTTCACTTGCTTTCAAACTTAAACTATCCATATACCTATTATAACCATACTCGTCTTTTTTGTCGAGTCGCATTATATCTAATACCTCGCCAGCTTCTTTTAAGCCTTTGGCTTTAAATGTATCTTTTACCTCACTGTTTTTTAAAAAATAAATCCATTCATCCAATGTATCTTTTGCAATGTCGTTGAATTGGTTAACTTTTAATAAATAGTACTCAGGAAATATATCTGAAACTTGTTCCTTTATAAAAGCGGACTTTTGTTTTTCTGAGAGTCCTAACAAATCATTTTGGTGTAACCCAATAAAATTTGTTTTGCCTTTATAAATATAATCTTGCCCCTGCCCCAAATCAAAATATACAATATTAATAGAAATTACTTTTTTAAGGTTAGCATACTTGCTACCTAACTTATGATTTTCCGATAAGCTTTTAGCTACACTGTAGGCCATTCTATGAAAATAATCAATTTCGTAAGTGCTTTGTATTTCTATTATAAGCAGTTCGTTTTTGGAGTTTTGTGTTAATATATCAACTCTATTAAACTTATCATCATCACTTTCTTGGTTACTTTCACTTTCTAATATTTGTTCAATTTTTATAGTATCAAACAAAAGCTCACTCAAAAAACCCTCCAGTACTATAAAGTTGGCTTTATTGCGCAATAGCCTTTTTATAGCCCAATCAAAACTTATTAATTTTTTGGTCATTTTGTTTTTGTTTATCTATGCAAATTTACTAATTCCTGTTTCAATTGTACCATATTGTTTATGTTTGTAGTATAACCAACTAATTTACCTCCAATAAAAAAACTGCCCTTTGGGAGCAGTTTTTTTATTATTTTATTATGGTAAAATGCTTTAGTACGACCACAAATTCTGTTCGTAATCAAATATTTTATTTTTAATGTTTTCACCTTCGTATAACCTTAATATACCGTTTTCTTTTAAGCCTGGTATTTGGTCTAAGGTTACATTTCCTGGATTATCAATTGTAGATTTTACAATATAACTACTAAACATTCGTCCCTCAAATACTTCTTCCCAACTTGGCCTTGCACCATAGTTTTTACCATTATAAGCTTCAGCTTTTGCCAAAGTGGCTCTCGATTTTGGATAATACATCCAAAATAACTTTTTTTCGCCTCTATACATACCTGTTAATGGGTCTGCTATATCCTGCAATGGAGCTATTCCTATTATACGTACAAACATTCTACTACTTTCTTTATCAAAAACCCAATCTTCCTTTATTTGGTATTTTGTAATTAAAGATGGGTTAAATAATTCCCTAATTGAAGAGTCTTTCATTTTTTGCCCAGTAGGATCATTTGACCAATCAGGCACTTGTATGGTTTTAACTTCGCCTACCATGCTACTAAGGAGAGTACTTATGTTTAAAGGAGTAGTAAACCTATCATCAATAGGGTCGTATACTTCTATTTCTTTCTTTTGTATTGCTGTTAAAAGAATATTTATAAACAATTGACTTCCATTATCCTCTTCAGCATCATATCTAAAAGATTCATTCATTTTTTCCCTAGTATCTATAACTCTCCAAACTCTTTGTTTGTAAACCGCATCATCTTCACGTAAATGCTCATAAGCTAAAGGGACTCTATCTTTCACTAATAATCTCTCAATAGCATTATCATTCTCCATGGACGCCTTAGGCATAGGTACTGGTAAAGAGTCGTTTGCAGGGGCATTGACCACATTACTAGCTGCTACTTCAGTTTTTGTAGTTGCCTTGGCATTTGTTTTCTTTTTAGAATTAACAACATTTCTTTTTTGTACAGTTCGCTTTTTAGCTTTTTGAGCAAAAGAAGAAAAACTTAATCCAGTTAAAAGGATAAAAAATGTAATTACTTTCATTGTGTTCGTTTTCATAATTAATTTTATTAAAATTTATCTACAATAAAATGACAGAACTTCATTAGCTGCTGGCCGTACTAAACCATCGGGCCCTTGGATTTTGATATTCTCAAAGGTTACTGAACTACCCGGCTTTAAATTTGATATTAAAGCTGCTGCTGCACCAGACCATCTATTACCTGAATTGGGCTGTTCTTGATAGCCATTTTTGCCATTGGTTGTTACTTTGTAACTAACTACCGTATATGAGGCTTTGAAATCACTATTTTCAAGTTGTGCTGTTAAACCACCTTGTGCAATTAAAGCTGCGGTACTAAGTGGTCCACTTTTTGCCCCTGCACAAAACACAGATGCTGGGGGTAACCTTTTAATTCTAAACCCAAAAGTAGAGGGTTTTCCATCTGAAGTTACAGTAATGTTAGCATCTCTTGGATCCCCACTAGGGGTAACCATATATGCACCGTTTGAACCAGAATAACCGTTAACACTACCCCAATTGACATTTGATTTATCCCAACCTGCACTAGTTCCGATAGAAACTTTATTTGGTACACCGAGGTAAAAAACGTTCATATAATCTGCACTAACAGATGCAGAACCAGGTTGCCCAACTGTCCAACTCACTGTTTCAGACTTAGTTTGAGGTTTGCCGTCTTGATCTTTAAATGTAATTGTAACATTTGCTGTGTGTGGTCCAGCACTGCCCGCATCAAATTCGGCTGCACCTTGACCATTTACAACTTGTACATTTTGCCCATTTATAGATACTGAAGGTGTATTATTTGAACTAAATGCACCCAACCCACCTGTAATTTTAATTTTTTGCCCTGGCATTAAATAGTTAGAAGATTGACCTACTAAAGCTGCGAATGCATCATATTTTACTACTACCTCTCCTACTTTACTATGGCAATAAGCAACTATTTGATTTTCACTTGCTTTTATATCATTCTGTAATTTACTTAATATGGTCAATGTAGCTACAGTTGGCATAGAATTAAAACTTTTAATTGTCCATTTCTCTTTGTCAGGGTCATTTGTAGCAATATTAATTGGCAATTTTGTAGCGAACTCTTTTGCAATTTCTGGGTCAATGAGAAGTAGGTCACTTTGTAACTTTATCATTCTATCATATAATGCTTGGCCTCTTTTTTCAGTAATAAATAAATGAGAAGAGGCATCAAGGTTATCTTTACTTAAAGATGTATCCTTGAGGGCCAATAAATCCTTTTTTGCTGCTTCAATATCCGAAAAGGCTTGTTGGGATAATGTTATTGTTCTGGCAGCCATAGGTTGCCACTTTTCTACATTTGCTCTAGACGAAGCATCTTTTCGTTTTTCTTCAAATGAATTCATTATTTGACCTGTACTAACATTTGCAATGCCAGTTGAAGTTTGAAGACTCTTGTCAACAACTTGAAAGGCATTCAATACTTCTTTTGATACATTTAATGCAAGAAGTGCAGTAAGCACCAAATACATTATATTAATCATCTTCTGCCTGGGCTCTCTTGGTAAAGCCATAATTGTATATTTTTAGTTGGTTTTTATTTAATATTATTTGTATGTGTGGTTAGTTGTACCCTACTATTAACGACCTTGCATTGCACTTAACATATTACCATACACAGCATTGAGGCTACCTAAGTTTTTAGCTAGTATGCCTATTTGCTCTTGTGTTTTCTTTGCATCATCTATACTACCTTTCATAGCTTCACTAGCACTCGATAAGTTAGTATAAAAACTGTTCATTGCTTTTAAGTGGTTGTTAGTGTCTTGTAATTCTAACTCATATATAGTGTTAAGGCTACCTAAGTTTTTGGTAAGGCTTTGTACTTGCTCATGGAATTTTTTTGTTCCTTCACTAGCATCGTTAAATGTTTGCATGGTACTAGCTGCACCCAAGTAAGCATCTTTCATAGTAGTAATAGCAACTGAGGCTTCTTTAGTTTTTGCGCTAAAGTCGTTAGTGCTTGTTACTACACTACTTAAGTCACTCATTTGGTCTACACTTGAACCTAATTTTTTAAAGTTATCGCCTAATCTTCCTAATGTGGCGGGTGTAATTTCAGCTTCAAGCAACATTTGATCCATTTTGGCTAGTGCAGGGTTTTTAGCATCGGGTGGTGCTAACTTAGCAAGGCCGCTAAGGTCAGCCTCGGGTGGTGGGGCTACTAAATATAATATTGCATAAGCTGCAAATATAGCACACTCTGTATACAAACCTACTTTCAACCAAAGGTCGGCACTAGGAGTATGTAATATTTTTTGTAATGCACCATATAATACTGGTACTGCTGCTGCCGATACTGCTACGTTTAAGATTCTGT
Organism: Chitinophagaceae bacterium; assembly: GCA_043778255.1. Classification (GTDB taxonomy): domain Bacteria; phylum Bacteroidota; class Bacteroidia; order Chitinophagales; family Chitinophagaceae; genus JAYWGN01. The sequence goes on along the minus strand of JAYWGN010000002.1, from coordinate 95,395 downwards.
CAATTGGACGTGATGCCATAGTTGAAATTTTTAGTTTTAAATTAAGGGTATATTATGGCTATTACATTTAATTGCAATGCAATAGCCAATATTTTTATATTATAAGGGTATAACGATATAGTGTGTACAAATATTATACTGCTTTGGGTAATTGTATAATATTTAACAAAGTGAAAACTTGAAAAATTACTTTCTAAAGCCTGGAGGTGGCAAATCAATTACACAGCGGAAACCGATGTATGATTTTGCAGTATCTTGATATTCGTAGTTACGAGTACCGCATTGCAATTGGTAACCTACATCTTTCCAACTACCGCCTCTTAATACTTTACGTTTCATACGTGGAGGGTCGCTGTCTTTAGCATCGTACCTAATATCGGGGTTCATATCGTGTTGAAAATTGTAGCCTCCCTCGTTGTACCAGCTATTAGTCCACTCGGCTACATTACCTGCCATACAATACAAGCCAAAGTCGTTAGGCCAATAAGCATCGGCTCTTACGGTATAAAATCCACCATCTTCTGGATAATTGCCTCGTCCTGGTTTGAAATTAGCTAACAAACAGCCTTTTTTATTACGTAAGTAATAGTTACCCCACGGAAACATTGATTGTGACCGACCACCACGAGCTGCATATTCCCACTCCGACTCAACGGGCAATCTAAAGTTAGATTCTACTGGTCTTTTTTTGCTTGTTAAAAAAGAATTTAATGTTCTAGTTCTCCAGTTACAAAATGCTTGTGCTTGTTTCCAAGTAACGCCAACTACTGGGTAGTTGCCAAATGTAATATGAGAGTAATATCTACGTGTCATTGGTTCGTTATAGCTGTAAGCAAAGTCTCTCATCCATACCAACGTATCGGGGTATATTTTTTCCGGGTATTTTGTAACAAAGTTAGATAATGATTTTCCCTTATTTTCACGTTTTGCAGCCTCTTTTAGGCTGAAATCTTCAAATGCATAAATCATTTTTTCGGGGTCAATGGCTTGTTGGCCAAATATACGATTGTCGGGTGTTACAAACAATTTGGTACCAATGGTTTCCATTGTCTTGTTATCCCATTTCATGGTTTTTATTTTTTTCCAATCTAATGAGTTGCCACTAGTTTTGTAACCCATAGCATCGCCACCTATTGAGTCCATTACGTATTTGGTAAATTGGCGGTACTCGTTATTGGTTATTTCGGTAGCATCCATCCAAAAACCTTGAATTGATACTTGTTTGTTACGTGCAGTAAATGCATAGTTTACATCCTCATCGCTAGGCCCCATATGGAAGGTACCCATTGGTACATAAACCATACCGGGAGGCTTTGGTAAAGCGTAGGAATTAGATGGAGCTACACCGTGTAGTTGACCATCGTTTGGTAAGCCTTTTGCTTTGCCTTTTCCAAGTTTGCCGCAACTAGCTAGTATTGCTATACAAGCAACAGCTAATAAAATTTTGGGTGATTTTATCATCTTCATAAGTTTTCTAATAAAGGGTAATGAGCAAATATAACAAAAAATATAATAAAATTTACCGTAGAATTACATTTTCTGCAATTAACCCACTTTATAACGGAAGTATATTGTAATTATTGTATAGTATAGTTTCTTTTTTGTGACCCATTACAACAAAATCGCTATCAAAGTTTTAATCGGATATAAAGCTACATACTTTCTTCCATACTTTTTATAGTTGCTACTATAATGTTACAAGTGGCAACGGGTAATTGGCATGTTTGATGTTTACATAGCATATATTTATCGTTAATTTCCACTGTTTTATGCAGTAATTTGTACGGTATTAAAAAATTGTTAAAGTTCCCCGTTTGCCATTGTTTGTAATCACTTTTTATTTCATTAACACCATAATATAGCTTTTGGCATAGTGTAGCCCATACCCCAAATGAGCCAGTATGTTGCAATACAGCATTTGCTACACTTTGCAACATCATTTTGGCACGTAAGTGCCACTGCTCCTCATTATAAAGTAATGCAGCATCAACTAATACCGACGCTAATACTGCATTTCCGCTAGGTGTAGCACCATCGTATATTTCTTTTTTGCGGAGTATAGTATGAGTTTGGTTTATTTTGGTGTAGTAGTAAAATGGGGTTTCGCTACAAGCATAATGCAAGTTAAGGTACTCTATTATTCTATATATTTCTGCTTTGTGTGTATCCGATAAGGTAACATTGTATAGCTGCAGTAATGCCTCTAACAAATAAGCAATATCATCTAAAAAAGCGGTAATAGTTGCTTGTTCATTTTTGTAAGTATGGTAAATGTTGGTAATGATATTTGCATCAGCATTTACAATAAATATTGACAACATACTATCCATATTATTAATGGCTAACTGTAAGTACTTTGGGTTATTGGTAGCTGTGTAGCATTGCACCAAAGCCTTACACAGTAGGGCATTCCAGCCTAGTATACATTTATCATCGGTTAAGGGTGGTACACGTTTGTAACGAGCCGTTAATAACTTTTGCTGTGCTGTATGCAATAAGTTGTTGGCAGCAGTAAGGCTTATATTATTGGCAGTAGCAATTGCTGTAAGTGTAGTAGTAAGGTGTAGTATGTTAGTGGTAATATTATGGTGTGGCTCTGTCCAATTACCAGTGGCAGTAATGTTATAATAGGGTGCTGCTACTGCTACCTCGTCGGCAGTTAAAAGCTGCTCTATTTCTTGTAAAGTATAACAATAATATTTGCCCTCTATACCTTCGCTATCGGCATCGAGTGCTGCATAAAACAAATGGTTGGTAGCCATTAAATCGGTTTGTAAAAAATTGATGGTATCGTCAATGGTAGTTTTAAATAAACTATTATTGGTGAGTAAATAAGCTTCGCTTAAAGTTTGCAGAAACAGGGCATTATCGTACAGCATTTTTTCAAAATGTGGTACAAGCCACACTGCATCGGTACTGTACCGAGCCAAGCCACCACGTAGCTGATCGTAAATGCCTCCGTTAATCATTTGTTGCAAACTAAATGAGGCATGTTGTAAACTAGCTTGGTGCTTAGTAAAGTGGTAATGCCGTAGCAAATAAGTAAGGCTATGCAACTGTGGAAACTTTGGTGCTGCTCCAAAACCACCCTGCTTTGTATCGGCATTTTTTAATATATTGTTAGCCATTGCCATTAGGTTATCTTTGGTTACAATGCTTTCTAATACTGCATTAGAGCCAAAGCTATTACTCTTATTGAGGTGTGCCATTAGCTCCTCAGCTTGTGCTATCAACTCGTTGCTCCGCTGCTCCCAAGCTGTGTGTACACCTTGCAATACTTGCTGCCAAGTACTACGGTTGTAAGCCTCGGTAGCAGGAAAATAGGTACCGCCATAAAACGGCTTTAAATCGGGTGTTAAAAACACATTGAGCGGCCAACCACCCTGCCCTGCCATAGCTTGTACGGCATCCATGTATATGGCATCAATATCTGGTCGTTCTTCTCTATCAATTTTAATGTTTACGAACCACCGGTTCATAAGGTTGGCGGTAGCTTCGTTTTCAAAGCTTTCGTGTTCCATTACATGGCACCAATGGCAAGCTGCATAACCTATACTTACCAATATAGGTTTGTTAAGGGCTTTGGCTTGAGCTATTGCTGCATCGCCCCAAGGCTGCCACTGCACTGGGTTATTGGCATGTTGAAGTAAGTAAGGCGAGGTTTCGTATTGTAGTAAGTTAGGCATAAGGGTTTAAGTTTTTTGTATTTCCTATTATAGTAACGGTATCAGAAGTTATTCAGGGGTTATCGCAGAGTTTCGCAAAGAATATCGCAGAGTTTCGCAAAGGGTTCAACAGAGTTTTCGTTAAGTTTTTTTACTTCCCACCAAACTATCAAAGCCTCTATGGTTCTTGCCCCTCTCCTTGGAGAGGGGTTGGGGTGAGGTCTTATCACATTATCAAATTATCACATTATCAAATTAGCACATTATCAAATTATCAAATTATCAAATAATCAAATTAGCACATTAGCACATTAGCAAATTATCAAATTATCAAATTAATTAACCACTTTCTCCATTGCCATACTCCTACTCCCTTTTACTAGTATTGTACAATTGGTAAAGTTTTGTTGCTGGTACCACAATGCTGCTTCAGCAGCGGTTTTAAAGCTATTGTAGCGGTGTGGTAAGTTACAAAAATCGCCACCTACTAATGCAACTGTATGCCATTGTTGTACATCAATTTGGTTAATTATTTGTTGGTGTTCGGCTATGCTTTCGCTGCCCAATTCGGCCATAGCACCTATTACCAATACTTTGTTAGTAGCGGTTGCATTGGCAATATTACTAATAGCCAAAGCCATACTACTTGGGTTGGCATTATAGGCATCGAGTATAATATTATTAGTGCCTTGTACTACCAATTGGCTACGGCTATTGCTTGGTGTGTATGCTGCTATTGCAGCAAATATATTAGCCTTTGTTACCTTAAAATAAGTGCCAATAGCAATTGCCATTAATACATTGGGTAAGTTGTAACTGCCTACCAAGTTGGTTTGTAGGCTTTCGCCTAAATAGTTTATTTGCAAAAATGGCTCAGCATTTATAATTGTGCCTACAATGTTAGCATTTAGCGTACCGTAGGTAAATATTTCTTTAATGCCCGTACTCATAGTTTGCAAATAATCATAATCGTTATAAATAAAAGCAGTGCCACTACTTGCTTTTAAATAGTCAAACAATTCGCCTTTTCCTTTTTTTACACCTTCCACACCTCCAAAGCCTTCTAAGTGTGCTTTGCCACAATTAGTAATTACGCCATGTGTAGGCAAAGTGTATTGGCAGTAGCTTTCAATTTCTTTTTGATGGTTTGCACCCATTTCTATTATAACCATTTGAGCATTGGGTTGTATACTAAGTAAGGTAAGTGGTACACCAATGTGGTTGTTGAGGTTGCCATAAGTATAGTAAGTAATATAAGTGGTAGCTAGTACTGCCTGTAGCAACTCTTTACTGGTGGTTTTGCCATTGCTACCTGTAATTGCTATTATTGGGCAGTTAAATTGTTGCCTGTGGTGCTTGGCAAGTTGTTGCAATGTAGTAAGTACATCGGTAACTAATATTGTTTTTTCATTTATATAAAATACAGGTTCGTCAATAACCACATAAGCTGCACCTAACTCCAAAGCCTTTGCTGCAAATGTATTGCCATTAAAGTTATTGCCTTTTAAGGCAAAAAAAACACTATTCGTTTTAATACTTCGGGTATCGGTTGTAACAGTTGGGTGTTGTAGGTATAGTTGATATAATTGGGGTATAGTCATGTATAATTACTTTACTAATTAATTGAAATAAAATAAGCGTTGCATTTTTTGTAAAAATAAAATAAATACTTGAACTGCATATATTTACCTCTTATATAAAAAATACTGGGGTTTGTAATTTTATTGTCATTTACTAAAATAGGTTATCCTTACTTTGTGCTCACAAAAACAAAAAAATATTCAATCTCTATGAAAAACTTATGTACTATTATAATTGCCTTACTACTATTAAGTGGTACAGCATTTGCACAAAGTGCAACCATTACTGGCAAAGTAACCGCCAACAATACTGTGGTTGAAAAAGCTACTATATTGCTATTAAAAGCATTAGACTCACAATTAGTAAAAACGGCTGTAAGTAATAGCAATGGATTGTATGAGTTTACAGGTATAAAAGCCGATAAATATATAATACAAATAACCAATGTGGGGTACAAGAGCAATTACAGCAAACCCTTTACCATAGCAGAAAACAGTGACTCCTCGGTGGAAGATATAGTATTAACCATAGCTCCAAAAACAGGTGAAGTAGCAACTGTAATAGGCAAAAAACCTTTGATAGAAGTGAAGGCGGACAAAATGGTATTTAATGTAGAAAATAGTATAAATGCCATTGGTAGCAATGCATTTGAACTATTAAGAAAATCGCCAGGTGTGGTGGTTGATAAAGATGACAATATAATACTAAAAGGTAAAAATGGTGTACGAATATATGTAGATGGTAAGCCCACCCCATTTGACGGTAAGGACCTTGCCGATTACCTTAAAACCCTTAACAGTGCCGACATTGAAGCCATTGAACTAATTACTAACCCAAGTGCTAAATACTCAGCTGAGGGTAATGCTGGTATTATAAATATAAGATTGAAAAAAAATAAAAAACTTGGGTATAATGGTAGTTTTAATACAGGACTTGCTGTGGGTATACACCCAAAGTTTAACAGTAGCCTTGCTTTAAATTACCGAAAAAATAAGTGGAATGTATTTAGCAACTATAGCAATAACTATGGCAAAAACCAAAACCAATTTAACCTATACCGAATACAATTGGATAGTATATACGACCAAAAAACTGTAAGTATTGATAACTCAAAAACCAATAACTTTAAAGTAGGAGTGGATTATAGTGCAGATAAAACAAGTACTTGGGGCATTGTACTTACGGGCAACCTAACTAGTGCCAACACTAATAGCCGAAGTACTAACCCTATAACAAATAAAGATAGTAAAATACTGGGCAGCACATTGTTTGCCACCAATAGTATAGTTGGTAATAGAAATAACTACAATGCAAACCTTAACTACCGCTATGCCGATACTACAGGTGTGGAGGTTGGATTTGATGCAGACTACGGTTGGTTTAAAAATGAGTTGAATAGTTACCAACCTAATGAGTATAGGTACCAAAACAACCTAACAAACCCAGTGTACAAAATATATAGCAACTTAACACCAACTGATATTGATATTACATCATTTAAAGTAGATGTAGGTATGCCTTACAAAAAAGCAAAAATAGAATTTGGAGCAAAGTATGGTGCCGTAAAAACAAGAAATGCCTCTGACTTTTTTAATGTAATTAATGGCGTAAATGTGGTTGATGTGGATAGAACTAATAAATTTAACTACACCGAAAATGTGAATGCTGCTTACTTTAATTACAACAAAACATTTAACCAAAAGTGGACTTTACAAGCTGGTATAAGGTTAGAAAATACGGTGAGCAAAGGTGTGTTATTAAGTGCTAACCCTAAGCCTGATGATATTGTGTCTCGTAATTATACCAATTTATTTCCGAGTGGGGCAGTAAGCTATAATGCTAACCCTAGCAATGCATATAACCTAACTTACAGCCGCCGTATAGATAGGCCAGGCTACCAAGACCTTAACCCATTTGAATTTAAAATTGATGAACTTACTTTCCAAAAAGGTAATGCTTTTTTGCGACCACAGTATAGTAACGTAATTGAATTTACACATACCTACAAATACAGGTACAATACTACGTTAAGCTACACTAATACCACTGACTTTTTTAGTCAAATAATTGATACAGCCGAAGGGTACAAATCGTTTATAACACAAAAGAATTTGGCTAACCAAAAAGTATACGGCATTAACTTTAGTGCTCCTGTACAAGTAGCAAAATGGTGGAATTTGTTTGCCAATATTAATGCCAACCATACCACTTATAACGCCACTTTCCCCGATGGAAAAACGGTAAATACAAAAGCTACTTCAGGCAGTTTTTTTGCACAAAATACCTTTAGTTTGAAAAAAGGATTTAATGTAGAAGTTAGTGGCTTTTACCAACTGCCCACTATATGGGGTGGTACATTTGAAAGTAAAGGCATTGGTGGAATGGATGTAGGATTGAGCAGCCCTTTGTTTAATAATAAAGCTACTATTAAATTTAGCTATACTGATTTGCTACGTACTATGAGGTGGAGAGGAATAAGCACATTTGGTGCTGCCTATATTGATGCTAGTGGCCGTTGGGAAAGTCAACAATTTAAAATGAACTTTGGCTATAGGTTTGGTAATAATAAATTGAAAGGTGCTAACCAAAAGAAAGCTGGTAACGAAACAGAACAAAATAGAGCTAAGAAAAGTGGTGGTGGATTTGGAGGATAATTAAATAACCTTAGCTTAAAAATAATAAGAATGAGTTTGTAAAATGTAACATTTTACAAACTCTTTTTTTTGTAAAAAAAATACTTACTTTGTAAAGTTATGTACCAAGCAAATATTTCCTACTTTGTAGAACGAGCAAATGAGTTAGACACTACTACCAAAAACCTTTACTTATACATTGGTACTAACACATTAGCTTATACAATTGTAAATGAAGAGGCTACTATTGTAGCTTTTGAAAAATATAATTTGCCTAATACAGACAATGTGTATACCCTTTTTTTTGAATCAAAAAAATGGTTGACTAATACCTTTAAAAATATAAAAATAACTTTTGGTGCGGTGCAAACATCCGCAATACCCACTACCTACTTTGCTGCTAGCAATATACCTAATATATTAACCTTACAATATGGCGATGTGGACACTTACAAATGTTTCTTTAACGCTATAGCAAACCATAAGTTACACATTGCTTATAGAGTACCTTATAGTAATGCAAAGCAAATTATAACACAGTATCCTGCTGCAAGTATGTACCATTGCCAAGCTGTAGTGTTAGCCAATACTAGTACACAACCTAACTTACAATTACTGTTTTTAGATGATGTACTTACCCTAACATTAACTAATGAAACCACTTTGTTAAGTACCAAAACAATACCTGTATTAAGCAACGAAGATGTGTTGTATCAAATATTACTATTATTACAAATACACCAAATAAATGAAGCTACTATACCAATTGTAATAAGTGGTTGGATTACCGAAAAATCGGCCTTATACCAAGAGTTATATAAATATTGTACCAACTTACAATTTGAAACTTCACTAGCACATTTGCATATAAATAGTAAAGAATTAGAGCCACATTTTTTTACCCTATTTGAGCAAATGCATACCCAACCTTAAACTAACAATTGCAATGAGAATAATAAGTGGCACACTGGGTGGTAGACGTATACAACCACCTGCCAATATGCCTTACACAAGGCCAACTACCGATATTGCCAAAGAAGGGCTATTTAATATAATACAAAATAATATACATATAGAAGGGCTAAAAACCTTAGATTTATTTGGTGGCACTGGCTGCATTAGTTACGAATTGGCAAGCCGTGGTGCTACCGATATTACTATAGTAGAAAAGGATAATAAAATGTATGAATTTATAAAACTTACAGCCGAAAAATTTGAAATACCCATACATTTAATTAAAGGCGATGTTATAAAATACATAACAAGTTGCAGCCAACAATATCAATTTATATTTGCCGGACCACCTTATGCTATGGGTAATATTGACGACCTGCCAAAGCTTATAATCCACCACCAACTATTGGCACCCAAAGGCTGGTTTGTACTTGAACATACACCACGAAATGATTACAAAAAATACGAACATTACAAAATGGAACGTAACTATGGTAGTACCATATTTAGTATATTTGAAATGCCATAAAAGCTAAAACTAAAATAAAAAAGTAAAAAATGCTTACAACAATATGCCCAAAACTGCCTATGAGGAATAAGGCAATTACAAAAGACTATTACATTAATCAATTAAAATTTAAAGTGTTAGGCAACACCGACTATGAGGGTTATTTAATGATAGTAAAAGATGAAATAGAGATTCATTTTTTTGAATTTCCAACTATAACAATTGCAGAAAACTATGGGCAAATTTATATAAGAGTAACCAATATTGAAAGCCTTTACCAAAGCTACTTATTAAATAATGTAGCTATACACCCCAATGGGAAATTAGAAAAAAAACCATGGCAACAAAAAGAATTTTCGTTACTTGACCCCGATAATAATTTATTAACATTTGGAGAAAGTGTTGATTAAATTTATTATTAAAAAAACAAATCACTAGCAATACCATCGGCTCGTAATTTGCCAGCATTGGTAAGTAATAAATACCCATTATTATGCACCACTAGTTTGGCATCTATATATTTTTGAGCTTTTGCTACTACAAAGTTTTCTATTGCATCGCTACTTTTTTCGGTGGTGCTACTTGTATTAAATTTACTGCAAAGTGTACAAAGGTGTAGCCCTTCTTTTAACCGTAATGCTGTCATTATATATTCATTAGCTATTTGTGTTGGTGTTAATATTTCTATTTCGTAAGGTAGTTGCTTTGCTTGTAATGCTTTGGTGTAAAGGTTATTGTTAGCTACGTTCCACTGCCTGCTTATACCGTTATAACTATGTGCCGATGGCCCAATACCGAGGTACGGTACACCATGCCAATAGCTGCTGTTATGCTTACTTCTGTAACCAGCAGTTGCAAAGTTACTAATTTCGTAATGCTCTAACCCATTGGTAGCAGCATATTGCATTAGTATTTCAAATTGTTCAGCAGCTTTATTTTCGTCTATAGGAGCAACTTTTTGCTTGCCTATCATTGTGTGCAAAGCCGTATTGGGCTCTACAGTAAGTGCATAACAACTGAGGTGTTGTATGCCTAAGTTAATAGCAGTTTCTATATTAGTAAGCCACTGTTGGTTAGTAAGGTTAGGTATGCCATATATTAAATCGATGCTTATATTGTTAATACCATATTGCTTTGCAAGCTTAATACTTTGTATGGCTTGGTGTACATTGTGAGCACGGTTCATCCAAAGCAAATCAGCCTCCACAAACGATTGTATGCCAATACTCAACCTATTAATACCAAGGCTATGCCATTGTTTTGCAGTTGTTTCATTTATATCATCGGGGTTGGCTTCAAGTGTAATTTCTATATTGGGTATTAGGGTAAAATGCTTTTTCAAACATTGAAGTATACTACCCAACTCTAGTACAGAAAGTATACTTGGTGTACCACCACCAAAATAAATTGTTTCAATTGGTGTATGTAAATAATTTTTTTGCAACTCAATTTCTTGCAGCATTGCTGCAATTAATTCGTCTTTGTAGTGAGTGGTAGTACTAAAGTGAAAGTTGCAATAGTGACAAGCTTTTTTACAAAATGGAATATGAATATATATTGCTGCCATAATTTATATTGCAAAAATAATGGTTGTAAATTTGTAAATACTACTATTACATAATTGAATTAAAACTGTACTATGGTTCACCTCTATATTTTGGCGAAGCCCTATACTAATACATAACACATGAAATTATTTTTAATAGCTATTATAGTATTCAACAATTATTTGGGCATAGCCCAAAAAACATATATAGTACAATACAAAATAGTAGATAGTACTGCACCCAAACAAAACTTTACAACTAGCTTTACTAACCGTACTACTTGCTTAACTTACCTACAAACTATACCAACAACCTTACGCAACAATGGCTATATAGCAGCCTCGTTAGATACTGTGCAATATATGGCTGACACTGCATTTGCAACTATATATATAGGTGCCAAATATAATTGGGTACAGCTTACTACTACCCAAAGTGAAGCTACTGTATTGCAACTATGTGGGTATAGTAAACAAGTGGTTGCCAATGGTGCTATTAACTTTACACAGGTTACAGCTTTGCAAAATAAAATGCTTACTTACTACCAAAATAATGGCTACCCATTTGCCAAAATAGAACTTGATAGTATTGCAATAACTAACAATAACATAAGTGCAAAACTGATAACTACCAAAGGCGAATACTATATAATTGATAGCATTAGACAAATTGGAAATGTAACGATTAGCAACACTTTTTTACAAAAACACTTTGGCATACGGAATGGCAGTATGTACAAAAAAAATATACTTGATGCCATACCAAGCAAAATAGATCAACTACCTTACTTGCAACAACAGTTTCCGTATAACTTAACTATGCTAAGTACTAGTAGTGTGGTAAATGTGTATTTGAAACCACGTAAAAGTAGTATTATAAATGTACTACTTGGTGTAATACCAAGGCCTAACCCCAATGGCGTTACAGCCCCAACTAATAACAAATTATTTTTGAGTGGCGATGCCAATATACTACTCAACAATATAGTAGGCACTGGCGAAACAATAGGCCTTACTTACCAACAATTAAGTATAAAAAGTAGGCGAATTAATTTGCTGTACAAACAGCCCTACATATTTAAAAGCGACTTTAGTGCCGATGGTAGTTTTGAAATATACAAAAGAGACAGTGCATACCTTAACCTTGATGCACAGCTAGGTACAACATACAATATAGGTACTAATACCTCAGGTAGGTTATTTATGCAATTTATAAAAACGAATACTTTCCCCGATACGGCAACTATACGATTTACAAAAAAACTGGGCGACAATGTAGATTTGAGTAGTATTAATATTGGATTTCAATATGAGTTAAATACCACCAATGTAAGGCGTAGCCCTAGTAGTGGTAATGAGCTGAATACGAGTATATCGTTTGGACGAAAAAAAATATTGAAAAGTAGTGGTGTAGTGGCACTAAAAGATCCTAATTTCAATTACAATAGTTTGTACGATACGCTTAATAAAAACACCTACCAATTGAGGTTGAAAGCCACAGCAGCACACTATTATAAACTAGGCAAACAAAGTATTATGAAGGCAGGGTTGCAAACAGGTGTACTGTTTAGTCAAAATTATTTTAAAAATGAATTATACCAAATTGGTGGGTTCAAAATACTGAGAGGGTTTGATGAAGAAAGCCAATTTTGTAATCAGTATGCTGTAGCTACAGCCGAGTATAGGTATAGGTTTAGTGCCGAGAGTTATTTTTTTGCATTTGTAGATGGTGCTTATACTAACAACCAAGTTGGCAATACTATACAACATACATGTATAGGTACTGGTGCAGGGCTTAACCTTAGCACCAAAGGCGGTTTGCTTAATGTTAGCTTTGCTGTAGGTGGCCGTAATGATATTCCTTTAAGTTTTAAACAAGCTAAGTTACACTTTGGATATATTAATGTATTTTAAGGAGCATAATAGAATAGTTTGTATGAGATTTTAAATTTTTAATTACATTGGCAAATGCATTTTACACCCTAAATAAAAAAAACAAAGCATACAAAAACTGAGTACCAATTTGCTATTTGAGTAATTACACTTACTTTTACACCATATAAAAATTACAACTATGGCTAACTTACTTGCAGGTAAAAAAGGAATAATATTTGGAGCACTCGATAGTAAATCAATAGCTTGGATTACTGCTTTGCAATGTGTAGCCGAAGGTGCACAAATTGTACTTACCAATGCTCCAATAGCTTTGCGAATGGGCGAAATAAATAAACTTGCCGAAATTTGCAATGCTCCCATTATACCTTGCGATGTTACTAGTAATGATGATGTTACAAATTTGTTTAACAAATCAATGGAACATTTTGGTGGCAAAGTTGATTTTGTATTACATAGTATAGGTATGAGTTTGAATATACGAAAAGGTAAACATTATACCGAACTCGATTATGGATTTGGGCAAAAAACATTGGACATAAGTTCCATAAGTTTGCACCGAGTATTAGCTACTGCTTATAAGTTAGATGCTATTAATGATTGGGGTAGTGTGGTAGCACTTAGTTACATAGCTGCACAACGTGTGTTCCCCGATTATAGCGAAATGGCTGATGCCAAAGCATTGCTTGAAAGTATTACCCGTAGCTTTGGTTACCACTATGGTACACGTAACAAAGTAAGGGTTAATAGTATATCACAATCACCAACTAGAACCACGGCTGGCAGTGGGGTTAAAGGCTTTGATGGGTTTATTAACTATGCCGAAAAAATGAGCCCGTTAGGTAATGCAAGTGCCGAAGATTGTGCAAACTATATTGTAACCTTATTTAGCGACTATACCAAAATGGTAACGATGCAAAACTTATTTCATGATGGCGGTTTTTCATTTACAGGTATAAGCTTACCAGTAGTAGAGCAAATGGAAAAGTAAGTTCAATAATTGCAGTATTAATTTGAGCAAAAATTCTAGTTAGTTTTAAAAAGTAGGTACAACAACGGGAAATTAATTGCTTTACATTAAGTATTACATCCTAGCTATATAGTAGTTAATTAAATATTACTAAACACTTTGAAACGGAGGAAGTACACAAACATTAATAATTTATAAAATTATAGTGCGAAAAATTTAAGCTAGTAAATAAAAAATAAATTTGTTATAATTAAATTAATCGTATATTTGCGATATACAATTAATTATGGCCTTAAATAAAAGCGATATTTTTACACTTAAAGACCAGCAATTAGCCTTACTTGCAAAGGCACTTAGCCACCCTGCCCGTATAGCTATATTAAAAGTATTAGCCACCAAAAATGAATGTGTATGTGGCGATATAGTATTGGAAATACCTTTGGCACAATCCACCGTATCGCAACACTTAAAAGAATTAAAAACGGCTGGGCTAATTACAGGAAGTATTGATGGTTCCAAAAGTTGCTATTGTATTAATAGAACTATGCTCAAAAAATTTAACCAATCTATTAGTCAATTATTTGAAAGTATAACTGATAAATTAAAATGTTGTTAACCTCCAATAATAAAAATAAATACCATGCAAACAGACCTTGAATTGAAACAAACCGTAAAAGAAAAATATACCGAAATAGCCAACCAACCCTTAAGCCAAAACCTTGCAAGCTGCTGTGGTGCTACGGGTTGCAGTACCGAAGTGTATAATATTATGAGCGATGATTATACCCAACTTGAAGGCTACAATGCCGATGCCGACTTGGGCCTAGGCTGTGGCTTACCTACCGAATTTGCTTTGCTTAAGCCTGGCCAAACTGTAATAGACCTTGGTAGTGGTGCCGGCAACGATTGCTTTATAGCACGTAAAATTGTAGGCGAACATGGTAACGTTATAGGTATTGACTTTACCGATGCTATGATTGCCAAAGCCAAATTGAATGCTGAAAAATTAAACTTTAGCAACGTAACATTTAGGCAAGGCGATATTGAAGATATGCCCGTTGCCGATAATTATGCCGATGTAGTAGTAAGCAATTGTGTACTTAACCTAGTACCCAACAAACAAAAAGTAATAAGCGAAATATATAGGGTACTTAAACCAGGTGCACACTTTAGCATATCCGACATAGTAATACAAGGCGACCAATTACCCCAACATTGGCAAGCCATAGCCGAGCTATATGCAGGCTGTGTAAGTGGTGCTACCCAACAAGTAACATACCTTAATTATATAAAAGAGGCAGGGTTTGAAAACATTAAAATTCAGAAAGAAAAGGAAATTGTAATACCCAATAATATATTAGCCAATTACCTAAGCCAAGCCGAAATTGATAAGTATAACAATGGTAATACCAAAATAGTAAGCATAACCGTATTTGCCCAAAAACCTAGCCTACAAAGTAATTGTTGCCCACCTAATAGTGGCTGTTGCTAATACATTAACCTCTAAAAAAAATACACGAATGAAATTACTTTTTGTATGTATAGAAAACAGCAACCGAAGCCAAATGGCACAAGCATTTGCCACCATACTTGGTGGCGCTACTATACAAGCTTATAGTGCAGGGAGTAAGCCAAGTGGTATTATTAACCCCAAAGCTATTGCTGCTATGCATGAGCTTAATTATAACTTAGCAACGCATGATAGCAAATCGTTAGATGAGGTAAAAGTCTTTGCACCCTTTGATGCAGTAGTTACTATGGGTTGCGGCGATGCTTGCCCTTGGATGCCAGCAAAGCGAACCTTTGATTGGCAAATACCTGACCCTAAGCATATGCCACCTGATGAGTTTAATAAAGTACGAGATTATATAAAGCAACAGGTGGAAGAGTTACTAATAGAATTAAAAAAATAACAAATTTGAAATCAGCAGGACTCTTATTATGGCAATTTGAAATTTCAAGTTTTTCATTTTAAGTTCTATATTTATTTTTTTGGTCTTAAAAATCAGGAAGTGTTGGTTTTGTACCCATTATTTTATCAATTTTTGCCATTATTTCGGGGGTAAGTTTTTCAGGTACTTCTATAGCTTTTAAGTTCTCTAGCAGCTGCTCTTTTTTGGTAGCACCAAGTATTGCCGTGGTTACATTGGGGTTTTTTATACACCAACCTATAGCTAGGTTACTTAGTGGTACGGCTAACTCTTTAGCTACTTTTGCAAGTTTTTTTACTCGTTCTATTTTATCTTCAACCACCCATCTATCTTTAAGCCAATCAAAGCCTTCAATGGCCATTCGGCTATCCTTAGGTATGCCTTTATTATACTTACCGGTAAGCAATCCACTTGCTAAAGGGCTCCATATAGTAGTACCCATACCTACTCCTTTAAATATTTCGAGGAATTCATTTTCTATTTTGTTACGTTCAAATAGGCTGTACTGTGGTTGCTCTACACATGGGCCAATTATTTTGTACTCATAAGCTACACGGTGTGCCTCCATTATTTCTACTCCACTCCACTCACTAGTACCCCAGTATAATATTTTGCCTTGTTGCATTAAGTGGTTCATTGCCCATACTACTTCACTAATTGGCGTATTTTTATCGGGGCGGTGGCAGTAGTACAAGTCTAGGTATTCCACTTGCAGCCTTTGTAGGGCTTCGTTACAAGCTTCAATTATATGTTTGCGGCTAAGGCCATGTTGGTTAGGCTTATTGTCCTTACCACGCCAACCCCAAAATACTTTGCTCGATACAGTGTAGCTGGTTCTATCCCAATTTTTTTGTTTGAGTACCCTACCCATCATTTTTTCACTTTCGCCTAAGGCATATATTTCGGCATTATCAAAAAAGTTAACACCATTGTCATAAGCAATACCCATAAGGCTATCGGCCACGGTATCGTCTATTTGCTTATGAAAACTAACCCAACTACCAAATGATAGTACACTTAGCTGTAACCCTGTTTTGCCCATTCTTCTGTATTCCATATTATTTATTATTTATTTTTTTTTTAGCTTTACTGTTCGTACCGTAATGGCTTAACTATTTTATAATTATAGGTGTAAAAAATATCGACCTTTATAAAACCATTGGTGATTTATTTTATAAATATTGTGTATTCTTTTTCATGATTGTTAAAAATATTTTTTTATTAAATAAAATGCATTTTCAAAATCGTAAGTAATATAATATGTGGTATTATTATTCATTTTAAAAATTGCATAATACTTGCCATATTTTACGTTTATGCAATAATGTTTTAGTTGGATTGGAATTGTATTTATAAAATGAAAAATTTTATTAACATACTCTTCGGAGCTTTGCAAAAACCCAAAATATTCTTTTTCAAAAAGTATAGTAGTCAAATCCTCTAATTTACTTTGTAGGAAACTTGTAATTTTTACTACTTCCATAAATGATTTACATGTTTTAATAAATGTTGTCTGGAAGTTTCCAAATTAATTCCATCATTAAACTCTTTCATAAATGCTGATTCTTGTTGTGTTTCCTCATTTGTGGCAGCTACTTCGTAAGCTAGGTTTAAGGCTTTTGCCATTTGCTCAAATACCTGTGCTTGTTCAGTCGTTTGGGGATGTATAGTTATAGCTTCCATATTTTTTTAGGGTAAAATTAATTCTTTTGGTTGGTAAATTACAACTATTTTTCTTGTTCATTAAAGAGTTTCAAAAAAAACTCATATAAATATTTTGACTGAGATTATTTTAATAAAATAACAGCAATGAATGGCTTTAACATAAACCATCCTTAATTTTAAATTATTCCTTTTATCCATATTTCCATTTTATTTTAACTTCATTTGAGCAAAGTAAGGATGCTCAGGGTTTACTATAAGCTCCTGCCTAAGTGGATGAATAAGTACATCTCCGCCAATTATAAAATTTTTAAATAAGGTAGGCGGACTGGCATATCTTCTAGCGGTATTGCTCCCAACAAAGGTTCTGCATCACCTGGTAACACCATAGCATTGCACATAGTACGTCGATTTTTAAATTTTAATTCAACAGTGCTTACTACATCACACTCAACAATACGCCCATCTGCGGTTTGGGCTTTTCTTTTTTCTACTATCGGAAATTGCATTTGCTCTTGTATGCTTTCGTTAATACATAGCATATAACCACCTGTATCTACCAGTATATTTATGGGCATTCTACGAACTTCTTCTTCGCCAATAATATGACGTCTTGCCAATGCTAAATCCTCCCCATTTATTATTTCAATATTAGCATATACAAGTCCCATTTTATTTATTTTTATATAAAGTTAGCACAATTTTTGGCTTATATAATTTAATATATTACGCTAACTATTCCTTTATTTCCTCCTAGAATAATTAACATATCTTATTTGCTATACACATAATAGCAAATTATCTCATCTGCTAATTATCATATTAACATCTTTCTTCTTCAATTTTTATTTACTTTTGTAACTATGGCATTTTACCAAAAAACAACAATACTTATTATATTTATTATAACGTTACTACATACCAATACCACTGCTCAACCACAGGAGTTTAGGGCTGCTTGGATAGCTACAGTAGATAATATAGATTGGCCTACCAAAGGCAATTATAATGCTGATAGCCAAAAAGCAGAATTTATAAAAATTATAGACGACCATAAACGTAATGGACTCAATGCATTGGTGGTACAAATTAGGCCAGCAACAGATGCATTTTACCCAAGCCAATACGAACCGTGGAGTGAATGGCTTACTGGCAAACAAGGTAAACCACCTGTACCTTATTACGACCCACTGGAGTTTATGATAACAGAAAGCCATAAACGTGGTTTTGAGTTTCATGCTTGGATGAACCCTTACCGTGCAGTATTTGATGTAAATAAAAGTACCATTGCACCAACCCATATAACCCGTATACACCCTGAGTGGTTTGTAACGTATGCCGACAGACGCTACTTTGATCCGGGTAATAAAGAGGCTCAAGCATTTGTACTTAAAGTGGTAAAAGATGTAGTAACTCGTTACGATGTAGATGCTATACATTTCGACGATTATTTTTATCCCTATAAAGTAAAAGGGAGGGAATTTCCGGATAATAAAACTTATGAAAAATATGGTAATGGCCTCACAAAAGACGATTGGCGACGTAGCAATTGCGATAGCATAATAGTAGGCCTTAGTAGAGTTATAAAAGCCACTAACTCAAAATGCAAATTTGGCGTAAGCCCATTTGGTATATGGCGCAATATTAATAAAGACCCAGACGGAAGTAATACTGTAGGGGGCACTACCAATTACGACGATTTATATGCCGATATATTGCTATGGCTCAAAAAAGATTGGATTGATTATGTAGCACCGCAATTATATTGGGAATTTGAACATAAAATAGGTGCATACCAAACCTTACTCGATTGGTGGAACAACCATACTTATGGCAAACATTTATATATTGGCTTAGCCATATACCGTGCTAATAGCAATGCAAATTGGAAAGATAAAACCCAACTACCACGCCAAATAGAAGCCTTACGGCAAAAAGAAAACGTAAAGGGAATGGTGTTTTTCAGTAGTAAAAGTTTACAAAATAATCCTAATGGCTGGTCAGATGCATTAAGGCTTAAATACTTTGTGAACCCTGCTATAATACCAGTAATGCAATGGGTTAAGTAAGTTTATTTACTTTGTAAAATATATGTGCCATTAAGGTTGTACATTTACTTACAACAACCTATTAGCACACCTAATTACTACATAATTGAAAGTAACCTTATGCCTACTATGTATAATACTATATACAAGTTGCACTAAACCAATAGCTAAAATTAACCCAATTGCTGAGGGAATAAAGCAACAATTTGTAAGTAAACGTTTTACAAGTTCCGACAGTTTATTTTCGATAGTAAAAAAAGTTGATTCCTTATCTAACCTGTATACTGATAAAGAAATATATGCACTTAACTACTTAATAAAAGGTGCTTATTTTAACCTTTCGTCCAATTATAAAGTTGCTTTGCAATATATAAATGAGGTAGCCAACTATACTAAGTATAACTCATCACTTGACTCCTTACAAGCAGCTGCTTACTTAATAAAAGGCGATATATATAACAACCTAGCCAACTACCCCGAAAGTATAGAGAGTACCCTAAAAGCCAAAGAAATATTTGAAAAAATAAAATCAACTATTGGTGTTAATAACTCTAATATATCGTTAGCCCGTATATACCAAGCCAAGGGCGATATAGATAAAGCCAAAGAAATATTAAAAACTCAAGTTACCATATTAGGTGTAATATCCGCATTGGGTGTTACACATACACTGGCCAATATATATGGCGAAAAAGGCGAAATAGATAGTGCTTTAGCATTAGATAATATGGCTATTGCCAAATACGGAAATACTGCATATAAAAGACTTTTAAGCCCATTGTACAATAATAAAGCATTATGCTTTAACGAAAAAAAACAATTTGATTCTTCCCTATTTTATTTTAAAAAATCATTCACACTTGACTCCTTAGATAATAATATTAAGAACATGGCAGCCAACTACGATGATATTGGGAGTATGTATAGCAACCAAAAAAATTATGAAGAGGCAAAAAAATATTTTGCACTTTCGCTTAGCTTAAGTAAAAAAGTAGGGCGTAAACTTATAGAATTATATAGTTACAAAAACCTATATACACTTTACAAAAATCAAAATGATTACAAAAATGCTTTGCTTTATAATGATACCATAAAGCAACTACAACAATCAATAGATAATGTAACCCTTAACTCCCGTATAGAAGAACTTAACCTTGTGTACGAAACCAGTAAAAAAGAGAAACAAATACAAGCCCAACAAATTACTATTGTAAAAAAGAATGGTTATATAATTGCAGCAAGTATAGCGGTATTAGGCATTATATTATTTGCTATTAACTACAATCGCCGTCAAAAGCTACAACAACAATTGGCCTTACAAAAGCAATTATTTGAGCAAGAACAAAATAAAATTGTAGCCATATTTGCAGCAGAAGAAACTGAACGAAAAAGAATAAGTAGAGATTTGCATGACAATATGGGAGCTTACACAAGTGCACTATTAGCCAATGTAGAGCAGCTAACACACCAAACAGGCATTACCGATATAAGTACCAAAATGCAAACAAATGCAACTCATATATTGGGTAGCTTAAGAGAAACAATATGGGTACTTAATAACAAAGACCTTACCATACAGGAGTGGGCAGATGGATTTAAAAACCATTGTTTTAAAGTGCTTAAAAATTTTGAACATATTAACTTTAAAGCTACCGAAAATATACTTACTAACCCCAAACTATCGGCTACTACAGGGTTACAATTGCACAAAATAGTACAAGAGGCAGTACAAAATATAATAAAACATGCCAATGCTACTCAAATCAACTTTACCATTAATAGCAACACTAATGGCATAACTATACAATTGCAAGATAACGGAATAGGCTTTGTACACAACAGTACCATACAAGGTAACGGCCTTGATAATATGCAATACCGTGCCAAAGAAATTGATTATACATACACCATAACATCAATACCTAATACAGGTACAAGTATTACTATAAAAAATATAATGGTGTAAGCAAAGTATGCTTAGTAAATTAGCTGGTAAGGTTACTCCCTATACTTTATACAAAATTAGTAGCTACAACTTTACTAGAATAATAACGCCATTAATAGCCAATTATACTATTAGAAAGCTTTGTATGTTCAAGTGATAAGTGCAACAGTTTGTAAACTATATATAACCTACAACTAATATTAATTATTTACAAATTGCTACGCAAAATATTGTACACCTTCTATTAGAAATACTCGGCTAGCTATTCCTTTGTTCTCTAATTTTAACTTGCCTATAGCCACTATAATATGAGGTGAGCAGAATTAAACATAAAGTACTTAAGTGTATAATTTGCATTTGCCATGTTAATGTAGAAAATGAAAAGGAATTATAAATTAGAAAAAAGAAATACATTGTTGGTAGCCATAGCATTACAACTTTACTACTTACTACCCTATTATAACTAACCATATACAATGCTGCTTTTGTGGCAATTAAAGTATTAATTATTATGGCAATAAATAATGCAATGAAAATAAAAATATCTTCATAAGCATTCGGTTTTTCGTGGTTATCAAATAATCCAAATATAGAAATATTTATTACAAAAATTAGCAATAATAAAAAAGCCCCAAACAATAAAAAACAAACAGTTGCAGTAATAGTAGCTACTATTATTGATTTGTGCAACGGATGTTGCAAATTTTCATTCTCCATTTTTAACTGTTTGTAAACTTAACCATTTGCCATAACTCATTTCAAATTTTATTTCGGTAGTATCGTGTAAGCCAACTTGGGCCCAGCCTTGTGTTTGGTAAAATGTATAAGCCCTTGTACCAGGCTCAGTACCTAACCAAAGTGTATGGTTAGTTTGGCTAAAGTACCATTGCAACATAGCCTGGTGCAATTGCTTACCTATACCCTGCTTTGCATACTGTGGCAATACAAATAATGCCCATACATTATGGTGCTGCATATCCACTATTGCAAACCCTACTACCGTATGGTTAATACTATATACCCAACCTTGGCCATTAGTGGTTATAAAGGGCACATAATCGGCATCGGATATTAAAGCAGGGTTGCTCAATACATTTTCGGTAACGGCATTACGTACTATTTGCATTTGAGGTATATGGCTTGGTGTAGCTTGTTGTAGAGACATTTTTGTAATTAATATGCTAATGAGATAATGTGCTAATGAGATAATGTGCTATTTTGCTAATTAAGGTATTAAGAAAGTAAGGAATGAATTATCCATTGTCAATTATCAATTGTCAATTATCAATTAAATTTTTATACTTTCCGCAACTTTGTTATTTTGGGTTTGCCCATCCATACTCGTTTGCCTTGTAATGCCCTTACTAAGTACATTACACCAACAAATATAAAAAAGCCAGGCCCAAAGAAACCAAATAATGCTATCCATTTAGTACCATAAAACTTTTCCATAGGTCGCTTTAATCGCTCTGCCATTATGTACATACTTGGTACTAATAACAGGGTCATAAAAAATGCGAAGATGAGGCCAAATATAATTGTCCAACTTAGTGGCCCCCAAAATACTACCGAGTCGCCACCGAAAAATAAATGGGCATTACCCGTTTGAAATAACGATACAAAATTAATATTGAACCCAATAGCTAATGGTAACAAACCTAACATAGTAGCTACTGCTGTAAGCAATACTGGTATTATACGTACCCTACCTGCTTGTATGGCAGCCTCTTTGGTACGTACACCTCGGCTTCGCAACTCATCGGTAAACTCAATTAATAATATACCGTTTTTTATTACAATACCCGCCAAGCCAATTACACCTATACCTACCATTATGGTACTTATTGTCATACCTGTAAGGGCTAAGCCTAGTAGTACGCCTATAATGCTAAAAAATATTTCGGACAGTACTATAAATGGTTTGCTTAAGCTATTAAACTGTAGCACCAATATGAGTAGTATTAACATTAACGATGTTAGCATGGCTTTGCCCAGAAAAGAAGAGGTTTCAGCTTGCTGTTCACCTTGCCCTGTTTGGCGTATAGTAACATCGTTAGTAATATTAGTAACCTGCTTAAAGTCAGCTAATATTTTGGTGAGTTCGTCATTAATAGGTTGAGCCATTTCGGGTTTTTCTACATTGGCCTGTAAGCTTACGGTACGTTTGTATTGCTTACGTATAATACCGCCACTGGTATTGGTATAAGCAAATGTAGCAACTGAACTTACTGGTATTTGTTTTATAGAGCCTGTATTAAAATCTCTAAATGTTATCTTCATATTCATAAGGTCGGTAATATTATTTCGTATTACATCGGAGTACCTTAATTGTATTTTATAATCATCTTCATTATCTTTTAGTTTACTTATTTCTTTACCAAATACTGCGGTACGTATTTCCATACCAATTTGTGCGGTACTTAGGCCTTCTATCATAGCTCTTTCACGGTCTACACTTATGGTTATTTCGGGGTTATTCAAATCCACATCTAAGGCTAAGCCTACTAGCCCTGCTACTTTGTTGGAG
Source organism: Chitinophagaceae bacterium (assembly GCA_043778255.1). Lineage (GTDB taxonomy): Bacteria > Bacteroidota > Bacteroidia > Chitinophagales > Chitinophagaceae > JAYWGN01. The sequence goes on along the minus strand of JAYWGN010000002.1, from coordinate 71,532 downwards.
TCTAAGTAGTTTTTAAAATCATTAGCAAGTTTTCCTATTTTAATAAAATCATCGCCAATAAATTCAATATTAACGGGTGGGTCAGTGGGTGGTCCCCCCTCTTCTGGCTCTACACTTATACTAGCACCTGGTATACCTTTAATGCCAGCCCTAAGTGAGTCCATAAGTGGTAAGGTATGTTTACCATGCCGTTTTTCAAAGGGTACAAAACTAATTTGAATACGGCCAAGGTTGCTTTGGATACTCCTATTAGCATCACGTAAATTGCCAGCACCTAATGCTACATTGCTTATAATGCTTTCTACCACGCCGTTTGGCTGTGTAGGTAATTCTTTTTGTAAAATGTTGGCGACAGTATTTTCAATTTTATTGGTTATACTATCAGTATATTTTACGTTGCTACCAACCGGCAACTTGAGGTATACAAATACATTGTTAGGATCACCCTGCGGAAAAAACACCACATTAGGTTTGCTTAATATGAGTAGCCCCAACGAAAACGGAAATAATAAAAACAAGCTTACTAATAAATAAATTGGTCGTTTGCCATACAGTGCCCAACGTAATAATTTTTCGTAACTATTCATTAACCTTGGCAGTGCCTTATGTTGAAAACTGTATATTAAATGCTTTAGAACATAAGTACTAAATATACTTAATACAGCCATAAATAAAGTAAAGTTTGCGGTACCATGGTTGCCACCAAAATGCATTAATATACCAAATATAATCAAACACCAAAACCATGGTTTTTTAAACAGTAAACGTTTAGGTTTTTCAAATTCTTTGCCTTCGGGTTTCATAAAACTAACGGCAAATACTGGGTTAATAATAAAGGCAACTATTAACGATGCGGCTAGTGTAAGTATAAGCATGGTAGGCAGGTATATCATAAACTTACCTATTAATCCTTTCCAGGCTAATAGCGGAAAAAACGGAGCTAATGTTGTAAGCGTACCTGCTAGTACTGGCACAAAAACCTCACCTGCAGCAGCTTTGGCAGCTTGCTCAATAGGCACTTTACCATTGTTATATATACGGTGAGTGTTTTCAATTACTACTATAGCATCATCCACTATAATACCTAAGCCAAATAGTAAGGCGAATAAAACAATAAAGTTAAGGGTAACTGTAGTACCCACTAACCCATCTGCCACAGGCAAAAACATAAAGGCTACAAACACACTTAGCGGTACACTTAATGCTACAAAAAATGCATTGGTAATACCCATAAAAAACATAAGTACAAGAAGCACCAATATAAAGCCAATAATGATGGTATTAATTAACTCATCAAAGGAGGTTTCGGTGGTTATACTTTGGTCGCCAGTTATTTTAATGGTGAGGTCTTTAGGAAATTCCTTTGCTTTTAATTCGTCAATAATGGCTCTTACTTTTGTAGCGGCTTCTATAAGGTTTTCACCAGCTCGTTTGGCTATAGTAATGGTTATTACTTTTTTTCCATCGAGCCTTGCATAGCTATCCTTTTCCTTTTGGGTATCTATAATTTCGGCAATATCTTTTAAAAATACTGGTGCACCATTTACGTTTTTTATTATAATATTGTTAAGTGCTAGTACACTGCTAAACTGCCCACTTACTTTAAGTGTACGGTTCATATTACCCACTTCTACTTGCCCACCACTTATATCTCTATTTTCTCTAGCTACTGCACCTTCAATATCGTTAAATGTAACTTTAGCCGATTGCATTTTGGCTTGGTTTACATTAATTTGTATTTCACGTTCTGGAGCTCCTATTACTTCTGCCTTATTAATTTCAGAAAGTTCCTCAAATTTATCTTTCAATTTATCGGCATAATCTTTCAGCTTTACATCGCTATAATCGCCACTTACATTAATGTACATAATAGGAAAATCGCTAAAGTTAAATTCGGCTACATTAGGCTGTACGGTGAGGTCGTTGGGCAAATCAGTTTTTGCTTTATCAACAGCATCTTTTACTTTTTGCTTGGCTATATCTACTTTTACATCGGTATCAAACTCCACTTGTACAAAACTAAAATCTTGCAATGAGGTTGAAGTTACCTTTTTTATTTTAGCACCGCTAAGTGCTCTTATTTGCTTTTCTATAGGGCGGCTTACAAGGTTCTCAATATCTTTTGGCGAGTTGCCAAAGTATACTGTTTGTACACTTATGGTAGGTACTACTATGTCGGGAAACTGCTCCTTGGGTAGTGTTGTAAATTTGTACAACCCAAACAGTGTAATGAGTATAGTAATTAAATATGCGGCTGTTTTGTTATTAATAGCCCAACTGGTTGGAGCAAAATTTTTAATTTTTTCACCAGTTTTTTTTAAAGAATTTATAAAATTATTTTCCATATTTTGGTAATGTGATAATTTGCTAATGTGCTATTTTTGGTAATGTGATAATGTGCTATTTTGCTAATGTGCTAATGTGCTATCTTGCTGCTGTTAGAAATTAGAAGTTGCCCCTTTTGACTCTTTGACTCATTTGACCCATTTGACTCTTTGACTCATTTGACTCATTTGACCCATTTGACCCATTTGACTCATTTGACTCTTTGACCCATTTGACTCCTTTGACTCCTTTGACTCATTTGACTCCCAACCTCCTTTTCTAATTTGCTAGTTTCAATAGTTGCCCTTCATATATATTTTGATAACCCTCGGTAATTATTAAGTCGCTATTACGTAAGCCATCTACTTTTACCCTGTCGCCAAAAAATGCACCTAAATTCACCATTCGCTTTGTAGCAGTTACTTTACCATTACTACTTTTTTCGGCTATATAAATGTACTTCCCTTTATCGTCGGTTTGCACTATATTAATAGGCACAGTTACAGCACTGTTAGCTTGGTAATCCAATATTTTTACTTGTGCTAATAAGTTTGGTTTTAAGCGACTATCGTAAGGTATTTTTACATCGGCTACAAAGCCACGTTGGTTGGGGTCAATACTCATACTTGTAAATGCAATAGTACCTGCAATAGTTTGGTTAAGGTCCGGTATAAATATGCTTACCACCGAGCCCTTACCTACTCTACCAATATAATTTTCGGGTATTATTACCGTTACTTTAAGGCTGCTAGTATTTATTATTTTTATTTGTGGCCCAAAGCCAGTAGCTCCGCTAAATAGTTCGCCTACCCTCACATTTACTTCGTCCACATAGCCACTTACATCGCTGTATACATTGCTTGTTTTAAGTTGCTCCTCTGCCGTTTGTACACCAGCTTTTGCAGCTTGTAGTTGTGTTTCCAAAGCATCTACATTTGATTTGGCTTGTATTACTTGTATCTCTGCACCAATGTTTTGCTCCCATAAGTTTTTTTGTCTTTCGTATAATGTTTTGGCTAGTGTTTGTTGCACCTTTATTGTTTCTAACCCTTTGTTTGCTGCTACTATATTTTGCCTTACTATAGCATCATCAAGTTTTATAACGGGTTGTCCTATTTTTACATAATCACCCTTTTTAATGTAGAGTTGTTTTACTTGTCCGCCCATACCCCGTGGACTTATATAGCTTATATTGTCAGCATCTATTTTGCCTTGCAAATCAATATAATGCGAAAAGTTACCACTATACACAGTATCAATACTTACTAACTTTGCATTATTGTTTTCGGTTATGGTACTGTCAAGTTTTTCTAACTCAAGTTCAAGGTTTTTAATTTTTGTATTTATAGCATCTTTCTCCGTTTTCAATTTTGCTAAGCTTTCCTTTTTTTCAGTTATTGCAGCATTTTTTTCTTTTTTACCTTTATTACAAGCAGCTGCTGTGCTCATAATTAAAAGAAGTAGTAATATATTTTTCATATTCATTAATTTATTTTTTTTTGTTTTGCTTCGCTAAAAAAATTTTTATTTCGCATACCGTAGTAACGGCACAAGTAGTTTCATTGAGGTTTCGCAAATCATATTGTTAATTATTCATTTTTAATTATTAATTGAGTTAGCGCCTTACAGCCTACTCCAACTTTCCTAAAGCTTTTAAGTAACTTACTTTAGCAATATGGGCTTGGTACAATGCATCAAAATATTTACTTTCGGCTTCGGTTATATTGGTTTCATCGGTTAGTAATTCAAAGCTACTTGCTAGGCCTTGTTCATATTTTTTCTTAGTAGTGTTATATATGTTTTTTGCCAAGTCCATATTACGTAGTTGTATATCTACATTAAGTATGGCATTTTTAAAGGCATTGTTATTAATGGTTTGCTCCAAGTCAATAGCACTTTTTATTTGGGTGGTATTATTATCTATTTTTGCTAATTTTAATTGCGATTCATTTATTTTATACCGCCTCATAAAGCCGTTAAATACAGGCACATTAAGTTGCAAACCTACTAACGAAGTACGAAGCCAAAAAGTATTTTTATTGGTAATAAATTCTTGCCCCTGCCCTTGTACTTGATAGTTAACAAATGCAGCTAGTGTTGGTAAGTTGCTCAGTTTTTGACGTTTCAAATCGAGTAGCTGCAATTTTTTTGCACTACCAATTAATTTAATTTCTACTCTATTATTATAATCAAAATCGGCTAGTTCGGGTAAGGTTTCTTTTAAAGTTTCGGCATTAAGTTTATCGGTAAGTATAATACTATCTTTTTGCGATATGCCAATAGCAAATTTTAATCCTGCAAAATTAAGCTTTATAGCATTTTCCAATAAGTTTTGTGATGTTTTCAAATTATTTAACGGCACTTCTACTTTGTCAATATCTAATTTTTCTCTAAAGCCTTGTTTATATAATTGTGTTACATCGTTTTTTAATTTATCTAATCTTACTATTCCCTCTTTTATAAATACTAATTGTTGTTGTGCTATTAGTACAGCATAGTACTGTTTGTAGGCTTGTTCTTTTACTTTTTCTTTTTCAATATCAATATTAATATTGCTAAATTCCAATGCTGCTGCCCTAGCCTGTAGGCCTACAAATATATCGGGCTGAAATAGTAATTGGTTTAATGTGAGCCCAACACTTGCATTCCAAGGTTGTTGAAAACTTACTTTGTTAAATGTTGGCGATACATTTTTGGTAATGGGTTGTCCGTTGCCATCTTTTACTCCTTCGTTTTTTAAAATATCATAAACCGATGCCGCTGTACCATTAGGAAACAAAAATTGTGGTAACTCTAAATATTTACTAATGCTTCCGGCACCAGTTATTTGTGGGTAGGCATTAGATTCTATTTGGTTATTTACCTGCTTTTGTATCTTATTGTCAAGTTGCAAATTTTTTATACTTGGCAAGTTATTATAGGCTTGGTTTACAGCTTCTTTTATGGTAAGCTGTATGGTTTTTTGTGCTACTGCTGTAGCGTTAGTTATGCTTATTAATACTGCAAGTATAAGTATATATTTCATAAGTGTAATTAATTTGGTTTATTATTATAGTAGTGGTTTGGCTTGGTATTTAGTTATTAATTTAATGCCCTTAGCGGTAGCTACACCATACAAAAAGTGCATTAGTAATTGATGTTCTAATTGCATCATTGTATATTTATGTGCCAACATAAAATCTTGGTTAAATGCCATCATCATAGTTTCTACTCTTAATTTGGCAATAATAGTTTCATCAATTTCCATACGGTACAGGCCTTCATTTTTACCCCTTTTTATATTTTGCAATATAACGTTGTACAAATATTCATTTTTAAAAACCTCAAATTTTTTGTGCGAAGTTGGATAATATTTTTGTAGGTCATACAGCAATACAGGGTTCATTTCACCTAATGTTTTTTGCATCATTTCCATTGCCAAAAAAATTTCGTGGATTGCATTTTGAGCTAAATCTCTATCAACATCACATTGGTGCTTGTTATTAAGCATTTCATCCAACACTACTGCATCTACCAATGCATCTTTATCGGCATAGTAATTGTAAATTGTTTTTTTTGAAATGCCTAACTTCGCTGCTATATCATCCATAGTTACGGAACGTAAGCCATATTTCATAAACAGGGTAAATGTATCGGCTTTTATTCTTTCAACTATTTCCAAAGGTTATAATTTTGCACAAAACTAAGGAAACTATTTAAGTTGCCGAAGTTTCCATCAATATTTTTTTAAAAAAATATAATTTTGTACTATGAACACAAAAATGACTTACAAACAAATAGCCACTACACTTATAAAATTATTTTTTCAAGGTTTGCTTATACTAGCCCCCATTGCTATTACTGCTTATGTACTTTACCAACTATTTACTGGGGTTGATAGTTGGCTACCCTTAAATACTTATACCGATACCCAAGGCAATATACATGTACGTAACTATGGGTTAGGGGTGGTACTTATATTAGTTACTTTAATACTAATTGGGTATTTAAGTACGTTTTTATTAAAAAGTAAAGCCTTTAATTTTTTTGATAATTGGTTAGAAAAAACTCCTGGTGTAAAGTTATTGTATAGTACTTCAAAAGATTTTTTTAGTGCATTTGCTGGCAACAAAAAAAAATTTGACAAACCTGTATTAGCTGCCACCGAAAATGAGGAAGTATTTAGAATAGGCTTTATAACCGAAACTGATTTAAAGCAGTTTGGCTTACAAACCCATGTGGCTGTATATTTACCAGCTGCCTACTCCATAAGTGGTTATGTATACCTAATACCAATACACCGTATAAAGCCTTTGGACAATGTATCGGCAGCCGATGCTATGAAGTTTGCCATAAGTGGCGGTGTAAGCGATGTAGATGATGATGGTAAGCACATTGCCTGATTTTAGCCTTTAAATTTACATTTCCATTTAACTACAAAGAGAAAATTGTTAACTTCGTTTTTGAAAATAAAGGATTAAAAAATGAAAGCAAAATATATCAATCCATATACTGATTTTGGTTTTAAAAAAATATTTGGCGAAGAAGCTAGTAAGCCACAACTTATTGATTTCTTAAATTCATTATTGCCCAAAAAAGACAGTATTGTTAGTCTAACTTTTAAAAACAATGAACAACTTGGCACAACTGAATCTGATAGAAAAGCCATTTACGATATTTATTGTGAAAATGAAAAAGGCGAAAAATTTATAGTAGAATTACAAAAAGCAAAACAAAATTATTTTAAAGAAAGAACAATTTATTACTCAACTTTCCCAATACGGGAACAAGCAGAAAGAGGCGAATGCCTGCCTGCCGGACAGGCAGGGAATTATAATTTGAGAGCCTTATATTGTGTAGGAATACTAGATTTTAAATTTGATGACTATGAAACAGCATCGGAACGTAATAAATATCTCCATACCATTAAACTAAAAAACCAAAAAGGAAAAGTTTTTTATGATAAGTTAACTTATGTGTATTTAGAAATGCCAAATTTTAATAAAACAGAGACTCAACTTGAAACTCGTTTGGATAAGTGGTTATATTTCATCAAACATTTAGAAGACTTTCAGAATATACCCACAATATTTGCAGATGAAGTTTTTGAAAAAGCATTTGAGAAAGCTGAACTTTCTAAACTTGTACAAACCGACCTTGCTAAAAACGAAAACAGTTTAAAAATATTTAGAGATTTAAAAAATACTATAGACTTTGCTTTCAATGAAGGAAAAGACTTGGCTTTTGACGAAGGAAAGTTTGAAATGATAAAGGCATTTAAAAAAGCTGGAGCATCTATTGAAACAATTATATTAGCAACAGGACTAACAGAAGATGATATTAACAAACTTTAAAAAAATTTGCATATGCCGATGCTATGAAGTTTGCCATAAGTGGCGGTGTAAGCGATGTAGATGATGAGGGTAGTAGTGTAAAATAAATGTTACCATTTGCCCATTATAATTAATAAAACTAGCTTGATTAAAATTGATAACAAATAATAATTGTAATTTTAACCCATGAAGAAAGCAATTGTACTTTTGTTTTTAATTGCCTTGCAATTAAAAGCATTTTGTTGGGGTTTTTTTGCACACAAAAAAATAAATAATTATGCCATTTATTTGTTGCCACCTGAAATGCTAAGTTTTTATAAAACTAATATTGACTTTATAACCGAACATGCCATAGACCCCGATAAAAGGCGGTACGCCATACCCGAAGAAGCCCCAAGGCATTACTTAGATTTGGACCACTATGGTGCTTACCCTTACGAAAAATTGCCGCATAATTGGTACGATGCTGTAAACCAATATGGCGAAGACACTCTCAATGCACATGGTATTGGCCCGTGGTGGGTAGTAGTAATGGAAACCAAACTCGCCAATGCATTTAAAGAAAAAAATAAAATAAAAATACTGAAATATAGTGCCGAAATTGGCCATTATATAGCCGACTTACATGTACCACTGCATTCTAGTAATAACCATAACGGACAGTTTACAGGTCAAAACGGTATACATGGTTTTTGGGAGAGTAGGATACCCGAATTATTTGCCGATAATAAGTGGGATTTTTTTATTGGCAAAGCCGAATTTATACCCAAACCATCGGATTATATATGGAACAGAATGCTTGAAAGCGGTGCAGCAAGTGATACAGTATTAAAGTACGAAGCTGCTTTAAACAAAAAATTTCCTAGTGATAAAAAATATGCTTTTGAAAAACGAAATGGTATAACTATAAGGCAATACAGCACAGGCTACAGCAGTGCTTACGATGCTTTGCTTAATGGTATGGTAGAGCGACGTATGAGGTTGGCTATATACTCAGTGGCATCGTTCTGGTACACAGCTTGGGTTAATGCAGGGCAGCCCGACTTAAAGTCGCTTAATAATACCACCCTTAGCGATGAAGATATTAAAGAGTTTGAAGCCCTAGATAACCAATGGAAAAACGGTAAGTCGAAAGGGAGAATATGTGATTAGTAGCCCACTTAGCGCCAAGAGATAAATTTTGTTATAATATGATTTGTAAAATGTTGATTTATAAAAATTAGTTACTCAAGGTTTGTATAATATCGTACTTGGTTATAATATGGTAAGTGCCTAAGCCATCGATGGCCATTACGGCTCCGTTGGTTTTGGTTATGTAATTACTCAGCTTTTCTACGGCAGTGTCAAGTGCTACTATTGGGTAACTAGGTTCTAAGGCTTGTTGCACTGCTGTGGTTTTTATATCCATTCCATTAAGCATTTTATCAAACAAGCCACTTTCGCTAATGGAGCCAATTATAGTACCAGCTTGCATTACAGGTATATTTTCAATATTATACTTTTTCATTACTGCTACTGCTTCGCTTAATGTATGGGTGGGTTGTACGGTTACTAATTTTTGGTTGGTACGGCTTTCTATAATGTCTTTAAATGTTTTTACTTCCATAAACCCTCGTTCCATCATCCATTGGTCATTATATATTTTGCCTACATACCTACTGCCATGGTCGTGGAATATTACCACTACCACATCGGTTGGCTTTAGTTGGGCTTTTAATTGTAATAAGCCTTGTAATACACTGCCACAGCTGTATCCGCCAAATATGCCTTCTTCTTTTGCTATTCGCCTTGCCATTATAGCACCATCTTTGTCGGTTACTTTTGTAAATTCATCTATTACACCCATATCATAATTATCGGGCACAAAGTCCTCGCCAAAGCCTTCGCTTATGTACGGGTACACTTCTTTTTGGTCAAGTTCACCAGTTTGGTGGTACTTCATTAATAGCGAACCGTAGCTATCAATTGCCCATACTTTAATGTTAGGGTTTTTTTCTTTTAAGTATTTACCAGTACCTACTATGGTGCCACCTGTACCAGTTGCTACTACTAGGTGGGTTACAGTACCATCGGTTTGTTCCCATATTTCGGGGCCAGTTTGTTCGTAATGTGCAGTACGGTTGGCTAGGTTATCGTATTGGTTTACGTACCAACTATTGGGCACTTCTTGTCCCAACCTTTTGCTTACACTGTAGTAGCTACGAGGGTCCTCGGGTTCTACATTGGTAGGGCATACAATTACTTGTGCACCTACGGCTTTAAGTATATCGGCTTTTTCTTTACTTTGTTTTTCGGTGGTGGTAAATATGCATTTATACCCTTTTACAATAGCTGCCAAAGCCAAGCCCATACCAGTGTTGCCACTTGTGCCTTCTATAATAGTACCACCTGGTTTTATTTTACCTTCGGCTTCGGCTACCTCTAGCATTTTGAGTGCCATACGGTCTTTTATACTATTGCCGGGGTTAAAGTATTCAACCTTTGCCAATACGGTACAAGGCAAATCCTTGGTTATTTTATTTAACCGTATAAGTGGTGTGTTACCAATAGTTTCGAGTATGTTATTTTTTATGTCCATATTATTTTAATTGACAATGGATAATTGATAATTGATAATGGATAATTGACAATTGACAATTGATAACTCATTCCATTATTTTTTAATCCGCTTATTGCGGGAAGCATATCAGCACAATATTAAATTATCAAATTATTAAATTAGCATATCAGCACAACTTCTCCCGAGTATTCGGGATTATCTTATTATTACATTTACAAAAGTATTTCATGTCCCATTTTTTCTCTTTTTGTTTCCAAGTATTTTTTATTATGTTCGTTGGCAGGTATTTCTATAGCAATGTTTTCTACTATTTCTAGGCCATAGCCTATTAGTCCTTTTCTTTTTTTGGGGTTATTGCTCATAAGCCTAAGCTTTTGTACACCTAGCTTTCGTAGTATTTGGGCACCAGTGCCATAGTCACGTTCATCCATATTAAAGCCAAGGTGTAGGTTAGCCTCCACAGTATCCATACCTTGCTCCTGTAGCTTGTAAGCTTTTAGTTTATTTACTAGCCCTATACCTCTGCCCTCTTGGTTCATGTATAGTATTACACCCTTACCCTCTTGCTGTACCATTTGCATAGCTTTTTCTAATTGGTCGCCACAGTCGCAACGAAGGCTGCCTAATATATCGCCAGTAAAGCAGCTGCTATGTACCCTTGTAAGTATAGGTTCGTTAGGTTGCCATTCACCTTTTATAAGTGCCAAATGTTCGGTATTGGTAAGGGTTTCTTTAAAGGCTATAAGTTTAAAATGTCCGTGTTTGGTAGGCATATCTACCCTTGTAATTTCTTCTACAAGGCTTTCGTTTTGGAGCCTGTATTCTATTAGGTCTTCTATACTTATAATTTTGAGGTTGTGCTGTGCTGCTATTTCCATTAGTTGTGGTAGCCTTGCCATAGTGCCATCTTCATTCATAATTTCAACCAATACACCAGCCGGTGCAAAGCCTGCAAGCCTTGCTAGGTCTATAGTTGCTTCGGTGTGGCCAACACGGCGGAGTACACCACCTTTTTTAGCTTTAAGCGGAAATATATGCCCTGGCCTACCCAATTCAGTGGGTAATGTGGCGGGGTTTACAAGGGCTTGCACTGTTTTGGCCCTGTCCATAGCCGATATGCCTGTGGTGCAGCCATAGCCCAACAAATCAACCGATACTGTAAAGGGAGTTTCGTGCAGTGCAGTATTGTTATGTACCATTAGGTCTAACTCTAGGGCTTCGCACCTGTCCTCTTGCAGTGGTGCACATATAAGCCCACGGCCATACTTGCTCATAAAGTTAATTGTTTCGGCTGTTACACACTCGGCTGCTGCTATAAAGTCACCTTCGTTTTCCCTATCTTCATCGTCCACCACTATTATTAATTCGCCGTTTTTAATGGCTTGTAGGGCTTCGGGTATGGTATTTAATTTAAACATTAGTTTGTACTATTATAAAGTGCAAAGGTAGTTAACAATTAATACAAAATTGCTAGTGGCAAGTACATTCTACTCCTAATTTTGTTTTGGGGCTATCGTCTTAATTGCATTGTGCAACTTTGGTTCCACGCCCACCTACAATACCTGCCTACGGCAGGTGATTTTCGGTTAAGCGTGGCAGCCATTAAGCTTTTAGTAATTTTGTGCAGCTACCTTATTAGGAGTAGCTTTTTTAATAATTACAACCCCCCATACTTAAAATACTTTACTACCAACAAAAAATTATGAATTTGATATTTCATTAACCAATGTTACAATTGAGGTTACTACACAACTTTATTACCAATAATCTGTTTTAACTTTGCGGCCTTGGCAGTACCTTAAAACAATCTTTTATACCTATACAATTATAATGAGTGCAGTATTAGAAGTTACCAACCTTACCAAACAATTTAATGATTTAGTAGCCGTTAATGATTTAACATTTACTGTACCTACCAATAGTATTTATGGTTTTTTGGGGCAAAATGGTGCAGGCAAAAGCACTACCATACGTATGCTGCTTACACTTATAAAACCAACTAACGGTAGCATCAAAATTTTTGGCGAAAGCCTAACAAAAAACCCTAACGATATACTACAAAACATTGGTGCAGTAATAGAACGACCCGACTTATATAAGTACTTAACAGCTTACGAAAACGTAGCCTTATTTGCCAAACTTAGCCGTGTAAAAGCAACCAACAAAAGTATAATGGACGTGTTGGATAAAGTGGGCCTTGCCGATAGGGCAACTAGCAAAATGAAAACATTTAGCCAAGGTATGAAACAGCGGCTTGGCATAGCAACAGCACTTATACACAACCCACAACTAATAATACTTGACGAGCCAGTTAATGGGCTTGACCCACAAGGTATAGCCGATATACGTAACCTAATATTGCACCTTAAAAATGAACTGAATAAAACCATACTATTATCATCGCATTTGCTAAGCGAAATGGAAATGATAGCCACCGATTTGCTAATAATTAGCAAAGGAAAAAAAGTAGTAGAGGGAAAAATAGAGAGCTTACTTAACCCTGCACAATTACAAATAGAGTTAATAACAAGCAACAATAACGAAGCTATAACACTACTTAACACCACAGCATGGAAACAACATTATGTAACCCAAGATACTCATACATTGCTATACCAAATGCCTAAAGCTACCATACCAGCATTTAACCAAAGCCTTACACAGCTTGGCATACAAGTATATAGCCTTAGGGCTAAGCATAGCTTAGAAGATTATTTTTTGACCCTAACCAACACCGCAGCCTAACACCAATACTACTTACGTTATGTTTTTTACCTTACTCAAAATAGAATTATTTAAAATAACCAAACGACCGAGAACCTACATATCTTTTGGGGCATTAGCCATACTTATAATACTTATACAATTTGCACTAAAGGCTAACGGTGGCGAATTTATGGACCTGTTCATAAGCGGCCAAAACGATACATTTGAAGTACCCAAGGACCTTATAATAAATGGCTACTTTGTATGCTTTATTATACTCAATACCTTGCTCATACACATACCACTAATGGTGGCACTTATAGCCGGCGACCAAATAAGTGGAGAGGCTAGTATGGGTACACTAAGGTTTATGGTAGGTAAGCCTGTAAGCCGTTACCAAATTATATTGGCTAAGTATGTTGCTAGTGTAATATATATAATTATAATGCTTATATGGATGGCCATATTGGGGCTTTTTTTAAGCAATTATTTATTTGGCAAAAATGATTTATTTATATTTAGAGAACTCGACTTTATACAAATACCTAAGGCCGATGTAATGTGGCGTTACTTATTTGCATTTTTATTTGCCACTTTAGCATTAAGTGTAATAGCGGCATTGGCTATACTATTATCTGTACTGTCCGACAACTCAATAGGCCCCATAGTAGCCACCACTACCATAGTAATAGTGTGTACTATAATACAGCAATTAAAAGTTCCCATATTTGAAAATACAATATCGCCATGGTTATTTACCACCCACATGTTGGGTTGGAAAGCCATGTTTTACCCACAAACATTTGTACTCATTGGCGACGATAGTGGCACCATAGTACCGGGCACTATAGAAAAAGCAAGTAGCCTGTACAAAAGCATTGCAGTACTGTTTGGGTATATTATTCTTTTTTTGGGCATAGCCATATACAAATTTAAAAACAAAGATATATTGAGCTAAAATAACTACACCTTGTAAAATAAACACTATGAAACTACTTACCCTACTACTCACTATAACCTTAGCTAACCAATGCTTAGCACAAGATGCTGCCACCCTGCTAGTAAAAAAAGTGAAAGCCAAATACGACTTAGTAAACGATTATGTAGCCAATGGCAAAATGAAAACCAATGTAGTATTTATAAAAGCACCCATAGCTAAAGTAAAAATATATTATAAAAAACCTGATAAAATAAAAATTAAGAATGAAAGTGGCATATCATTTATACCCAAAGGAAGTGTAAATATAAATATGGCTAATGTGCTTAGCCTTACCAACTACCAAGCCCTTGATGCTGGTACCGATAAGGTAAATGGCACTACCGTAAAAGTAATAAAAATACTACCAAACGATGACTCAAAGGGCGATGTAGCCCTTAGCACTTTGTATATAGATGAGGTAAATGTGCTTATACTTAAAAGCAAAACTACCACAAAAGATAACGGCACTTACGAACTAGTAATGCAATATGGCAGCCAAGCTAGCTATGGCTTACCTAGCAAAGCCCAATTTACATTTAACACAAAAGATTATAAATTACCCAAAGGCGTAACCTTTGATTATGATAATGGCACAAGTGCCGATAACGATAAAAAGGTAAAAGCTAAAAAAGGAAAAATAGAAATTACCTATACTGATTATATTATAAATAAAGGCATTGCCGAAGATGTATTTAAAAATTAATAGCTACCTTACAGTAAATAAAACCTACCAATTATGCCAGTATTAAAAGTAATAGAAGTATTAGCTAGCTCCGACAAAAGTTGGGAACATGCAGCACAAAATGCAGTAACACATGCAGCCAAATCAGTAAGAAATATTAAAAGCTGCAACGTTAATAACTTTAGTACCCTTGTAAGCGATGCAGGTGTAATAACCGAATATCGAGTAAATGTAAAAATTAGTTTTGTAGTAGATTAATAGCCTACATAACACCCTCATTAAAAAAAGTTGCTTGCCGTAAATGGAGCAACTTTTTTTGTGTATGCTATTACAAATACACAGCATTACAATTAGTGAGTTGTTAGTTAATATTACCTTTTACATTAGCAAACCCTACTACTACTTGATTGGCTAATTCTATCATTAATTTGTTACGAATTAATGCATTTGTTGCTGAAACCCGAATTGTGTTTTTGTTAAAAGGCGTTATAAATAGTAGCCTGCCTTCTTCAAGTGGTTTTATAAAATGAGGCTCTATTTTTTGTTTTAAACCTCTTGCCAATACTATAATTATTGGCTGTGTACCTTTTAGTAAATAATGCAATACATCTTTTTCTATTTGGCTATGGAAACCACTTATTATACATTGCTGCTGCTCTCTCATAGCTATAGCCCAATCGTAGCATTTTAGTACTGCACTGGCAGGTATTTGCCTGCTGCATAAAAAAGCAGTTTTATGTAGCTTTAAATGTGCTATATTGCCTATGTGACCATGTATTTCCATCTTTTGTTAAGTCTTACATTATTTGTCTAAGATCTAATTTTTATTTTAGAACATAGATAGTTTGGCTATGTTGATGTCTATGTTTATCGCAAAAAAATATATAACATAGACAGATTGGCTATGTTGGTGTCTATGTTCTTTAATTTCCACTAGTTTATTTATACTTTTATTCGTTGCTTATTTTACTTTTTCGATAATGATCATTTTATGAAGGTGGCTATCGGTAGTATCTATCGAGACAGATTGTAGAAATAGGTATCGCAATAAATAAATTAGCCATTTTCAATTTCTAAATTTTATTAATACTTAATTTCTTTAAAATTATTTATTTACATTTGTTGTACGGCTTCAAAAATAGTATTTTTGAACCGATGCCTTGCCACAAGCAAGGCATTTACATTTTAATACTCCCCCCCCACTGTCTGAGCTTTGATTTAAGCAGATTTAAGAATTAACAGGATTATACTTGGTATTGATTAACCTTTTAAATTCTAAACTTTTGCTACCAAAATTGAGTAACAAACCTACTTCTAAATTATAGGCTTCCAAATAATTAATGGCTTGTGCAAGGTGCACATCTTCTAATTTTATAACTGCTTTCAATTCTACTGCAATTACATTCATTACCAAAAAATCTACTCGTCGCAACCCTATTTGTTTTTCTCTGTAAAAGATAGGCATTTCAAATTCTCTATTAAAGCTCAACTCAAAATAAGGCATCTCCATTTCCATAGCTCTTTGATAAATTACTTCTTGAAAACCATTACCTATTACTTTATGCACTTGCATTGCTGCTCCTATTATTTTATGGGTTATGTCTTTATACTTGTACTCTTCTACCATAGTTTTTATTTATTTGTATATTTTCAAAATTAGTTTAATCTTTTTATCAAATTCCCCCACTGTCTGAACTATGATTAACGCTGATTTAAGGATTAATTGGATTTTGCTTTATAATCTGCTAAATCTAATTAAACTGCTTAAATCACAGTTCAGACATCCTCCTCTGCCTCCAAACCCTTACCCATACGGTACTTTATATCGTAATTAATTATAAAATCTAACTCCTCTTCGGTAAAGCCATAGTGCTGGGCTAGTACTTTGTCGATTTCGTCGATGATGGGTTTGGATTTTTTTGGAAAGAATTGTGCAAAATTAACCTCCCCTCTATTTTCATAATTATACATTGTTATTTGGCAATTGTTAAGCATAGATTCGAAAAGTTTTTTAGCTAGGCGATTGAGATAATTGATATCAATATTCCTTGGGACAAAAATTGAGTAGATATCGAATTTTGTCAAATTGTAACAATCAGAAGTAAGTATCCATTGATAAAAAAATATACTAGAATTAATTATTAAAAATAAAAATGAATTATAATCTTTGTCAGCCTTAATTGATTACTCAAATCAACATAAGATTTATTATACGGAGTAGCAGAAAGCAAAATAATATTTCCATTATTTTCATCTAAAAATTCTTTTAAAACCTTGTACCTTCTTCCTTGGCTATTTCGCAAATTATGACTCTCATCAATAATAACTTGGCTAAATGTATATTGTTTTAATTCTTTCAAATCGGTGGTTAATTTGGATATTGAAATAACTCTTGCCCTCATTTGGTATTTTGTAACATAGTGCCTCCACATTTCCACCAAATTTTTTGGGCATATAATTAAGGTATTAAAGTGGTGGTCATCTTCAAATAATTTTGCTATAGCACAGGCTGTTATTGTTTTTCCTAAGCCTACTACATCGCCTATTAGTACGCCACCTCTTATTTTTAATTTTTTTGCTGCTATACGTACAGCCTCCGATTGAAATGGTAGTAATTGAGTATCACCAGTTAAAAACACTTTGGGAATATTATATTCATTTAAACCACTTCTTGCTTCGGTTGATAAATGGTAGGCTATTTTTAAATAAATGTGGTAAGGATTAACTAAACTTTCGGCAGCCCAACTATTGTCAATTATTTCTATTAATTCGGCCGTAATATCTATACACCATTTATCTTTCCACCTATCTTCAAACCAAGTTACTAATTTATGAGCAGCATCTTGGTCTAATACATCTATATTTAACTCACCTTGTTTTGCCAAACCCGATAAGGTGAGGTTACTACTACCTATAAAGCCCTCTACTTTGTTTCGGTCATTAAGGTAACATAAGTATAATTTGGCGTGTAGTGTATGACGTAAGTGCAATTTTACTAGTACTTTTCCAGATTTTAATTGTAGGCAAAGTTTACGTAATCCTAATTCATCTTCGTTGGTTTGTATGCCATAAGTAAGTTGATCTTTAAATTCCTGTGCCATTTGCTTTTTTAATTTTACGGCTTCTGCACTGTCTATTTCTTCTCTATGCCTTATACCGTAGCCTTCTTTAATTAGTTCCAGTGGCATTTTTTGCATACCAACTAACAACCTACATACACGGTGTTGCTCTCTTTCATTTTCTATTACGGAATCCCCACTAAGTTGGTCTATATTATCGGCTAACTGTTTCCAACCTCTTAGGTTAAAATAACCAACACAAAGGTCTGTTCGTTTTGACTGTGCCAAAGTTGCATTAAGCCCATTGTTAAGGTAGTTTTGTATATTATCGTATATAACAGGCATTAGTATATAAGTTTAACTATAAAAGTATAACATAATTTATATAAACTTCAAACGTTTTTACAACTTTTACATAACACAACTTTACCCTATACTATCTTAAAGTTTTTTAAAAAAAATCTATACTATTCTATAATTAACTTATACTAAATGTTACTGTCTTTATTAAAATTGGTAATGTGCCCACTACCCACTCACATACTTTTCTATGGGCAATCTATTTTGTAGGCTACGGGCAAGGGTCATTTCGTCGGCATACTCTAACTCGCCACCAAATGCAATACCACGGGCTATTGTAGTAACAGTAACTGCTGTAGTAAGTGCTGCAGCTGCTAGTTTTTTTTGTATGTAATAAATGGTAGTATCCCCTTGTATGTTAGGGTTAAGTGCAAATATAATTTCGCTAATAGTGCCACTAGCAACACGTTGTACCAATGCATCTATATATAATTGATCGGGGCCAATACCATCTAACGGCGATATAACACCGCCTAGTACATGGTATTGGCCATTAAATTGTTGGGTACTTTCAATTGCAATTACATCTTTAATACCCTCTACCACACATACCAACTCTTGCTTACGCATTGGGTTAGCACATATACTACATAAGGCAGTATCAGCTATATTATTGCATTGTTTACAATGCTGCACATTTGTTTTCATGTTAAGTAAAGCTTCGCTAAAATAGGCAACTTCGTTGCTTGGTTGCTTTAGTAAATGTAACACCAAACGGAGTGCAGTTTTTTTGCCAATACCGGGTAATTTTGAAAATTCCTTAACGGCATTTTCTAATAATATAGAAGAGAATTGCATACTGCAAAAATAACACCTAAGGTTAATTATTAATTAAAAATTTTGAGATTAGGGGATTGCGGATTAGGGATTGCTGATTAGGGAAATTTGAAATCTGCTGATCACAATATAAAATAAAGCAAACTAAAAGGGCATCAAATAACTTTTTTGAAATGTTGCAAATACTATTTCTGTAATGCTGTACATCATAACATTTACGTAACAACCAACTTGAGTGACAAATTTGTAACACCTACACCCTTCTAAACCCTTAAGCCTGTGCAGTAGGTGCACCAAAATTCATAGGTATATTTACCTCCTCCAAATCTTTTATAAA
Source organism: Chitinophagaceae bacterium (assembly GCA_043778255.1). Classification (GTDB taxonomy): domain Bacteria; phylum Bacteroidota; class Bacteroidia; order Chitinophagales; family Chitinophagaceae; genus JAYWGN01. The sequence continues at coordinate 52,435 of JAYWGN010000002.1, read as the reverse complement.
GCCATTTGACTTTTCAAAGTTTGATACATTTTCTTGCATTGCCTTCATAAATCGTTTGGCATGTTGCGGTGTAAATATAATGCGGCTTTTTACTTTACTTTTAGGCGTACCTGGCATTACATTTACAAAATCTATTACAAACTCAGCATGTGAATGTGTTATAATAGCTAAGTTGGCATATTGCCCTTCGGCTACCTCTTCGCCTATTTCTATATTTAATTGGTTAGGTTGTGGTTGATTATCCATTTAAGTTTGTAATAGTATTATTTATAATTTTTAAATATTGTTATTAAACTGTTCTCTACGTTCATATTGTACGTAGTACGGTCTACCAAATCAACAACATTTACATGTTTTTTAAGTAAAGCCACAAGTGCTTTATAATTGTTTTTTATAGGTATCAATTCGTTTGTGGTAGCATCTTTATAGTAATATTCAAATGTTATATCAAACTCCCGTAATGCTGAATTTACATAGTTACTACTTGGTATGGCTAATGTACAATCATAATACTTGTAAAGGGTTATGTTACTCTGTACTAGTACCACTTGAAAAAATCCTTTTTTACTTACATCAACAAACTTTGGAGCAAGAAACTTAAGTGGTGTATTTGCTTGGCTATAGCTTACAAAAGAGTCTACATTTAACACGTTAATTACCTTTTGGCTAGCCTCTTCATATACTTCTACCAACTTCAAATAGGAGTCGTAGCTTGCTGTTGCTCTCATTACTGATTTGCTATCGGTACCATATATTTCAGTTTCTAATTTGCCACCATATAGTTTGGATGTGCCTTGTACCTTATAATTTCCAATTTGCACGTAAGTGCCACTATTGTTTTCCAACATCATTCTATTAAACCCCGCTGCAGGGTCGGTGTACGAAAGGCTTTGAGCATTTGCTAAGGTAATATTGCAAATAATAATCGCAATTAAAAGTAATGTTTTCATTTGTTATTGTTTTATTTATTTAATACTATAAAGTTATGTTATATAAATAAAAAATGCCCAAATAAATTTGGGCATTAGCAATATTTTAACAAATATAAAATTAAGGACGTGGCGCTACATACTCCAATGTATCAAAAAACAAACGAGCAGGATTACCATTGTAACCAAAGTTAGCATATATTGATTTGGTAGCAGGTACGTACCTGCTATATGTGCCATACATTTGATTAGTTACTGTGAATGGATATGGTGACTGATTCCAACCAACCATTTGATCCATTGCATTAAATATATAATTTACTGTAAAGCTACCATAGTAACTCAATCCACCAGCAGATGTTGCAATAGGGTGAGCAGCTACATTTGGTCCACCAAATTGTACTGAATTACCTTGGTATATAAAGTTGGCACTACTATTAGGCCAGAACATGTAAGCACTAAACTGACCACTAGTAATTAACTGTACATTAATACCTACATACCTACCATCTAATGTTGGGCGGTTGTGGTTACCTGTTAGCTTATAAATACCATCAAATTTATTTTTGATATTTATTTGCACTAACATATTTTTTTGGTTAGCAGCAATAGTATAACCAGCTTCATCAACCGATGATATACTTAAACCTACAGCATAATTAGCGGTAGGGCTTATACCAGTTGTGTTAGGAAAATTAATTTTCAAATAAGCAGAATTAGAACCTTTTGGTATAGTAACTTTCATTGTTGGAAAGCTATAAGCACCTGGTGTTAACGGTACTAAATTAGCAGCATTAGCTGTATTATAATCACTTATTAAGGTGTTATTCATTACCAAATTTACGTGTACATCTTCAGTAGCAGGTTGTGCACTGTTGAGGTTAATAAATAGGAAATCAGCTGTAAATGGAGTAGGTATTACTTCATAAGCTCTAAATACTATTGTACTTGAAGCCTCTGGTATTCCCACACCCTTAGCTCCTACTTCACCAATACCATCAAGTCCATATTGTTTGTTATCGTAGCCTTTATCTTTCAAACAACCACTAACTGTAAATGTTACAATAAGTGCTATAACCGGAATTAAAATTTTTTTCATGAGTTTATTTTTTTAAAGTTGATTAATTATCCCAAAATATTTTGCTTGTAAATGCATTAACAGTACCTACATTACCAACGTTAACTGCATTATAGTTATACTCCGTTTGTGGGTATAGCAATCTACGTGGTATTACAGTACTACTGTTAGATGGTGATATTGAAATTGGCGGACCTTGTGTGTAACCAACTAATGGGTCACTACCGTATCTAATTTTAGTTCTTCTCCAATCAGTATATACTTCAAATGGAGCAAAGCCATTTAGGGCAAACCATTTTTGAGAAATAATTGCATACAATCCACCACCCAAACCAGCTTGTGATGATGATACTGAAAAATCAACATCGGGGTAAGTAGCATTACCTGCAAGGTATCCTGCTGCTGCTGCTGCAGTAGAACCACAATATACAAACGACTCTGTAACTGCTGCATTGTATGCTGCTATGGCTGAACCTGTTATTATACCTCTTTGACGTGCCTCAGCTTGTAGAAACAAACTTTCAGTTGCTGTTAACAACCACTGGTTAGCAGTATTGCCTCTGCCCAAAGCAGTACCAATACCTGAAAGCTTACCAGTACTATTGTTGGTGGTAGGTGCTGCACCATAAGCTACTCCTACATAGTTACCACTAACTGATGTATAAAATAATGCTCTACGTGGGTCACCATTGTAACCATAATAACCTATTGCATAAGTATTAGCTCTAAAAAAGTTGTTGTTTCCTGTTACATTACCCGCTACATCTCTTATATATGTACCATAAAAAGGATTTTGTTTGTCAGCTGAATAACCAGGGTTAATTTCTGCTGACTCACCACTCATTAGATAACCCTGAGGATTCATTTTTGCTACTTGTGCAGCAAAGTTAAAACCAGGTACAGCGTAGCAATGCACTAACATACGTAAACGTAACGTGTTACAAAACTTTTGCCATTTTACTAAATCACCTTTAAACATGATGTCATCTGTTGCACCATTTTTGTTGCTACCACTTGAAAGTGATGTAGCTGCAAAAAGTGCTTGAGCTGTATCAATTTGTTTAAATAACTCATTATATACCACAGCACCATCATCGTACTTAGGAGTAGGAACAGCGTTACCTTTTAAGGCATCAAAGTAAGGGACTTTGTTATAAAAATCTACCAATATTTGAAAATTATGAGCTTTCATTATTCTACCAATTGCTTGGTAAAATGTACCGCCATCTTTTTGAGAACCTCTTACAATTGCATCGTAATCGTAGTTATTATCGTACAAACTTGACCATATACCAGTTTGGAAACCAGTTGTTACGTTGTAAGATTCTTCAGTTGCATTGGGTGCAAATGAACCACTACGAGCCCAAAAGCCCATCCAGTTTTGTAACCAACCCCAACTGTTACCAACAATAGCACCTGTTGTGTTTAATGCCGCAGGTAATATAGTTTGATATTGTATAGTGCTATCGGTTGGTGTATTTGGATTCTTATTAATGTTAAAAGTGCCTTTTTTGCAACTTGTTGCCAAAGCTATTACTACTAGTAATGCTAAGCCTTGTATTATTTTATTTAATTTCATTTTACTTAAGTTTACTTTTTTTTTTAGAATTTGAATGCAACGTTTAAACCTACAGTACGTGTTGGAGGTATGTTACCAATATTGTTAACACCTTGTGCATTACCAGTTGTGTTACTAAACTCAGGGTCTGTCCATTGGTTACTACGTGGCAACCAAGTATATAAGTTACGACCAACTGCAGCTATTGTAATACCTTTTATTGCTTTGCCTCTAAATGATGCATCTGGGAAAGTGTAAGATAAAGCTGTTTCTCTTAATTTCCAAAAAGCTCCACTACTTAAATAGTTTGTATTAACACCGGTATTAGTTGCAGTACTCCAAAAGTTGTATAAGTTTCTGATGTAAACATCTGTATTTGGTACATATTTAGTACCATCAAAATAACTAGAGTTTGGCAATACAAATGGTTGACGGTTGTTAGCTGCTGACCTTGTGCTTAAACCTGCAAAGTCCAAATCACCACCAATACCGCTAAATATTTGGTATCCACCTCTGTACTCACCTACCATACTCAAACTAAAGTTTTTGTAAGTAATGTTTAAGTTTACACCTAATATATCTGCTGGGGTTGTACGTCCAAATTGTTTTACAGTTGGGTCTAATGAAGGTAAACCTGTGTTTTTGTCAACTATCACTCTACCTTCTGGGTCACGTAAAAAGTCGCTTAATTTGAATACGTTGGCAGGTTGTCCTTTTATTACAAAGTTACCGTTACCTAAGCCTAACTCATCTAAACCGTCTAATATTTTACCCACTTCACTTGTTAAGTAAGTGTAGTTAACTTTTACATCAATGTTTAAACCGTTAGCTAATTTCACTAATGGTGTTAAACGTAAATCTAATTCTAAACCCTTGTTGGTAAATTCAGCAGCATTTAATACAGAACCGCTAAAGCCTGTAGCATTACTGTACTGTACGTTAATTACCTGATTACTATTAGTAGAACGGAAAGCCGTTGCTTCTAAATTTATTTTGTTTTCTTTAATACCTAGTTCAAATCCTACTTCCACATTTTTTACAAACTCAGGGTCGTACTTAGATAATCGGATAGTGTTACTAGCAGAAAAACCTAATAATGTACCATAAGGGAAATTACCTGTTTGAGAGAATGTGTTCTCCAAACCATAAGCACCTAAGTTTACGTTACCAGTTTTGCTTGCAGCACCTCTTACTTTTAAGAAACTAATTGTTTTACTTTCTTTTAAGGCTGGTATTGCTTTGCTTAATACTAATGATACGTTAGCACCTGGGTAGAAGAAACCAATATCTTTTGTGTTGTATTTGTAAGGGTTAGATAAACGACTATCAATATCGTAACTACCTGTAACCTCACCACTTAACCACTCATTGAATGTAAGGTTAACTTTACCAAAAAATCTTTGTAGTCTTGTTTGAGCATTACTTTCACTAACAGCTGGCTCACCTTTACGTACTGATAAGTTAAATACTTGATCAACACCTAAGTTAGTAGATGATGCACTTACATTTTTAGAATTTATTTCTCTAAATGATTGACCTATTAATACATCAAAGTTTACTTTTTTAAATTGTTTGTTATAAGTACCAAATACCTCTGAGTTAACCCTATCACTAAAGCTTGAACCATCTAATACACCTGACTTTAAACTACCTGTTGCAGCTAAATATTTATTAGCTTTTGAAAAATCTGTGTATTCGTAAGCAGCTTGAGTAGCTTTAGATGCATTGCTAGATAGTGTATAACCTAAACGGTAAGTGAAGTTTATATTTTTGTTAATGCGATAGTTTAATGTAACATCACTTATAATATCATCTGACCTTCCAATGTTTCTAAAGTTGTCAATTACCCAGTAAGGATTGTGGTAGTAATCGTTAAAGTATCCACTTGGTGTGCTGAAATAATCAGTTTTCCAATTTTTGTATTTAGTTAACTCAATTTGTGGTGGTGTATTTACTACGTTCCAATAAGGAGTGTAATCTCTACCGCCAAATAAGTTACCCGCATTTACATTAAATTTTTGTTGTGCATAAGTTACACCAAAGCTAGCTTTAAATTTGTTGTATTCTTTGCTGCCTTTTAAGCTAAATGTAACTCTGTTATTTTCGTCTTTTGGTTGTATACCTTTTATGTTAACCTTTTGGGCACTTAAGTAAAAGTCGCCGGCAGCATAACTTAAATCAGTTTGGTTGGTAACACCAGTGTTCCAAAACTTTAATTTTTCCCCTGCCCTTGATGAGTATGTAGCAAATTGTTGCTCACCATTTGGTCCATCTCTACCAATTTGTCTTAAACTTCCGTCAAATGCATCGCCATAAGTTTGGTTTTCAATTGGATCGTACACACCATATCCAAATGCATCAATTGATGAACCAGAACCAAATTGATTTTGTAATTGTGGTAAAAAAGATACTTTCTCTAACTGTACTGTATGACTTACAGATACTGAAGGCTTACCTTTAGTACCTCTACGTGTTGTTACAATTAAGGCACCATTTACACCATCGGGGCCATATATTGCAGTAGCACTTGATGATTTTAGTACGTTTACATCTAATATATCATTAGGGTTAATTGAGTTGATGTATGCAAGTGAAATTGGCACACCATCTAATATTAACATAGGTTGGTTGTTACCTGTTAATGAACGGTTACCTCTTAGTGTAATACGAGTATCGGCAAATACACCGCTATTGGTTTGTTGTACATTTAAGCCCGATACTTTACCTTGCAAACCTTGTTGAAAGTTTACTACCTTACCTTGGGTAAGTTCAGCTGCTTTTACTCTTGTAGTAGCAAAACCAATTGTTTCAGTTTTCTTATTTTGGTTTAACCCTACAACTGAAATTTCAGTGTAAGAGTTAACTTTTACAGGCAACTTTATATCGCCCATTTGTTCGTCAATTACAGTTACTTCTTTTGATTTGCCTTGGTTAGAAACCACTAAAACATCTCCAATTGATGCTTTTAAGGTAAACTCTCCGTTTTTGTCGGCAGTTACACCTGTTTTTTGACCCTTAATAACGATTGATGCGGACGATAATGGCTCATTTGAGTTGGTAACAACTCTACCACTTACATCTCTTTTTTGTGCCATTGCTACTATTCCTACAAACAGCAGCAAGGTGAGTAATGATAAAACTTTTCTCATGTGTATTTTCTATTTGATTTAAAAAAAATGACTGTTGAATATTTCAAAATTGTAAACAAATTTCTCGTTATTCATTTACATTGAAGTTGTAAATATATAACATTATGTTAAAAACTGAAAAAAAATGTTAACAAAATTTTAATATTCTATTACTAGTGTTGGACAATTATAAGTACTAAAATGCTGCATTTGCAATTAATAAAAATATAGAAAGCTACTGTGGCTAATAAATAAAAATTAAAATACAGGCTTTAAAAGGCTGAATAATAAACATTTAACAAAAATTACTACATTTGACTGTATGTTTATTATGACACAAAATTTACAATTTCCACCCACTACTACTGCCCTGCCCGATGGGTTATTAGCTATAGGTGGCGATTTGAGTGAGGCTCAGTTACTATTGGCCTACAAATCTGGCATTTTTCCTTGGTACAATGAGGGTAGTGATATAGAGTGGTATGCACCTGACCCAAGGTTTGTATTATATCCACACAATATACATATAAGTAAAAGTATGCAACAGGTATTAAAAAAAAACACCTACACATTTACCTACAACAAAGCATTTGAACAAGTAATGATTAACTGTAAAGTAAATTACCGCAAAGATCAAGATGGTACATGGATAACGAATGCTATGCAAATAGCCTATAACAACTTACATAAAAAAGGAATTGCATTAAGTGCCGAGGCTTGGCACAATAATGTACTTGTAGGCGGATTGTACGGAGTACTAGTAGGTAAAGTATTTTGTGGCGAAAGCATGTTTGCACTTGAGCCTAATGCTAGCAAATTTGCATTTATACATTTAGTAAACTATTTAACCCAACTAAATATTGCCCTAATTGATTGCCAAGTATATACCCAACATTTAGAAAGCCTAGGTGCTACAATGATTAGTAGGAGTGAGTTTGAGCAATACTTACCACTATAAAGTAGGAGCTGCTTTTGTTGCTTTTATAATATGTATAGCAGCATGCTGTTGTTCACTATAGTTCAATATGAGGTTATTAATATATTCGTTGGTTTTGTAAGTAGTTATATAGGGCTGTACTATTTTGTAAGTGTAAGTGGTAATTGCTTTGGGTATATAACCCATACCCTCAAAGTTTCCGTTTACAAATACAATTACACTTTGTTCGGTAGCCTCCAACCCTTCACCAACTAGTAAAAAACTTGGTTGTGTTTTTTGAAAACTTACTATAGCTTTTTGCAAATTATTATTGTACAACCTTACCGTTTTGTATTGGCTACAAGTACCATTACAAGTATGGTGTACTAGTTCGGTAGCCATATAGGTTAACATACAAAAGTTAGGGCACAGTTTGTACGCCACTACCATATTACGTAGTATATTAAGTCCGTCTACATGGTTTTTGGCGGTTACTATATAGGGCAAATTTTTTTTTCGTTTTTCTACACATAGCTGCATTACATCATTTTGGTTAGTGTAACTATATATGGCAAATTGGTGTTCGTATCTTTTTTGTGCTTTGTTATACTTAGGCCAATATTTTTTAATTTCGGTACTTTCCAATATTAAACACATTAATTCGGTAGCTACTAAAGTGTATTTTATGGTTGCTATATTTCGTATAAATTCCTGCCGCTGCTTTGTAATTGCATTACCTGCAAAATGACTAGCTACACGTTTTTTAATATTTATTGCTTTGCCAACATATATCAATTTTTGTTTACTATCGTAAAAATAATATACTCCCATACTATTAGGCAACTGCCCATACTCACTAGCTTGTAATTGCAGGGGTAAGTTTTTTTCGCTTTTTATATTTTTTAGTAAAATACTTAATTCGCCGTTTACATCTTCGGCAAGTAATCGTTTTAATAAATAAAATGTAGCCATACAATCGCCACCTGCACGGTGCCTGTTAGTAACAGTAATACCAACAGCTTTACAAAAATTGCCAAGGCTATAACTTCTCAATCCAGTAATTACTTTTTTGCCATAACGAACGGTACATAATTTTTTACTATTCAATTCATACCCATTTTGTTTTAATTGGTGGTTTACAAAGCTGTAATCAAAGTTTACATTATGAGCCACAAATATTTTACCTAATAATAAATTATATATGGTAGGTGCAACCTCGGCAAATGTAGGAGCAGCAGCAACTGTAGCATTATTAATGCCTGTAAGTTTGGTAATGTAATAAGGTATATTTTGTAACGGATTTATTAAAGTTTCATATTCCTCTATTACTGTAACACCATCGGTTATTATAATTGCAATTTCGGTAATACCAGCAGCACTTGCATAACCACCACTAGTTTCAATATCAACAATTGCATATAACATTATGCTAAATTAGTTAGTATGCAACATATAACAAAATCTAACTTTTATAAAATGTGCAAAAGTATTTTAAAAATATTTGGGGAAATATTTGGAAATGCCAATATTAAAATTGTAACTTACTACAATAGTTAACGGATATAGCTGCCAAGCCACATACAATAGTAATATAAGAACGTACCAAGACCATTTCAAATTTTTTTTTCACCAAAAAAAACCAATTGTCATGAATTCTTTACACCCATCAACCGAAACAAAAGACAGTATAATTGTGCTAGTAGGCACATTAGTATTGTTTGCACTAGTTGCAGTAGTTGTAGTATTTGCTTAAGGCAAGTGCACAATTAGTATTTATTTATTATGTACCAAAATGCCTATGCTATTGGTAGTATATGTTGTGTGCCAAATACTTTGTAAATTTGCATTTTTAATTAATGGCAGTAGCCATACCAATTTACAATATGGAACTCAGCAAAAATTATACACCACAAGATGTAGAGAGCAAATGGTACCAACACTGGACGGCACAACGCTACTTTAATAGTGTGCCTAACCACTTACCAGCTTACACAGTTGTAATACCTCCGCCTAATGTAACGGGGGTTTTGCACATGGGGCATACCCTCAACGAAACGGTGCAAGATATACTAATACGAAGGGCAAGAATGACAGGCTATAATGCATGTTGGGTACCAGGCAGCGACCATGCAAGTATAGCCACCGAAGCTAAAGTAGTACAAATGCTTAAAGAAAAAGGGATAGATAAAAACGACTTAACGAGAGAAGAATTTTTGAAATATGCTTTTGAATGGAAAGAAAAATATGGCAACATAATATACGACCAAATAAGCAAATTAGGCTGTAGTGTAGATTGGGATAGAGTAAGCTTTACCATGGACGACCACTATTATAATGGCGTAATAAAAACCTTTGTGGACTTACATAACAAAGGCCTAATATACCGTGGGGCAAGAATGATAAATTGGGATGTAGCCGCCAAAACAGCCCTAAGTGACGAAGAGGTAGAATTTAAAGATGTAATAGGAAAATTATATTATATAAAGTACAAAGTAGTACCCGATGGTACTTTGTTAAGTGAGCCTACGGCAAAATATTGGACTGAGCCTGAGCTAATAAAAAAAGCAAAAAGAATAATAACTGCATTTGTAAAAAAAGTAACCACCGACGGGTTAAATACACAAGAGAAAACAGTAATAGGAAAAGTAACTCCTGAAGGTGCAAAATTACTAACTGAATTAACTGGCTTAGAAATTACTGAAGAATATACACATTGTATTGATAGAAGTTCTTTTAATCTTATTTTAAAACAACACGGTAATGATACAATAGAACAAAAAAGAGGACAAATTGCTATAACTCAAAAAGACTTTGAATGTATAGTAGAGATATTAAACAACCCAGATGAAATAATAAATACAGGAGCTAACAAAATAGGACGTGAAACAATTACATATTTAAGAAAAAATAATGATGGTACATATATTTATATTGAAGAAATAAGGAGTGGTAAAAAAGAATTAATGCTTAATACTATGCGAAAAATGAAAGGGAAGCTCGGTTTAGATACTTCCCTTAAAAAGGTACGAGCCATGCCTACTGCCGAAGCAGCATCCTTCTCTGAAACGTCCGAAACGACTTACCCTAATGCAAATATAAACACTTTACAGCAATTACCATATATATTGGACTTACAACATTTGGCAACAATGGAATATGTAGAAGAATATATAACAGTAGCAACACAACGACCCGAAACTATAATGGGCGATACAGCTATATGCTTTAACCCCAACGATGAACGCTACCAACACCTAAAAGGCAAACAAGTATACGTGCCAATTATAGACCGAAAAATACCAGTAATATTTGATGAATATGTAGACCCTACATTTGGTACAGGATGCCTTAAAGTAACCCCTGCACATGATATTAATGACTATAACCTTGGCCTCAAACACAAGCTAGAGATAATAGATACCCTAACCGAAGATGGTAAAATAAGTGAAGCAGGTATAGTATTTGTAGGCGAAGATAGATTTAAAGCCCGAAAATTAATTATAGAAAAACTAACGGAGTTAGAAGCTTTTATAAAAGAAGAAGAATACCCTACCCGTATGGGTTACAGCCAACGAACAGGTGTAGTGGTAGAACCAAAAATAAGCACCCAATGGTTTTTGAATATGAAAGAATTAGCCAAACCTGCATTAGATGCTGTGGTAAATGGAACTATAAAAATACACCCTGGAGATAGGTTTATGGCTACCTACAAACATTGGTTAGAAAACGTAAAAGATTGGTGCATAAGCCGCCAACTGTGGTGGGGGCAACAAATACCTGCTTGGTATACACAAGATGGTAAAATGGTAGTAGCAGAAACAGAAGAAGAGGCAAAAGAATTATTAAAAAATCAATGGTCAATTGTAAATTGTAAATTGACTAGAGATGCCGATGTACTGGATACCTGGTTCTCATCATGGCTATGGCCAATTGAAGTATTTAAAGGCATAACCAAACCCAATAATGAAGAAATAAATTATTACTACCCTACTGCAACATTAGTAACCGGACAAGATATTATTTTCTTTTGGGTGGCCCGTATGGTAATGGCTGGTATGGAATACCAAAAAGAAATACCGTTTAGAGACGTGTACTTTACAGGAATGGTACGTGATAAACTGGGACGAAAAATGAGTAAGCAACTAGGCAACTCACCCGACTTGCTACTACTTATAGAGCAGTATGGTGCCGATGCCGTACGGTTTGGTATAATGATAAGCAGCCCTGCTGGTAACGATTTGCAGTTTGACGAAGCTAACCTCGACCAAGGCAAATATTTTAATAATAAACTGTGGAATGCATTGAAGTTAGTGAAAATGTGGGAGCAGCATATAAAGCCCGAAATTGAAATTTCGAACTTCGAACTTCTAGCTTCGGATTTTGCCTTAGTTTGGTTTGAAAACAGATTAGCACAAGCCCAACAAGAGGTTGAAAAACTGTTAAAAGCATTTAAACTAAGCGAAGCACTTAAAGTAATATACAGCCTTATATGGAGCGACTTTTGTAGCTGGTACTTAGAGTATGTAAAGCCCGAATATGGTACACCTATAGCACAACATGTATATAACAAAACTGTACAATACTTTGAAACTTTAATGGAACTGCTACACCCATTTATGCCATTTATAACCGAAGAAATATACCACCAATTAAGTACTAAAACTGATGGTGATGATATATGTATAAAGCAACTATTGGTACCACAAAGCTATAACACCAACATTTTAGCCGAAGGCGAAATGCTACAGCAAACCATAACTGCTATACGAGAAGTACGTAACAAAGCCCAACTTAAACCTAAGGAAACAATACAACTAACCTTTGCCAAAACTGCTGAAAATAAATACAAAACATTTGGTAGCATATTGCAAAAGCAAGTAAATGCTGATGGTATAATATTTAATACTATTGAAGTTGCCAATGCAGTATCCATAGTAATTGGAACGGATAAGATATTTGTTAGTTCTACTTATTATAAGCAAGGTGATGGTGCAAAAAAAGAAGACCTAGAAAAAGATTTAGCTTACTTAAAAGGATTTTTGCAAAGCATAGAAAAAAAACTAGGTAACGAAAAATTTGTAGCCAATGCCAAACCCGAAGTGCTTGCAATAGAACAAAAGAAAAAAGCCGATGCTTTAGAAAAAATTGCTGTATTAGAGCAGGCATTAATAGCTTAATAATGCGATTACTATAACAAAATGCCCTGCAAGTAATACTTGCAGGGCATTTTACATTACTTTAATAAGTAGTAAAAATAAAAGTTAGTTATAATAATCTTTCATTTTTACCAATGTGTATATTAAGCCTGGTAAATATCCTAATATATAAAGTACAAGGGATAAAATCCATTTACCACCTTTAAAATTGTCATTGAGACCAATACCAACCCAACCTAAAGCAAATATAGCAAGGACTATGTAAAGCCCTTTACTAATTTCAGTACTGCTTGATTTGCGTAATTTTTTTTGTAGTTTTTTAAATGCAATTTTTTGAATAAAATTTAACTCATGGCCAGTTGCTTTTTCAAAAGCACTAATTTTCATGGTTTTAATTTGAGTAAGTAAGGGGTTTTCTTTTACCACTGTAGTGGTGGCAACTTTGTTAGTAGGAGGAGGCAATATAATAGCTGCCTGCAAAGTGAAAGAAGCAATTAATGTAATAGCCACTAATAGGGTAAATTTTTTGTTTTTCATAATTTTGATTTATTTGATTTATAGTTAAAATTAAGCATTAAGAGTGGAATGCCACTGTAAACATTTCGATTTTTCTATAATAAGCATTTTTAACTTTATTTCAGTAGGAATAGCATTGTTAACTAATAATCTATTAGGAGAGCTTTAAAAAAAATATTAAATGAGGTTATGGTTTATATAATACTAAAAAGAAAAAATTTTTTAGCCCTCACAAAAGAAAAACAAAAAGTTTAATACCCTAATACTGAAAAGCTAAATTTATTTATTTTTTGTGTTACTTATAATTTTTACTTCTCTCTATAATTAGCCCATAGCACATTATTATGTTATCAAATTATAGTGTTATCACATTAATTCTTATTTTTATAAAAAAAAATATGGTTACCCTATGTTTTGACTTTGGCAACACCCTAAAAAAATGTGCTGTATTTCATCATCAAACTTTACATAAAATTATTGTACTGGATAATGATGATGATGATACCATCAACAACATTTTGCAAAGTATACAACCTAACAAAACCATACTATCGTCGGTAATACACCACAATAAAAATATTGAAACTATACTGAGTAATTATGGTGGCTTTCATTTGCTGCAAAGCACCTCCAAACTTAGCTTTACAACACCTGTAGGGAAGCCCGAAACCATTGGTGCCGATAGGTTGGCTTTGTGTAGTGCCGCCAATTTATTATACCCCTATAAAAATAACTTAATAATTGCTTTAGGTAGTTGTATTACTTATAACTTTATAAACCAACAACACCAGTTTTTGGGTGGCAGCATAAGCCCTGGGTTGCAAATGAGGTTCAAAAGCCTTAACGATTATACTGCTTTGTTACCCATAATAGCACCGGAGCCTATATTTCCTTTAATAGGGTACGATACTAAAACAAATATATTGAGTGGCGTTATATTGGGTATGGCTAAAGAAATTGATGGAATTATTGCTGAATACGAAACAAAATTTAGCAACTTTAACGCCATTTTAACCGGTGGAGACACTACTTATTTTGTATCCTTACTTAAAAGTAAGATATTTGCCGATATTAATTTTTTATACAAAGGACTTTATGCAATTAGCGAACTCAACAACACATAAAATAATAAGCAGTTTCCTATTATTTATATTACTACAAATTACACTTACAGCACAAGAAAACTCAGCCTATTCCCGCTATGGCCTAGGCGATTTGGTAAATTATAACAACATACAAAGCCGTGGTATGGGCAGTGCTAATATTGCTGTTACAAGCAGCCGATTTGTGAATGTTAATAACCCTGCATCTTATGCTGCATTGGGCTTTAATAGTGGCAAAGGTAATGGCAACCTTATTAACTTTGATATAGCTACAGAATTTAACAGCCGTACCGAAAACCAAAAAATTCCGTTGGCTAAATACAATACCAAAAACTTGCTATTTAACTATATGCAAATAAGTGCCCAAGTAGGCAAAACGGGCAATTGGGGCTTTAACTTAGGCTTATTGCCACTTACACGTGAAAGTTATAAGATAATTAAAAATGCAAGAATTACAAGTGTGGATAGTTCACTAACAGTATTTGACGGAACAGGTGGTGCATACAAAGCCTTAATAGGTACGGGTTACAAGTACAAAAACTTAAGCTTTGGGCTTAACACTGGTTATTTATTTGGTAAAAAAAATACCACTACAAACCTTACTTTACTTAGCGATTCTGCAGATTATTATGAAAGTAGCAGCAATACCAAAACGAGTTATGGCAATATATTTTTTCACACAGGAATATTGTATGACTACAAAATAAGCAAGCTAAAAAACCTAAGGTTTGGAGCTACTTATGAGTTGCAAAATAAACTGAATGCTAGGCAAGACAAGGAAAGATTGGTATATGAAAATGATAATGCAACCAACCCCAATGGCGGTATAGACAGTGTATTTATACAAAAAGATATTACAGGAACTATACTAATGCCAAGCAGTTATAATGTAGGTATTAGTTACACTAAAATAGATACAATAGCGCAAAGCGAACTTACCCTAAATGCCGACTTTGGGGTTACCAATTGGAGCAAATACCGATTTTATGGACAAACAGATGCTGTAAAAAGTAACTGGCAGGTAAGAACTGGTTTGCAATGGGTGCCTAGCAAATTTGCCAAAAGGTATTGGAGCAATGTAACCTACCGTGCCGGTGTTAACTATGGTACTGATTATATAAATGCAGGTGGCAATATGCCTATATACACCGTAACATTGGGCTTAGGCTTACCGGTACCTACTAGTGCAAGGGTTGATAATAGTATAGTACAACCTATTGTAAACCTAGCTTTGGAATTTGGCAAACGTGGCAACAATACAATTAACCTATCCGAAAATTTTGTAAGGTTTGCATTAAACATTTCATTGGCCGATATTTGGTTTTTCCGTAGAAAGTTTGATTAAGAATTTTAATTTGTAAATATTATTAGCTATCCATAATTTGCTGAACAATAAAGCTAAATTATATTACGAAAAACTTAAGTGCAAATTATTAAAAGTGCCATAGAATTGGTTGCTCCTTTAATTTTATTATTTATGTAAGGTTACATACCTTAAACAATTGAGCGGCATTATTAGTAAAGTAAATACAATTTACAATATTGGAATTTGATACCCGAAAAAATTATTATTGGCTTAATCTATACTTTTTTACCCACTTTAAGCCAACAATAAATTTATATGTAGTATCATTAGCGTCCTAAAGACGAAATTTTAAGTTCTTTGAATATATTGATATTAAAGCATTACAGCCGAATTTATTGTTCAAACGATTTCAATTTATCTAAGCATAAATTGAAAGATGAATACAGGAAAATATATTTTTGCTCAGGTTGTTTCATTTTTAAATTTTAATGAATTTAATAAATGTATTGAACGATATAATGGAAATTATAAAGTAAAGGAATATACATGTTGGCATCAATTGCTTTGTTTAATGTTTGGACAATTATCGAATAGAGAAAGTCTGAGTGATTTAGTTTTATGCCTACAAACCCAAAAGCAAAAGTGGTATCATTTGGGTATTGGTAATAGTATATCAAAATCTAATTTAGCACATGCAAATGAAAAAAGAGATTGGAGAATTTTTGCAGATTTTGCTTACTTTCTAATTGCAGAGGCAAGAAAAAATATTTTACCAAACGAAGCCTTTGGTGATTTTGAGTTTAATGCTATTTATGGAGTCGATACTACAACCATTGATTTATGTTTAGAAATATTTTGGTGGGCAAAATTTAGGAAATATAAAGGAGCTATAAAACTAAATACTGTTTTAGATTTAAAAACGGAAATCCCTTGCTACGTAAATATTACAGACGGAAAAGTACATGAAGTAAATGTACTTGATCTTATCACTTTTGAGCCAAAAGGGTTCTACATAATGGACAGAGGTTTTGTTGATTATTTACGATTATTTGCTATAAATACACAAGAAGCTTATTTTGTTACAAGAGCTAAAACAAACATGAAATGCAAGAGAATTTATTCTGCCAAAGTAGATAAAACAACAGGTATTTTGTACGATCAAACTGTTAATCTCGTAAACTATTATGCAGCCAAAGAATATCCTAATAAGATGAGAAGAATAAAATATTATGATAAAGAAAGTAATAAGCAGTTTATTTTTTTAACCAACAATTTTGAAATAACACCATTACAAATAGCAATGCTTTATAAGCATAGATGGAAAATAGAATTGTTCTTTAAATGGATAAAACAACATTTAAAAGTTAAGTCATTTTGGGGGCATTCAGAAAATGCGGTTAGAATACAAATTTATGTATCAATAATCACATTTGTGACAATTGCAATAGTAAAACAAAGATTGAAAACCCCACTTACACAGTACCAAATATTACAAATATTAAGCATTACATTAATTACCAAAACTCCCTTAAATCAACTGTTTAAAGACGCTTTAATACAATATGTCAAAGAACCATCGCATAACCAATTGGAAATGTTCTAATTATATTAGGACGCTAATGATGTAGTATATTTGTGTAGCACAAAATTTACTTTCGGTATGAGAGAAACAGAAAAAATATTTGCAGGCAGAGAAACAGAAACCGAAACCTTAACAGCCTTACTACAACACAATAAGGCAGAACTTGTAGCAATACTGGGTAGGCGTAGAGTGGGCAAAACATATTTGGTAAAAAAAGTTTTTAGAGAAACCTTATGTTTTCATTTTACGGGTATTAAAGATGCAGAAAAAACAATTGTGTTGTCAGAATTTACAGAAAAAATTAAAACACTTGCTCCTACTAAGTTTGCTGTAGCTGCTCCACAAAACTGGATGGATGCTTTCAGGCTACTGAAAAAATATTTGCTTACTATTAAAAGTAAAAAAAAGAAAGTAGTTTTTTTAGATGAGTTTCCATGGATGGATAACCACCGAGCAGGCTTTTTGCCAGCCTTTGAATTTTTTTGGAACGATTGGGCAGTTGACCAAAATATTATAATTGTACTTTGTGGATCGAGTACAAGCTGGATGATAAAAAATGTGCTTAACAATAAAGGAGGGCTGCATAACCGTATTACCAAATACATTAATCTTGCTCCTTTTACGTTACGGGAAACCAAACAACTGTTAGCAGTAAAAGGCATTGCATTACCACAGTACGAAATTATTCAATTGTATATGGCATTGGGTGGTGTACCCTATTATTTGAACGAAATAAAAAAAGGTGAATCAGCCATACAGAGTATAGACAGGATATTATTTAGTGAAAAAAGTACCCTAAAAAATGAATTTAAAAATTTGTATAGGGCTTTGTTTGATAATTATGAAAATTATGAAACCATTGTAAAACTATTATCTACCAAAAGAAAAGGACTTACTCGGCAGCAAATTATTGATGCTACACCAATTACCAATGGCGGTGGCCTTACTCGTATGCTAACAGAATTAGAAGAAAGTTCGTTTATAAAATCCTTTATCCCTTTTGGTAAAGAAAAAAAGGAAACACTGTACAGACTGGTAGATGAATATTCGGTTTTTTATTTTCAGTTTAATCCGCATAAAAATTCGGTTGGCAGTTTTATAAAAGTAAGTACCAGCCACAAGTATAAGTCATGGGTTGGCTTTGCATTTGAATCGCTTTGTATTAAGCACAGCCACCAAATAAAAAAAGCATTAGGTATATCGGGCATTTTTTCAACCGAAAGTTCTTTTTACTTTAAAGGCAATAAAACAGATGAGGGCTTTCAAATAGACCTGCTAATAGACCGTAGCGACAATAGTATCAACATTTGCGAAATGAAATTTTATGCAAAAGAATTTGAACTTACTAAAAAAGAAAGTGAACTGCTGCGGAAAAGAAGGGAGGTATTTAGAGAAAAAACAACTACAAAAAAATATTTAATTAATACACTCATAACAACTTATGGACTAAAGCAAAGTGAAAACAGTGTGGGCATTATAGATAAAGTGGTGCTTATGGATCAGCTGTTTTAGCTATTGAATTATTGTTAGGGTAAAAATTATTGTTGGCTTAATCTATACTTTTTTACCCACTTTAAGCCAACAATAAATTATTGGATAGTGAGATACTGATGAGCCAAATGCATTTTGTTTAATTAAACTACTAGCAGGTTAACTAAGCTACTATTAATTCCAATTAAACTTTACGGTTTCGTTAGTTACGGTATCGGTATTGCCAAATACAAGCTTTATAAAAAATTTGCCCGTAAATGCAGTTGTTGGTTTGGGTAATATATTTAATTGAAAACTTTCAATTTGAGTATAATACCTTTTAGCAGCTAAACTATCTATAAATTGAGTTGAGGTATAATAAAATGTTGTTGTTGAATCTTTATAAATTGGAAATGTAACCATACTATTTAAGCTACCACCAGCTGCAACTCCATTGAAAGTCGCATTGCTTGTTATTATTAATTTTGTTAGCTTTTGTTTTGTACCCAATTGGCCACATATACATCTTGGAGGGTCAACGGCATAGGCACTACTAAACAATGAAAAATTTTGTTTAACAATACACTCCTGATCAAAACGATTATACACTTTTAAAGTGTCCTTTGTATAGGTTTCATTTTCTAATAATTTAGAAGTGCTATTGTAAATCGTTGTAGAGCCTTTTTTATAAAGGATATACTTTTTTTTAGCCAACTCTTCACACCTATCACCACATGCAATATCTATAATAGTTATTGTTATAAATGCCAATGGCAAAATGAGTAGTTTCTTAATATTCACTTGAATAGTATTTAGTATTATGTACTGTAAGTTACAAATATTATAATTACAAACTAATATTGTTGCCACAAAAGTATTTACAAAAAAAAACTAAAAACTTGGTTACGCTATTACCCAAGTTTCTCTACCTTTCAATAATTTATCTAAATTGCCTTTGCCCTTTGTTGCAATTATTTCGTCTAGTTGTAGTTGCATACGATCTTCGTAGCAGGGTCGTTCCTTTGCAAAAAACACACCAAAAGGCCTTGGATAGTGCTGATCATTATTGGGGCTATCAAATAAACGAACCAATATTTGTGCTTTATAAAAGTCGGTTTCGTCGTGTATCCAAAGGTCGTTGAGGTTGGTAGTAGCATCTACATCTACCACTACAGGTTTTAAGCCATCAAGCTTAATGCCTTTATTTTGCGAAGCACCAAATACCAATGGTTTACCTTGTTCTAAATATAAGGCTTCATCAAGCTTGGTAGTTTTATCGGTAAATATTTCAAAAGCTCCATCATTAAAAATATTACAATTTTGATAAATTTCTAAAAATGATGACCCTTTATGTTGGCTTGTTCGTTTTATCATTTCTTGCAGGTGTTTGGTATCTCTATCCATACTACGGGCTACAAAACTAGCATCAGCTCCCATTGCTAATGCCAACGGATTAAATGGATGATCAATACTACCAAACGGTGTGGATTTAGTAATTTTATTTGCCTCACTAGTAGGCGAATATTGGCCTTTGGTAAGGCCATATATTTGGTTGTTAAACATTAATATGTTTACATCAAAGTTGCGACGGAGCAAATGTATGGTATGGTTACCACCAATACTTAAGCTATCGCCATCGCCAGTTACAATCCATACACTGAGCTCTGGCCGGCTAGCCTTTAAGCCACTTGCTACAGCAGTTGCCCTACCATGTATGCTATGCATACCATATACGTTCATATAATACGGAAACCTGCTGCTACAGCCAATGCCGCTTATAATTACAATGTTTTCTTTGGGTACACCAAGTGTTGGCATTACCTTTTGCACTTGAGCTAGTATAGAGTAGTCGCCACAGCCTGGGCACCATCGTACTTCTTGGTCGGTGGCAAAATCTTTGGCGGTAAGTGGCGGAAGAGTTATGTCAGTCATATACAAAATTAACTTTTATATGTAATAGTGAAAAATTAATAAATAATTTTTTTTTAAAAATGGAGGAGAATTTAGGATGCTATTAAGTTAAAGTAATTTTTTTTTAAATAATCAATATTCAATTCTCTGTTATACAATTTATTCATTTGAGAATATACCATTTCAAGTTTGTATTAAATAAAAATGTAAAATTATAAAGTAGGCTATAAAGTTACTTTTAAATTTTTTTTTGCAGTTGAAACTCCCTTTCCAATTATTGCAATTAATTCTTCTGTTTCTTTGTATATAGGCTCTAATTTTAGTATAGGCTTAATCATTTCCTTTTTTCTTATTACTTTTAATGCTGTTCTACACTCTTTTAATTCTTTTAAAATAATCCCCATTTTAAGAATAAAATCCTTAACTGACTCTGCAGCTTGAGCCTCACCATAATTAAAAGTTGGGGAATGACATGACCTTACTAATTGACCTGCAATATAATTACCAGCTCTTGTTTGTGGTAAGGCTTCTATTACATCTATCATTCTACAAGTATAATCCACTAGCCTATCCTCTAAATCATATACTTTTTCACTCATAAATTATTGTGTTATATTTTGATAAATGTATTCCAGTGAAAATTGAATATTGTATATTGAATATTTGAATTAATATAGTAAATGTACTAAAATGTATGATTTACTTTACTCATTAAGCTATCTTTAAAATATGTAGTTAATGAATATCGCCCTTTCGGGCAAAATGCTACATTAATTATTTTCACTGCCCATAAGCTCCTCCCAATATTCCGCTCCTCGCCTAGTATGAGGTATTACTATAGTGCCACCCACTATGTTAGCTACAGCAAATATTTCATATATCTGCTCGGTTGTTAGCCCAAGTTCGTGGCATTTGCCCAAATGGTATTTTATACAATCATCGCATCGGAGTACCATACTGGCTACTAAGCCTAGCATTTCTTTGGTTTTTACATCTAGCACACCTTCGGCATAAGTGTTGGTGTCCAAGTTCCACAGTCGCTTTATTACTAAGTTATCTTTACTTAATATTACCTCGTTCATTCGGGTTCTGTACTCATTAAATTCGTTTACCATAGTACTCATAGTTATATGTTTTTAATATTTATACAAAGTTATACCGAAATGATAAAAAGGCATAAGCTTGTTTTTATACAAAGTATTTGCAATTAATTTGAATTTGTTAGCACAAAAAAAGAGCTGCTTACAAGGCAACTCTTTTATATACTTTTTTACAAGGCAATATTATTTATTTCATAAATCCTTTTAGCATATCCAATATGCCATTGCCACTTTGTGCCTGTTGTTGTTGTGCTTGCTGTGCACCACCAGTTACTAAGCCCATAAGGTCATTAAGGTCGGTGTGTCCATCACCATTTTGATCCAACCCATTGCCACCCATTACCTTACCTAGTAAGCCACCAATATCAAACCCGCCACCACCACTACTAGCTACTCCACTTGCAGCTGGTGCAGCTGCCCCACCACCCATAAGCCCACCTAATATGCCTTGCAGGCTAAATGAACTGTCGTTATTATCGTTAGTTTTGTTAATTAAACTGCCCAATACACTAGGTATTAAACTACCCGCTACACCACTTGCAGCGCCACTATTCATACCAAATTTGCTCATCAATTTATTCATAAAGTGCCCAGTAATCATACTTACTATTGGGTTGCTAGTTAGGCTATTGCCACCACCACTTGTATTTGCACCGCCTTTAAACAGGCCCAATATACTTTGCAAACCGCCACCACTTAGTATATTTTGAAAGCCCCCAGCTATTGAGTTGGTAGCTTCTGCCATTACATCATTGTTATGTTCATTAGGTACAGCAGGGTTGTTTATAACCGTTTCGTTGCTGTTTTGTTTTACTAGGTTAAATAATTCTTCTAACATGTTGTTTGTTTTATTTTTGTGTAAAAAATACATTGGAAATTTTCCAACTTTTGTAAAGTAAAAATAACTACTTTTTTAATTGTTACAATTATTTGAACTATTTAATTTGTAAAAAAACATTTAAGCTTTGCTTACTTACTTTTGTATAGTTGGTTGCCTCAGTTGTACAGGTTTGTTTTTTTTACGAAGCTGCATATTAAGTATTTCCACCCCAAAGCTAAATGCCATTGCAAAGTATATGTAGCCATGTGGTATAGTAAACTTTTCTACATGTATACCCTCTACTATTAGCATTACTGCTATAAGTATTAAAAAGGAAAGGGCTAACATTTTAAATGTAGGATGCTTATGTATGAATGATGAAATACTTGGTGCAAACCTAAACATTACAAACATAGCTATTAATATTGCAATTGCTCTTATGAGTATGGTAGTGTTTTCATCGCCAATTTTATTAACATCAACCATACCTAATGCTGTAATAATACCATCAAAACTAAATACAATATCAATTAACAATATTTGTCCTAATATGGCTTTAAACGAACTTTTTTGTTGTTGTTCTATTATTTCGTTGGGCGATGCACCTTCAAGTTTATTATGTATTTCCAAAGTAGTGCTTATAAGCAAAAATAACCCACCACCTAGGGTAATAATATCTTTAAATGTAACAGGATGCTCCATTATACTAAACAGTGTACCTGTGGCTGCTATTAGCTTTGCCAATGTTACTAGCAATACAAGCCTAACTATTACACCCACAATCATCCATATAGTAGAGGCTCTTTTTTTAAGGGCAGGGCTTTGTATTTTTCCTAATATTATGGACACAAATATTACATTGTCAATTCCCAATAATATTTCCATAAAAGTTAAAGCCAATAAGGCAGTTATGGCATTGGTAGTAAATAAAGCTTCCCACATAGTATTAAGTTAAGTTATAGTAAAGTTGCAAATGTAAAACACATTAGGGAAATAGAGAAAGGAAAATGATAATTAGATAATATGGTATTGTGATAATGTGATAATGTGATAATACTATAATGTGCTAATGCGATAATATGCTAATTTGCTAATTAAGGAAATAAGTAAGAAGTACTAAGTGAGGGATTTAATATTGGTTCTAAATTATAGAAGAGGTGTAATTTAGTAAAACTAAAAACTACTTAAAATAAATATGTACACTACTTTTGTGTACTTATACAGTTAATAATACTGCAACTTATGCTTATACAAAAAATTGTAATTTATAAATACAGCATTGCCATGCATCCCTTTACTATAGCAACTGGCACTATGGATTATGCTCAAAATGTGGCTATTAAAATATACACCGATACTAACCTAATTGGATACGGCGAATGCTCCGCATTTCCTATGATAGTAGGTGAAACCCAAGCCACTTGCTACGTAATGGCACAGGACTTTGCAAAGCTTTGGATTGGTGAAAATGCACTAACAATTGAAACAAGAATGAATCAATTACATGCATTTGCAGCAAATAATAACACTATAAAAAGTGCCTTTGATATGGCCTTATATGATATAGCAGCACAATATGCCAAACTGCCTTTGTATGCTTACTTAGGTGGTACGGCTATACCAATGCTAACCGATATAACTGTTGGTATTAATACACCTAATATTATGGCAGCACAAGCCCTAGCTTTTGTACAACAAGGTGCTACTATACTCAAAGTAAAATTGGGTAAAGATGTAAGTACCGATGTAGCAAGGGTAGCAGCTATACGTAATGCAGTAGGCACTACTATAGCTATAAGAATAGATGCTAACCAAGGTTGGAGTGTAACAGATGCTGCCGATGCATTGCAACAATTAGGGCCATACAATATTCAATTGTGTGAACAACCAATGCGAACCTACAACGACAAACATTTGCCCCAACTACTACTAACAAGCCCCATTAAAATAATGGCTGATGAAAGTGTATATAATCACCACGATGCACAACGAATAATTGATGCTAATGCCTGTGATTATATTAATATAAAATTTGCAAAATGTGGTGGAATTACCGAAGCAAAAAAAATTATTGATGTATGTACCCAACATAATATACCTTGTATGATGGGTGGTATGTTAGAGAGCCGATTGGCTTTAACTTGCTTTGCACATTTTGCAAGTGCTAACCCACAAATAATATTTTACGATATGGATACTTGTATGCTAGGCCACAAAACAGACCCCGTAATTGGTGGTGTTACCTATAATGGCTATACTGTTCACTTGCCCACCGGCATTGGTATTGGTGCTACTATTGAAGAGCAATATTTATTAGCATCCGAACATATAAGTATTGAGTAACCCTATTAATTATTGCTTTTCATAACACCCAATATCGGCTATACTTACAGGCCGTGGGTTACCATCCAAATCAATAGTAACTGCCGTAGCAGCGCCAACATTAATACAGGGCGAACCTTGCTTTAACCTAAAGTTATAAAATCTAGTATTGGTAACAATAGTATCAAACAATGGTGGGGTGTTAGCAATACCACCCGTATTAGTAATTAGTGGTGTAAGTGTAGTTTTTACTTTGTATAAGCATTTATTAAAATTAATTGCGTATGGCGTAGCACCTAGTTTGTCGGCAACTACTTCATCATCGGTAGTGCCAAAGTCGCCCCAAAATATACAGTTAGTAAAGTTAGCATTGAGGCTAGCCGTAGCAAATGTACCATTGCTTTGCTTACTATAATTGGTTATAATTAGCACCGGATCTTTATGTAATATATTGCTATTACTATAACTTGCAACTGTGCAGTGAGTAAAGTTATAAGTGCCACCAAAGCCCAAGCCAACATTTTGTCCACAGTTACTAATCAAACAATTTTTGGCAGTTACACTACTATTAATTGCTAGTATGCCAGCATCGTAAGCATTGTCAATTATGGTTTCGTTGAGGGTTAGTTTGGGGTTAGCATTTATACTTGCACCGTCAACTATTATGGCTTGGTAAGCATTTTTAATTACCGTATAATTGAGCACATTATTTTTACTCTGCCCTCGTAATATTATGCCGGGCCATTGTGCTGGATAATACTTATACGGTTCGTCCAAACGGTCGCCAGTAAACACTATACGGGTACTATCCCATTTTTTACCATTAGTAATTAATGTACCATCTACTACCAAAGGTGCATCAGCATGGAGGTATATTTTTGTGCCTTGTTGTATAGTTAATGTTGCCGTAGTGTCAACCCTGCAACCCCCAATTATTACATAAGGCAACGTATTGTTCCATGTTACTGATCCACTAATTTTTTGGTTACGTATATAATTTGCATTTTGGCCATAGGCCTGCAATTGTACTTGCCTTATATTGCCATTATATTGTATGCTTACACTGTCCTGTACTACAAATGGCATAAGGCCTGCTGTGGGGTTTACAGTTACTTGTGCAAATACATAAATACTATCATTGGCAGCTATTTCAATGTTGCTAAATTGTGTACCACTTACGCCATCTACATTTATTTTAAATGCCGATGCTGCACCACCCATAAGCTTTACTGATGTGAGGTTTAGCTTTTGTTTATTGAGGTTTAGTATTTTAAAACTTTTAGTAACCGACCCTACAGTGGTAAACACGGTATCGTACTTTAAGGTATCGGTTGTGGTGCCTAACAATGCATTGGTACTAGTTATAAATTTATTTTCCTTACGGCAACTAACTGCTACTATAGCAATGGTAAGTAGTAAGCATCCTATTATTTTTTTGTAAAAATGCATATTCAAAGTTAACCATTTTAGTATAAAAATATACAGCTAATTACCGCAACTTTGCAGTATGAATACTCCAGTAAAAAGTTTACAACAATTACGTATTATTTCACTTGCCGAAGGCCTTTCATATTTACTTTTATTATTTGTAAGTATGCCACTTAAGTATATATTCCATTATCCAAAGGCAGTATTGTACAACGGCTATTTGCATGGTTTTTTATTTGTACTACTAGCTTTGTCCATATTATACACCTGGTATATATGCCATTGGAAATTTGGCAAAGCCTTACTAGCAGGTATTTGTAGCCTAATTCCTTTTGGTGCTTTTTGGTTTGATAGGGTGTTAAAAAAAGAAATAGCCTCCCATAATTTTAAAAACTAAATTTTTAACCTACTTAATTTTATTGATGCCTAATGCTTAATACTGTTTCTACATCGCCTAGGGTAAATCCTTTTGCTTTGAGCAACACTAAGTAATGGTACATTAGGTCGGCGGCTTCGCCTAAAAACAATTGTGGGTTATCGTCCTTTGCTTCTATTATAAGTTCTACAGCTTCCTCACCCAATTTTTGAGCCACTTTGTTTATACCTTTTGCAAGTAAGTTGTTAGTATAGCTTGTGGGGTCGTTAGTAGCTATACGGTTTTCTATTATTGTTTGTAAAGTAGTTAGGGTAAATGCAGTATCGTTATTTTCGTTAAAGCAAGTAGCAGTACCAGTGTGGCAAGTTGGGCCGTTAGGGTGGGCTTTTATAAGTATAGTATCGCTATCACAATCAATTAATATTTGCTGTACTCTTAAGTAGTTATTAGAGGTTTCGCCTTTGGTCCAAAGCCGCTGTTTACTACGGCTATAAAAAGTAACTCGGTTACTTGCTACAGTAGTATCATAAGCTTCTTGGTTCATATAGCCTAGCATTAATACGGTGTTGGTGGTAGCATCTTGTATTATTGCAGGTAACAATTTATCGGTTTCAAAATTGGGCGTATTCATAATTTTTTATTTATTTATTGTACTATTCGTATTGGTATATTTTGTAGGTGTAGGTATTGTTTTAGCTCTTTAATGCCTATTTCATTATAATGAAATATACTTGCTGCCAAGCCTGCCCCAATACTAGTATGGGTAAACAAGGTAGCAAAATGTTGCATACAACCTGCACCACCACTAGCTATAATAGGAATAGGTGCTACTGCTGCTACAGCATTTAGCGTAGCTATATCAAACCCTTGCTTAGTACCATCGTGCTGCATACTGGTAAGTAGTATTTCGCCAGCTCCACTATTATATACTTGCTTTGCCCAACTTACAGTATCTATACCTGTATAATTTCTACCCCCATTTATTACTACTTCTTGAGTATTATTTGGGTTGGTTTTTGCAAGGTTGGTATCAATTGCCACTACTATACATTGTGAGCCAAACTGCTTAGCTAGGTTTGTAATTAATGCTGGGTTAGTAACAGCTGCACTGTTTATACTTATTTTATCGGCACCAGCTTGTAGTAGTTTTTCGGCATCGGCTATGGTAGTTATGCCGCCACCTACGGTAAATGGAATACGAATTTGTTTGGCTACTGCTGTTACCAAATCAAGTGTAGTTTTTCGGCGCTCATTGGTAGCAGTTATATCTAATAGTACCAACTCATCGGCGCCGCATATACTGTATTTATAAGCTAGTTCTACACTATCTCCAGCATCTCGTACGCCTTCAAAGTTTATGCCTTTTACGGTTCTTCCATTTTGTACATCGAGGCATGGTATTATTCGTTTTTTAAGCATAGCTTACACATTTACTAAGTCGGTTACTTTTATTTTTTGTTCATATATGGCTTTGCCTATAATAACACCATATAGGTTTAGTGCCTTTAATTCTATAACGTGTTGTAAGCTACCTATGCCGCCACTTGCTATTAGTTTTAGCGTGGGGTATTTTTCCATTATTTTTTTGTACAATGTTACCGAGGGTCCTTGCATAGTACCATCTTTACTAATATCGGTTACACAAATATACTGCAACCCATAAGGCATATAATTATCAATACAGTTATACAGTGAAATGTTCCCATCACTTTGCCAACCATTTATTTTTATCATTTCGTCCATTACATCGGCACTTAATATAATTTTATTTGTACCAAAGGTTTGTAGCATGTCTATAAATAATGTTGGTTGCTTTACAGCCAAGCTTCCTATATTAATTTGTGCAGCACCTGCATCTAGTATTTTTTTTGCCATAGCAATTGAAGTAATGCCGCCACCAATATCTACTTGCATTGATGTAGCTGCAACTATTGTGCTAAGCAGTGGCAACTGTTGTACTTTGCCTTGTTTTGCACCATCCAAATCTACTACATGTAAGTGAGTAATACCTGCCTTTTCAAACTGTGCTACTACTTGTAACGGGTTGGTATGGTAGGTTGTTTGCGCTGTGTATTTACCCTTGTACAATCGTACACATTCCCCATTTATTAAATCAATAGCTGGTATTATTATCATAATAATTGAGTTATAAGTTTATAAAATTTTTCAATAATTGTAATCCAGCATCACCACTTTTTTCGGGGTGAAACTGTACACCATAAAAATTGTTTTTTTGTACTGCTGCACAAAAATTTATTTGATAATTACAAGTAGCAATACTATACTCGTTTATAGCTGCATAGTAGCTATGTACAAAATAAAAATCTTGAGTCGTAATTCCTTCAAATAAAATATGTGCATCGTTATCAATATTGTTCCACCCTGTATGTGGTACAGGTAATTGTGTTTCAAACTTTTTTACATTACCTTTTATTATATTTAATGTAGGCAATGTTGACTCAGCTGTATTAGTGTACAGTAGCTGCATACCAAGGCAAATGCCCAATACAGGCTGTGTAAGTGTGGGCAATACTGTTGTAATATTATGGGCTATTAATTGTTGCATAGCATAAGTAGCATGGCCCACACCAGGAAAAATTATTTTATCGGCTGCACGTAACTCTGCTACATTATTAGTAAGTATTGGTTGTACTCCCAATTGCTGCAAAGCATACAATACATTAAAAGTATTACCAGCTCCATAGTTAATTACTGCTATCATAGTATGCCTTTTGTAGTGAGTATTTCGCCACTATTATTTTTGGCAGTAGCTGCTTTTATTGCTTTGGCAAATGCTTTAAATATGCTTTCAATTTTGTGGTGTTCATTGTTACCTTCTACTTTAATATTCAAATTACATTTAGCGGCATCGCTAAATGATTTAAAGAAATGGTAAAACATTTCGGTAGGCATTTCGCCAATTTTCTCTCGTTTAAATTCAGCATCCCATACCAACCATGAGCGACCGCCAAAGTCAATAGCTACTTGTGCTAAGCAATCGTCCATTGGTAAGGTAAAGCCGTACCGTTCCATACTTTTTTTTGTTCCCATTGCTTGTAGTACAGCTTCGCCAATTGCAATAGCTGCATCTTCTATAGTATGGTGTTCATCCACTTCCAAATCGCCCTGCACATATAAGTTTATATCTATACCACCGTGCTTAGCCAATTGCATAAGCATGTGGTCGTAAAATGCTATGCCTGTATTTATTTTGCTTTCGCCAGTTCCATCCAAATTTATAGTTACACTTATTTCTGTTTCGTTTGTATTACGCATAATAGTAGCCGTACGAGGTTGGGTTATTAAATAATGGGCAATTGTATTCCAATTAGTGGTTTGTAGTGTTGCATTATTTTCTACTATATTGGTATTCATAAATATACTTTTGCAGCCCAAGTTATTAGCCAGCTGTACATCGGTAGTTCTATCGCCAATTACATAGCTATTTGCTATATCATACTGCCCTTGTAAGTAGTGGGTAAGCATACCAGTATTGGGTTTGCGGTTAGCTGAGTTGTCGGTTGGTAGCGATGCATCAATACATATTTCATCAAATTGTACGCCTACACTTTGTAGTACTTGTAGCATCATATTGTGGGCAGGCCAAAATGTATTAGTAGGAAAACTTGCTGTACCCAACCCATCTTGATTGGTAACCATTACAAACATATAGTCGGTATGTTTTTTTATATTGGCTAAGGCTGTAATAGCATTGGGCAAAAATTTTAATTTTTCGTAACTATCAATTTGGTAATCGGTTGGTTCTTCTATTATAGTTTGATCTCTATCAATAAATAATATTTTTTTCATACTAGGCTAATTGTTTTTGTAGTGTGTTAATGTAGTTAATAATAATTCATTTTCGGCAAGTGTGCCTACAGTTATTCGTAAGCAATTATTAATATTATGTACCGTAGCTCGGTTACGTACTACTATGCCTTGGCTACATAAGTAGTTATAAATTGTTGTAGCATTATGGTTATCCGCAATTTTAACCAACACAAAATTTGCATCACTTGCATATACTCTTTGTACAATTGGCAAGGTCATTAATGCGTTGGTGAGGTTGGTTCGTAATGTAACTATTTGGGTTATCATACTATTAACTTTACTCACATTATGCAGTGCCTCTAAAGTAAGTAATTGCGATGCTTGGTTTACATTGTAAGGTGGTTTTATACTATTCATTAATGCAATAATGGGAGTGGCAGCATAAGCCATGCCAACCCGCAAACCTGCTAGTCCCCAAGCTTTGCTCATAGTTTGTAATACTACTACATTGGGGTATTGTGTAAGGTAACTTATACAACTTTGCTGTTGGCTGTAGTTTATATAAGCTTCGTCTATTACTATAAGTCCTTTAAAATTTTTCAATAATATTTCAATAGCTGCCTTACTCATACTATTACCAGTAGGGTTGTTGGGGCTACATATCCATATTATTTTTGTATGTGTATTTATGGCATTTATAATTGCTTCAACATCTAATTCAAAATTATTGGTTAATGGAATATCTATAACAGCTACATTATTAATAGCAGCACTTACACTGTACATACCATAAGTTGGCGTACATATAATTACATTGTCCTTGGCAGGTTCACACACCATACGGTACAGTATATCAATGGCTTCGTCGCTGCCATTACCAACAAATATATGCTGTGGTGGCAAACCTTTTATGGTACTAAGTTTATGTTTTATAGCAGTACAGTAAGGATCGGGGTAGCGGTTGTATGCTGTAGGTAATGGCGAACCAAAAGCATTTTCGTTAGCATCTAAATAGGTGGTAGCAGTGCCAGTATATTCGTCTCTAGCACTAGTGTAAGGCTTTAAGTTCCATATATTAGTACGTACAATGTTTTGTAAATTAAATGTGTGTTCCATTATATACTTATTAAAAAAAAATTAATTATTTAATCTTTGTAATACGGCATTAGCATGAGCATTTAGGCCTTCGGCCGTAGCCATAGTTACAACGGTGTTGGCTATATTTTGTAGTCCAATTTCGGTAAGGTGTTGAAAAGTAATTTTCTTAACAAAACTATCAACACTTACGCCACTATAAGCATTTGCATAAGCACTTGTAGGCAGTACGTGGTTGGTACCACTTGCATAGTCGCCCACACTTTCGGGGGTATAAGCCCCTACAAATACTGAAC
This sequence comes from Chitinophagaceae bacterium, assembly GCA_043778255.1. Classification (GTDB taxonomy): domain Bacteria; phylum Bacteroidota; class Bacteroidia; order Chitinophagales; family Chitinophagaceae; genus JAYWGN01. Next base: position 20,574 of record JAYWGN010000002.1, on the reverse strand, counting down.
CTGCATTTACCACATCATTTGCTATTGCTATTGCATTGTTTGTTTGTATTATTAAATGCTCCGGTGCATAATTGTTACTCAATTCCATTGCTGTAGTTATAGTATCCACCACTATTATATAGCTGTTCTCTAGTGCTTTTGCTGCAATTTCTTTTCTACTTAATGCTGCTAGTTGTTTATGTATTTCATTGTTTATTTCAGTAGCTTTTTCTGTAGTATTAGTAATGCAAATAACTTGGCTATCGGCACCATGTTCAGCTTGGGCTAGTAAATCGGCAGCTACATAAGTAGCTTTGGCATAAGCATCGGCAATTACTAACACTTCACTTGGCCCAGCAGGCATATCAATAGCCACACCATTAGCTTGTATAAGCTGCTTAGCTATAGTTACATATTGGTTACCCGGACCAAATATTTTATGCACCTGTGGTATAGTAGCCGTGCCATAAGCCATTGCAGCTACTGCTTGTGCTCCACCACATAAGTATATTTGTGTAATGCCGCAAAGCTGTGCTGTGTAAGCAATTGCAGGGTGTAGTACATAATTATTGTTAGGTGGTGTACATAACACTACACTACTACAACCTGCTATTTGGGCAGGTATGCCTAGCATAAGTAATGTGCTAAATAGTGGAGCAGTACCACCTGGTATATACAAGCCTACTTTTTGTATAGCTACATTTTTGCGATAGCAACTAATACCCTCCATTGTGGTTATACTGTTGGTGGTAGTAAGTTGTGGCTCATGAAACTTATAAATATTTTGATAAGCAATATCTATTGCAGTTTGTAGTGGAATAGGTATAAGTGCAGCAGCGGCTGTTATTTGGTGGGGCAATACGGCAAGGTCAGCTAACTGTACTCCATCGTACTCAGCAGTATATTTAATTAATGCTGCATCGCCATTTGTTTTTACATTTTGTAAAATGCTTTTGACGGTACTAATTTTTTCTTCCTTATTTTTTTGTGCTGGTCTTTCTATTATTTTTATAGTTTCGGCTATAGTATTGTGTTGTATTATTTTCATGTAGTGTATTTTTATTTTTATACTATTATTACAATATCATTTTTTCAATGGGTACTACTAATATACCTTCGGCACCAAGGGTTTTGAGTTGGTCAATTATGTTCCAGAAATCGGTTTCGTCTATTACAGTATGTATACTACTCCAACCGCTAATAGCCAAAGGCAATACTGTAGGGCTTTTCATGCCTGGCAATATGTTTACAATAGCTGCTACTGTATTATTGGGGGCATTGAGCAATACATATTTTTTGGTACGGGCAGTTAATACAGCATCAATTCTAAACAATAATTTTTGGAGTATCCCTTTATTAGTTTCACTCAAATGCTTGTTGCCAATCATTACTGCTTCACTTTGCAGTATAGGTTCTACTTCTTTAAGGCCATTGCTTAGTAGGGTGCTGCCACTGCTTACTATATCTACTATGGCATCGGCTAGGCCAAGGCTTGGAGCTATTTCTACACTACCACTTATTTCGTGTATTTCGGCATTTATATTTTGCATAGCTAAATAATCTTGTACAATTTTTACATAACTAGTAGCAATTTTTTTGCCTTGTAGCCAACTATTGTCAGTGTAATTGGTTGCTTTGGGTACTGCAATACTTAGCCTGCATTTGCTATAGCCCAATCTTTTAATTAGGGTTATATTTTTGCCTTTGTCCAGCATTATATTTTCGCCTACAATCCCAATATCTGCAATTCCATCTTCTACATATTGGGGTATATCATCGTCTCTTAAAAAAAGGACTTCAGCATCAAAACCCTGCACTATTAAGCGTAAGGTGCTATTAACTTGCTTTACTTTAATGCCACAGTCAGTGAGCATAGTAATGGTATCATCAGTAAGTCTGCCTGATTTTTGAATGGCTATTTTTATCATAATTTAATGTATTAAAAAACCCACCTTTTTGGGGTGGGTTGTATATAAAATATTTAATTTATTAATTAACTCATACACACAACCCTATAGTAGCACAATGTACTGTATGATGGAAATGTATTTGGGTAGTATTATTCATTTTGATAGTGCAAAGCAATGCTATTTTTAAAATGCTGCCAAATATATTTTTATAAATAAAAAATCTTTTGCCTAAAATTTATAATATGATTGTAAAATATAAGTAGCTGTTATACCACTATATCTACCTTATTACAAACAAATATTTTACTCAAGCACTGTTTGTATTGCGGTAGTAGGCTCTGTTGTAGTAGTGTATAAGGGTAATCTTTTTTTGATGCCAATTAATTTGTTAGCTATATCCATATCAATTTCTTTCTCCCATTTTGCAACAAATATGGTAGCTACAGCATTGCCTATTATATTGGTTATTGCTCTACCTTCGCTCATAAACCTATCAATACCAAATATAAGTGCAATAGCTGCAACAGGTATATGCCCTACTGTAGGTAATGTAGCAGCCAATACTATAAAACCACTGCCAGTAACACCTGCTGCACCTTTTGATGTTAATAGTAATACTAAAAGCAATGTTATTTGTTGCGATACATCCATAGGTGTATTGGTTGCTTGTGCTAGGAAAACCGCAGCCATAGTTAAGTAAATAGATGTACCATCTAAATTAAAAGAGTAACCTGTAGGTACTACCAAACCAACCACAGGCTCTGAGCAACCAACTTTTGTAAGTTTATTTATTAAGCTTGGCAGTGCTGCCTCCGATGATGATGTGCCGAGTACAATCAACAATTCTGCCTTAATATACCCAATAAGTTTAAATATATTAAACCCTATAGACCTTAATATACCGCCTAATACTACTACTATAAATAATATACAAGTTAAGTAAAACGAGCCTAACAATTGCCCCAATTGTGCCAATGAACTAAGCCCATATTTGCCAATTGTATATGCCATAGCACCCAATGCACCCAGTGGTGCTACTTTCATTATTATTTTAATTATAGCAAACATGCCATACTCAATTGACTGTATACCTTTTAAAAGTGGTGTGGCTTTATCACCAATTTTGGTTAATGCAAACCCTAATAATACTGCAAAAAATAGTACTTGTAATACATTACTAGTGGCTAAAGCATTAACTATATTATCGGGTATTATATGTAGAAAAAAATCAGCTACGGATTGGGTTTTACTTTCTGTAATAAAGCCATCCACTGCTTTGGTGTCTAATGTTTTGGGATCTATATTCATACCTACACCTGGCTTTAATATATTAATAACCACAAGCCCAATTATTAATGCAAATGTTGTAACTACTTCAAAGTAAAGGATGGCTTTTAAGCCAACCCTACCTACTTTTTTAGTATTTTGCATACCTGCAATGCCTGTAACTATGGTACAGAAAATGATTGGTGCAATCATCATTTTAATAAGCTTAATAAAACCGTCGCCTAATGGTTTTAAATCTATTGCAAATGTTGGGTAAAAGTGCCCCAATAATATACCAATTACAATGGCAATTAATACTTGTACGTATAATGATTTTAAATATTTCATAAAATTAAATTTTATGTAGCTTTTGATTTTTTTTAAAAAAAACTTACTGCGTTGGCAAACCTAAATTTGTGTAATCCCATAGCCTATCACCCGATAATTTCCATTGCGAATTTTCGATGTTAGAGCCTTTAGAAACAGCCCAATCTGTAATAGGACTTACTACGGAGGCCTTTCTCCAAAAGGTTCTGTTACGTGTATCGGCAACTTCTCCAGCTATTGTCCATATTATATTATTACGAGTACTTACACTCCCCATACTAGTTACCCTTGCTACTTGTGGGCTACCAAATACATCAATTACTTTATAATTAGTACCGGCTAAATTAATGGTGCCTGTGGGGTCTTTTTTTAATAGCGCTGTACCGCTATTGCCACTTAATTGTAATGGCATACTAGCCTGAGCTGCTAAGGTACTTGTAGTTCCCCATACAGTATCACGTTTAATGGCCACTATGTCGCATTGAGGCGATGCTATAATGTAGCATTTTTCGTTAAGTAAGGTTCGTTGTAATGGTATAAAAAACCCTGTAGCAAAACTATAGTTAGTAAGTGTAGTATTATCTGTTACCGCAAAATAACCAATTGCATAATTAGATAAATCAATACTACTACCAGTGCCATTGTATAGCTCTACATAATGTGGCCTAGTACCTGCTGCAAGAGGATCAGTATTAATAGCAGTAGAAATTTCTGAAATAAGTAACTCGGTTTTTTGTGGTATTATTACAGGTGTAAAAGTAATTTCCGATTTGCAGCCAACTAATAAAAGCATGATGCTTATTGTATATAAAAATAGATATTTCATAAATTTGTTTTAAAAAAAAATATTTACATGGTTATTTGTACTGCCAAGTTTGTAGTAAGTTTTTTGGTAGGTAGTAGTATTCTTTTATCATCAATATAATTTACATTTACGCCTACTTTTATTGCATTATTTTTTATGTATTTATTTACCCCAAACCCATACCATGTTTGCTTTTGCACTTTTGATGTGGTGGCTGCTGCAAACTCAGGTTGTACAGTAGTTAGCCTAACATCAAATGCTAAACCATTATTACATATATATGATGATTGTATATTAAATGCATTTCCCAAATTATAATAAGCACTTGCTGTGTCAGTTCTTAACTGTTTGGTAGCTGCTGCATTAGTGTACAAATCTTTGCCGGTTACCGATGTGGTTATATATTCACTAACTAATGCAAAGCCTTTATACTTAAATATTATATCCCCTACAATTTTTGTATAATCGGCGTATTCAATAATACCTAGTTTATTGTATATGGGGGCTACTGTTGCATTATCTGATCCTATTGGGCTACTAGCTTTAGCATTAAAACTAGCTGCTACTCCAAAGGCAAGTTTGGGTTTTTGCTCTCGGTAAATATCGTTTGCAATAAAGGCATTGTTTTTAATAAAATCGCCAAGTGGCAATATGTCCAATCGGCCACCATACTTTAAACCAACATTTGGTGTAGGGTCAAAAAAGTTTTGCCCTTCACCAGTTGTAATTGCAATGGATGGGTAAATTTTACAATTTTCTACATTAAAATTTGTTTCAAAAAACAACCCACCTTCACGGCTTGCCCCTACAAAATTTTGCATTAAACCTCCATATACTGTACCATCTGTTGACTTCCCAGCAATAGTTTGGCTCATAAATGAGGCAAATCTTTCATCGGCCATTGCTAATCGGTTATTAGTAATTGTTTGCCTTTGTCCTATACTCAACTTAGCCCTTTTATTCCAAATGCTAAACCCCACCCAACCTTCTAGTATAGGTATTGTGCTTGTAAAGTCAGTAACTATTCCTAGTTGTACTTTATCTTTAAGGGCCGATATGTTTAAGTTTATTCTAGCCAAGTTTAATGACATTCTGTTAGTGTTAACAGCCTTAGTACCTGAGTCTATTTTACTAAATTGAATACCCGATTGTATAGTAGCAAATAGGTTTATTTTATTTGCTCCACCCTTTCCCAAATTAAAAAATAAACCTTCACCATTTTTGTATTGTAACGATGAGTCAACTTCTTTATTTTGCACATCACCCAATTGTGCAGTAGCAGCTTTGCTTATATAAGCAGTTAGTATAAGTAGTACTATTATTTTTTTCATTATTATCATAATTTTTTTTGTGAGTTACAGTTGTACTGTTACCATTACTTGTGCATAATTATTACCCTTACTTGTTGCCGTTACAAATGTTCTATTTAAAGCTTCGTAGCCAATTTCAGTTTGTACTTTTAAGTTATTACCTGCTATATATTTACTACATACAAAAGTGTAATGTTTATTGTATTGGGCGTAATTAGCCGAGTTAGTATTGGCATTTAATTGGGTGTATCGCATTGCAAATGCCCAATCGGACTTTAGCAAATAACCAGCTTGTATATTAAAAGCTGTACCTAAGTTAAGCCTAGTTTGTACTAACTTTTTAGTGTCGGCTTCGGTTTGTGTATTGGCATATTTGGCAAACTGTCCGTTCAGTCTAAACTCACCTTTTATATTATTAGGAATAATAGTGTTGGTTGCAAAAAAACTTGCCATACTATAAAAGCCATTATACTTAAACAAATAATCAACCCCCAATTTGCTATACTTTGGCAGCAACACATTTTGACTAGAATCGCCATACAAAAACCTACCGCCGTTAGTTCCAAATGCAGATGTAGCACCATCATTATAACTGTATATTAATCCAATTACCAATTTAGGTTTTTCTTCTCTTGCCAAATCGTCCATATAAAACTCACCTCCTTTTGTAAACCTATCCATAGGCAAATAATCAATTCGTACTCCATACTTAAACCCTCCAAAGTTTTTTTGTAAGCCCGATCGGCTGTCGCCAGTTGTAATAGATGCATAAGGCTTGAGCAAATGTTTGCCCCCTAATTTATAACTACCCTTATACCTTATACCATAATCAAATATGGCATCAAAAGCCGCTGACAAGGCACTTCTGTTAATAAAACCAAGGCTCTCTCCTTCTATTCTTGTTTCTCTGGAGTCAATATAATCGGCCCTAAGTCCCATATTAACTGTATGCTTTCTATTGGGTCGGTATTCAATATAGGCCTCTTGTAGTGTGGTATTAAAAGTACGGTTGCCAGTGGTTACACTTTGAAAGTTGGAAGAAAAATTTAACCTCGATACAATGCTTATTTTATTGTCAAATATATTACCCACCATTGTAAGCCTTGCTCTATTAATATCAAAAGCAGCGTTTACATTGTTTAAGTTTTTATTAAGGGAGTTAACTGCAAATGATGTTTGAAAACTTTGTGTAAAATTTAAACGACCAACTGCAGATTGTATGGTAACCCCATCACCTAATACATAACCCTTTTTAAGTTTGAGGTACTCCATATTATCGGGAGCTTTTACTAATCCTAATGTAGTATCTTGATCGTACTCTTCTATTTGAGTATACCCACTTAGTTGTAGTAATACACAAATTATAAGCAATCCATATTTTTTTATAGTAAGCATATTATGTTAGGTTAACGTTGACAATCCATAAAAAATAATGCAAAGGCAAATTTTGACATTCCACCATTTGAGTGTCCTACTTTAGGTACAAAGTATTGTTCCCAATTAAAAGGTGCTTGTAATTCTACTGCTTTACTTTTTGCATTTGCAAAAAAATATTTCCCTCTTTCAAATCTATTTTTTCCTTGAGCATCGGCCTCCATAGTAATATTAAAATCCTTGCTATCTCTGTCAGTATCGGCCATGCCTTGCAATACATAAAGTTTGGTAGCAAAAAATGAAACCAAATTTGATTTTACTATGGGCGATTTTTTTAACCCAAATGGAAAGTCAACTTTATCATCGGTAGCAGTAAACCAACCACTGTTGGCAATTGCAGCTTTAATAACTTTATTAGTAGTAACAAACATTAAAAACCTATGTACAAACTGAGCCCCACCAGAATGTCCGTATAAATAATAGCCCTTACTTACACTTTGTGTTTGTGCTACTACTGAGTCAAACAATGGCTCTAGTATAGAAAAACTCCATTTGTCGGGTGTATTAAATTTTTTATTTTTTTTATCATACACATTTCCCATATTATACATTTCGAGGCCAGGATAATCCTCTTGGTCAAACTCAGGTGCTATTACTTTGCATCCAAATACTATTGCTGCATTTGAGGCATCATCCAAATAGGCAGAGGCATCACGTTGTGCGCCATGTAGCAACACTACAATTGGTGTACTATCAGTAGCGCCCTTTGGGCTAAAATAATACACTTTAATTGGATTTTTTATTTTGCCACCATTACTAAAATAAAACTGCTGCTTACCTACAATTGATTTGTTTATTTGTGTAAATGCTTCATTTACAAATACCAGTATTGATATTACAAAAATATACTTTCGCATTTATAATTATTTATTGTACTATAATTTTTTCAACCAATTTAATAACTTCATTGCTATTGGTTACTTGTAGTAAATATATTCCTTTTTGCAAGGTTTCGGGCAATTGTAACTGTAGTATTTGGTTATTAGCTATTATACTTTCTGTTGTGTACATTACTGTTTTACCATCTAAGCTTTTTACACTTAAGGTATAATTTCCATTGGCTATATTGCTTACAGTAAGTGTAGCTTTGTGCAGTAGTATTGGGTTAGGGTAAATGCTTAATAAAGGTTCTTTATTTCTACTCAATTTTACCAACACAATTGCACTATACTTTACAGTTGCATTAATATCTACTTGTTGTAAGCGGTAATACATATTTACTTTTGGTACATTTGCATCGGTATAATTATATGTGTTTATTACAGTAGTATTGCCAATACCAGCTACTTGTCCTATTGTTACAAAGTCAATACCATTAAGTGAACGTTCAATTACAAAATGACTATTGTTATACTCCGAAGCTGTTTTCCAAGTAACCAATACATCGTTAATTAATTTATTGGCGGCAAAGCTTATTAAATTTACTGGTGTTACTAAAGCAGCATCTAATGTTTTATCCTCAAAATTTTGGGCTTTGCCCACACTACTAATTAGTAACAATATAAGTACTATACTACTTGTATTAAGGTGTTGTATTATTTTATACATGGTTATATTTTTTTTAACGTTATTATTTAGTTCTCAATAATTAATTCTAATCGGTTATTGCCCATACTTTGTTTGTTAGTAGGGTCAATGGTAAGGGTATATTCCTTATCATTTTGCAAAGCAATATACTTGTTTACTAATTTATCGTGAAGCATTATTTTTTGAGTACTTGCTAGGCTAACATCTGTTGCTTTTAAAGTATAAGTTTGTGTACCCTTATGCAAAGGTAAGCTAATGCCCAAGGGTATTACAGTATTACGGGTTATTGGTAAGCTATTGGCTGCTAGTTTTACATTATCGGTTGATAGGGAATAAATATTAAACCCATTATTCATAAGTTTTATGGCATCGTTTGCTTTATTATATTCACTAGTATAACTATCATTTAGGTTAACTATTATGTTGTCATGTTCCGTTGCATCATTATATACTTTTAGTTCAACTCTGCCAATGGTAGTATTGGTTCTAAATACTGTAGGGCAACTTACACAAGTACTTTTATTGCTTTCAGCAAAATTTAAACTTGAAGCAGTTAATGCCTGTACAAAAAATGCACTGTAAGCAGGTATGGTATAGTTAACTGGTATTGGGCTTACTGTAATAAAGCTTTCAGTTTGTGGATTGCGAACATAAAATGCATTAGCAACATTAGTACCTGGTGTTGCAGCGGTAAGTACTGCTCCAATATCTATTGGCGATGCGTAAGGGTTACCCATCAAATTTAGGCCTGTACCCGTATTTGACATTGCTACTGCTACTGCACCAACATTGGTAGTACCATTCATTGTGTACGTTACAGCATTGGGAGTGGCATCGTTACCATCTAATGTAGAGGCTTGTGATTTTGATCCCCTTGTAAGCACTCTTATACCTCTACCACGTGGCCAGTTTGTAGTAGTTGTATTATCAATAAAAGCTAACCATCCTGCATCGTTAGGCGATGCTCCATCGGCAGTTGCGGTATTAAAATAATAAGCACTTGGATTGTTAAGTGGTGTGGCAGTTAAGCCAGTACCCGTAGTTTGACCCATAGTTGTAGAGGTTGTTCCTGCTGGGTTACCAGTTACATCTATTTCGCCAGTTAGCTCACTTAATGGTTGGCCTGTGGTAAACGGATGACTTAAAAAACGGTATTTCCTAAAGCCGGCAGGTATAAATTTTTCGATATTAATACTACCAAAAAATGAAGAGCCAGCAAACATTGCTCCAATTGATGCAGTACCAGTGGCATCGGATTTAAAAAACAGTCGTTGGTTACCTGCAACTGTGCCAAAAGCCGATGCAGAATTAATAGCAAAGCGACCAGTAGGTAATATATTAATAGTAAAAGTAGATGCAGGAGTGGCCACCGTAGAAGTAGCTAGTAAATTTATGGACATTGTACCCGATACATTTATAGTACCCGAAGTAGGGAATGTTTTATTATTGGCAACTGCCGAATTGGATAATATTAAGTTGGCATAATTTAATGCACTTACTGTTTGAGTACCCGTTTGGCCCGATGTGCCTCTATTGTAATCAATTGTAGAGTTTGAACCTAATATTAAATTAGTGCCAGGTGTTACAGCATCTTGAAAAAGAAAAGTACCGTTAGCAGTAGCAGCAGTTGGAAAGGGTGTATTACTTGCTGTAAAAAGTCCACCAGTTCTACCAGCTCTACATGTACCATTAATTGTTACAATGCCAGTACTTTTTACAGCTATATAATTGGACGATGCACCAATAGAACCAATTAAAGTACTACCTGCATCTACAGTTACATTTTTTACTGTAATAGCAGCACCACTCATATTAACTGTAGCATTGTTAATTACACTTACGTTGCCAAAATTGCTTGAGCTTGATGTGGTAATTGTAGTATTGTCAAATACTAATTCTAAATTGGGATCAGCTATGATAGTGCCAAAAGAAATTGGGGTAGTATTTTGGTAAACAATTTTATTGTTACCACTTGTAGATACAGCACATGCAACCACTCTAGCAGGAAATACTGTAAATGCCGAACCAGCTGTTAATGTAAAAGTAATAGGTGCTAACGGCGTAGTGTGATTGCCAATAATAACACTGTCGCTACCTAATAATGCACTAGTAAAGGCAGCATTACCTACTGTCCATGTTCCATTTAAGGTAACTGCAGTAGTATTTTGAATAAAAAAATACCTTCCACCACTTGTAAAGTCCACCAAAGTGCCACCCGTACCATCGGTATTAGTACCCCAGCTTGCAACGTTGTTAATTGGGCCTGTACCATTGTAATACCACGGGGTTTGTGCTTGTAATTGCACAGTTAGCAGTAATGCTAACATAAAAGTTAAACTATCTTTTAATAATTTAAAATAATTTTTTGTAAAAAAATTAAGTTTGAAAAAAATCTTTTTCATATTGTTTGCAATTGTTAAAATGAAAACTAAAATTATAAGAAATCAAATAACATTACTTTTTTTTACCTTACTGAATTAATTATAAATAATTATATTTGTTACCGAAACGTATTGCATTATTTCGGAAATTTACAAATTGCTAATTATCAATTATTTATACAAATGTTAAAAGCTGGAAAAGAAGAAATAATTTATTTGTTAACTAAAGTAATTGAAAAGTACAAAGCCCAAACTGGACTAGATATTATACAAAATACCAATAGAAAAAATTATGAAGTAATAGCAATTGCCTTAAGTAACATAAGTAATGAATTACCCACCAAGTGGCAGGAGTATGGTACAGAAATATACACGGCTGAATTAAATGCAAAAAGTAAGGATTTTCCTTATAGAAAATACGATATTACTGGTGGTCAAATTAAAGATGCACTTAATGGTATGGTAGCTAGCCCAAGGTCATTTTTGGTAGATGCTTGTTACATTTACCTATTCGGTATAGGTCGAAAAGGATTTGAGGAAAATCCTACTGATACTAATTTGCTGCAAACAATTGCAAATAATAATACAACATTAGTAACCGAAAATTTATCACAATCAATTGCATTTGCCCAATTAGAAAAATTACATTTACAAAGTAGCAAAAGAAACTTATTATTGGCTACAGTTGCAACTGCTTTAGCTATTAGCTTAATTGCATTATTTATATATTTTATAAAAATAAAAAATGATTGGGCAGTCGTAAAAAATGATTTTAACTATTTACCCTACCAACCTACACAAGCAGAAATTGATAGCTTAGAGGGTATATGGCTTGTATATACTGGATCGCCACAAGCTAGAGTTTCTAACCCCGATAGGTACCACAAAGTTGTATCCAATATTGTAGATGTAAAGTACAAAAATGGCTATTTTACTTACGACAGATATGGTGCAAGTTTTGATCATTTGGGTTATATGCAATTTCAATCGGAAGGTATTGTGGCTATATATTCCAAAATAAATAACAAAACAGGAAAAACAGAATCGCCTCGCTATTCGCTACTTAATTTGTACCCTAGTACCAAATACTTAACCGCCATATCAGCATCGTGGAACTTTGATATAGGCGAAAAAAACCAGATAATTGGCATAAGAGAAATATATATTAAAGTAGGTAAAGGTGGCAAAGTGGAAGAGGTAATTAACGATATTGAAAATGCTAGTTGCCAATGTAAATTAATACGATGGCATCAACAAAATAACCAAGTGAAAACATTTTATTTAAAAAATGAACTATTGGACTCCTTAACTATACCCGAAATAAAACCACTGATAAACGAAAACAGTATATTGCTCAATACCCCACAAAATGGGCTTATAATATCAAAAGATAGTAGCAAGTAGTAAAAATTAAGTTTTGTATTTAAAAAAACTAATGACCGCCATATTTGCTAAAAGACCTCAAGTACAACCACCATTTTGTTATAACTTCGTTCAAATTTTTTTATATGAAAATCTTATATTCCTCGTTACTAGCAATCATATTTTTTGCTTGCAATAATAAAACTACAACTGAAAGTACCAATGCCGTACAGCCTACTACAACTGTACAACCAATAGCAAATGATGCAAATGCCACTACTACTAAAGCCTCAAGTGCTATACCTGCTGTAGAAATAAGCCTACCCGATGTAAATGGCAAAACGGTTACCCTAAGTAGCTTTAAAGGCAAATATGTATTAGTCGATTTTTGGGCTAGTTGGTGCAAACCTTGCCGTATGGAAAACCCCAATGTAGTGGCTGCCTTTAAAAAATATGGTAATAAAAATTTTACAATTTTAGGCGTAAGCCTTGATAAGGATAAAACTGCTTGGCAAAATGCTATAAAAGACGATAAGCTAACTTGGACCCAAATTAGTGACCTCAAGTATTGGTACAGCCAAGCTGCAAAAGATTATGGTGTGGAAAGCATCCCCACTAATTTTTTAATTGACCCACAGGGCAATGTAGTTGGGCGTGATTTGCATGGTGCAGATTTGGATACAAAGCTAACTGAACTGATAAAATAATAATTAGTTTTATTGGAGAACTTGCAATACCAAATACAAAATATACAACAAGCTGCGGCTTACCTTATAAGCCAATTAGGCACTACAAAAGTAGTAACATTTACTGCACCAATGGGTGCAGGCAAAACAACCCTAATAACTGCTATATGCAAACAATTACAAGTGCAAGATGTGCCTACTAGCCCTACTTACAGCATCATAAACGAATATACTACTAGCTTTGGTAGTTCAGTGTATCATATTGATTTGTACCGTGTAAAAGATGAGGAAGACCTATGGCAACTTGGCCTCGATGAAATAGTAAATAGTGGTAATTACTGCTTTGTAGAATGGCCTCAATTAGCCTTGCCATTACTACCAACAAATACTATTGCAGTAAATATAAGCATTGTTAATACCAATGAAAGGGTTATAAACTTTGCTTAAAATAAATACATTGATGTATACTTGAATACTTGTAAATTTGTATAACAACTTATGCTATGCCTAACCCCATAATTTCGCCATCATTTAGCTACCAAACACTTGAAGAAACACTTGATATAAAGCCGCAAACAAGTAGCTTATTTATAGGCATGCCTAAAGAAAACAGCTTTAACGAAAACCGTATTGCACTTACACCCGATGCTGTAAATGTATTGGTTAATAATGGGCACAGGGTATTAGTTGAGTATAATGCTGGTGAGGGCAGTAGCTTTACCAATAACGATTACAGCGAAGCTGGTGCTAAAATTGCTTACGATAAAAATGAAGTATTTCAGTGTGATATTATTATAAAATCGGCACCAATAAGTGAGGCCGAAGTACCGTTGCTTAAAACTAACCAACTCATAATATCGCCCATACATATTGCAGTAATGAAAAGTGAAATACTGCAAAAAATGATGGAAAAAAAAATAACGGCACTTAGTTTTGAAAACTTAAAAGATGATACTGGGCATAACCCTATAGTACGAAGTATGAGCGAAATAGCAGGTAGTGCCGTAATGCTTATAGCCGCCCAATACCTTAATAATGCTAACAACGGCAAAGGTGTACTGCTAGGTGGCATAAGTGGCATACCACCCACCAAAGTAGTAATAATAGGTGCCGGTATAGTAGGCGAAAATGCAGCCCGTACAGCCCTTGCAATGGGTGCAAGTGTAAAGGTATTTGACAATGATATATACCGCCTTAAAAGGCTACAAAACAATATTGGTGTACGTACTTGGACAAGTGTAATAGAACCCAAAATACTAGCCAAACAATTAAAAACTTGTGATGTAGCCGTAGGTGCATTAAGCCATGGTACAGGTGGCCGTACTCCCATAGTAGTAAGTGAAGAAATGGTAATGGCAATGCGACCCGGCACCGTTATAGTTGATGTAAGTATTGACCATGGTGGCTGCTTTGAAACCAGTAAAACTACAAGCCTAGAGTCACCAACATTTATACACAACGGTGTTATACATTATTGTGTACCCAATATACCAAGTGGCTTTGCCCGTACAGCTAGCCAAGCTATTAGTAATGTACTTATGCCTTTGCTGCTACAAGTAGCTGAGGAAGGGGGTTTTGATAATTTAATATGGCAAAAAATTAATATTCGCAACGGCATTTATTTATTTAAAGGTTCATTAACTAACTTTCACCTAAGTGAAAGATTTAACCTCAAATTCACCGACCTAAATTTGTTGATAGCCAGTAGGAGTATTAATTATTAAAATATTTGTTTTTAAAAAAATGAATACAGGCTTAGCTCATATTACAATTGTGGTAGATGATTACGATAAAGCAATAGCATTTTACACACAAAAGTTGCACTTTACCTTAACTGAAGACACAAAATTAACTAACACAAAAAGGTGGGTGTTAGTAACACCTAAAGGACAAAACAACTGTTCGTTACTATTAGCTAAAGCCAGTAACGAAGCCCAAGTAAAAAGCATAGGTAATCAAACGGGTGGAAGAGTTTTTTTGTTTTTAAATACCGCTAATTTTGATAATGATTATCAAAACTTACTTGATAATAATATAAAAATTATAAGAGAACCAACAACTGAAACTTATGGAAAAGTAGCAGTATTTGAAGATATATTTGGAAACCTTTGGGACCTCATAGCACCTGCAACTCAGCAGCACAATTATTTTTATGCTACATTTATTTTAAAAATAAAAAAGCCCGAAACTATAGCACAAACGCTACATGAATTGGCTACATTAAAAGCACTAACTATTAACGAAACTGGGAACAGAATTTTCGATATTCACCAATCCCACACAGACCCAACTATTGTAACTATATGGGAATGTTTTATTAATGAAAGTGCTTTTAAAGTTCACTTAGCCACTAACCATTTGCAAACCTTTATGCAACTTAATTTGGTGGAAATTGCAAATGGTTACCATACTACAAAAATATTATAAATTAAACACCGTATTTAGTATAACCCCGTTATTGTTTTGAAATACATTTTTGCCACCTATTTGCCTACCATATTGTAGGGTTTGGTTAAGAAAACCGCCTTCTACTCTAAAGTTTTTGTTTACTCTGTAGCCTAATAAAACACCCAATCTATTTTGGTCAAATATATTGGCATTTACATTTTTGCCAAAGCCAACAAATACTTCATCGTAAACTGCAAAATAAGGCGTTTTATCTTTCATAACCTTTCCCTTCAAAGGCATTTGGGTTCTAAACATATATCTAAATCTGTTAAGTAACGGATACTCATCTTCTTTGGCTTGGGCTGCCGTACTATACCTACCTACAAAACGTTGCTCTAACATAAACCGATGCGAAAAATCTGCAATACCTTCTTTATGCGAAAGCTGCACCATTTCAAATATTCGGTGTTCGGTAAAGTCTCTACCTAAGCCATTAAGTGGTATATCGCCATAAGGGTAGGTTTCTATCCACCCATAACCTAACCTAAATAATACCCTTGGGTTTTGTGTATAGTTAATACCTACACGTAATAAACCTTGTTGCTTGTCGGTTATTAAATTGTTTCTACGCCACTGGTATTCGGTATGCAAACCCACCTTATTGGAAAGCTTAAATGTGCCAAAGTAATTATACCAACCTATAGTATTGCTTGTATTTATTCGGTTATTTTGAGCAGCTACTTTGTTAACTGAAATATTGCAAAGTAGCATTAGTAAAACTACATTACGGATCATTATTTTTTAGCTTTTGGTTGAGGTAAATTTAAAAGTGTTTCCTCCAAAAATTCAACTTTACCTGTATGTATATCATATACAGCACCAACTATTAATATTTCTCCATTCATGTACTTTTTATGTAGTATAGGTTCCAAATCTCTTAGGTTTGCTACTTGGTCTATTACATTTTGCCTTACTGCATTATTTACAGGGTCGCCGGGCAAATGTGAGCATTTAGCTACCGATGGTTTAATTTCATTTATTAGTGTTACTATATGCCCCGGTACATCTTCTGGTCTTTGTACGGCTGCTGCTACTGCACCACATTCGGTATGCCCAAGTACAACTATTAATTTTGTTTTTAACTTAAGTATAGCAAACTCCATACTACCATAAGATGCTGCAGCTGATACCTGCCCTGCTGTACGTATTATAAATAAATCGCCCAATCCTTGGTCAAATACCATTTCGTTGGGTACTCTAGAGTCCGAACAACCTACAATTGTAGCAAATGGCTGTTGACCATTTTCCAAAAGTTTAATTGTTTTGGCGTCTTGCCTTGGGCGTATGCTTTTTCCCTCTATAAATCGCCTATTGCCACCCACTAATTTTTTAAGTCCAATACGAGGGTCAGCATAAGCAGAATCTCTGTTTACGATGTAATGTTCAGCACGCCATTGTACTGAGTCAATGGCTACTTCTTTTGTAGCTGTTGTTTTTGAAGTTTTAGACTTTTTTGTTTGTGCCAGTACAGTTACTTGCATAGTTACACATGCTACTATTAATAAGCTTAGTTTTCTCATACTAAATATTAATTGTTTTGCCTACTTTTTAAAACGGTGTTCGGCTTATCCGTTAAATTGTTGCTATATATAAACTACATAATAATTATGTATAATTTATAATTTTGCAAATGTAAAAAGTAGAAGTGTAATGAATTGTTAAATATGTAACAATTGTATATGTATATGTGTGATAGTAACCTAATTAGCTACCTATACGGTGAAATAAATCTTTGATTTGATATTCCCATAATTGACTTTGATCTTTTATTTCTTTTTTTTCAGCAAAGTCTTTTATTACCAATACTGTTTGGTTGCTTATTTCGCTACGTTCAATACGCAATTCAAAGTATTCTTCTTTAGGCGATGTTGTCCATCTAAATTTTATGTATTTATCATTTTCTCTTTCCAATACTTTAGCCTTTTCTACTGTGCCGTTCCAAGTAAAGTTGTATTCACCTTCCCACTCATCTACTTTATCGGCAAACCACTCCTGCAAACCTGCTGGTGTGGCTATAAATTCAAATAATATTGCTGGGCTACACCTTACAGGAAACTCAATTGAAAATAATTGTTTTTTGCTCATCTAACATTCTTTATTTACTCATAATAAGTACAGCTAAGTATACTAATGGGAGTAATGTAATTATAATATAATAATATAACGCAATTATAGCAAATAAATTGGTATTACAAAATTTATTTTTAGTTATTTACCTACACATACTTTTAACCTAACTTTTACGTTATACCTTTTACTGGCTATTTACGCATAAATTAACCTTTAAAATCAAAAATTCTGTATTGTAAAATAAAAATATAAAAAGTTTTTAACCTTTTGTTAACAATTTATAACTAATTTACATTAACTACATAAGCAACATTAAACTTACTTAACTACATGAGACAACTAAAAATTAGTAATTCCATTACCAACAGAGAGAGCCTAAGCTTAGAAAAATACCTACAAGAAATTAGCAGAGTGCCTATGATAAGCCCCGAAGAAGAAGCACAGCTTTCGGCAAAAATAAAATTAGGCTGCGAAAAATCATTAGACAAGTTAACCAAAGCCAACTTAAGATTTGTAGTATCGGTGGCTAAGCAATACCAAAACCAAGGGTTATCGTTACCCGACTTAATAAATGAAGGCAATGTGGGGCTTATAAAATCAGCCAAAAAATTTGATGAAAGCAAGGGCTTTAAATTTATAAGCTATGCAGTATGGTGGATACGCCAAAGTATATTGCAAGCCTTAGCAGAGCAAAGCCGTATAGTTAGGCTACCACTTAATAAGGTTGGCCTTGCAGGCAAAATAAACCGTGCCAGAATACAATTGGAACAGGAGTTTGAACGTGAACCAAGTGTAGAAGAAATAGCGGTACTATTAGATATTGAAATAGCCGAAGTAAGAGCCACAATGAATGTAACAACAAGGCATACAAGTATGGATGCACCTATGGGTGGCGAGGGTGAAGAGGGTTGCTTAGCCGATATACTTAACAACCCTAATGCTGATAGAGCCGATAAAAATGTAGAACACAAACAATCATTAAGTATAGAAGTGCAACGGTATTTGGGCACACTTACCCAACGTCAAAAGGATGTACTCTGTGCTTTTTTTGGTATAGGATGCGATGAGTGTATGAGCCTAGAGGATATAGGGCTACACTACGGCTTAACCCGAGAAAGAGTACGACAAATAAAAGATAAAGCACTTATAAAACTTAAAAACGGCAAAAAAGCAAATGCTTTGAAAACATACTTAGGGTAATTGATAATTAATAATTGATAATTGATAATTAATAATTGATAATTGATAATTGATAATTGATAATTGATAATTAATAATTGATAATTGATAATTGATAATTAATAATTGATAATTGATAATTGATAATTGATAATTAATAATTAATAATTGATAATTGATAATTGATAATTGATAATTTAAGCCATCCAAAACCTCTTTACTTAACAATTCAGTTTTACATTTTACATTCTATACTTTACATTTTACATTCTATACTTTACATTTTACATTCTATACTTTACATTTTACATTCTACACTTTACATTTTACATTTCTTACTTTACATTTTACATTTTACATTTTACATTTCTTACTTTACATTTTACATTTTACATTTTACATTTCATACTTTACATTTAATATTTTACATTTTTTCATTTCTTAATTCCCACCTTCCCTTGCTTTTTCCTATTTTTGCAATTGCAAATAAATAAATACAATTGCCTACAATATGTTTAATAGCTTACAAGAAAAATTAGAAACTGCATTTAAAAACCTTAAAGGACAAGCCAGAATAACTGAACTTAATGTAGCTAGTACCGTAAAAGAAATAAGAAAAGCATTAATTGATGCCGATGTAAATTTTAAAATAGCAAAAGAATTTACCGATAAGGTAAAAGATAAAGCCGTAGGCGAAAAAGTAATAAATGCCATAAGCCCTGGGCAATTGATGACCAAAATAGTAAAGGACGAACTTGCCGAACTTATGGGCGGTACCGAAAGTGAATTGGAGCTAAAAGGCAACCCAACCGTAATACTTATAGCTGGCTTACAAGGTAGTGGTAAAACCACCTTTAGCGCCAAGCTTGCCAATTACTTAAAAACCAAAAAAGGCAAATCACCCCTACTAGTAGCAGCTGATGTATATAGGCCAGCAGCTATGGAACAGCTAAGGGTACTAGCCGAAAGTATACAAATACCTGTACACCTTGAGTTAGAAAGTAAAGATGCTGTAAGCATTGCTTTAAATGCTGTAAAAGAAGCTAAAGCTACCAACAAAAATGTAGTAATAATAGATACTGCCGGTAGGTTAGCAGTAGATGAAGTGCTAATGAAAGAGGTAGCCGATATAAAGGCCGCCGTAAACCCACAAGAAATACTATTTGTGGTAGATAGTATGACAGGGCAAGATGCCGTAAACACCGCAAAAGCATTTAACGATAGGCTTAACTTTACAGGTGTAGTACTTACCAAACTTGATGGCGATACAAGAGGTGGTGCCGCCATAAGTATAAAATATACGGTACAAAAGCCCATAAAATTTACCAGTAATGGTGAAAAGTTAGATACCCTCGATGTGTTTTACCCCGAACGTATGGCACAGCGTATACTGGGTATGGGCGACATTACAAGCCTAGTAGAAAAAGCCCAAGAAAACTTTAATGAAGAACAAGCCAAAAAATTAGAAAGCAAAATAAGAAAGAACCAATTTGATTTTCAAGACTTTTTGCAACAGCTAGAACAAATAAAAAAAATGGGTAACATTAAAGACCTAATGGGTATGATACCTGGCGTAGGCAAACAAATAAAAGATGTGGATATAGACGACAACTCATTTAAAGGCATAGAGGCAATGATAAAAAGCATGACACCTTACGAACGTAGCAACCCCGATGCTATAGACCAAAACCGACGTAAACGAATAGCCAAAGGCAGTGGAAAGGATATAACGGACGTTAATGCATTTATGAAACAATTTGAACAAATGAAAGGTATGATGAAAATGATGAATAAAATGCCAATGGGTATGGGGCGTAAATAATCATTTTTTTTAAAGCAAATAAAGCCAAATTATAACTATGCAAACCCTATACAAATGCCTACTAGTAA
>JAYWGN010000001.1:0-134331 GCA_043778255.1 Chitinophagaceae bacterium | reverse complement strand
AAGTACGAACAGCCACAATTGCGTAAAGGAACGGTAGTATTAATTCGGTAATATTCCGTCTCGGCAAAGTTCCGTCTCGGCAGGGTCTGGTGGTTTACTAATGTAAAACCTATAAGGTTTTTGAAAACCTTATAGGTTTTTTTATTTGAGAATTTATTGAATATTTGTAGGGTAATTGCGGAGTGCTCAATGGTATTACAAAAGTCCATGGGCTGCCCTGCTTAGGCGGTTATCCTTTTTTTTGAGGTTAAGTGTTTTCAAATTATGAGCGACGAAAAAAAAGATAATAGCCGGGCAGGGATATGTGGCTATATTGAAATATGATTGGGGAAAGCCCCTAAATGTTAATTGACAATTGATAATTGACAATTGATAATTGACAATGGATAATTGACAATGGATAATTCATAATTGACAATTGATAATTGATAATTGATAATCCCGAATACTCGGGACAAGTTGTGCTAATATGTTAATGTGCTAATCGCATACTATGGAGTTTATAAATTTTAAATTGAATGAAGTACAACCTATAATGTTTTCAAAAACCTTATAGGTTTATTTATGTAACATTTTATTGAATATTTGTAGGGTAGTTGCGGAGTGCTCAATAGCACTACAAAAGCCCAAGGGCTGCCCTGCTTAGGCGGTTATCCTTTTTTTTGAGGTTAAGTATTTTCAAATTATGAGCGACGAAAAAAAGATAATAGCCGGGCAGGGATATATGGCTACAATTAAATACGATTGGGGAAAGCCCCTGAATTAATTAATAATGAATAATTAAAAATGAATAATTTTTGATGTAATTATTAAGTTAAATAATATTCAATATACAATTTTCAATGTGCAAATTTCTGTGGTCAATACTAAGTAATTGATTAAAAAGTATTAAGGATATTCGGGGTAAGGTTGGGTAATTAATAATTGTAAGCATGTTAAATGTAGTGTGCAATACTCAATTTTAAAAATGCAATAAATAAGTAGCCATACCTAATTTTAAAATATTGTACACAAAAAAAATGAAATAAAAAGATACTACTATAAAGATAAAGTTATTAGTTTTATATAATGCAACAACAAACCCTACAACTGCTACAACAGGTACAAAATAATACAATAACCTTATTGGCTATAGCTCAATTAAAAGATGTGCTACGCTACCACGAACAGCAATATTATGTACATAATAAACCTACCATAACCGATTATGAATATGACCAATTGTACCATACATTAGTAAGGCTTGAAAATGAAAAGCCTGAAACTATAACACCAGACTCACCTACCCAACGTGTAGCCAGTGGGCTTATTAAAGAATTTGTAACCGTACCACACTTAGTACCTATGCTTAGCCTTAGCAATAGCTACAATGCCGATGACCTTATAGATTGGGATAGAAAATGCAGGGAACTAGCTAAGGTAGATACCATAGAATATTGTATAGAGCCAAAATTTGACGGAGCTAGTATATCGCTTATATACGAAAACGATAGCCTTACCCGTGCCACCACAAGAGGCAATGGTGTAGAGGGCGATGATATAACCATAAATGCAAAGCAAATACAAAGCATTCCGCTACATGCAAAATTTAGCCAGTATGGCTTAAAACAAGTAGAAATAAGGGGCGAAATAATAATGACCAAAGCTAACTTTGCTACCTACAATAATTACTTGCTACAGCAGGGGCTACCACCTGTAGCTAACCCTCGCAATACGGCAAGTGGTAGCTTACGCATAAAAGACCCTAAGGAAGTAAAACGACGAAAGTTGGATGCATTCCTTTACCATATTGGGTTTAAAGCAGAAGTTGGAAATGAGAAGTTAGGAGTGGGAGGTGGTGAATTAGAAAATCAAAAATTAAAAATCAAAAATCACAGTGGTGAGTTGGAAATGCTTACTGCACTAGGATTTAAAAGCCCTACCACCGAAAAGAAAGTAGTACATAATATAGCTGCTGTAATTGAATATATTAACCAATTTGAAAATGGTAGAGATGACTTACCCTACGAGATAGATGGTATGGTTATAAAAGTAAATAACCTGGCACAACAAGAAGCCATGGGCATGACAAGCCACCACCCAAGGTGGGCTATGGCCTACAAATACAAAGCTAGGCAAGCTACTACACAACTATTAGCAGTGGAGTACCAAGTAGGCCGTACCGGTGCTGTAACACCTGTAGCCAAGCTTACACCAGTAGCCGTTGGTGGTGTAACAGTAAGTAGTATAAGCATACACAACGAAGAGTATATAAAAGAAAAAGATTTGAAAATTGGCGACACCGTAATAATAGAAAGGGCAGGTGATGTAATACCACAAATAGTGAGGAGTGTAACCGAAGCTAGAACGGGTAAGGAAACTATGATTACTTTCCCTACCCAATGCCCAGTGTGTAATGCCCTACTTGTAAAGGAGGAGGCCGAAGCTGTATGGCGTTGCTCTAATTACAATTGTAAGGAACAGGCAATTGGGCGGCTTATACACTTTGTAAGTAAAGATGCCCTTGACATTAAAAGCTTTGGCGAACAGAACGTTATAAAATTTTATGAAAAAGGGTGGCTTACTAACATTACCGATATATACAAATTGCCCTACCAAGAGCTTGCTACACTTGATGGCTATGGTAAAAAAAGTGTGGATAAATTAGAAGAGAGTATAGAAAAAAGTAAACAACAACCCTTACACCGAATAATATATGGCTTAGGTATTAGGTTTGTTGGCGAAAACACGGCAAAGGTACTAGCACAGCGCATTACACACTTACATGACCTTGCTAACTATACCATAGAGCAGCTACAACAGCTAGATGATATTGGTATTAAAGTGGCCAGTAGCATTAGTACTTATTTTGGCGAAGCCAAAAATATAGCCTTGCTAAAAGAACTGGAAGCACTTGGGCTTGTACTACAAAATGAGAAAAAAAATGCAATAATAGAGGGAGGTTTGAGTGGCAAAACATTTTTGTTTACGGGTACCCTAACCCAACTAAAACGTAACGAAGCCGAAGCTGTGGCAGAGGCTAAGGGAGCAAAAATACTAAGTGGTATTAGTAGCAAATTAGATTACTTAGTAGTAGGCACCGATGCTGGTAGCAAACTAGAAAAAGCAAAAAAAATAACTACCATAAATATACTTACAGAGCAAGAGTTTTTGGAATTGGTACAATAACATTTTAAATTTTTTATAAAAAAAACCGCCATCTACATATTAGTGGCGGTTTTATATTATTTTAAGAACTTGTAGTAATTATTTTGCAACAATTTTTACTGCAGTTCTTCTGTCTTTACGTCTTTCTTCGTCGGTTGCTGTGGCAGGTACTTTGGCTTGTGTACTACCATAACCTTCAGCTTTTGTAATTTGTGCAGCATTGCCACCTACCTTTACAATTGCAGCCATTACAGCCTCTGCTCTACTTTGCGATAACTTTTTATTGCCTTCGGCACTACCACTAGCATCGGTATATCCACCAATTTTCATTTTTACTGCTGGGTATGCTTTTAGTATAGCAGCTATATTATTTACTTGTACTTTACTTGAGTCTGTCAACTCTGAGCTACCTGTTTTAAAGTTAAGGTTATCAAAGTCAAACCAATTACCATTAACAGTATCAATTGCCATAGCTTTATCATTTAAAAAGGCAACAAGTTGACTTTCAATACCACCTTTGTAAGCTTCTATTTCGGTACCATCGGCTAGTTTTACTTTCAGTGATTCTTTAGCACCTATAACTACAGTTTTGCCACTTGCAGCAGCAACAGAATCTGCTATTCGCTTTGCATTAGCAATAGAATCATTGGTACTCATAGTGCCAGTAGCAGTTGCTGATTTGCCACAACCACTTTGTGTTACTAACCACCAAGCTAATACACCAAGCCCAGCTATTAATAACAATGGCAACAACCATTTTACACCACCTGTAGCAGTATCGTCCATATTGTTAGCGGCATTACCAATGCTACCGCCTACACTACTTAGGCCACTACCTAAAGTACTTGCAGCATTGCCTACACCACTAGCTACTGAGCTAAGGCCTAAGCCACCTAGCAAACTACCTAAGCCACTTGGCAACATACTTGCCCAACTGCTTTTGCTACTGCTAAGCATACTGGCTATACCACTTGCACCAAGCTGATTATCGGCACTGTGCTTACCAATACTACCTAATACTACTGGCATAGCCATAGCCATAAGCGAACCAGTGCTACTACTTTTAATACCAGCTAGGTTGCTTACTACATCGGTAATGCCGCTTAGTTTGCTACCAAATAAACCTTTTACTAACTCTGTACCTTTGCTTAGCAAATCGCCACCGCCAAAAAAGCTGCTTAAGTTACCTAATATACCACTGTTATGTGATTCTTTGGCCATTTGTGCCACTTCACTTGCACCTTGGCTTGTACTTGTTTGGTGCGTAAGCCCACTTAATACTGTGGGTAGTATGCCTCCAATGGCTTTGGAAACACCGCCTTCCGTTTCGCCTAAAAAGGATGCTGCTTTTGTAATTAAATCACTGCTAAAGTGACCCTTTACAACGTCTAATAAATTAAATGACATAGTTTTTTTTGTTTTTTTTAAAAAAGTTAGATGCGAAAATGGTTAAAAAATTTGGTAACTCGCAACAATTACCCAATTTTGTTGCTCTTTTGTTGCTTTATATGCTCTAAAATATGCATTAAGTAACCTTACAATGAACCCAATTGGTGCAAATAAAAATGAATTTAATATTTATTTAACAATACAAAACCTACAAAAGGCATATTAACAACAATAGTAAAGGTTACTTATACGGTAATATGGCATTAACAACGGTACTTATATACTGCATTACTGCATTATATTTGCACTCAAATTGTATTTACTCAAAAAAAAATAAATAACACATGAAAATGAAATGGAATTTGCTGTTGGTACTTGTAAGCATACTAACGGTAACAGCTTGTAGCAAAAAAAAATCGGGGTTAGAAAGTATGATACCTGCCGATGCTAAAATAGTGGTAGCTATAAATGCACAACAATTAATGAACAAAATGGCAACTTCGGGTTTAAGTACCGATAGTTTTCCAAAAGCATTTTTAAAAGCGGCGATGGACTCTACCATTTTGCCTGCAAAAACATTTAGTAAAGAAGCCGAAGAAACTGGAATTGACTTTGCTCAGCCTATGTATATGGCAGCATCATTTCCCCAAAAAATAAATGAAAAAAATGGCGTAATAAGAGTGTTAGCAGCCATAAAAGATAAGGATAAATTAACTGCATTTTTTAAAAAAGTAAAAGCAACTGTAACCGAAAGTAATGGATTAAGCTTTGCTGCTATGGACGACTTTATAGTTGGCTTCGATAAAAATTATTTGGTATTTGCAAAAGATGTACCAAGCAATATGCTTAACAATAAATACAATTATAATACAACTGAGGCAGATGCCACAACTGCTGTAAAGCCACTAACCGAAGACCAAATAAAAGCTGAAATAAAAGCTACATTTAGTAGTAATACAAAAAGTATAACTACCAACAAAAATTACAATAGGTTACCAATGGCTAGTAACGATGTAAAAGTGTGGATGGATATGGAGTTTTATTACGCTAATATGCCACAGCAAAATGAAAGTTTACAAATGGTAACTACCTATTTAAAAGATTTGTATGCTGGTGGTTCAACTACAAGTTTATTAAACTTTGAAAATGGAAAGATTAGTGCAAAATCTCAAGTGTACTTAAATGATGAAGTAAGTGCCTTAATAGCTAAAACACCTAGTAAAAAGTTGGACTTTAGCCTAATAAATAACTTTGGTGCTAAAAAAGTAGATGTATTAGTAGGTATGGCTATAGACCCAAATATGATATTAGACTTTGTAAAATACTTAAAGCAAGACGGTATACTTAATATAGCATTGGGCAAAATGCAATTGACAAACGAAGATGTATTTGGTGCTATAAGTGGCGATGCAATGTTAGTAGCAGCTGACCTTAACGATACTGACCTAACAACAGAAACGGCTAAAGATGCTAACTTGGGTATTATTATAAAATTGAAAGATAAGGCTAAGTTCGAAAAATTATTAGCTCAACCAATGGTGGCTGCTAACTTGGTATTGGAAAACGGACTTTATACAATGAAAAAAGGTACAGAAAATATAGTGTACATGGCTATTACAAACGATGTAGCTATTATAAGCCCTAACAAAGTGGTAGTTACTAATTACACAGCTGGTACTAACAAACTTACACTTGATGCAAGTATTAGTGCTGCCTTAACAGGCAAAACGGGTGGCTATTATGCCGATATAGCTAGTATGGTAAAAGCATTTTCAAAACAAAAAGGTGAGGGTAACCAAATGGGAACTATTGCTAATAATGTGGCTAGCATGTTTACCAATACCTATTTTACTGGCGAACCTTTTAAAGATAATTGCTTTGAAAGTAATGGCTACCTTAACCTTAATAATAATAGCCAAAATAGCTTGGGGTATATGGTAAAAGAAGGCACTAAAATTGCTAACTTTTTTTTAAATTTTACTAAAAATACAGAGGGTATGGATGAGGCATCTAAATATGAACAAATGGATGATACCGTAAAACCTATGCAGGTAAAATAAAGGCATAAATATTTTTACAATAAAAATAAAATAAAGTAAAGGCTATTCTATACAAAGAATAGCCTTTACTTTTACACTAAATTATTTGCTAATAAAACACATGGAGATAACCCTACACAACTTAGTACCTATACCGTTAAAAGATAAAATACTCACTCGTACATCACAAGTGTGGAACAGCACTGTAACATTTGGCAGCAATGCCTATACCAAAATAATAGCACCAAGTGGTACTGGCAAAACAACGCTAATGCATTACTTATATGCCTTACGTAATGACTATACAGGTACCGTATGTTATAATGGTACTAACACCAACACTATACCACAAGAGGATTTGGCACTACTACGACAACAAAAAATTAGTGTAGTGTTTCAAGACCTTAGGCTGTTTCAACACCTTACTGCCTTAGAAAATATAGAGCTAAAAAGAACCATGCAAACGCCAATATGTACTTTGCAAAAAGTGCATGAAATGGCAGCACTACTGGGCATAGAACCTATACTAAACCAACCAGCCAAAATATGCAGCTATGGCGAACAACAACGTATAGCCATAATACGAGCCCTAATGCAGCCTTTTGAATTGTTGCTTATGGACGAACCCTTTAGCCATTTGGATATTGCTAATACACTTAAAGCAGCCCAATTAATAGCTACCGAATGTGCTGCACGTAATGCAGGGTTTGTACTAACTGATTTGGATGAGGATCATAACTTTGCTTACACACACTTTTTGAAATTGTAAATACTAATAACAAATAGAATAATAAATTATAGTAAATTTTGATTAATTTTACTCAAAATATTTACTAATGATTGCAACTTCTTTTGTATTTGAAAAAATTGTAACAAAAGATATTGAAAGTTTACGAGTAGAAATGTATAAAGTTTTTCAAAGTAAACAAGAGGCTAGTGAACATAAAGTTGATATAATTAAATGGATGTTTATATTTTTTATAAGTTCGTTAGTGGCAACTATTGGAAGTTTAATAGCAATAGTTAAATTTATGATTGTAAAATAAGTAGTTTAAAAATGCATTTCTCTACACTACTAACATAACTCCAACCCATGTTTAACCAATTACTCAAAAAAATTATAAATACTAGTGTAGGCAAAACCAACTTTTGGTTAGCCACTATTGGTCTATCACTAGCATTGCTACTTATACTTGCTGCAGTATTACTCAAAGAAGATTTTAAACAACTAAAAGGTAACAAAACCCAATACATAGTAATTAACAAAAAAATTACTAACGAAATAATGGGCGATATTAATAAAAGTACCTTTAGTAAACAAGAATTAAACGACCTACGAGCCACCAATTTTTTTGATAGTATACAGGGTATAAAAACAAGTTTATTTAGGGTAAAGTTGAACATACCTATGAATACTATACCGCTAAGTACGGATATGTATTTTCAAAGTGTGCCCGATGCCTACCTCGATGCTATGCCCAAAGATTGGGCTTGGCAACCCGGCGATAATTCGTTGAAAGGCATTGCACCACGGTTTTTGGTGGATATGTATAACTATGGCTTTGCCGTAGGCCAACAGCTGCCACAGCTAAGCGAAGCTACTATTGGGCTTATACCACTCAACTTTACTATTAGCAATAAAGATGGTAGTAAAGAAATATTGTTCAAAGGAAATATAGGTACATTAAGCAACCGTTTTTACAGCATATTAGTACCCGAAACTTTTATGGATTGGGCTAACAAAAATTTTGGATTTATAGAAGAAAAACCAACCACAGGTATAGTAGCCAAAGCCAAAGACCCTACAAGTAGTGCTATGAATGATTACTTAAAAGCTAAAGGAATGAAAAGCGATTATGGCGAAGGTAGATACAGTGTGTACGGTATGTATGTAAATATATTGCAAACTGCTGCAAAGGTTAATGGTGCTATATACTTTGGCTTTGCCTTGCTGGTATTATTAATGTTTATACAACTTACTATTGTAAATGCAAAGCAAGAAATAAACCTATTAACCACCTTAGGCACATCGCCCATACAACTACAAAAGCATTTACTACAAAGGATTATGCCAACTTATGCCTTTATTATAATAGCTATACTACTTATATTAAGCATGGTACAGTTAGTAGCTGCTACTAGCAATAAGCTTATTGCAAATGATATTGTACTAACCAAACTAATGCCCTTACCAGTATTTGTGGTAGCAGCCATATTACTAGCAGTACTGTGGGCTATTAATTATGTAGTGGTTAAAAAAAATATACACAAAACCCTGTAACTTTTATGTTTGCTTTAAGGCTTTGCTATAAGCATCTAAGCATCGTTGCCTTGCAAATTCGTGGTTTACTATGGGTTGAGGATATTTTGTAAAATCTTCAAATTCGGGCACCCATTTTTTTATATATTTTAATTCGGGGTCAAATTTTTTTGTTTGCAGGTATGGGTTAAATATTCTAAAATATGGAGCAGCATCGCAACCACTGCTACTTGCCCACTGCCAACCACCATTGTTAGCAGCAAAGTCAAAGTCAAGTAATTTTTTTGCAAAGTAGGCTTCGCCCAAACGCCAATCAATTAACAAATGTTTGATTAAAAAAGATGCGGTTATCATACGTACTCTATTGTGCATAAAGCCTGTGGCATTGAGTTCTCGCATACCAGCATCTACTATTGGGTAACCAGTTAAGCCCTTACACCAACTGTTATAATCAGCTTCGCTGTGTCGCCACTCTATGGCATCATATTGTTTTTTAAAACTTATACCTTGGTTTATATGTGGATAGTTATAGGTTATTTGGTGGTAAAAGTCTCGCCATATTAATTCATTCAAATAGGTTTCATTTAAGCCTATGGCTTGCTGTACTAATTGCCTAATACTTATAGTGCCAAACCTCAAATGCAAACCTAACCTACTTGTACCATTTATACTTGGTATATCTCTTTGTTGGGTATAGTTTTTGGCAATATTTATATCTAATTGGTCAGTAGGGAATACTAATGCCGATTCATCAAACCCCATACTCTGTAAGCTTTGTAAGGCAGTAGGCTTGGTAGCTACTAAGTTAGTACAATATTGTATGGTTGGGTAAGGTTTGTAGTAGTAAGGTGTTAGTTTGGCTTTCCATTTGCGGCTGTAGGGCGTATATACGGTGTAGGGTAACCCATCGTCTTTTGTAACTTCTAACTGTTCAAATATTACTTGATCTTTGTAGCTTTTAAAGTCAATATAATGCGATGCTAATAGTTGCGTAATAGCAGCATCACGGTTAATACCGTAGCTTTCATAATCAGTATTGGTGTACACATTAGCTATGTTGTAGGTGGTTAGCAATTGTGCAAATATGGTAAGTGGGTCGCCGTAATATACGGCTAAGTCGCTACCATATTGTTGGTAGGCTAGTTTTAGGTTTGTTATTGTTTGGTGTATAAATGTTACTCTAGCATCGGTTTTGTCATCTAATTTATCGAGTATATTTTTATCAAATATAAATAACGGTTGTACCTTGTTACTATTATGCAAAGCCCGGTACAGGCCCGCATTATCAGCAATTCTCAAATCTCTACGATGCCAAAAAAGGCTAATTTTTTCTTGCATAATTTACTACTACAATTGATTAATTAAATGGTTGGTTAAGTGGTACTATTATTTGATTATATAGTTGCAACAAATAGTTGTTTTCGTACTTTTTATCTTCATATTGTTTTACCCATTGTAAGCCTTTTATTACATTGGTAAGTACTACTTCATCGGCCGCTATTACATCGTTAATTGTTATTGATTGTTGTATGGTTTCGGTATGGTTAATTATGTGCTGCCTCATAATGCCAGCTACTCCTCCATCGCTAAGTGGTGGTGTAATTAGCGTATTGTTTTTTACCAAAAAAATAGTAGAAATTGTACCATCACAAACCTTATTATTGGTGTTGAGCAATATGGCTTCGTTACATTTTTGTTGCTTGGCATACAGTGCTGCCATATTATAAACTAGGTAATTACCAGTTTTGTAATTGCTGTAGGTATCGGTAGTTTTGTTTATAGCGGAGTATAAGCAAATGTCCAACCCGTTTGAGTTCCACTCATAATTAGGTGTAGGTAAGTTATAAGTTTCTATAAGTAGGTTGGTTGCTTTTTCATCGTTTTCAAATAATCCGCCTTCACCTTTGTGTAGCGTAACCCTTACCCTTGCTGTGCTTAACTTATTTTTTGCAAGTAGGTTATTTATATTCTGCTCTAGTGTTTTTTGGGTAAAATGTATAGGTATATTTAACTGCAATAAATTAGCAGCTTGTATTAACCTATTGTAATGGTGTTCCACAAAAAATAATTTGTTATGGCTATACTTTATGGTTTCAAACACTAGTTCACCATACCGCAATGCTTTGCTACTTGCAGGTATAATTGGTGTATTGGCTAAGTGGAATTTTTGATTATAAAAAAGGTACAAATTTGTGTTTTTATTTTACACAAATTTATACCTTAATTTTTATTTTCGCTGTATTCAATTGTTTTAGCCCTCTTCGGTAAGTATGCCATTTTTTACGGCAAACAATACCAACCCTGCCATCGATTTTGCTCCAGTTTTTGCTCTTAATTTATCTCTAATTGCCTCTACTGTTCTAGGGCTTAAGTCCACCATATCGGCAATTTCTTTAGTACTTTTTTCTTCGCACATTAGCTTTAGTATATGCATTTCTTTTTCGTTAAGTTGAGCATCTATATTAAGGCCACCTTCACTATGTCTTTTAGTTTTTAGGCCATCTATTAGTGCCATGTTGGTTAATGCATTAAAGTAGTATTCGTTGGTGTAGCAAGTTACTATAGCTTCGTGTATTGTTTCGCTATCACTATCCTTAGTTATGTATGAGTTGGCACCCATTTCCATAAGTTTGGCTATCATACTATGGTCATTGTGCATGGTTAGCATTATAACTTTTATATCGGGGTAGGCATCTTTTACAAGTGGTAATGCTTCTATTCCGTTCATTATAGGCATTGTAATATCAAGTAATATAACATCGGGTTTTATACCTTTTAGTGTATTGAGTAACTGTTGTCCGTTTTCTGTTTCGGCAATTATTTCTACATCTTTATGGTAGCTTAAGGCTAGCTTAACTCCAGAGCGGAATAAGGCATGGTCGTCACATATTATTACTTTAATTGGCGTCGTAAAATTTTCGGTTTTCATTTGATTGTTGTTATCTTGTAAAAATTACTAAATAGTTATACATATTCTTTGTCGTACATATAACGTTGTAAGTTGTATTTTTATTGAGTAACTACATAACGTATTATTTACCTAATTTCTACTTGTGGAAATTACGTAGTACAATTTGAGCAGTAAGGTTAAGTAAAAGGTAATAGTTTATTCTATTAATTTATTACGGCTACAGTACATTACTAGGCCAGCTATTGTTTTTACACCTGCTTTAGCTTTCATATTTTGCCTTATAGTTTCTATAGTTCGTGGGCTGAGGAATACGGCCTCCGATATTTCTTCGGTAGTTTTATCTTCGCATATAAGCTTTAGAATATTTATTTCTTTTTCGCTAAACTTTATTGCTTCGGGGTAAAATTTTCGTACCGATTTTTTTTGTTGTAATTTAAGCAGTACCGATTGGTTTACAATTTCATTGAAATAATACTCATCGTTCATACAGCCGAGTATGGCTTTGTATATTTCATCGGGGTCGCTAGTTTTGGTAAGGTAAGCGTTAGCACCAAGTTCCATTACCTTAGTTACCATTTCTTGGTCATCGTACATACTGAGTATAATAATTTTCAAATCCTCATGGTCTCTTTTTAATAACGGTATAGCGGTAATGCCATCAAAGTTGGGCATCCTTATATCCATTAATATTATATGTGGCTTACGTAATTCAAGTTTATGCATAAGGTCTTTCCCATCTTCGGCTTCCCATATTATTTTCAAATATGGTTTTTCTTTCAAAGCCATTCTGATTCCATCTCTAAATATTTTGTGATCATCTACAATGCCTACATGTATTTCTGTACCAATTTCCATAATTGTATAGCGTTATGCTTGTTGATTAATTATCTGCAATTTAGTATTTATACGCTAAATTAACAATTATAGTTTTTTATGTCAAATGCATTTGTTATGTACCTAGCTATATATTATTTTAAATACCATCTCCTTCATTAAGGCAGCATCGGTTGCACTACTATTGTCTATACCCAAACTTTTTAAGTTATAATGTTGTAATAGCAATATCGCTTTTTCAACTCCATTGTACTGGTATGTTTTAGCGGCTTGCTTATACTCTTTTAGTAAAAAAGGAGCAATGCCTACTGCTGCTGCTATTGTTCTATCATCGTTACCCATAACGGTACACAGCAAAAATAATTTTGCAAAATAACTATACAATGTTGGTAGCAATTGTTGTATAGGTCCCGATTTGGGGTTGTTTTCAAAGTACTGAATTATTTGTGTGGCCTTCGCCATATTTTTTGTGGCAATAGCACTTTGCAATTCAAATACATTGTACTCCTTACTAATGCCAATATATTTTTCTATATGGTCATCTGTTATTTCTTTAGTAGTTGTAAGGTTAATTATAAGTTTATCAATTTCGTTTTCTAGCCTGTTGAGGTCATTGCCTACATGGTCAGTTAATAGTAGCAATGCTTTACTTTTAATAGTATAGCCTTTGGCTTGTATCATACTATTTGCCCATTCAGGCAATTGGTTTTCATATAATTTTTTAAAGGAAAGTAGGGTATGACTATCTTTTATTTTTTTTGCAAACTTTGTTCTTGCATCTACTTTTTTATCTTTATATGCTATTATTAATATAGTTGAGGCCAAGGGCTTGTCAAAGTAGGGTTCTAGCTTTTCTATATCTTTTAAGTATTGTGCTTCTTTTACTATTACCAATTGTTTTTCACTATTCATTGGGTAACGCCTACATGCATTTACTACTTGAGCCCAATCACTATCTTTGCCATATAATATTGTTTGGTTAAAGCTTTTTTCTTCATCGGTTAGTATAGTAGTTTCGGCATACTGCACTAATTTATCTATATAGTACACTTCTTCTCCTTCTAGCCAATATATTGGCGCATATTTTTTGTTTTTCCAGTCTTGCAGTACTTTATCTATCAATTAATTACAATTTTGTGTTACAAATTTAATAACTTTATAGAGTTGCTACTTATATTTTTATTGAGGTAAAATAAAAACAATTTTATTGCCTATTTAAAACTTGGCAAAGTTTTTGAAATTATAAATAAATAAAACCAAAAAAATTATGAATAACGAAGTAAATAGTACTGAAAATGTAACGTTTTCAAAACCACAACCCCAAAAAGGAAAAAACGATTTTAGAAACCTAATATATGCCTTACTTACCACTGGCCTAATAGCTGCAGTTGGTTATATATGGTGGAGCAAAAAAAATGAAACAGAAATTAACAAAAAACAAGAACAGCAAATAGCTGCTGGTATTACTAAGGTAGAGGACGTACAAGAAAGCTACGATGCTGCACTAGTAAGGCTCGATTCAATAGTAAACCTTAACACATCATTAAATGCAACTATTACCAACAAGGATGGCAACATTGAAAAATTGAAGGGTGAGATAACAACCCTAATGTCAAAAACAAATAAAACAGATGCAGAAAAAGCAATGCTTCGCAATAAAATAAAAGCTTTGCAAAATGAAATTGACAATTACCAAGGGCAGGTAGCTGAATTGCAAAAACAAAACCAAGCACTAACGGAAGAAAATACAACCGTAAAAACGGAAAGAGACCAAGTAATTGCCGAAAAAACACAAGTAAAAAACGACCTTGATAAAACAACAACAGAAAAAAAACAATTAGAAGATAAAGTAGATGTTGGTGCAACACTTGTAGCCAATAACTTTAATATAGCAGGTATTAATGAAAGGCGTAATGGTAAAGAAAAAGAAACCAGTACTGCAAAGCGAGTAGATAAATTACGAATAGGTTTTGACCTCGATGCTAATAGAATAGCCCAGAGTGGCACTAAAAAAATATATGTAAGTATAACAGCACCCGATGGTACTGCAGTAACTGTAGAAGCCCTAGGGTCGGGCAAAATGCAAACTAGAGAAGAAGGCGAAAAATTTTATACCACTACATTAGATGTAGACTACAAACAAGGCGAAAAAAAATATATAAACTTTGATTGGAAACAAAATAGCGACTTTCAACGTGGCGATTATAAGGTAGAAGTATATCAAAACGGATTTAAAATAGGTGAAGGCAAAGTACACTTAGCCAAAGGTGGCTTGTTTGGATAAGTACAACAAAATAATGTACTAATCTTTCCTGCTAAAAAAATGGAAAAACTTAGGCTACTCTATATTATATGGAGTAGCCTTTTTTTATGGTTAATATTTGTAACTCCAATTTTTTAATAATCATATATTTGCACTAGTAAAAACTAAACTATATGATACTTAGCGATACTCGTATATTAGCCGAAATAAATAAAGGCACTATAAAAATAGTACCCTATAACCGTGAGGATTTGGGCAGCAATAGTTACGATGTACACTTAGGCAGTACCTTAGCCAAATATAAAGATGATTTGTTAGATGCTAAAAAACATAACCAAATAGAAACTTTTGAAATACCCGAAGAAGGTTATACTTTATACCCTCATATATTTTACTTAGGGGTAACATTAGAGTATACCGAAACCTTGGCTCATGTACCTTTTTTAGAAGGTAAAAGTAGCACAGGCAGATTAGGTATAGATATACATGCCACTGCCGGAAAAGGCGATGTTGGCTTTTGTGGTAATTGGACACTCGAAATATCGGTAAAGCAACCCGTAAAAATATATAAAGGAATGCCAATAGGGCAACTCATTTATTTTCCTGTAGAGGGCGAAATAGAAATTGCCTACAACAACAAGCCTAATGCTAAGTACAGCAACCAACCCAATATGCCTATTGAAAGTATGATGTGGAAAAATAAATTTTAAAAATAATAATACATTTACCCTAAATGAAATTGCTTAAAAAAATAGTATTCCTATTATTACCTATTCCATTAACCATTACAGCCCAAACACAAGCTGACTCAATGTTTGCATTTTTTGCGAAGCACAAAAAAACAACCGCTATATATGTAATAAAAAACAATGGTATAGCCGCTAATTACAACGGAAATGAAGTAATGCCTATAGCCACTATGCCCAACTTATTGGTAGCCATGGAATTTGCAAAGCAAGCAGCCTACAAAGTAATAGATACCACCGAAAGAGTAAACCTTAAAGAAATTGTAAAATATTACATTGAAAATACTAAAGCCGATACTTATGAAGATTGGTTAACACAAATGTTAGTACAAAAAAAAGTGGAAAATAATACCGTTGCCTTAATTGAAATAGTACATGGAATGCTACAACACAACTCACTTGCACTTAGCGAATACTTAATGGATAAGCTAGGGTTTGATAATATAAAAAGCACCTTACAAAGCTACAACCTTAACGACCACGATGCTATAATGCCTTGGGTAGGTGCATTGGCACTGTACCAAAACCGAACCAATGCTAACGAAAAAAAAATGGCGAAAGCCATTAGCGATATGAATGAAGAAGGCTATTGTAAAAATGCTTTTTTAATGCATGTAGCTATTAAAAACGATAGTATGTTCAAAACCAAATCGTTCAACAAACAACTGTCTGACCGGTTTTTGCTAATGTGGAGTGATAGGTTGCCACAAGCTAGTACAAGAACTTATGCAACCTTACTAGAAACAGTAGTAAAAGAAAAAATGCTTGATGCAGTATATTATAGAATGTTGCGAAAAATAATTGAAACTCCCCACCAAAAAGACTTTGCAAGGTATAGCACCAACTTAACTACTACCAAAAATGTATTGGCACAAGCCCAATATACGGTAGATGCCAAAGGGAATGAAACCGTAATTGTATATACCTGCACCGAATTAAAACCAATGGAACTGCAACAAATAAAACGTTGGCATACTGACTTTGAAAATGAAATAATAACAACTACTACATTTGCCAATAAGTTAAATGTGGCTAAATAGCAACGTCTTTTATGATTAACTGCCTCAACATTTCAAAAGCATTTAAGGCTGTTAGCTCTATATTTTTTTTACGGTCGTACCTAAAGTGATGCCGCTTTGCTACTACAGTTTTGTTATTAGCAACAGCTATCCATACAGTGCCAACTGGCTTATCGTCGGTTGCGCCATCGGGTCCCATTATACCAGTAGTGGCTATGGCATAATCGGTTTTCATTTGTTGTAATACACCTTGCACCATTTGTGTTACTACCGTTTGGCTTACTGCACCGTGTAGTACCAATTCGTTATGGTTTACTTGTAGCAAATCCTCCTTAGCATCATAAGCATAAGCAATTACACTGCCATTGTAATAAGCACTACTACCTGCCATACTAGTAAGGCAATGTGCAATGTACCCACCAGTACAGCTTTCGGCAGTGGCTATTGTTTTGTGGTGTTGTAGTAGCAAGTTAGCTACTACTTTTTCAATGGTTTCGTCCTTATCAATTACCATTATATCGGCAACTAATTGTTTCAGTTGGTTATGGTATTCTGTTATTTCGTTGTCTAAAAACAAAGCATCATCCGCTGTGGCAGTGAGCCTTAACCTTACAAAACTATAATTAGGCAAGTATGCCAATTTTATATGTTGGGGCAAATTGTTTTCAAAGGCTACCAAACGTTCGGCTATAAAACTTTCGCCCATACCGGCCGTAAGTATTGTTTTGTGTACAATATTAGTTGGGTTAAATTTTTGTAATAGTTTTTCAATAACCGATGTACTCATTATACTTTTCATTTCGTAAGGCACACCAGGCATACTTACTATTATAGCACCATTTTTTTCGAACCACATACCGGGTGCAGTACCTTTGGCATTGGGTAGTATTATACAATTATTAGGCAGCTCGGCTTGAGCTAAATTGGCTGTAAGTAAGGGTCGGTTAAGCTTTGTAAATATTGCAGTAATATGTTGCAATGTGGGTTGGTGTACTACAAGTGTACCCCCAAAATAGTTGCAAAGCAACGGCTTAGTTATATCGTCCGATGTAGGCCCTAAGCCACCTGTAATGAGCACAATATTGCTTATAGCCATTTCATAATCTAAAGTAGTAGTAATTGCCAATTCATCATCGCCTACTGCTACTCTACGGTGTACCCATATACCTACTTTGTTAAGTGCTTGTGCCATCCAAGCACTGTTGGTATCGAGGGTTTGGCCAATTAGCAACTCATCGCCAATGGTTATAATGCTACACAGTACTTTACTTGCCATAGTATAATTAGTATATTTTTTTTTGTAAAAAAAAACAAAGGTACAAACTACCACATAATTATAAAATGTTAACTTTACTATATAAAAATATAAAAATGGCAGCAATAGCAACAATTAAAATTACTAATGAGCAAAATAAATTGCCTGTACAGAATTTAAGAAATACTAACAAATTAACAAGTGCAAAAATTGCAAACAGCAATGAAGAAAAATTAGCTTCAGATGATTTTGAAAAAATGTGGAATGAAGGAATGACTGGCGAAGAGTTAGAAAAAAGAATGCATAAGTTTATTGATGAATTGCCATATTTTAAAAAATGATTAACGTTATATATTCCGAAATTGTAGAATCTTATTTAAAAACGTTAACTATTATACTTGCCTAAAATGCTTATTTCGGGGATAAAGAATTTGCAAAAAGTATGTAACTGATTTAATATATAACATTGAAACTAAAATTGGCTACACAGTAAAACGTCCTGTACCAAAGCAATACAGCTATTACCAAAAAAATTTACAATACATTACTTACAAACGTAACAAATAAACTAGTTGGTATATATTATTTATACAACAACAAGATAGATATTTAATTACGCATATTACCAACAACCACGACCCCAATTTTACAACAATTTTAAAATGACGATATACAAATACTTTTTTATTTTTTTAATGCTATCGCAACATGCATTGGCACAAACTGTAGCCGAAAAATTGCAAATTGCTGTAGCCAAATTTGAAACCGATAAACAGCTAGAAAATGCCTTATACAGCCTTTATGTAATAGATGCCAAAACGGGAAAACCGCTACTCCAAAAAAATGAAAATATTGGAATGGCAACAGCAAGTTGTATGAAAGTAATAACGAGTGCAACGGCTTACGAAGTACTAGGAAAAGCATTTACCTACAATACCCTAATTGGTTACACTGGTACTATAGCTAACAATACACTTAATGGCAACCTAATAATACAAGGCAGTGGCGACCCTAGCTTTGGTAGCTTCCGTTACCCCGAAACCAAGCCTAATGCAGTGCTTATCAAAATTGTAAATGCACTACAACAACAAAATATAAAAGCCATTACAGGTAGTATACTATTAGCCGATGGCTACAATAAAAATGTAACCCCAAGCAATTGGATATGGGAAGACCTCGGTAATTATTATGGTGCACCAGCACGGTTGTTTAATTGGCACGAAAACCAATTTGATATACACTTTAGTACCGATAAAAATATAGGTACCCAAACCACTATTACTAATATAGACCCACCAATACCCGATGTAACATTTACCAACGAAGTAACTACAGCCGAAGCTGGCAGTGGCGATAACACCATAATATACCTACCACAATATGCCACTACAGCTATTATTAAAGGTACGCTACCAGCTAACGATACTAACTTTGTAATAAGTGGCGCTATGCCTAACCCAAGTATGGCTTTTGGTAAAATGCTTTTGCAAAAATTAAAAACTGGGAATATAAAAATTACAAATCCAATACTGAGTACTACACAGTTAGGCACTGCAACAAAAACTAAAACACCTATAAAAGTAATAACAACTATTGCCTCACCAACATTGGAGGCACTCAATTATTGGTTTATGAAAAAAAGTATAAACCTTTATGGCGAAGCATTTTTAAATAAAATGGCAGAACAAAAGCAAGGTGTATTTGCAACTGCAAAAGGTGTAGAACTAGTAAAAGCATTTTGGCAACAAAAGGGCATTTCGCCAACGGCACTTAATATGTACGACGGTAGTGGCTTATCGCCAAGCAACCGAGTTACTACAAGTACTATTATAAAAGTACTGGATTATGCAAGTAAGCAACCTTGGTACAGCAGCTACCTCAATGCATTTCCACTGTACAATGGTATGAAATTAAAAAGCGGTACTATTGGCGATGTAAAGGGCTTTAGCGGTTACCATACAGCCGCCGATGGTAGCGAATATATTATTTCCTTTTTGGTAAATAATTATAGTGGTAG
This sequence comes from Chitinophagaceae bacterium, assembly GCA_043778255.1. Lineage (GTDB taxonomy): Bacteria > Bacteroidota > Bacteroidia > Chitinophagales > Chitinophagaceae > JAYWGN01. The sequence continues at coordinate 114,451 of JAYWGN010000001.1, read as the reverse complement.
CACCAAAGCATTGGTTAGCAAAATGTTTGCAGTACTTGATGTACTAAAGTAAATTGCTTTTCAACATTTATTTGCCTTACAATCAAAATGGTAATACAATTACATAACCAAAGCAATTATTAATTTTAATTTTTCAATAATACTACTATCCTACCTCATACAATTCGTCCCAACGAGTAGTGTATTTTTTGCTACGGAGTTCTTGCCTCATTTTCCAATTGCGAGTTAAGCCACTTGCTACATACTTTATAGCATCTTCTTGCATAGCAAAGTTTATATTGTCGAGTGTTTGCATTAGTTTTTTGTGGTTGTTGGTTTGTATGGTTTCAAACAAATTGCCCTGTACAGCAGCATCGGGCACTATGCCACCCAACATTACACCAGCTTTTAAGTATTTAAGCCCAGGTACAAATAACTGCTCGGCTAAGGCCAAAGTAGCTTTTAATAATTCGGCAGTATTGCTTGTAGCATACGGCAATTTGGTATAGTTGTAGCGGCTTTTGGGTTCGTAGTTATAGGCATCAGTTTTGGTGTTATTAGTTACTACAAATACTTGCAGTACTTGTGCAGCACTGTATTGGCGGCGTAGCTTTTCGGCAGCCCTTGCCGTATAAGTAGCCACAGCTTCCTTTACCTCGGTAAGGGTATATACGGGCTTGCCAAACATACGAGTAGTCATTATATTTTTTTTAGTTTCCAACGGATCTTTCATTGCTATGCAAGGTTCGCCTTTTAGCTCTTTTAGCAACCGTACACCTACTACACCGCCCAAGTGTTTTTGGGCAAATGCCTCATTCATTTGGCTAAGTTCGTAGGCATTGTATATATTGTAAAGTTGCTTAAGCTTGTGGGCATACTTACGCCCAATACCCCATATATCGCCTACAGCAGTACATTGTAGGGCATCTATTATTTTTTCGTGGGTATCTAACACTAGTACACCTTGTGTACCTTGCTTATCTTTTTTACTTAGCTTATTAGCCATTTTGCTAAGCAGCTTGGTAGGCGCCACACCTATGGATACTTTAATGCCTGTCCATAATTCCACCGTATCTTTTATATGTTTGGCAGTGCTGTGCAGCTCGGCTGGTGGCACTATATCCATATTTAAAAAAGCCTCATCTACCGAATATACTTCTACTCTACTAGCTCCCATTATTTGGCGTAGGGTATCCATTACCCGCATACTCAGTTCGCCATATAGGTTGTAGTTGCTGCTGAACACCGCTACACCATTACGTTGTATTTCATTTTTGCATTGGTAGTAGGGCACGGCCATATCTATACCAAGTGCCTTTGCCTCGTCGGTACGGCTTACTATACAGCCGTCGTTGTTGCTAAGTACTACTACTGGCTTATTGGCAAGGTCGGGCCGGAACAGCCTTTCGCAACTACAGTAAAAACTATTACAGTCAATTATAGCATAAAAGCCCCCCCACTCCCCAAGAGGGGATTTTGCTACAGCATCTACATTATTTAAGTACATATTACTACTATTTTTATAATAAAAACTAGTACTTGGTTACAAGTTTTTGTGATCTAATTTCCCACTTGGGGTATTAAGGGGGCTTTAAACCTGGTGCACCACATAAGTAACTACACCCCACACCATAAACTGTACACAGGGATCAATTGCAATAGCTTTATGCTTAGGGTGGTTGGGTAGTAGGTATATGGCATCGGTAGTTTTTTTTAGTTGCCGTACTAGCATTTCGCCATTAAGTACGGCTACTATTATTTTTTCATTTACTTTTTTTATGCTTCTATCTACTATTAGTATATCGCCATTGTGTATGCTAAAGCCTTGCATTGCATCGCCTTTCATTTTAAAAAAAAACGTGGCGGGTTTATTTTTAATTAGCCTTTCGTTGAGGTCTATACCACGTTCGGCATGGTCATCGCCGGCTGAGCCAAAGCCTGTGGCATTGGCAGTTAGCACTTGCTGTTGGGTAAATGTTTTGCTACCTTTATAAACTGCACTATAATCATCATTATCGTACTGGGTGTCGGTATAGTCTGTCATAAGTACTAGTTATTTAACACCAAAAGTAAGTATTATTATTTACAAATACTAATTTTATTAGTATTTTAATTACCAATTATATTAGCTATATAGGTTTACAAAAAAGCCAACTCGGGGTAAGCCGCTTCTTGCAGCAAATTGCCCGTTTGTTGTAAGGCACTTTGTGCCAAAAAGTTTTGTGCTATGCTGTGGTAACCCATTTCAGCATCGGGGTAAGGCTGTAGCAAATGTGTAGTTTGCTCAGTAGTAATATTGGGTTGTAACCAACTATTATATTGTGTTGGGTGTAGTATTACAGGCATTCGTTTTTTGGTATTGTGTATTCGTTCCATAGTAGTATTAGCAGTGGTGGTAAGTATGCTACAGCTTTGTAGTACTTGCTTGGTAGTAGGGTGCAGCCAAGTACTGTATATGCCTGCTAGGCAAAATAATTCAGTTTGCTTTACATAAATATAATGCGGATATTTTTGCTTTTGGTAAGTAAGCCACTCATAAAACCCTGTAACGGGTATTAAGCAGCGTTGGTTAGCAATACTCTCTTTAAACGATGGTTTATCCCATACCGTTTCGGCCTTGGCATTAAGTGTAAGTGCTTGTAAGGCCGTGGCAGCATCAGTTGTAGCTACCCAACTAGGCACTAAACCCCATTGTGCTACTTGCAGTTGGTGGGGTAGTTGCTGTGTAACTATAGGTAGCTGTGGGTGTGCAAATCCATTAATATGTACAGCAGGTTGCCATAACAAATTGGTTGGGGGTAGTAGTGCTAACTCCTTAGCAATTTGAGCAACAGATTTTTTGATGGCTACATGAAAACACATAATTAAATGTACAAAAAAAATGTAGCATTACTGGTATAAACATAACTGTTGTACTTATTTACAAAATAAAAAGATGGAGTTTGAAATATTTTTTTGTAAAAAAAATAAAATTTATTATTGAAGCAAATACTTTGCTGCAAAGCATTATAGCTAATTATAATATGCCTCAAAAAATAAAATAAAAAATATATTTGGAAAATTGAAAAAAAAGATTACACCTTTGCACAAGAAAATAAAATATTATGCCGTTCAATAAATCAATTTTAAAAAATAAAAACTGGACTCGTACAGAGATGTACAATAGTAAGTTAGGGTATGTAAAGCATAGTTAAATAAATAAAAAAATAAACTACTTATAACAACCCTAACTTATGTAAAAGTTAGGGTTTCTTTTTTTTGGGTGGTGTAACCACCTAAATAACAAAAAATAAAAATAACAAAAATACAAAATGAAAATTATGTACACACCTACTTGGCAACTGCACCCCTACTTACCTATAAGTGTATGTAGTAAAGGGTTTGCGGTAGTGTGCCATAATACTACATACCTAACCGCCACCGTGGCATTAATACATTGTAATTATTAGCAATCAATAATTAACCTTAGTGTAAAGCCCCGGTCAGTACTAGTTGATTGGGGCTTTTGGCGTAATGGACAAAAAAATAAATACTATAAAAATAATAAAAAATGAAATTAGCAAGTATAGAAAAAATAACCAATGTACAACCCATACCAGGTGCCGATGCCATAGAAGCTGCTACCGTATTAGGTTGGGAGGTTGTAATAAAAAAAGGCGAATACCAAGTAGGCGACATGGCTACTTATATACAAATAGATACCATAGTGCCTGCCACAGAACAATATGCATTTTTGCACAGTAGAAAGTACCGAGTACGTACTATAAAACTACGCCAACAAATATCGCAAGGTTTGCTAGTACCGCTGCCAGAGGGCAATTGGGCGGTGGGTGATGATGTAACTACACTATTGGGTATAAAAAAATATAGTAAAGAATTACCCGACTTACTAGCAAAACCAAAAATGCCTACAGTGTGGTATAAACGGTGGTTATGGAAATTAAAATATGAGTGGTTGGTAAAAATATTTCCAAATTTGCATAAGGTAAATAGGAGAGGTTTTCCTACTAGCTTAGTACCAGTAACCGATGAAGAGAGGATACAAAATATGCCACAAGTATTGGAGGAGTATAAGGGTAAGCAATTTGTGGTATCGGAAAAGTTAGATGGTAGTAGCATTACAATAATACACGAACTAGGTTATTTTAAACAAAGTAAATACCGTGTATGTAGCCGAAGGTTTGAGCTGTTTAACAAGCATAATGATTGGCACCAAGTATTTGTTAGCACTCATTTTGCGAAGCAGATACAAAAATTAGTTACACATTTTGGCACCGCCAATATAATAGTACAGGGCGAATATATAGGCAAACCACAAGGCAATAAATATCGCTTAACGGCAAATGAAATAAGGCTATTTAACATATTTGTAAATGGTAAAAGGCTAAACCAGCAAACATTTTACGAAGTAATAAATAACCTTAACATACCAGCTTGCCCTTATATAGAAACTGTACTATTGGATTATACATTGCCCCAAATATTGGCTAAGGCTGAGGGGCTGAGCCAACTACACACCATTGAAAGAGAAGGCTTAGTATGGCGATGTGTGGAACACCCAAGTGTAAGCTTTAAAACAATTAGTAACAAATACTTGCTGCTTAATGAGGAGTAGTGTGAAATAAAAACAACAAATTAACATGAACAAATTAAACATAACGGGCAAACAATTACGTACAATTGGATACCCCGAAGGAGCAGTAATAAGTATAGCTATGCAAACCATAAATACACATTACAAACATACCTTGGTAGCAGATGCATTTGTAATACTCACCAACATTTTGGCGAAGCCAGAAGACTACCTACAACACGAAATATTACATACCATAGCCAAGCAATTAGTAGTACAAGTGGCTGAGGAAAAAATGGCTATACCGTTGTTAGCTACTGGAATACCTTACCAAATATATGGTGCGGAGCATATAGAAGCTGGTGCATTAGCACAAATGGAAATTGCTAGCAAACTACCTGTGGCAGTGGCTGGTGCACTTATGCCCGATGCACACCAAGGCTACGGACTGCCTATTGGCGGTGTATTAGCAACTAACAATGCTATAATACCGTATGCCGTTGGTGTAGATATTGGTTGCCGTATGTGCCTTAGTGTGTTTGCTATACCTGCAGCCGAACTTAAAAGTAAGTTGGAGTATTATCAAAAAGTGTTGGTTAGCCACACCTTATTTGGCACTGGCAAAGACTTTACGAGTAGGCAACTACGGCATTTGAAAACCGAAGATGCGGTATTGGACTCACCACTGTTTAACGAAATTAATATGCTTAAACCCTTACAACAAAAAGCTGCCAACCAATTGGGTAGTAGCGGTAGTGGCAACCACTTTGTAGAGTTTGGTGAGGTACAAATAACCGAACAAGATGCTATATGGAATGTACCACCTGGCAATTATGTAGGGCTGCTAAGCCATAGTGGTAGCCGAGGTTTGGGTGCTACTATTGCTAACCATTATACTAAGTTAGCCACAGCAATAACGGTACTACCACAAGAGGCAAAGCATTTGGCATGGCTTAATATGGACACTCAAGAGGGTATGGAATATTGGCTAGCTATGAACCTAGCCGGTGGCTATGCTAGTGCTTGCCACCATGCTATACATAAGCATATAGCTACTGCACTATGTATGCAGCCTATAAGTATGGTGGAAAACCACCACAACTTTGCTTGGAAAGAAATGCTACATGGGCAAGAGGTAATAGTACACCGCAAAGGTGCTACGCCAGCTGGTAAAAACGTACTGGGTATAATACCGGGTAGTATGATGGCAGCAGGCTATATAGCAAAAGGTAAAGGAAATGCAGCAGCATTGCAAAGTGCTAGCCATGGTGCCGGCCGTGCCATGAGCCGCACAAAAGCCTTGGCTAATATAACCAAACCAATGCTTGCCAATACACTAGCCGAACATGGTGTAACCCTTATAGGTGCTGGACTTGACGAAGCTCCTATGGCTTATAAGGATATAGAAACTGTAATGCAAAGCCAAACCGAATTGGTTGACGTAATTGGAAAATTTGTACCAAAAATAGTACAAATGGATGGTGGCGATGTGAGTAGGCAGCGAGATAGATATAGGAAAAATTAAACACTGTAAGCATAAGTGGCACTGCATAAAAGTGCCACTTATTTTTTTGTATTACTTTTAAAGATTAATAGCTACAGCTGTATTATAATTTGCACTAAAATAGTTACTATTATTAATAATATAACTACTACTACTATTATTGTAAAACCCCCGAACCTGTACAAAAAATAAGGTATTATAACTTATAAAATAAGTACCCTTGAAACCTACATTTATATTGGTTGCATTTTCTTTAGTACCATTATACTTACTTTGGTAATGGTTAGCACTTAGGTCAAAAGCTGCTATAGTACGAGTATTGGGGTATATAGCATAGCCAATAGTACCATTAATGGTTACCCTACTGGGCTTAGTTGTATTGGCTGTATTACTAACTATAATACCATTACTTATTTGTTGAGTTCTAAGTTTTAATTTATTTGTTGCTATGTTTATATTAGCACCATAACTTACTTGTTCTTTTAAATTTATCGGCTTTTCTTTTATATAACCAACTGTAATTACACTTTGAAATCCTTCATTTTTAAATTTGCTTTCAATATTGTTGTTAAGGTATTTATTAATATTGTAAGCCTTATAATTTTGTAATTGGTTATCAAATTTTATATACGCATTATAGCCAGAGTTTCGTGTGCTATTATTTGCAAAATAAACAATATCATTTAAGTCTGTAAAATAATTAATATCGTTTTTGGCAATAGCCTTTATGCTTTGCAAATAGGTATCTACTATTTTTAATAAATATTTTATGTTACGCCTAAAGTCGAGTATACGTGTATTACGCCCTTTGGTAATTGCTTGAGCTAAACCATATACCTCTTGCTCAGTAAGGGTTTTGGCTAATAACTTATCGTATTGCAATTCTTTAATTAACCATAATGCATTTTGCATATCGGTTACATTTTCTATACGCCCTTTACCTATACCAAGGGTTAGTTTCACCGTTTCGGTAGTTGCTTTATCACTAGTTTTATAACTATTAGGTATATAATTTTTTATAATTGTAGCATTATTGGTACTGTATTGCGATGCTGCACGCAATTCAATATATTGTAGCTTGGTATTGTACAACTTAGTGTTATATGCTATTTGCAAATCAAAATCACCCCTTTTTACTTTATTGCTATCAATTTGTTGTGTATTGTTTGCATTTCCGAAACTAGCAATATTTAGAATATTAAAATTTGATAGCATTTTATCGGTACTTCGTATTTCGTTGTATTGCCCATATACCGATCCTCCAATACCGTTTTCGGTGGGTAGCGTAGTTTGGTTTATTGTATAGCCATTGTTACTACCTTGTAAGGTTATTGCTCGGTATTTTGGTATGCGGTATTTATATTGTTGTAGCTGCTTAGCATCTTGTGCTGCTGCATTAAGTACGGTGCCAATAATAATGGTTAGGAGTAAATTTTTTTTCATTAGTTTATTTATTTAGTCAAATGTATTTTATAATATACTAAGAAATAGTTAAACTGAGGAAATGTAAATTAAGAAATGTAGAATATGGAATGTGAAATATGGAATGTAAAATAAGAAATGTAAAATATGGAATGTGAAATATGGAATGTGAAATATAAAATGTAAAATAAGAAATGTAAAATGTAGAATGTGAAATATGAAATGTGAAATAAGAAATGTAGAATGTAAAATGTAGAATGTGAAATATGAAATGTGAAATATAGAATGTGAAATGTAGAATTAAAAATATAGAATGTAAAATATAAAATATAGAATGTAAAATATAGAATGTAAAATAAGAAAGCACTACTTGTGCTACATATAGCGGTACAAGTAGTGCTTATAAATAATGATACTCTGGTAGTATTTATTGCTTTATAAGTTTACCAATTTTTTGGCTTAAGCCATTATTATAACTTACAATTATAGTGTAAGTTGCTTTGGCAAGGCCTGTTAGTGTAATTGGCAGTACATTATTGCCAATAGTTACACTTGTATTTTTTGTAAGTACAGTAGCACCTTTTACATCTACTATTGTAATTACTATATTGCTTATGTCAGTGCTTTGCAAGGCTATCCATATATTTTGCTGTGCAGGGTTGGGGTATATATTTATAGCATCTTTTGCTAGGGTATTACAAACAGATTTTACTATGGTGGTGTATGCAAACTTACCATCCAAATCTACTTGCATTATACGGTACAATGTATTGTTAGTATTTGCATTGGTATAGGTATATTGTTTTTCGGTAGTGCTATTACCAGCAGTAGGCACAGTTGCTATGGTAACCCATGTAATACCATCGGTACTAGTTTGTACGTTAAATTGTTTACTGTTTTGCTCCTGTGCTGTTTTCCAAAGTAGGGTAACATTACCATTACTACAACCAGCCGAAAATTGTGTAATGCTTACTGGCAGGGTATTATTTAAGTTGCTTAAGGTCCAACGTGAAAAGTCATTAAGCCCTGTTTTTTCTACATAATTCAAACTTCCGTCTCTGGTAGTAAAGCCCATATTAGACCAGTTAAGGTTGTTGGGGCTTTTATATTGTACTAGGCTAACTTCGGTTTGTGCATTTAATTCGGCATCAAAATAATTAATACGTAGTGTAGCATTTAATGCTGTGTTGTTAGTTGGTATAATGTCGAAATATCTGTATATACTACTACCACCGCCACCTAGCCCAGTTTGTGAGGTATGCCCTCGCCGTATGGTAGTACTGCCAAGGTTTTGGCTACTTGTTATTGTTGCACCAAGGTTGCCCACATTAGTGGCAGTTGGTGCATTTAGTGTATTTGTAATTTCTACGTACCCACCTGCAAGGCCCGTTATGCGGCTAGTTTCGGTTTCGCCTATGAGTGTAGCTGTTGGTTGTAGTAGTATATTTTTATTATTTAACTCTATACTACCACTGGTAAATAATACGTTTTCAGTTATACCAATATGCTGTTGTAAGGTAAGGTTGGCGTTACCAGTTTTTGCCATTTCTAATATGGCAAAGTTGGGTGTAGTAGTACCGCTTATTATACTATTGGCATTGCCATTAAATACAAACTTGCCCGTACCACTTAGTTGGTTAATAGTGCCATCGTTTTGCAAATCGGTATTGAGCAAACATACCACTGCATTACCTGTGGTAGTAATAGTAGCACCGCTTTGTACCACCAATTGTGCATTTGCATTGTATGCAAATAGTATAGTTGAGAGAAAGATTATTTTTTTCATAATTTTAATTTTACAAGAAAAGGTTTTATCTATATCATTATTTTTAATTTTTTTTATATAAATAATATTCTTCTGGTTGGGTTGTATTAATGGTAATATTTTGTGTATTCCAAAAGTACCTTGCACCAACATCTTTTTTAGTGGAGCCTATTGTTAAACTAGCATTACCACCCCAAATAAATAGTCCATTTGTATTACCTGCAATTGCATTTAAACCACGGGTTTCAAAATCGTTAAGTGGCGACCAAGTATTGGTTAAAATGCTGTATTTATTATTACTAGATTCATCTTGATGAATAAAGTATCCGTTTGAAAATGTGGTATTACAATAATTAGGGCCAGCTGGCGAACTTACTGTACTCATTGCACTCCAGGTATTAGAACCTAAGCTATATATAGATCCTTCGTTACCAACACTAGTGCCGTTGCCACCCCATACTAAAAAACTACTGCCCGTAAACACGGTGTGTGCATTATACCTTGCAGACAAGCCAGAGGCGGTAGGTGCTGTCCAAGTATTTGAGGCAAAATCATAAAAATGTGATGTGGTAGAATTTCCACCAGCCTGTAAAATACCACCAAATATAAAAAACTTACCTAACCCTGAAGCAAAACCCATATAACCCCTTGCGGTTGGAGCTGCAAGGGTTGGTAAAGTTGCCCAAGTATTGGTATTAAAATTATACTTAGCACCGTCGCCCAAATAAGCACCACCGTTACCACCATTGCTACCAGTACCTCCCCATATTGCTACTTCGTTAGTTGCTAGGTTGTAGGCATAAGCAGCAATATATCTTCCACTTGGAGCATTTAGGGCAGGTATAGTTGTCCATAATTTAGTTACAGGGTCGTATATTTTGCCAGTGTTATGATAAATTTGTGTGTATGCCTTTTGCTGAAAGCCACCCCAAACAAATAATTTTCCATTAGCCCATACAACTACTGGTACAGACCTTTCTAAATCATCACCCATATCGGGTATGCCAATCCAAGTATCATTTATAGCATCGTATATTGCTCCACTCGAAATGTTTTTAGTACTGTTGTACCCTCCAAAAACTACAAAATTATTTCCTGCACCATTTATAACTTCAGGGTTAGTTGTGTTCTCTGCAAAGTAGCTAGTTGCAGTCCAGTTTTCTGCAGCTAAATTTACGGTACTAGCTATTTTTGTGTTTACATTAAAACTTGATTTATATGCATAATTATTTGCTAACAAATTAGCATCGTTTTTTACATCGCTAATAACATAAGTATTAGGTTGTACTACACCTTTTGCACTCCAAGTTGCCAATCCAGTAGCATCGGTTGTAAGTACTTTATTAAGTGCCTGTGTGCCATCTACAATTTTTATATTGCCTACTACCTCTAGCTTTGCGGTAGGTGTGGTGGTGCCAATGCCTACATTTTGGGCATTGCCAAATGCAATTACTAGTACTGCAATGGTGAGGAGTTTGAGTTTTTTCATGGGTTTAAGTTTTTTATTTATAAATAGGGTTGCTTATTTTTTTATTGAATACCTAATTTTTGCTTAATTAGTTTCATATCATTTTTAAGCATTTCGTTTTCGGCTTTTAATTTTTCTATTTGTGTTTGTTGCCCACCTACATACTCTTCAAGTTTCGTATTTCGGTCGGCAAGCTCTTGTATGGCTTTTACAGATAGTACTGTAAAGTATTGATAGTTTACACCTAATTGCTCTATGCCATTATCTAATATTTTTTTTGCAACGGCATCGGGGAAAATTTTTAAAACATCTTGTGCCATAAAACCTATACTTAAAGGGTCGGCACTTGTGTTAGTATTGTAGTGATATTGATATGGTATAATTGAAAGTAAATTTTTTGTAGTGTTACTAAGTGCTGTAATATCTTTTTTCAAGCTTCTGTCGGAGGTAACAATATAATTTCCTGTGGCGTTTTGTATGTACCCTTTTAAAGTTCCGTTGTAACTAAAGGCAAAATCGGGTGTTGCATTATTATCAACCCACATATCCCATCGGTTTGTATTTATAGCAGTTTCAATACTAATACCATATTGTGCAACTGATGCAGTGTTATTCTGTTTTACTTGTAATCTGCTTTCTAACATAGTGCTACCTGGTTGCTTGTTAATACCCATTTCGCCACTGTTATTATGTACTCGTATGTTCCAGCCAGGCCCATATCCAAAATTATAAATACCCCAATAATTATCTGTTTCCATGCCAATAAAAGCCCTATCTGTGGTGCCCGCATTATTTGTCCAAGTAATGCCATGTGCATTGCCACCTGCTGCATTACCTTTAAAACGTAACCGACCATTTCCAATTTCTAATTTTTCGGATGGATTGATAAGGCCAATACCAACCTTAGTATCGGCAGTTGCAGTATTTACCCCATTAATACTACCAAGTACTAAACTATTACTAGTACCAACTAATGCATTATTACCAATTGCCGTAGCATTACTTAAATTATTTACATTCAAATCGGTATTGTTTCCAATAAGGGTATTACCGCCGCCATTTATTACATTAAGGCCTGCACCCGAGCCAATTACTACATTATTGCTATTACCACTGCCAACACCCGATGGGCCAGCATTATGCCCTATTATTACATTATCATTTACACCTACTCCATTGTATAAACTTTTAGCCCCAATAATAATATTTCGGCTACCATTGGTTACTAACCTTGCTGCACTATCGCCTATTAATACATTATAATTACTGGTTGCCGAAAAATTTTGACCAGCATCGTTGCCCATTGCAATATTACCTACACCAATACCTCTGTACAATACCCTGTTACCAATGCCTATATTGTTGTTACTATTAGCTAGGTACATAGCTTCGTCGCCAATGGCTATATTATCGGTTACGTTTGTAATTTTTGATAATGAATAACTACCAATACCAATATTTTTGTTGTAATTGCCTAATCCACTGGTATTATACATAGCACTATCACCAATAGCAATATTATTGCTTCCAAAGCCATTTGATCCCATTGCCCATACACCTAAAGCTACATTGTTATTCCCTGTTCTATTAAAAAACATACTACGGAATCCAAGTGTAACATTACTTCTTCCTAAACTATTGTTTGATAGTGTATAAGTACCAATTCCAGTATTCTCGTCTCCTGATAAATTATTGGTAAAGGCGTTAAGTCCTGCCCCGCTACCTGCACCAGTACCAACAAATGTATTATAGCTTGCATTATTATATTGCCCTGCCCCATAGCCAATTGAAACTGTACCTACATTTTTTGTTTTCAAACTAGATGCTCCGTAAAGAGCAAATGCACCAACTGCTACATTTTGAAGACCAATACTATCATAATACATTGATCTCCTCCCAATAGCTACATTTTCATCTTTACTTGCTCCTTTATGACCATAAAGTGCCAAATTTCCAATTGCTACATTATAAGATGATGAGTCATTGAGAGATAAAGCCAAATTTCCAATTGCAATATTGTCATCACCATCAATATTATTAGATAATGTTTTATAACCTAAAGCTGTATTACCAGTTGCCTTATTATTTCTTAAACTCTGAAAACCTAAAGCAGTATTCTGGGTAATAGAATCAACAATACCTGCTGGTTTATTTTTAACTCTAAATAGTAAAGCACTATCATTTAGTGTGCCTAAAAAATTTGTACTTGTTATATTATTGCCCGTAAGTTTCCACGCTGTAGAATCGGTATTATTGGGGCTATTTAGTAACCACAGCCACTGGTTACCATTGTAGTAACTAAAACCAACGGTATCGGGTGCATTAACATACACTAACAGGCTGTTAGCAGGTGTAGTTATAGCATTACGTTCAACCTTTGTCATTCGTGGTATTAGTATGCCTTTGGTAGTACTTTTTGCATCTAATATTGCACTTGCATTGGCAGTGCTGCCATCGGTATTAATAGCTACATTTTGTGCATTGGCTAATAGGCATAGCAATGCGGCAATGGTGAGTAGTGTAAAGTTTTTCATGTGTTTTTATTTTATTTTTATATAACTAAAACTATCTGTATTTATAAATTTGTAGCTACCATTATCAATAGTTTCGGCAATGCTTGTAGTAAGCCCCTCGGTATTTGTTTTTATTTTTATGGTAGATGGTGAAGTAGAGCCAGATACGTAAGTTGAGTTGTTTGGCGATACTACTTCTTTGTTGTATGGATAATCAACACTTGCTAAAGGGTTGGGTGTGGCCACTATATCTTTAAAGGTTTGTGTTGTTGTATATGTACCCGATTTTGTTACTTTTGAAAGTATATTTTTATTATCGTCTAACGTGTAAATAATGGTAGATGATGATGTACCTCTTTTGGATACAACAGTTTGTATGGCGATTACTTTATTGGTTTCCCAAGTGTAGGTTAATTCTTCGGTATAGTTTTCTTTACCTGCTTTATAGTACACTGTTTTTTTAGTTTCTAATTCGTTTTTACTGTTGTAGGTAAAATAAAATTTTTGTGGGTCGGCACCTTGCAAATACACATCTTCGTAACTAATAATATTGCCAACTGCATTGTGTATAAAATTTTTACTTACGCTAAATAATTTTTTATCTTGATAATAGTTTACTGTTTTCAAAAAAAATTTAGCATCGTATTTATATTCCCATTTACCTATCCACCCAGCACCACTCCATGTATGTGTGCTAAGTTTCCATTGGGTTTTATTTTGTGCATTAAGTAGCCACACAATACAAAGCAAATATAAAGTTGCTGTAGTTTTCTTCATCATTATATTATTTAATAAAAATGTTTTTTAAAATACTATAGTTGCAGTTACTATTCTTTCTTTTCCATCTCTATCAAATAATTTCATATCGGTAATTGTCATTTTATTTCCCTCTACTTTTAAGCTACCGCCCGATTTTTCGTTAGCAATAAAATGTTTATCACTATCGGCTGTACTTAGCTCCAAACCAAACTCTCCGTCATTTACTTTGTATGATCCGCCTTTAGGTTTTAAGCCTTCTGTTTTGGCATTGGCTTCGTTGGCAAATGTGGCTTGTAGCAATGTAAAAGGTTCATCTTGTTGGCAAAGAATAGAAAAATTATCGGTGGTTTTATTACTGCCAAAGTATTGTGTACTTACATTTCCTTTCATAGTGTTACCATTAACTGTAAACGAACCGCTACTCGTTTTATCCGAGGTTGCAATACCTGCTACATCAGTGTCGTTACTTTTATTAGTGCAAGCTGTTGCTGCCATAGTTGTAATTACTAAAGCATAAAAAATTGTTTTTTTCATTTTACTATATTTGTTTTTATTCAATAATTATTTTCCACGATGCTGCACTGTCTTTAGTGGCATTCATTTCAAATTCTTTATTTTCTGTTTGGTTGCTAATACTCATTGATGCACTAGCTGGGCTCATTATACCTTCGTTAATAGCTACTACACCAAGCAAGTGTTCACCTTTGCTTAGTTTACCAAAGTTTAATTGCAAAGGCTCATACAATATGGCCAGTGTGTCTTTAATAAGTTTACCATCTAAATACACTTTTACACTATCTCCATCTTCGGTATTGTTATCCCATATTTTTAATTGTATATCGCCTTGCTTAATTATAGTAGTACCTTGTGGCGTATAGTTTACTTGAGTTGTTTTATTTTTTTTATAACATCCCATATAATACATACATAGGGCAATTATTAGTAGTAGCAGTGGTAGTAGTATTGTTTTACTTTTATTCATTATATGGGAGTGTGTTTGCTATTTTTTAGCACCTTCTATTTCACTTAATTTTATTTTAAATAAAAAATCAACTTTTATATCACCTGAGGGGCTTACAGTTCTTGGAAATTCACCTTGCAATACTTTAGTTTGGTTTTCTTTTTTTATATCCAAACTAAATGTTGGTGCATTATCGCCTTGCTTTACCGATCGGGTAATCATAAAAAAGCCTGATTGTATTGGGTATTCAAATACTCCACCGGACAAATTTTTTGCTCCATATTTTGCCCTTGCTACTACTAATGTTTTGTTGGTAAATAAAGGAGAAAAATCTACTTTGGCTGGCATAATTTTTATAATCATTTTTTCTTGTACTATTTTTGCTTCTAATGGCAAATAAAATGCACCTGGCAAAGCTGCTCTTGCCAAAGCTCCAAACCCTAAGTCAGCATCAGCCTGTGTTGCATTAACAGGCACTACAGGAAAAGGTATTCGTACATATTTTACTTCATCCCATTCTTTTTTATCTTCTACTGCCCATACATTATCTGTAAATTCTATTTTGGTAACATTTGCTTCTAAGTAGCCATTTAGTTTTGGTATACCTTTTTTCAACTCAGTATTTTTGCAGTATAACGATGCCATGCCCTCATACACAAGGCTGTACTTCGAATACATTTTTCCCTCATTTTTATTTTCAATAGCAAACGTACCGCTTACCACACCTTTATACTCGGTACAATATTGTTTAAATAAATTTTTACTAATGTATTGTGTTAAATCACCCATCATACCTGCTCCAAAACTTGCATTTTTTATTTCTTTAATTCCATCTAAGGCAGTAAGGGCAGTTTTGCCCGATTGGGTAAATAAAAATTTATCATTATCGGTAAATACTTTGGGAGCATACTTTTCAGCAAATATTGGCCAAACTTTATCAATAAAAATAGATGCCCCAATTTTTAAAATTCCCCCTGCCGCTAAGTTCATTGTAGTGGAATATGCTGCAGCAGCTTCGGCCACCATATATGCTTTTTTACAATCGTCAACTGGTGTTTCACTATTTTTTAAATCTTTAGTAACTTGCTTTACTAAATCAGTTTGAGTTTTTACCTCACTTGCTAACTTACCCAAATAAGGTGCCGCAGTTTTTTTTGCATCGGGGTATTTTTTGCATAAGGTATTAAGGCTTTCCACTGCTTTTTTCAAATTGGCAAAGTGGTTATTAAAATCTTTAACGGCCTTTTTTAATTTGTCAACTTTTTGTTTTGTAGTGGCTATTTCCTCAGGTTTTACCAAATCTTGTATGCCCTTGGTTATATAAGCATCTAAGGTTGTTACTGCCTTTTCGGTTTCGTTAGTTAATTCGTTAAAGCTTTTGTCAAGTTCCACATCGGCAGTTACTTCAAAATCAATTGATGCATTTTGAACTTTATCACTAGCATAAGCAGTTGCAGTATAGGTTCCAATAGTTTTACAATAATATTTTATTATATAACATCCAGTTGCTTTATCGGCTCTACCACTTACTTGATCTATACTTTGGTTAGGTGTTTTTATTTCTATAAATACTGTTGCAGGTTCATCATTTAAACTTTGAACCGTTCCGGCAAATTCTACATTACCAAAAGCCACATTAACCGGTGTATTTAACTTGAGTGTAATTGGCAGCCCATTGCCAAAACCTTGGGCATTGCAAAAGTTACTACAATGTAACAGCAATAAAAAATATATACGTTTTGCTTTCATATTACTTACAACTATTTATACCGTCTAACTTTTTTTTACCATTGGCTTCAAATCCATTTTTTCTTATAATAGTTTCTATTTCTTCAGTATTTGTAGCATCCCCTGTTAATCCTAAAAATAATTTGCCGCTTTTAATATCAATAGAAACACTAGATACACCTGGCGTATCTCGTATTAAATCTTCAATTGTTGCTTTGCCTGCAGCACATTTTATATTGGTATTAATAATTATTTCGCCAACTGGCTTTGCATCTTCAACGGTACTATTTTCAGTTACTTTATCGGTTGTTTGTGCCCCTCCTTTTTGTCCTTTCTTTTTTTTTGCTGCTTTTTCAGGTGCATCAATAACCTTATCCAAACCTTCATTTGTTTTTTGGTCTATTTTATTATTTACCTTTTGTTTGGCTTCTTCTTTTTTGCGACTAAGCCAGTCTTTTATTTGAGCATTTGCACTGCTAGTAATGGTTACAAGCAATAAAAGGATATATAATGTTTTAAGGTATTTCATACTTTTACTTTTTTAATAGTACAGCAAATGCACCATCAATAGCAATTGGTTTGCTTGTAGCTGCATCATAATTATTACTTTTATTTAAGGCTGATGCAAATGTGCCTACAATCATTTTGCCTTCGGCCGTTTCGTTTATAGCTGCTATGGTTATACTATTTTCAATAGCCCCTTGACGAAAATTGTCATAATCTAACTCTTCGGTATCAGTTGTATTATCATCTAATAAACTTATGCCAAAGCCACTTGAATTTTCTTTTACACTACTATACTTACCCACACCCGTTTTGCTAAAAGGCATTAGTGTAAGCAACACATTAGTTTTGCCAACTGCATCTTTTGTAAATATTTGTAACTTATCGTCAAATTCGCTGTAGGAAGCCAACACCTCGTTAGGGTCGCTTTGCCAAGGTTTACCCCCTATATTAGCCGTTACAAACTGCTTGGTATTAGTAAGTGTACTTGTACTGCTTTTGGTGCTGCTGTTATTATTACAACTGGCTACAATTATTATTAATACAATGGAAAGTAGTAATTTCATAATTCAATATTTTGTTATGCAAATATGGCTAAGGGCATTCAAATTAGTAATCACCAATTAGTGTTACGCTACTTTATTTTTTAGTTGTATTTTGCAAAATGCTTTTAAAATGGTTTACATTTATTATAGGCGTGTTAATAGCTGTAAATACTTATGGCCAAGGCAGCCCATACCGCAACTTTACTACTAATGATGGGCTTATTAATAACCGCTGTGGAAATGTAGTGCAAGATAGTATGGGGTATATTTGGGTTACCACCGATAATGGTATTTGTAATTACGATGGAAGAAAATTTAACTTTTTTAAAGGCAATAGAAAACAGTATTATTTTGCACATAACAACTCCATTACTACATACAAAGGTGCTTGTATAATGGGTGCTACCGACCAAGGTGTAGCTAAGGCTATGGGCAATGCGTTAGAATTTATATATCCTAAAAATGATACACCAAGGCATTTTATGTGTTCGTTACAAATTAACGATAGTAGCTACCTTACAGCTAATGTTGCAGGTTATAACATACAATTAGTTACCAAAAACAAAGTACAAATAATTGCATTACCTCCACGTTATCGGGTTCCAGAAATGTATATTTTTTTAATTTTTCAAGATGTATTTAAAAATATATGGGTAGGTACATACAAAGGCTTTGTAGTATATGAAAAGGGTGATTTTAATAAGCCAATTTCAATTCCATTTTTTAATAATAAATATATAAATGTATTAAAGCAAGATGTAAACCACAACTTAATAATTAGTAGTGATAGTGCTATGTATTATATACCTGCTGCTAGTTTGAGTAATATACAAACTATTGCCCCCATACAATTTGCAAAGCAAGAGCATGAAATTACAGCTGTTGGTACATTTGCAAATGGCGATATTGCCATCTCAAATTACCCCGATGGTTTATTGCTATACAACAAAGCATTAAAGCAAATAAAAAAGTTAGAAAAACCACTGTTACCCGATGTAGTATTTTGGGATATTTTTGTAGATAGAGAAGAAAACTTATGGTTAGCTACCGAAAATGGATTGTATAGATACAGTAATTTGAGTATAAAAAATTATGTATTAACCATGCCCAAAGGCGCCCCTCAAGTAAAAAGTGGTGTTGGATTTAACGAAACATTTTTGTTTTCTAACAATATTAATTTATATGGCTTAGCCAACGAAAAAATAAGCACTGTAACTACTAAAAATATTATTTTTCGTAATCAAGAGCTAGGTACATCTTATAATACTTTATTGTTAAATGATTATGATCCATTTGTTGCTATTCAAAATAAATATACCAAACAATGTACCTATGCAAACAATGTTATAACAGTACAAAAAAATATAGTGTTAGGCTCACAAAATGAAGAGTTGCTTAATTTGGAAAATATAATTACTCTACCCAATGGTATAGCTTGTATGCTTACTAAGCAAGGCAATTTGGTAAGTTTAACTAACGGTATAGTAGCTCCTATTGAAGTGCCAACAACATTAATCAACATAACATATGCTACCATAAGTGCAGGAAGTATGCCAAATGAGGCCATACTATTTAGCAATTATAATGGGTTGTATTGTATAAACTTTTTAATTACTAATAACAAAATTACTGTAACGTTAAAGCAGTATTTACCCTTAAAAGAACTTACAAATACCTATTGTGTTAATGCAGTAATAGATATTAATAATGCAATATGGTTAGCTACTG
Source organism: Chitinophagaceae bacterium (assembly GCA_043778255.1). Lineage (GTDB taxonomy): Bacteria > Bacteroidota > Bacteroidia > Chitinophagales > Chitinophagaceae > JAYWGN01. The sequence goes on along the minus strand of JAYWGN010000001.1, from coordinate 95,002 downwards.
GCAACAAAGGGCTTTTATATTTTACCAAAAAAAATAATGCCTACTCTCTACAAAAAGAATATACAGAACCTGAAATATCGAGTACACTACTAACCTGCATTACTAAAGATAGTGATGGCAATATTTGGTTGGGCAGCAATAAAGGCATCGATAAAATTGAGTGCAGCAAAGGCAGCTACTATACCGTATATAAAGGGTTGTACAAAAACAACACCTTAGGAAATTATATTTATTTGCTAAAAGAATACAAAGGATTACTACACATTGGCTCAAGTGGAGGGTTAAGTACTGTACCCATTAATAACACAATAATAAAAATACTACCTAACGTATATATTAGCAAAATTAGTTGCAATAGCAATATGCTTAATGTAGATAGCTTAGCAACTAAAGGAGTATTTCAATACTTTGAAAACAATTTTAACTTTGAATTTACTTGCCCTACATTTATTAACGAAACACAAACTGAGTACCAATATAAATTAGATGGTGTGGATGCCGATTGGAGTATGCCAAGCAATAACTATACGGTAAATTACAACCAATTACCACCTGGCAACTACACCTTTAGAGTACGTGCTAAAAACGCTAATGGCTTATGGTCGGTAACTGATGCCACATTTAGTATTACAATAAAAAAACCATTTTATAAACATTGGTTGTTTTATATACTTTGTACTATTGCAATGGCTAGTATATTATATTGGCTGTACCGCCAAAAAATTAATAAAATAATTGCAATTGAAAAAACCAGAAGCAGCATAAGTAAAGATTTGCATGACGATGTAGGCACTACCATAAGTAACCTTACACTAATGAATGTAGTGCTACAAAATAAAATAGAAAATAAACCAACTGAAGCAAAGGAATTAGCCAAAAAAATGGAGGTAATAAGTAGAGGCATGGTACAAAGTATGAGTGATATAGTATGGAGTGCCAACCCCGATAATGATAGCTTGGAACAATTGGTTGATAGGCTACGATTGTTTTGTAGCAATGTGTTTGAAGACTTAGGCATAACTTACGAACTTAAATTAATAATAAAAAATAGCCAACAAAAACTACCCATGCAATGGCGAAAAGATATTTATTTGATAGGTAAAGAGATTATTAGTAACTGTGCAAAGTATAGTAAAGCAACAAAATTTTTGTTAACCATACATGCTACTAAAAATACACTTACAATTGCAGCAAATGACAATGGTATTGGCTTTAACGAAGCTACCATTAACAAAGGTAATGGCTTAAAAAACATACGTAACCGAGTACAGCAATTAAAAGGCGCTGTTATATTGCACAATACAATTGGTACACAGTGGACTATAAACCTACCACTATAAAAAAAACATTATGCCTTATAAAATTTTGTTGTTAGAAGATAATTATTTGATGCAAGAAAACTTAAAAGCATTTTTGGATATGCATGAGGCATTTACAGTAGTTGGTGTGTATGACAATGCAAAGCAAATAGTACGGTTATATGAACAGTTGCAACCCGATATAATAATTTCAGATATTGATATGCCCGAGGTAAATGGATTAGAAGGGTTAAAAGCATTAAAAGAAAAATACCCCGATAGTAAAGTGCTTATACTAACCGTATTTGAAGATAATGATAGGGTGCTTAATGCCATTTGCCTTGGGGCAAATGGGTACGTATTAAAAAGCAGCACAGCTGCTAAAATAAAAGAAGCCATACTAGAAGTAATAAATGGTGGAGCACCACTCACACCAAGTATAGCGGGTAAAATATTAAAATATTTTCCTAAACGAACCGCTTTAGCTTATGATGAACTTAATAGCCTATCGGCTAAAGAAAAAGAAGTGCTAGAATGGCTTGCTAAAGGCTATAGCTACAAAATGATAGCCACCGAACTTGATAAAGGTGTAGAAACAGTACGTAGCCAAATACAAAAAATATACAGAAAACTAAACGTACAGTCCAATGCAGAAGCTATAATAAAGTTGATGAATAACAGGTAAAAATAATGGATTTATACTTAATTTTATTTTTTCAAACTTGCCAAAGCATTTTCTAATTGTAGCAACATTGGTACAATATCTTCTTTTTTGCAAGTACCTACACTAAGCCTATACCAAGGCGAATTAGCGGCTGCACCAAATGCATAAAATGGTACGAGGGCTAATTTAGCTTCGCTTAATAAGTAACTTGTAACATCGGTTTGGTTAGCCAAAGTATTACCATTATTAGTTATAGAGCCAACCAAATCAATTTTAATAGTGAGGTATATTGCAGCTTCGGGTGCTATTGCATTTACATTATAGCCTTTTTGCTGTAAAGCTTTTATACCATTATATATGGCATCTAACCTAAAGCCTAATTCATTTTTAAATGCCTGTAAGTATGTTTTTATAACTTCAGTTTGTGATAAAAACACAGCCGTAGCTTTCTGCTCTGCCATAGGTGCCCAAGCCCCTACATGGGTAAGTATTGCTTTCATTTTGGCTATTATTTCGGTAGGCCCCATGCTCCAACCTACCCTTACACCAGTAGCTGCAAATACTTTGCTTATAGCATCAATATATATAGTGTATGGCTTCATACTTGAGTTAAGGCTTACAGGGTCGTAGTGGTGTATATCGCTATAGGTAAGGTGGCTATACATTTGGTCAAACATTACGTAGAGCTTTTTTTCGTTTTCGCCTCTTTGTTCATTTTCGGCTACTACCATTGCACATATATCCGCTAAGGCAGCTTTGGCAAATGTAGTGCCGGTGGGGTTTTGTGGTGAGCATAAGGCCAATAACACTGCACCTTTTATATGTGGTGCTATATCGGCTGCTGTTGGCATAAAGTTATTAGCTTCGGTAGCATTTATAATTATATGTTCGCCCTCCACAAAGTGGGTGTAGTGGTTGTTATTCCAACTTGGTACGGCATATATTATTTTATCGGCTTTGTCGGCTATGGTTCTAAACAGGGCATATATTAATGGCCGTCCACCACTCGCTACTAATATTTCGTTAGTGTTATACTGCAACCCTTGAAACGCTACTAAAAATTGTGCTATGGCTTCTCTTAATTCTATTATGCCTTCGGCTAATGGGTAGTTAGTATAGCGTTGGTGGTAAGCCTCCACTATTGCAGTTTCTAAGCCTTTGGGTATAGGAAATATTGATGGGTCAAAATCGCCTACTGTAAAGTTATAAATATGTTCTCCTTGCTTAATTTTTTCTTTAATTTCTCCGCCTAATTTTACAATTTCGGAACCTATAAGCGTATGGGCAAGCTGCGATAATACCATTGTGTTCAATTTATTATTTGCAAAAATAAAACATTTACTTTAACACCAATGCAATTATATTAGTGTAAGTAAAGCTTCCAAATTTACCTAACTATTATACATTAATAAAGCCTCCAATTTGGAGGCTTTATTAATATACTTTCGTAAAAATAATAGTTATAATTATTCTGCTGTAGTTTCAGCTGCATCGGCTGCTGGAGCTTCGGCTGCTGGGGCTACTACTTCAGTTTCTACTGGTGCTTCGGCTGTTACTGCTTCGGCTACTGGTTCTACCTTTGGCTCTATTTTTTTAATAATAGGCTTAGGCATACTATCACGTTTTTCTTTTTTGTAATTGTCGGTACGTGTTAGTACTTTGGTGTCATGCTCTTTGGTCCACTCTTCAAACTTTTGCATTGCTGCTTCGTCGTTAAAAATGCCCATTTTTACACCTCGCAATAAGTGCTTAAGGTACAACACACCTTTGAACGATAGTATTCGCTTTACTGTGTCAGTTGGTTGTGCACCTTTTTGTAACCAATCCAAGGCTTTTTGACGGTCAAGCTGTATGGTTGCTGGTACAGTAAGTGGGTTGTAGCTTCCTAATTTCTGAATAAATTTACCGTCTCTTGGTGCTCTTGCATCTGCAATTACGATAAAATAAAATGGTCTTTTTTTAGACCCGTGTCTTTGTAATCTAATTTTAACTGCCATAAAAATAGCTTTAAATTGTTAATTAATAATGGTTAATTCCTCAAAATTGAGGGATTGCAAACTTACAACATATTTTGAAAACATACTAACATTATGCAACATATTTACAGAAATATTACACATATTTAACAAATTGGAGTAAGCTTTAGTTACTTTTTATTACGGTTGTAATTTTTACTTGTATTTATCCGCCAAGGCGGATGCATTTGTGTTATTTATTTTGAAACTTTAAGCATCCTATTTTAGTTTAATAAAATGTAATTAACTAATTTTGAATAATACAAAACCAATAACGATTATGGGAATTCTTAAAAATGCTTTTAAAGCAAAAGCTGAAGCACAAGCTGCCGAAATTAAAGAAATGCTAAAGCTACATGGCAACACCAAAGTAGATGAAGTAACAATAGCCCAAATATACCAAGGTATGAGAGGTATAACTGGCTTAGTAACCGAAACCAGCTTATTAGATTCGGAAGATGGCATAAGATTTAGAGGTTACAGCATACCTGAACTACAGCAAAAGTTAGCAAAAGCACCTAATGGCAACGAGCCGCTTCCCGAGGGTTTATTTCACCTAATGCTATTGGGCGAGTTGCCAACCGATGAAGAAGTGCATTACCTTAGTAGTGTATGGCAAAGGCGTAGCCATGTACCCAATTATGTATTTGCATCTATTGAAGCATTGCCCATAAATAGCCACCCTATGACTCAATTTGTGGTAGCAATAATGGCTTTGCAAACTGAAAGTAACTTTGCAAAAGCTTATGCTAAAGGCATTAGCAAAAAAGATTATTGGGGCTATGTATTTGATGATAGTATGGACCTTATAGCTAGGCTACCCCGTATAGCTGCCTATATATACCGCAGAAAATATAAAAATGGCGACCATATACAACCAAACGGCTTGTTGGATTGGGCAGGCAACTTTGCTCACATGTTAGGCTTTGAAGATGAAGGCTTTAAAGAACTAATGCGATTATATATGACTATACATGCCGACCATGAAGGTGGCAATGTAAGTGCACATGCTACACACTTAGTGGGCAGTGCTTTAGCCGACCCTTACCTTAGCTTTGCAGCAGGTATGAATGGCCTGGCTGGTCCGTTACATGGCCTTGCTAACCAAGAGGTGGTAAAGTGGATTAATGAAATGAACGAAGCTATTGGTAATAACAACCCTAGCAAAGAAGAAATAGAAACCTATGTACGTAAAACCCTAGCCGAAGGTAAAGTAGTACCTGGCTACGGCCATGCTGTACTCCGCAAAACTGACCCACGGTTTACGGCACAACAGGTATTTGCACAAAAACACATGCCTAACGACCCTATGGTAAATACAGTATGGAAAGTATACGAAACTGTACCTACCATACTTGGCGAATTGGGTAAAGTAAAAAACCCTTGGCCTAATGTAGATGCACATAGTGGTGCTTTATTATTGCATTATGGTATGGAGGAGTTTGAATTTTATACCGTACTATTTGGCGTAAGCCGTAGCCTTGGTGTATTAGCTAGTTTGTGTTGGGACAGGGCTTTGGCGTTTCCATTAGAAAGACCAAAGAGTGTAACAACCGATTGGGTTAAAAAATTTATAGCTGGTGAAGTTGATAATATTGCAGATTAGGTAAAGTGTATTTTTGTTGATTAAATAATTGTACTTTTAATTAAGTGGTACGAAAATAACTATAACCCAATATTAATGAACTTTAAACTTATAAAAACAAAGAAAGAGTATGAACAAGCCTTGTTAAGGCTTGAAATAATATTTGATGCAAAGAAAGGAACTACCCAAGGCGATGAGCTAGAACTGCTAGGTTTGTTAATAGATAAGTACGAAAAAAAAATAGAAGAGCTAGTTGAAGTATGACAAAAAATAGAAGTTATTGATATATATTTTCAATTATATTTTAATCAACCAAAGCTTTGAAAATAGTTATTAATTTATTTTTTAAACAATACTATATCTTTATGACACAAATTTCCTCAATGAGTATGACAATATTAGACGAATATTTCAAAATTAAGTCAATAAAGAAAGTTGATATAGCTCATAAAACGGATACAGGCAGTTCAAGGATAAGTCACCTTAGTCGAAACCTAACCACTAATCTTAAAGTAGATGAGCTATACCTAATTGCACTTGATATTTATGTAGAGCCTAATGAAATTTTATTAAAAGTTTGTAAACATTTAAAACTTAAAAAAGTAAAATGAGTATGTACAACTTTATAGATTTATTTGCAGGCGCATCTGGAATGTCCGAAGGATTTATAAAAGCTGACTTCAATCCCATTTCTCATATTGAAATGAATGAAGATGCTTGTTGTACTATCAAGACGAGGGCAGCGTTTCATTATCTCACCAAAAACAAAAAAACAAAAACATATAACGACTATTTGTTCGGCAAAATTTCAAGAGACGAACTGTATGAAAAAATTCCATCCGAAATTTTAAATTCTGTTTTAAACTTTGAAATTACAGACAACAGCATAAAAGATATTTTTTCAAAAATAAAAAAATCACTTAAAGGGAAAAAAGTTGACATTATAATTGGAGGCCCACCTTGTCAAGCATATTCATTATTAGGGCGATACCAAAAGGAAATTGAAAACGATCCAAGAAATAAACTTTACATACAATATGGTAGATTTTTAAAAGAGTTTAAACCAAAAGCTTTTGTTTTTGAAAATGTACCTGGATTATTAACTGCAAATAAAGGCGAACATTTTAAAAATTTAAAAGCATATTTCCGCCGATTAGGTTATGAAGTCTATAATAATACCTTAATAGCATCTGATTATGGAGTTGTTCAAGCTAGAAAAAGAATAATAATTGTAGGTTGGAAAAAAGAAAATGATTTTGGGTTTCCGAAATTTGAAAAAGTAATAAAACAATATACTGTAAATGATGCTTTTCAAGGTTTGCCAAAATTAAAACCTGGTGAAGGATTTAAAAAAATAGCATACACTGAAAACAAAAATGAATATTTACAAAAATTTGAATTGAGAAACGGTGTTAATTTTGTCACACAACATATTTCTAGATCTCATAATACAAGAGATTTAGCTATTTATAAAACGGCAATTCAAAAATGGAATAAAGGCAAAGAGCGTTTGAAATACCCTGATTTGCCAAATGAATTAAAAACACACAAAAATGAAACTTCATTTACAGATAGATATAAAGTAGTTGATGGTAAAGGAGTAGCACATACGGTTGTTGCACACATTGCTAAAGATGGCCATTATTATATTCACCCAGATATTAATCAATGTCGTTCTATATCTGTGAGAGAAGCTGCAAGATTACAATCTTTTCCTGATGATTTTTATTTTGAAGGTTCTCGTTCTGCAGCATTTAAACAAATAGGCAATGCAGTGCCTCCATTGATGGCGAATGCAATTGCAAAAAAAATGAAAGAATTATTATGTCAGTAAGCAAACATAAAATACAAGCAAAAAGTCATATTCTAAGTTTATTAGGAGATGAGTTAATTGGTAGCGATAGCTTGGCAATTTTTGAACTAGTAAAAAATGCTTATGATGCAGATGCAGAAAACGTAACGATTACTTTTTTTGATTTAAATACTCCAAAACAAAAAATTTTAATAGAAGATAATGGACATGGAATGAGCACTAAAATAATTCAAGATGTATGGTTGACAATTGGTACAGATTTTAAAAGAGGCAAAAACAGAAAGGAAAGTAAGAAATTTAAAAGGATATCATTTGGCAATAAAGGAGTTGGTAGATTGGCTGTTCATAAATTAGCTAAAATAATAACACTTGAAACTCAAGCTGAAGGGGAGATGTTCTTAAATAGATTAACAATTGACTGGCAAAAATTAATTAATTCAGAGGAATATATACAAGATTTAGAAGTTGATATAGAAAATATTGGAAAATCATTCTTTCAAAATGGTCATGGGACTAAAATTATTTTATCAAAACTAACAAATGATAAATGGAACAGAAAAGCATTAAGGGATTTAGTTAGAAAAATTGAAAGTATTAAAAATCCATTTGCAGAATTTCCAAATTTTAAAGTAGATATTAAATGTAATGATGTCCACGAAGAATGGATTAAGGATATAAAATCTTCTATTGAAATATTAAAGGATAGTTTATATCAATTTGATTTTGAAATTGATTTTTGGAGAAATGAAAAAAATGAAATTTTAGAAAATGATTTGGCTGAATTTAGATGGGGATATAATTTTAATCCACCTAGTGAATTAAAATTATCTTCTGCACCAATTTTTAAAAAAAACAAATCAAATAATAAGATTAATTCCAACCAATTTAATATTGGAGAATTGTATAAAGAAATTGATGGCGAAGAAAATTATAGCAAGTATTTAAGAAATAAGGATATTAAAAACATAGGAGCAATAAAAGGAAAGTTTTATGTATTTAATCAAAGTTCTGCTTTATTAAAACCAAAATTTGGAGGACAGATAAATGCAGTGAAAGAATATATAAAAGAAAATTGTGGAGTAAAATTATTTAGAGATGATATAAGGGTTTACAATTATGGGGAATCCTTTGACGATTGGTTAGGATTAGACTTAGATAAAATACAAAGAACTGGCGACCATTTTGGTAAAAAGGTAACATTAGGCTTTGTTGAATTAGATTTAAAAAGCAGTAATGAAGGCTTGATAGAAAAAACAAATAGAGAAGGTTTTACAGATAATTATACATATCAGAAATTTAGCCTTTTGGTAAAAGCTGTCTATGCTTTTTTTGAAAGAGAATCTTCAAAGAACAAAGACGATATTCAAGAATATATTGATGAAATGAAGCCAGTGAAGAAAATTGGTTTTGGAGATACTATTTTAGATTTAAAGGAAATAATAGAACAAAAAAACTTAACCCAAGAATTAAAACCTTTAATTGATAGGGTTGATAAGGATTATATTGAAATGAGAGATATAATGGTTAATTCTGGAGTAACTGGTCTAAACTTGGGAGTAGCATTTCATGAAATTGATAGAATGATTCATTTTATTAATAGTGATTTGAATGCAAAAGATGTGAATGTTGAAGACATAAAAAATAAGGTTAAAAATTTAATGCAGATTTTAGAGAACCTATCGCCATTATTAAGGCAAAACAAAACTTCCTCTACAAACGCATTCAATGTTGTTGAAAGAGCAAAACAAATTAATATTAATAGATTTGGCTTTCATAACATCATTTTTTCATCCCCCTTGTTAAGCAATGAAAATCCTAATTTTAATTTTAAAGGACCAGCAAATTTATTGATAGGTGCTATTTCAAATTTAATAGATAACGCTTTATATTGGACTACTTCAAAAAGAGATTTGCTAACTAATGAAAAATTTAAACCAGCAATATACATTGGAACTGATTTAGATTCTTTTGAAGGTCCTGCAATAATTATAGTTGATAATGGTAGTGGCTTTACTGTTGAACCAGAATTGTTAACTCAACCTTTCAAAACTAAAAAAGAAGGAGGAATGGGTTTAGGTTTATATTTCACAGACCTTGTAATGAATATGATGGGTGGCAAATTAATTTTCCCAGACAATAGTGACCTTGATATTCCAAAATCATATGATGGTGCATGTATTGCACTCATATTCCCCAAAAAACAATAAATTATGTTTGAACCAAATAATAGCATCATCATCGTAGATGATTCTGAAATTGAACTAATCGCTTTATCAAAGGCATTCAATTTAAGTGGCATCTCTTGTAGGACAATACAATATGATTTAACATATACTCAACCTCTAAAAGGGGTAAGAATTGCTTTCTTTGATATTAATCTAACAAATAAAAGTTTTGATGCTACTCAAAAAATTTTTGATTATAAAAATGATAGTTCTTTAAGCGCTGCTTTTAATGATTTAGCCAACGCTATTCAAAACTGTATTGACAAAGATTCAGCCCCATTTGGACTAATTTTTTGGTCAAAACATACTGGTGTAATTGAAAATTTCAAAACTTATGTAAGAGAAAGAAGGCAGAATTTACCTTCCCCCATTTTAATTGATTCAATTGATAAAACTGAATTTATGGATAAAACTGCCGAAGAAATCAAAACAAAAATTGTAAGTATTATTTCAAAGACTTCCGTTAAGTTATTATTTGAATTTGAAAATATCTGTATTTCCTCAGCTTCAAGTGTAGTAAATGATATTTATAAAATCATTCCACAAAACCCTAATGAAGAAGATAGAGTATGGGCTAACAATGTTGGATTTGAAGAAAATTTCGAGAAAATATTTTCAAAGATTGCCCTTAAAACATTAGGAAAAGATGCAATTCAAAATCCTGACAAAGCTATCTCTGAAGCATTAATACCAGTATTAAATTACTCAATAATTAAAAATATTTCTTTAGCTGAATGTTGGAAAAATCATCTCACAACATTGACAAGTGGACAACCTATTTCATATCCACTAAACTTTAATGAAGGAGTGCTAAATTCAATTTTTCATATAGATACTTCTGATAGAAATAAAGAACAGAGAGGTTCAGTTATTTTAATAGATAAAAGCAATGAATTAGTATTAAAATCATTACAAATAGATAATTTTTCGACTTGGTTTAATATATTAATCCCTTTTAAAATAAATAAACAACTTGAAAGAGATTCAGCTTTTAATAATTGTAAACTAGTTGTAGTAGAATTAAGTGCAGCTTGTGATTTCCAACAAAAAAATCTAAGAATTAATAAATTTATAATGGGTATTATGATTCCCAAAATAGATGTAGAAAATCTAATTGATAAACAAAGGAAAGAATCTAGCTATCATATAGGAAAAAGTAATTTTCATTTTGGTGGAAATGACTTTCAAATATGGCTTAATTTGAATTTTGTTTTTGGTGCAAAATCAGATGATACAAGACTAGGTGAACCATTGTTTATTTTAAAAAAAGAGATTATGGATATGATTGGCCATAAATATGCTAGTCATGTTTCAAGAATTGGAATTACATGTTTTTAAAAAATGAGAAAAGTAACTGCTAAAAAATTCAATCTTGAAAGCTCTCTTATTAATAATATAATCAATTTTAGACATATTATTTTTTTACAGTCCAAGTAAAGATTACTACTACTCACTTTTTTTTCTTTTCAAGTACTTTATACATTTGTTCCCAATATTTTAAACTAAATAGCAAAGAATAAAAATTTACTATAAAAGAAATGCATACCTCTAGCCAACATTAACAAAAAACGGAACACATTTTAAATAATTGAGTTTATAAAAATTTACACTTAAGTTTATATTATCGTAATATCGGCTTGGTGTTATTTATAATATTTTGGGGAGGAAATTTTAATACATTTTTTAACTAGTGAAAATGTAATAAACTACTTTTCCAACACCCATCCCGCCCTGCCATTACCATTGCTAAGTGGGCGAATATATACAAAGCATAATTGTATAAAAGCAGCAAATTAAACAGCTTTTGATACGCTTAACTTTTGTATGGTTATAGCTACTATTTATGCTTAAAAATTGTTTCATTATACCTGCAACCAACATTTTTCAATAGCCGTTTACAATAACCCCAACTCAGCAAAAACACCCACTTTATCGTTTTGTTATTTACATTATAAGCATTGTATTACAATTGTACAAGAGATTATAGTTGTAAATACTTGCCAATTTTACTAAAATTAGCAAGTATTTACTTAATTTTATAAATAATTATTTTTAAAAATGATAGAAAAAGCACCAACATATAACGTAACTAATGCACAAAGCAGAATGAACGAACCTTCAGTAATATTAAAAATAAAGGAAATAAATAACGAATATTTGTATTGGGATAAAATAAAATACAAAAAAATAGACAATTTAACGCCACTGCAAATATGGGAAAGCACTAAGTTAATAAGACTTATTAACCAAAAAATATTACACTTAAGTACTCATAAGTTTACTTATTATAGTACCGATTATATTCAAAAATCGTTGCATCAGTTTGATATGCACATAGGTGGTTATATGGGAGCCAAAAGTGTAATACCCGAAAATGATAAAGCTCGGTATTTGGTAAGTTCCATTATGGAGGAGGCCATAAGTAGCAGCATAATGGAAGGGGCTGCAACTACCCGAAAAAAGGCTAAAGAAATGTTGCGTAAAGAAATAAAGCCCAAAAATAAAAGCGATCAAATGATAGTTAATAATTATCATACAATTAACTATATAGTATCGCACAAAACTAACGACCTTACACCCGAAAATTTATTATACATACATAATTTAATGTGTGCTAATACATTGTCCAACAAATTAGAGGAGGGAAAATTCAGGCAATCAAACGACATTTATGTTATAAATTACAGCACTAGTGAAGTTGTACATACACCACCCACACATTTACAAATACAAAAACTTATAAATGCATTATGTACTTTTTTTAATGAAGATGATGAAACTAATTTTGTACACCCTATTATAAAAGGCATAATTGTTCATTTTATGATTGGGTGGATACACCCCTTTACAGATGGTAATGGAAGAACAGCTAGAGCATTATTTTATTGGTACTTGCTAAAAAAAGGGTACTGGCTTACAGAATATTTATCTATTTCTAAAATAATACAAGGCTCAAAAAATGCTTATGAAAAAGCATATTTATATACCGAACAGGATGAACTTGACTTAACTTACTTTATAACTTATCATATAGATGTAATGCATAAAGCATTTGATGCTTTAAAAAAATATATAGAACAGAAACAAAAAGATAACTTGCAAGTAACAAAATTTATTAAACTACCTAATATTAATGAAAGACAAGCTCAGCTTTTAAAATTGCTTTACGATGAACCAAATGCAGTTTTTTCAGTAAAAGAAATTGCAAATCGTTTTTTGGTAGCCAATTATACTGCTAGAACAGATTTGCTAAAATTGGTTAAAATGGGATTTATGGAAAAAATACAAGTAAATGAAGTAAAAAGTAACTACATACGTTCCAAACAATTCAACAGCCTCTTAAGTAAATAAATACTTGCCAATTTTACTAAAATTAGCAAGAAATTACAAGTTATAATAAATCCTATACAAGTAAGGAAAGGTATTTAAAAGTACAAAATGTAAATACAGCCATTTGCCCACTACTCATAATCATCAAAGTCAATAGCTTCGTCAATGTAAGGATTATACTTTGGTAGTGGTGCTTTAAAATATTTTTCGAATAAAAAAACCAAATGCAATAATGCACTTATGCCAATAAATACAAAGGCAACAATTAAGGCATGGTTATGGGTAAATACAATAACCATATCAATACTTATAAATGCATAAATAAGCATACCATGTGCTGCCATTAATAATACGGTAGCAAAGCTTTGGCAAAATAGTACCACAGGATGCCTCGATGCTTTAATGTACAACCCTATACAAAACTCAATAACTGTAATAAGCAACAATAAATGTTGGGTGTGCTGCTCCTGTAGCTTCATAGTTACATTGTTGGCAATATTTAACCCATTGAGGCAAATACAATAATATACTACACCAATAGCAGCAATTATGAGGTAAACTTTGCCAATTAAACTAGGCTGATTATGAGTATTTTGATAGTACACTAGTTGGCAAATATGAGTATTTTTAGCAACTTAACAAATAGTGAATGTACGTAGTAATACCGCTAAAGTACTATTGCTATTAATAGTGTATAAAAAATACTAATTGTCAGCTATTACTAATATTTTTGCATTTATAAATGATTATAAATACACACATGAAAAACTACCTAGTATTAATTACCCTATTGGTAAATGCATTTGCCCTTACAGCACAACAAACTAATACACCACAATATATTAATAGCATCGTTGGTTTTTATAACTTAGAAAATTTGTTTGATACCATAAACGACCCCAAAATTGACGACGAAGAATTTTTGCCGAAGAGCGAAAAAAAATATAATACCACTGCATACTACCGCAAATTAAATAATATGGCCCAAGCCATAAAAGGCATTGGCGAAGCCGACAACCCGGATGGCTTAGCATTGCTAGGTGTGGTAGAAATAGAAAATGCAACTGTACTTAAAGACCTTATAGCTACCGATAGCCTCAAAAGCAGGGAGTATAAGTATGTACACTTTGAAAGCCCCGATGCCCGTGGTATAGATGTGGGCTTAATATATAACCCCAAATACTTTACGGTGCTACATGCCCAACCCCACCACGTAACCCTGCCCGACAAACACCCCACCCGAGATATATTGGTAGTACAAGGCGACCTAGTAGGCGATACAGTGTATGTGATAGTAAACCATTGGCCAAGCCGCAGAGGTGGCAATAACAAATACGACCTTAACAATAAAGAAGCCGCCTACAACCGTAGTGGCCGAGTAGTTGTAGATAGAGTAACTGGCGTAACCCGCCAAAATGCAGTTGATGTAAATGATAATGCCGCACTACAAGTAGATGGTGAAGAGCTAAGCCGCCCAGCAAGAGCTGCTGCTGCAAATGCTTGTATGACCGTGGTAGATAGCCTGCAACATATAAATGCTAACGCAAAAATAATAATAATGGGCGACCTTAACGACGACCCAACAAGCCCAAGTGTAAAAGATGTAATGGCTGTAAAGTATACTGAACAAGAGGTAGGCGACAAAGAAATATTTAATGCCTTAGGCAACTTTCATAAAAAAGGGTTTGGCACATTGGTATTTAACGGTAAGTGGAATTTGTTTGACCAATTAATGTATAGCAAACCGTTACTTAATAAGTCGCAATTGAATGGTTGGTTTTTGTACTCCTCACATATATACTACCGAGATTTTTTGATTAATAAAACTGGCGATTACAAAGGCTACCCTCGTAGAAGTTGGTTAGGCAACTATTGGAATAATGGCTACAGCGACCACCTACCTGTATATAGTATATTGGTAAGGGCATTGCCAGAGTATTAAAATATAGCGATTACAACATCCCCAATATTTCGTCAACTATAACCCTGTTGTTGCTAAGCCTTGGCACTTTGTGTTGTCCGCCTAGTTTGCCTTTGGCTTTTAGCCATTGGGCAAATATACCTTGTGGCAATACTTTAATAACTGGCATAGTAAGTGCCATATTTTTGTAACGTTTTGCTTGGTAATCGGTATTTACTTGCTGCAATGCATTATCTAACTCATAAGTAAATGCCTCTATACTTACGGGCAATTTATCAAATTCAATAAGCCACTCATGTGCACCATTATGCTGTGTAGTAAAGTAAATTGGTGCAGCAGTATAATCGTTAATACTACTATTGGTAAGTTTGCATGCTGTGGCTATGGCAGCATCGGCATTGTCTATAATTAACTCTTCGCCAAATGCATTTATAAAATGTTTGGTACGGCCGGTTACTTTTATTTTGTAGGGTTGGGTGCTGGTAAACTGTACGGTGTCGCCTATTACATAACGCCACAAACCGCCATAGGTACTTATAATAATGGCATAGTTAACCCCAATTTGTACTTGTGCTAAGGTTAGCACAGTGGGCTTTGGCATATCAATATTGGTGGCCAGTACAAACTCGTAAAATATACCGTGGTTGGTAAATAGGGTAAGCCCTTCGGCTTCATTTTCGGCGGCAGCCGCAAACAAACCTTCACTAGCATTGTATATTTCAATATAGTTAATTGGCTTACCTATTAACTCGGCAAATTGTTGTTTGTAGGGTGTAAAACTTACGCCACCGTGTAAGTACAATTCTAAGTTGGGCCATACATCGCTTATGGTATTGGCTTTGGTTATTTGTAGTATTTTTTTGAGCAGTACAATTGTCCAAGTAGGTACACCAGCAAGTGAAGTTACATTTTCGTTCATAGTGGCTTCGGCCATTTTTTCTATTTTGCTTTCCCACTCTTGCATTAGTGCAATTTCCAACCCAGGTGTACGTAACCATTGGCTCCAAAATGGTCCATTTTGCATTATAACGGCACTTACATCGCCATATTGTATTTGGTTATTGTGTTGGTGTATTTGGTGGCTACCACCTACCACTAAGCCTTTGCCAGTAAGCAAATCGCTATTGGGGTTAGCATTGTAGTAAAACGATAATACATCTTTACTTCCCATAAAATGGTTCTCTTCGAGGCTTTCGTAACTTACGGGTATAAATTTGCTTTTGGCAGCTGTAGTGCCACTGCTTTTGGCAAACCATTCTATTGGTGTGTTCCACAAAATGTTTTCGCCATTGCTCAACATACTATCAATATAAGGTTGCAAAGTGTGGTAATGGTGTAGTGGTATTTGCTGCTGAAATTCGGCAATGTTATGTATGTTGCTAAAGTTATATTGCTTACCAAATTGGGTGTATTGCCCATTGCTCATAAGGTGCTGCCATACTTCGTGTTGGCATTGTATGGGCTCATTAATCCATTGCTCTATTTTCCACCACCTCATACGGGCAAGTCGAGATATGGCAGGGCTTAATAATTTCACATTTTAAAAATAATAAAATTTTATGAATTTACCAATTTAGAGAAAGGAGAGTGAAGTGAGTCAAAGGGGTCAAAGGAGTCAAGTGGGTCAAAGGAGTCAAAGAAGTCAAGGGGTCAAAGGAGTCAAAGAAGTCAAGGGAGTGAAGGGAGTCAAGTGAGTTAATTGAGTCAAGTGAGTCAAATGAGTCAAAGGGTCAAAGGGGTCAAATGAGTCAAAGGGGTCAAAGGAGTCAAATGAGTCAAGTGGTCAAATGAGTCAAGTGAGTCAAATGAGTCAAAGGGTCAAAGGGGTCAAATGAGTCAAAGGGTCAAAGGGTCAAAGGGTCAAAGAATTATTGATAATATTGAGGTTCTTAATTGTCAATTATCAATTGTTAATTGTTATTTATCTTTGTTACAATTATGGCAAACGATACTAATACTTTTCAAGATTTGATAGGGCATTGTAAGGAGTACGGTTTTATATTCCCTAGTAGCGAAATATATGATGGGCTTAGTGCCGTATATGATTATGGACAAAATGGTAGCCAACTTAAAAAAAACATACGAGACTATTGGTGGAAATGTATGACACAGCTACAAGATAATATTGTGGGTATAGATGCTGCCATATTTATGCACCCCACTACCTGGAAAGCTAGTGGACATATTGACGGCTTTAGCGACCCAATGATAGATAATAAAGACAGCCAAAAACGGTACAGAGTTGACCATTTGATAGAAGGGTATATAGATGAATTAACCCTTAATAATGAATTACAAAAAGCAACTACTATATTGGCTGCTATGGATGCCTTACTTGCTGCTAATGACTATACAGCACTACTGCAACTTATTATTGATAATAATATAAAATGTGCTATAAGCAAAACATGTAACTGGACCGATATACGAGAATTTAACCTAATGTTCAGCACCGAGTTTGGTGCTATAAGTGCCGACAACCCAGATGATAATAAAGTGTACCTACGCCCCGAAACGGCACAAGGCATATTTGTTAACTTTTTAAATGTGCAAAAAACGGGCCGTATGAAAATACCATTTGGCATAGCCCAAACGGGTAAAGCATTTAGAAACGAAATAGTAGCCCGACAATTTATATTTAGAATGCGAGAATTTGAACAAATGGAAATGCAGTTTTTTGTAAGGCCTGGCACACAACAACATTGGTATGAGTATTGGAAAACAGAACGAAAAAAGTGGCACGAAACCTTAGGCATACCAACCGATAAACTCCGCTACCACAACCATGTAAAACTAGCCCACTATGCCGATGCTGCTGTGGATATTGAGTACGACTTCCCTTTTGGTTGGAAAGAGCTAGAGGGCATACATAGCCGTACCAACTTTGACCTTACACAACACCAAACCTACAGCAAAAAAAAGCAACAATACTTTGATAATGATATAGATGAAGCCACTGGTAAACCCTACGGCAATTATATACCTTACGTGGTAGAAACCAGTGTGGGACTTGATAGGCTAGTACTTACCTTACTTAGCAATGCTTATACTAACGAAACCTGGACTAAGGAGGACGGCACTGCCGATAGCCGAGTGGTACTTAAATTACCTGCTAAAGTAGCACCTATAAAGTTAGCTATATTGCCCCTACTCAAAAAAGATGGATTACCCGAAATAGCTAATGAAATACTAGCCACTTGCCGTGGACAATTTGCATGTTTTTACGAAGAAAAAGATGCAATAGGTAAACGATACCGCCGCCAAGATGCTATAGGTACACCCTACTGTATAACCATAGACCACCAAACCAAAGAAGACCAAACCGTAACCATACGCCACAGAGATAATATGCTGCAACAAAGAATACTAGTAAGCGAGGTAGCTAGTAAAGTGTTGGAGGGTTGTGGGTAGTTACCCTAACTCATATATATCATCGCAACCTAATCGTTTTATTATTTTGTAGTTGTGTTGGGTGAGTAGGTTTTCCATTCGGGTATCGTTATAGTTATTTTCTACTGTTATATATTTTATAGTAGTTGTGCTAAAGTCAATGCTTTGTAATATTTCGTATTCGCTTCCTTCGGTATCAATACTCATAAAGTCAACCGTGCCAATTTGGTGTTGGGTTAATAAGCTACTTAAGGTGTAAGCTTGTACCGTAATAGTATGTTGTCCTTCGCCTTTTGTTTCTTTGTATATACGTTTTTTGTGTTGGTCGTTAAGCTTTTCGGCTATGCCGCTTAGCATATTGCTACCGCCACCTACTACGGTAAACGCTACTTGGGTATTGGCTTTATACACACAACCATTTACACATATACAGTTTCGGTTTTTTATAAGGGCTGCATATTGCTCAGGCATTGGCTCAATGGCAATACCTGTCCAGCTTAATTTTTTTTCAAAGTAGTAACTATTGCTAATGTTTACACCGTTATGTGCTCCAATATCTATAAATACACCATTTTGTTTTTGGTTAAGGCGTTCGGCTACATATTTATCTTGTCCATATTGGCTGCTGTAACCTTCTGCCACAAGCTGTTTGTAGGTTTTGTTATGGTCTTCTTTTAATCCTAATTTTCGTAAAAGTTTAGAAATCATAAGTACAAAATTAAGCTGATATTTTGATAAATAAAAGTGGTGAGAAAACTAAGCACTACAATCACTCGTTACACTTTCCATAATGGTTACATACCAGTTTTTGTTTTTGTAGGTTAGGTAAAATATTAATTCCAATCCTTTACTATCTATCAATACAACTCGTCGGCTGTTATTTTCTAATGCAATAAATTTTTTTATAATACTAAGTGGTATTTTTTCATCTGTAAATTTCACTCTATTTGTTGCTGTGGTACTTAATTTATGATCTATTATTATAGTATCAACATACAGTCCTTTTTTACTCCATTTATTAGTATTGCAATTAAAGGTGGGTAGTTTGGCATACTGCAAAGTTGGTAATTTAATATTTTTGGCACCTCTAAAATGTGCTGTTGGGTAACCAGGGTTAGTAAAAGTTATGGTTTTATAGTTAATATAATAATCCATTACGCCACTTCGGGTTATGAGGTAAATTCCTGTAGCTTTATCAGTATATTTTGCCAGTGCAATACTATCTTGCTTTGCAAATGCTTTTACAATATCTGTAATTGCTTGGGCAAATTTTTGTTGTTTGGTTATTTGGGAAAATGCAGTATTGAATGCTAAGCTTACTATTACAACATAGTAAATATATATTTTAGACATTATTGTTTTGTGTTAAGTGTATGTTACTATTTTCCTCTCAATTTATCTAACAGGTTACTTAGTGTAGTGGCCTCATTAGGCGTTAATGTATTGAGGGTATTTATTAACTCCAACTCGTTAGGGTCAGTTAAACTAAGCAACGTTAACCCTTTGCTAGTAATAGTTATACACACTAATCGTTTATCTAATTTATTAGTAGTTTTTTTTACTAAGCCTTTTATTACTAACCTATCTACAATTCTGCTAGTGTCGCTCATTTTGTCCATCATTCTTTCTCTTATTTGCAAAGTAGATAAGGCACTATGTGCACCCCGTAATATGCGGAGTATATTATATTGCTGTTGGGTAACATCAGCATTTTCAAAAAATTGCTTCGATTTATTTTGCAACCAAGTTTGTGTAAATATTAAATTAACAAGTAGTTTTTGATATTCGTTTATAAATTTTTCTTGTTGAATTTCTTTTTCTATATTCATAACTGTAGTTGGCTATGCCATACAATTATATTTCATATAATATGAATATTGCTTTATGTATAGCGTCAATTTGACTTGAAGATAATATTTAATTTTAATTACAACAAATATGTTACATTTTTAAATTATAATTAGTCGTTAGTTTTTTTTATTGCATACTCATTACTGTATATTTTTAGCAATAGCAAAAACATACTAATTAATAATGGCCCAAATATTAAACCTATAAAACCAAATAATTTTACTCCTGCTATTACCCCAAATATTGTGATAAGCGGATGTGTATCACCAATTTTTTTATTTAAAAACATACGGAAAACATTGTCTGCCGAGCCTACTGCAATTACACTCCAAAGCAACAAACCTATACCTTGCCATTGTTGCCCTACTAGTAGCAATTGTGCTGCCAAGGGCAAGCATATTAAGCCACTGCCCACTATTGGTATCATACTTACGAAGCAAGTAAGTACAAACCAAAACCAAGGGTCGTTAACCCCAAATATATAAAACCCCACTAAGGCTACAATGCTTTGAAACAATGCCACAGCTGGTATACCAATGGCATTGCTTACCACTACTGTGGCTACTTCCTGTTGTAACAATTTAATGTTTTTGGGGTGTAAAGGTATTTTATTGTACAGCATTTTTTCCATTGCTTTACCATTGACCAACATAAAGTATAACATAAAAAATAGCATTAACAATACAGATAATACATTAAATGTAGCGCCAAATATTTTGGGCAATATTGTAGTTCCTGTATTTTGTAGTTTACTTAATGTTTCACTGCCGAGTACATCTATTTTGGTGTATTCTTTTATTTTTATGGCAATTTCATTTGCACCTTGCAATAGTTCACTTTTATTGCCAAATATTTTACTAGCTTTATTGGTAATCATTTCAATAAGAGTAGCTATAGGTACTATTATTACAAATAATGAGGCCACTATTATTAATGTAGCCGTTAAGCTTTTGTGCCATTTTTTATTTACCGTTAGGTAAAAAAATAATTTACGTGTAAGTATATATATGGTGATTGCACCAAGTAATGCAGGCAAAAACTCTTGTAATTGACTGTACAAAACATAGCCGATTATGCAAATTATTATTAAAAAAAATACTTGTTTTACATGTTCGTTATTAATAGCATTTGGCTGCATAGTTGAGGAGGGTTTGGTTTGTAATAGTGAGGGTACTTATGGTTCAATTTTCTTTGAGCCGAGTTATTGTATTGGTTACTGTAAGTGTGTAAGTGCCTCCACATTTTACAGCATAGTTATACTTACCGTGGCTTATAGGAAACCTAAAGCAAACAGGATAAGTTACATCGCCAATTACATCTTTTATTATTGCTTCTATTTTTTTTCCAAATGGTCGTTCAGTATCTTTAGTATCGGTAAAGCCGCCAAGTATAAGGCCAGCAAGGTTTTTAAATTTTCCAGACCTTTGCAGTTGCCTAAGCATACGGTCGGTGCTGTATAATTGTTCGCCTATATCTTCTAAAAACAATAGTTTATTTTTTGTTTTTATATCGCTTACACTGCCTATCATATTGGCTAATAGGCTAAGGTTACCACCCACTAGTTTGGCAGTAGCAGTACCTATATTATTAAGTGTATAAGGTTTACTTGTATAATTTGCTTTGGCGCCAACTAATGCTTTTTTTAACGAAAGTATGTACTCATTTTTATATTGGCCATTGTTGAAAGCTGCTGCCATAGGTGCATGTAGGGTTGCTACTTTTAATGTTTTGGTAATATGGCTATGTAGTACAGTTATATCGCTAAAGCCAATTATCCATTTTGGGTGTTGTATAAATTTGGTAAAGTCTAAGGCATCAATTATTCTACCAACACCGTATCCTCCACGGGCACAAAGTATGGCATCAATATTTGGGTCGTTTAACATAAATTGTAGCTCTTCACACCTTTCAGCATCGCTACCGCTAAAATAATTTTTGCTATGGCTACCCAAAGTATTGCCTACTATTACGTTATAACCCCAACTTTGTAAAGTGGTAATACAGGTTTGAGCATTTGCCAAAGGCATATAACCAGCAGGGCAAGTAATGCCAATGTTAGCACCTTTTTTTAAATAGGGTGGTAGTGTCATAATTTTATTCTTTTTATAAAAAAAATATTATTTAAAGTTACACCATATACCTATTAGTAGTAACAATATTCCATTACTATTTTTGTGTAATTTCTTTAAGTACTACACCTTCGTTAGTAATAGTTAGTTGGTGTGGCACATTACATTTTAATGCATAATTTACTTTTACATGCCCTACCGGAAACTCGTAACATATTGGATAATTATACCCTTTTGTTACCCGTTGTACAATATCTACAACTGTTTCGCCAAAGGCCTCTTCTGGTTTTTCTTCTTTAGTTTTAATAGCACCTACTATTAAGCCCTTTAGATTTTTTAGCAGTCCACTTCGTTGCAAATTGCTCATCATTCTATCAACACTGTAGAGGTATTCACCTACTTCTTCTATAAATAAGATTTTACCAACGGTATTTAATTCACTTTTAGTTTTTTGGGCGGAGCATATAATGCTAAGGTTACCACCTACTAATTGTCCTGTACAATTACCCAATTTATTGTTAGTATTTGTTGTGGCTGTATAAGTCAGTTTTTTTCCTTGTAAGCAATCTTTTATACTATTAATACTTTCAATTTGTAAAGGTTCAAGTACACTCCAATCGGCAGGGAAACTGTTACACATTTTGCTATGTATTGTAGCAATATTATATTGTGTATTTATATGGGTATGGAGCAATGTAATATCGCTAAAACCAATTATCCATTTTGGTTTTTTTACAAAATTTGTAAAGTTTACTTGATCAATTATTCGGTTGCAGCCATAGCCACCTCTACCACATAGTATTGCTTTTACTGTAGTATCGTCAAGCATAGTTTGCAAATCGAGTAGCCTGTTAGCATCAGTATTGGCAAAGCTATTGCTACGTGTACCTACCGTGGTGCCTAGCTTTACGGCAAATCCCCATTCCTTTAATTTGTTAATTGCAGGCTGTGCATCGTCAATAGTAAGGTAACCAGCAGGGCAAGTAATGCCAATTATATCGCCTTGTTGTAAGTATGGCGGTATGCGGTTATTAAGGGCATTATTGTTAGCTTGGCTAAATGCATTTGCCGGTAAGGCAGCTGCTATGCCTAATGGTGTTAGTGTGGTAATAAACTTTTTTCTATCCATGTACGAATATAATATAATTGTGTAAGGTGTTCAACAAAAATGTTGAATATTGTAATTGTAGTATAGCGTTGACATAAACTAATAACAAAAAGGGTTACATAATGCAACCCTTTTTAGAAAAATTATGTATAATAATGTTAGATTAATTACTTTGCTTATTTTTCAATTTATCATACTCTTTTTGAGCCATTGTGTTGTTGCTCGTATTGTAAGCATCGTAATACTGAAAAGCTATACCCAAGCCCCAGCCTAGTGTTGGCCATATTGGCCAAGGTATATTGTACCTGCCACTATTGTTTTGATTTGTAAATATCCATATAGCCCATAAAAATAAATTTACGACTACATATACAAATAATGATTTTTTGAACTTGGCTCTTTTTTCGGCTAATTGCCAAAGTTGTTGATCTTTGTTTTCCATATTTTTAATTTTATTTTGGTTTAATTTTTTTGTAAATAAGATTGTATATTTTTTACATACTTATCAAATGAATGGATACCCTCAGTTGTAATGCTACAATTGGTTTGAGGGTAATTATTATTAAATTTTTTTTCTACTTTTATATAGCCAGCATCTTTTAGCTTTTGTATTTGCACACTAAGGTTACCTGCAGTAGAGTTTGTTTTTTCTTTTATAAAGGTAAACTCTGCCTCCTTTGCAGTAATTAATATACTCATAATAGCCAACCTAAGTTGAGAGTGTAATATAGGATCTAACTCTTTAAACATTAGCTTTCTTATTTTTGCGATAGCGAATATTTAAAATAATACCGGGAATAAACCAAGCAAATAAAGCTGCCAAAGCCATTAGTAACAAGTCAGTTTCTATATTGGTATAGCAGGTTGTAATAGCAAATACCCAGCACAAAATGCCACCAATTAGCATTGGTTTAAACTTCATTATACCACCAGTAATAATTGTAGGTATGGCATAAACCATAAGGTACAAAGGAATGGTTTGAGAAAAAAATAATTTGATGCTTATGTTGTTGGGACGGTTGGGTATGCTTTTTATAATACTTCTTATGCTATGCTCAATACCATTAATTGCAAAGGCTAATATAAACATGGATACTCCAAATACAAACCAAGTATAATCCATTGCAATATCATTATAACTTTTGGTTTGTTTGTATTTGCGGCTATAAACATTGTATATAATTTGTGGTACTAATGCCACTAATGTAAGCAACCAAATATCGTAACTGCGGAGTATATTATAATGCTCCTGTACTAAACTAAAAAGTGAGCATATAACTATAACACTGCCCCACATTATAGGCCCAAAGCCCGTTTCGTGGAACGATTGCTTTGTTTTATTAATCATATCATTGATTAATTTGAGGCTTTGTTTTTCGTCAAATATTTCAGTTGTTTCCATATTTTTTTTATTATTTACCACATAAAATTTCCCACCAAGGTATTAAGTAAACTAAGTATTTTTTATTCCTACAAAGGATTTCCCACCAAGGCACTAAGTACACAAAGGGTTTACAACATTTGTACCAACACTTTGGTAGAGGTATTAATGACTTAAAGGAATTAACATCTTCATTTCTTAATTCCTTAATTTTTAATTTCCTTTGAACTGTGTATTCAAAAAATAGTTAATTGTACCCATTCCCCAATTAGGGTGTAAGGCTGTTTCTGGCTTAAAGGCTTTGCTAAGTTCTGCTGCTTTGGTAAATAATTTTTTTGCTGCTGTTTTACTACCGCCAAATTGTTCGGGTGTGTAAAATTTATCTTGTGCTTCTAACAAATAAATACGTGGATTATTTACATCCATTGCTTTTGCAGTTGCTAATGCTTTTGCTGCTATTGGGCCATACTGCATAAATCTACTCATTGGGTCGCCCATCATACGTAGGCTAGCTATCATTTTAGTAACTATTAAAGTTTCTGAACTTTCCTTAGTAAGTGCCAAAGCCTTTGTGAGTAATGCTTCTGCTTTATCGGCAGCTGGGTCCGTAATGTCGGTAGCTCCACCTTCAATGTTAGTTAACTGCATAGTAGCTTGGTTACAATTACTCAATGCTGCATAGTAAAAGGGCAACCATTGTGTTTTCTCTGTTTCGGCAACTCTCTCAAAAGCAGTACCTACTTCCTGCCATTGGTTTGGTGTACGGGCAGTGTCCATTTGAGCAATTAGCTGAGTCATTCGCTTTGTAAATTTTTCATTTTGTGCAGTTGCACTTGTTGTAAATAATAGTACGGCTGCTAGTAATACTGTTGTAATCTTTTTCATGTTGTTGTTTTTTTGTTTTTTTTTTAAAAATGATTTTATTGTTTATTATAAATTTCCATTTATTGCATCTTGAGTTCTATCTACCCCTATATTAATAAAGCATCCTACAAATAAAAACCTTTTACTAGGTGGTGTTACGGGCACTTTAATACTGCCATCGTTATTGTAATTGTAGCTAAATACTTGATTTTGACCAAGTACATTACTTACGCTTAATACTAATACTGCAAACTTTTTACTGTTAGTTTTGCCTAAGTACGGCAAATAATTTAAACTAAAGCTAAGACTGTTAAAATTAATTGTTTTGCCTTGGTCGGCTATATAATTGGTGTTGGTGGTATTGTTGTATTTAATGTTGTAGTAAGGTCGACCAGTTGCAAAAGTGTAAGAAGCATTAAAGCCTGTTTTCCATTTAAGTACAAATTGCTTTAGTACAAACGATGCAGTGTGCTTAGCGGCAAATGTTGGTTGCATTGTAGTTGGGTAATTGTTGAAATTTCTTTTGGTATCTAAGTAGGAGTACGATACCCAATAATCCATTCCTTTTATACTTTTTCTATCTCTCCAAAATAGTTCAAACCCTTTAGCATAGCCGTTTCCATCGGTATTAACCACTACATCTTTGCCTGTATAGGCTGAGCTAGTTTTGTAAAGGGCATTATATTTTTTGTAAAATAATTCACTACGTAATGTATAATCTTTACTATTTAAAAAATACTGTAATATATAATGGTTTGCCTTACTAAAATTTACATTAAGTGGAGTAGGCAAATTTCGCCTATCAGGATTTTGATAAAATGTACCCGATGCAAATGATAGTTGTGTATTGGTATTTAATTTGTAGGCTAATGCAACACGAGGTGCAATGTTTGCTTGAGCCAATAAGTTGCTGTACTCTGCTCTAGTACCCAATTTGAGGGCAAGGCTGTTGGTTACATATATATCAGTTTCGGCAAATAAAGCTGTTAAGTTTTCCTTTACTGTATCGGCTAGTTGAACTCCATTGTATAAAGTAAAATAATTTTTCTCATTACTATAGCTGTTTTCCACCCCAAACCTTAAAGCATTAATGCCTGGCAATTTTTTTTCTAATACAATTCTAGCTTGTACATAATCACTTTTAGTGCTTACCGCAAAGTTTTTAAATTGGTAAAAACTAGGCGTAGTAATTACAGCTTTTACATTATCTGCATTTTGTAATTCGTTAGCAATATTATCTTTATTGTTACTATAACTAAGGCCGGCATTTAGGCGTAAGCCTTTACCTATCTTATCTTTTATACTTATATTGTGGTAGGTGTTAGTATTGTTTACTTTAAATGCATTTTTTAATTTACTACTATCTATATCGGGGTTTTTAATGCCAATATTGCTGTTGCTAAAGTATCCGTAGTATTTTAGCATTCCTGTTTTGCTTGTTTTAATTCTAAAGTTTGCATCTACATCATTAAACACTGGAGTTTTGTAATACTCTGGTATTTGTGGCACTATAGCAAATGCTAGTGCAAGGTTAGTATGGTTATAAGTAAAGCCATAACTCGATTTTTTGTTTTTGCTAAGTTGCTGTAGCCCTCCGCTTAACCCTACTACTGTAATGCCAATGTTAGCACTACTTTGGTCGGGTAGGTCAATACTTTCTAATACTAATGCACTACTTAATGCTTGACCATATAGTGCTGAGTAGCCACCAGTGCTAAATGCAGTGCCTTTAAATAAAAATGGATTGAACCTGCCACGGCTCGAAATACCCGGTGTGCTGCTATAAAAAAAGTTATTTACTTGAGTACCATCTATAAATATTTTGCTTTCGGTTGCTGTACCACCACGTACAAATAAGCCTTCACTTTCGCCTACACTTTGGGTGCCTGGCAGTGTTTTTAAGGCACTAGTTACATCGGCTTGTGCACTAGCTGTAGTTACTATATCGAGTGAGGTAAGTATGGTGCTTCTTTTTTTATCACCAGCTTCAAACAAGCCAGCAGTAACGGTTACAGCTTTTAATTCGTTCACCAATTCTTTTAATACTAAATCAATAACTAAGGCGGTTCCATTGCAAGTTATTGTTTTTTGTGCTGTACGGTAACTAACTAATGTGGCTTCTATTATTTGCTCCCCTTTTTCGTCGGTTACAAAGCTGTAGTTACCAAGGCTATCGGCTGTTATACCATCATACGAACCTTTAATGGCAATGCTTACTGCTTTTAATGGTTTGCCTTTGGTATCTTTTACGGTACCCGTTATTTTTATTTGGGCAAATGCATTTGCTGAATATAGCAGTACAAAAAAAAGTAAAATATTTTTCATAAAATGTTAGGTTTAGTAGTGTACTAGGTTAATGGTTATAGTTTTATTTTTGTCGGCCATAAATAGTTTATCCTTCAACTTTGGGGCACTCATTACACCTCTTGCATCGTTGCTACAGCCCCAACCTTCTTTTGGTATGCCAAATATATTAGTGTCTAATTTGCTATTGTTATTTTTATCGTGTATTACATTTACAGCATATTGCCCTATAGTACTTACTTGTATAGTTATGGTAAATGTTGTGCTAGTTAATGTGGCTATTTTGCCAAATATTTCTTTGTTGTTTTTATCAACCATTTGAACTTTTACAGTACCTGCTGCACTTTTAAATCCTTTTACAACCACTGTTATATCAATAAGTTTTTGTGCTTGTACAGTAGTAATACCTAAAGCAAATAATAATATAATTTGTGTAATTGTTCTCATTTATAATGCAAACATAAACTAGTTTATTTTATAAACCAAATTTTTTTTAATTTATTTCAACATTATTTTTTACAACCATATTTAAGCGAAAGCTTAAAAAAATTATTTAGCGAATAGCTTATTCTTTGTAAATGCCGTGTCAGTAAGGGTTTTAATAAAAGCTACTAAGGCTGTCTTTTCAGTATTAGATATTGCAATACGTTTACGTACTAGTGAGTCGGTACTAAAGTCGTTTACAACATTGTGGCGGTAGTGGTCAATCATTAGGTCGAGTGTACCTATACGCCCATCATGTGTATAAGGCATTGTGAGTGCAGCATTGCGTAATGTGGGTACTTTAAATTTGAGGCTATCGGCACGGTTATTTGTAATTTTCATACGGCCCACATCTACTAAATAATTACTTATGGGTAGCCCAATATTACGATAACTCAAATCGGTAAATAAGGGTTCGGTATGGCAGTTGTTGCATTTGTTTTTAAATACCTGATAGCCTAATTTTTCTAACTCATTAAATGTGGCTCTACCTTTTATATACTTATCGTATTGGCTATTAGCACTTACAAGCATTACCAAATATTGTGTAATTGCTTTTAATATTCGTTGGCTATTTATGGCAGTATCGCCATAAGCATTTGCAAACATTGCAGTATAACTTGTATCGGCTTGTAGCTTAGTTATTATTTGCGGTAAGCTAATATTCATTTCGTTACTAGCGGTAAATGGTGCTAGTGGTTGTACCTCTAAGTTAGTAATACCACCGTCCCACATATACTCCTTATGCCAAGCTAGGTTAATGAGTGGTTGGGGGTTTCGGGTGCTGTGTTGGTCGTTTACACCATGTGCAAGGTCGTGGTCGTACATTACAAAACTTGCAAATTGTTGATGGCAGTTGGCACAGCTTACTTGTCCGTCGCTACTAAGTTGGTTATCGTAAAATATTTTTTTGCCTAAATAAAACCCTTGCTCCGTTACTGCATTATTAGTAAAGTTATACTGTGGTGTGGGAAAGCCTTCAGGTACTTTAAATTGCACTATTGGCTGTTGGGCTTTTGGTTTATTACAGGTACGTTGGCTTAGGCTAGTTAGTAGGGTAACTATGCTTATTATACTTATTGTAAATAACTTGAGCATATACAAATTTACAAAAAAGTATTAGGGTGTATATATTTTGTTGAGGGCAAACATAGTGGCATAATTATCGGCAAATTGTACAGCTTTTGGCCCAGTACTCATAGTGTTACTATTATCATTAATTTTAAGTTGGTGCACACCATCAAACCATTTGCTAAGTTGTACATTAATTACAATTATAGTTGGTATATGTTTTTTAATTTTTTGTGGGGTTGTTGTAAGCTTTACATTTCGTACTGTATTTTCATAAGTTTTAAAACCCCCAATATGGTAAGTGTAAGTATGGTTTGGTTGTTGGCTATTGGGCGATGCGCCTTCTAGCTTAGCCATTATGTAGCCATTGTTCCATGTCCAAAACATCCCGTTAAGTGGATCTAAGGCTCCTGTTTGAGCACCGCTTACATTATACACACTATCAACACCTATGGTAAATGTAATACTTGAAAATTGTTTGCTATTAGCTGCAAATGTAAGCTGGGTGGTAGTTGTATCATAAGCATTAATTAGGTAGTGTGTTGTAGGTACCGTACTTACAAGTTCGTTAGCGGCATTATGCAGTTGTATGTTACTTATATAATATTGTAGTTTAGTTACGGTATAAGTTTCGCCACTTATATTGGTGTAACTAGTATTGGGTAGTAAGGGCAATTGGTTTATATAATGTTGCAATTGTATGGTACAGCAATAATTTATTTTGCTTTGCAAATATAATTTACTGTTAAAACCAAGTAATGTTATGGATATTAATACTAGTTTAAGCATATTACAACAATACTTTTTTTCTACTTTCTTTTTTAGCCCCAGTTATTTTTTTTGCTAGTAATATTTTTTCTTTTACGGCTTTATTAGGTTTGGTTGCTTTTCTTTTTATAGGTATTATAATAGCTTTATTAATAAGTGCATTTATTTTGGTGGCTACTATTTCTTTATTGGCTAATTGGGTTCGTGCCTCTTGTGATTTTACTAGCAATACACTGTCGTCAATTACTTTATTTGCCAATTTTTGTAGTACCAATTCTT
Organism: Chitinophagaceae bacterium; assembly: GCA_043778255.1. Lineage (GTDB taxonomy): Bacteria > Bacteroidota > Bacteroidia > Chitinophagales > Chitinophagaceae > JAYWGN01. The sequence goes on along the minus strand of JAYWGN010000001.1, from coordinate 64,583 downwards.
TTTGTTCGGCGGTTAACAAGTTTGTTGTTATTATATTAAATCGTCCTTCTACCATAGTTTCCACTTTGTTTACGTTTTGTCCACCTGCTCCACCACTACGTGCTGTTTTGTATTTTATTTCTGCTGTTACCGTTACCATTAACTAAAGGTACTTATTTTTACCAAAAAAAAATAAAAACAACCACTATTGAAATTAGTAATACAAAGAGTAAACAAAGCAAGTGTAACTGTAAACGATGTTATTGTTGGTGCTATACAGCAAGGCTTGGTAGTACTTGTAGGCATTACCCATACTGATACTTTGGATGATATAAATTGGCTTTGCCATAAGCTAATTAACCTTCGTATATTTAACGATGAAAGTGGTGTAATGAATTGTAGTGTACAGCAAATAAATGGTGAAATGCTTATTATTAGCCAGTTTACACTTATGGCTAGTACCCATAAAGGGAACCGACCTAGTTATATAGATGCTTGTAAACCACCCTTAGCAGAGGAAATGTATAACAAATTTTTAACCCAATTATCCCTTAACTTTGTAGGCAATATAGCTACAGGAATATTTGGTGCCAATATGGATATTCAACTTACCAACCAAGGCCCTGTAACTATAATTATTGACTCAAAACAAAAAGTATAAAATGAAAAAGTATTTATTTATTATAGTAATAGCTTGTATTGCATTTACAAATTGTAACACTAAAGAAGAGTGTTCGCCGGGCAACCCACCAGAAGATAATGTGTTGTACTTACGCATATTAAATAGTACTGGCAGCAGCTATACCAAGTACCCAAGTGGCGTACCTGATAGTTTTAAAATACTTAACCTTACTACCAATGCATTAGTTACACGTTCAATATTTAAAGATTCGTTAATTGAACTTAGTGGCATTACTACTACTAATGGCACTACTGCCTACAAAATAATGAAGGGTACAATATTAAAACCTGATACAGTAACAGTAACTGTAGCTAGGGAACAAATAAGTGATATATGTGGCGAAAGAACTTACGATATATTACGCCTTGGGCAAGTAAAAACTAATACACTAACTGCCTGTAATGGTAATTGTATAGTTAACAATGTATATAACATACAACGTTAATTATTTTTTTTGCAAGGTAAACTAAAAAGGTATACTTTATGACACTTGATGCTGCACAACAGTTGGTTGATGATTGGATAAAAACTAAAGGTGTACGCTACTTTAACGAACTTACCAACCTTGGTATATTAATGGAAGAGGTAGGCGAACTAAGCCGTGTAATGGTACGTAAGTACGGTGAGCAAAGTAGTAAACCAACCGACCTTACTGCTAACCTAGCCGACGAAATGACCGATGTACTTTGGGTGTTGCTTTGCCTGGCTAACCAAACTGGTATTAACCTTACCCAAGCACTACAACAAAATATAATAAAGAAAACCGAAAGAGATAGTGATAGGCATATTAATAATATAAAGCTACAACCTTAGCCAACTGCTTTGGTGCTTTGCATGGTAGTATTATCATCAAATTTGTAAAGCTTACCAGGGCGGTGTGTTACATCTTTTTCCATTTGGTTTATATCTACTATGTATCCTAGTGATAATATTTTTTTTCTAAAATTACGACGGTCTAAGTTTTCGCCTAATATTGCACTATATAGCTCTTGCACTGCCCTCAACGAAAATTTTTTTGGTAATAGGTTAAATGCTATTGGCTCTATTAACAGTTTTTGTTGTAACCATTTTTTACAATCTTGTATTATTTGCAAATGGTCAAATGCCATTATTTTAAGGTCATCATAATCAACCCATTGTAGTTCGTGGTCTTTAATTTTGAGTTGGTGGTGGTTTACATTAATTAATGCACAGTAGGCAATAGTAACCACTCGTCCCGCTGGGTGCCGTTGTACGTTGCCATAAGTTTTTACCTGTTCCAGGTAAATGGTGTCAAGTGAAGTTTTTTCTAATAATATTCTAAGGGCTGCACTATCTATATTTTCGTCGGGGTGTACGAGGTCACCAATAAGCGAAAACTGATTTTTATAGGTTTCATAATCCGATCTTATAACCAATACTTTAAGCTTACCTTTATCAAATCCAAATATGTTGCAATCCACCGAAAGTGTTATGCCTCTATTCTTTTTTACCTCACCTTGTATGGTTTTATTACTTTTAAGTAAGGTGTTGTGCATAGCAATTTGTTCCAGTACGGTCATAACGGTGCAATAGTTTAATTGCAAATATAGGCGGTAATGTTATTGTATTACTACTTTTTCTATTCTTTTGTTTTTGTTTACTTCAATTTGTAACATATATACTCCTGGTGCTAATTTTTGGGCTACAAATCCGTTGCTGTTAAGGTTTATATTATGAGTGCCTTTTGTTTTAAACCCTTTATATATATTTCCTACAATTTGCCCTGCTTGGTTAAGCATTGTCATTGTAACTACACCATTTTCGGGTAAGTCGTACTCAATTAATGCTGTTGTTCTTACAGGGTTGGGGTACACTACTACCCTCATATTGCTTATTGGGTTATTTACATTATTAACTGGCGTAAATACTGCACCATTTATATTTTGATCAATATATACATGGTATTCGCCAGGTGCTAATGTAAATGATTGGTTTCCACCAGTTGCGGTAATAGTACCACCCATTAAATAATCGTACCAAGTACCAGCATTTTGAAAAGTAACTGAACCAGTAGTTTGTGTTACATCCATATTGCTAATTACACATATTTTTAACGAGCCTTCTGTTACTTTTAGCCACTTAAAATTACCACCTAGTCCCCACTCAATAGTACCATTAGCAAAGGCATTTGGTTTCAGGTTACGTAGGTTGTTAAGGCTAGCATATATATCGTACAATCTTTTTCTATTAATATCGGTAAAATAATCCCAACGTATTGGCTTTTTATCGGTTCGGCAATTATTGCTATTAGTACCATTAGGGCAAAGGTTTATACTTAAATCGTAACCCAATTCGGCAAATTGCCAAAACATTTTTGGGCCAGGTATAGTTAGTAAGTTAGCTGCCAACATTTCTTCTCGTCGCAATGCAGTTTGTAATGTATTAATGGCATATGTACCACTTGTATTTCCAAATTGTAAATTTTTAAAGTTGGTTCTCTCTTCATCATGACTTTCGGCATAGCCTACCAAAAATGGATTAGCAAAGCCTCTAGCACTGTGTATTACACCTTGAAAATCGGAATTATTTACAAAGCCCATTGTAAATTGGTTGTAAGGGTCGGTAGTTTTGCCCCAAGGCATCATACCATAATTAGATAATTCTTTCTCCTCATCATTATTACCCAAATGCTCTAGTATACAGTAGCTACCTGCACTTTTGGCTTGCATTACATCGTATATACGTTTCCATATATTAATACGTTCGGTGTTATAGTTTTCCCAACTGCTACCTACATTTTGTACAAAGCCTTTGCTAAGGTCCCATCTAAAGCCATCTAATTTATACTCGGTAAGCCAATGTTCTACTGCCCTATCTACCAAGTATTTAGTTGGCGTAGCCAAATGGTTAAAATCGTTACATACATTGAATGGGTGTGTAGCATCTATATTGAGCCAAGGGTTTTCTGCTGTTGGTTTGCCAGTTGCATTATTAAAGTACAACATAGCTTGAGCACTTTGGCCACATACATGGTTCATTACCATATCCATTACCACCGCTATACCATTAGCATGTGCTGCATCTATAAAGGCTTTTAGGGCATTTTTGGTACCATAATATTTGTCAGGTGCAAAGAAATAGCTAGGGTTATAACCCCAACTTTCATTACCTTCAAACTCGTTAAATGGCATAAGCTCTATGGTATTAATGCCAAGCTTCTTTAAATATCCTAAAGTGTCTTTTAAAGTTGTATAATCATGTGTTGCCACAAAATCTCTCAATAATAATTCGTAAATAACTAATGCTTTTTTATTAGGCCTAGCAAAGTTGGTTACTTGCCAATTGTATGTAGGTGCATTGGTTTGTAATACACTTACAATACCTGATTGCCCCACTGGGTAAGGCTTTAAGCCTGGGTAGGTGGCTGGTGCAATAAACTGGTCGTTGGGGTCAAGTGTTTTTTCGGTGTAGGGGTCAGCTATTTTTAATGCACCATTTACCAAGTATTGGTAAGCATACTCGGTACCCGAAGTAAGGCCTGTTATTGTTTTCCACCAATAGTTTCCATCGGGTGTTTTGTTCATTTGGTAGGTATTGGACTCTATCCAATTGCTACCTGCAAATTCACCTATAATAGAAATCCTTGCTTTATTTGGTGCAAATAATACCAAAGTAGCTTCGGTATTGTTGGCATTATAATTAATACCTTCTCGTACACCTGCTGGTAATGCTGCTACGGTAACGCCACCTGCCACAAAAAAGCTAAAGGAATCCTTTACTGTATTAGCTCCTAATGTAGCTTCTATTACTGCTTTGTTAGTACCGCTAAGTGTAAGTGCAGGATTAGCTGTAATAGTGGTTGCACTTGTTGCTGTTTGTATTTGCGTACCATTTAGCGTTAGCTTTAAGTTACTAGCTTGGTTGGCAATGCCTGTAAAGGTCATATTATCGCCTACGGCTTTTACAATAGTTTCGGGTATTGGTGTAAATGTGGGCTGATAGGGCGGTTGAGTAAACCTTGCAGCTAAGTTAGTGCTGTATATGGGTATGTACATATCGCTACCATCGGTGTTACGTTGTACAGTTAATCCATCGGCACTTCTAAATAGTAACGATATTTTCAATATAGTTTCTCCTGCTGGTACACCATAAAAAGTTCGTACATCGGGTGTTATATTAAATGTCCATTTGCTACCACCAATACTAGTAGCTAGTAATGTAGGTTGTGGTGTTGTAAATAGGTTAGGTGTGCCGCCTAGCTTTACATATTTCCAATCGGCTGCATTGGTACTAGCTGTTGTTATTACTCCTGTGTGTATGTACACATTACCTGCAAACCCGTTGAGGGCTTGGTTTCCCTTGGTGCCATCAATAGTTATAGTAACGGCATCATTATCTTTACCAAAGGTTGGTGTCCATGTTATACTTTGTGATATCACGGAGTTTGCAATACTAATAATTGCTAAGAAAAGTAAACTTCTTTTCATATTTCAAATCGTTTAGACTATAAAAATAATGCATTTAACCTGAATGTGTACAAAATACACTAACAAATATTGGTTTTTTATTTTTTTGGGGTAAAAAATTTACTAAACCTGAAATTTTATAAAAAATATTTTACAATACTTTGGATACTTTTTTAATGAATAAAGTGGTTTTTTTACCTTGTAAAAATAAAAAAACCACCTTATGTACTAAGGTGGTTTATAAATATTTATACTAATTATTATTTATACTGCAAAACTTTCACCACAACCACAGCTACGGCTGGCATTGGGATTGTCGAAATAAAAGCCTTTACCATTTAAGCCATCACTAAAGTTAAGTTCGGTGTTGCAGAGGTACAAAAAGCTTTTGAGGTCGGTTACCAGCTTCATGCCTTTATCTTCAAATATTTGATCCATTGGTTTGGTTTCGTTATCAAAATCCATTTTGTAACTCAGCCCACTACAACCACCGCCTACCACACTTACTCTAAGAAAATAAGTATCATCTAACTGTGCATCTTGCTTTAATGCTAATGCCTTTTGCTTAGCCTTGTCAGATATTAATATGGCACTATCCATACCACTCCCCAAAGGTTTACTGGTAGTTGAATTTACCTCACTATTTACTAAAGTATCAGTCATAATATTATCGAATTATCATTTTAGCACATTTTTACTAATGCACTATCTTCTCTTCAAACTGTATGGCTTCCATACCATTTTTGCTACGGTAATCATTTATAGCAGCTTTTATTGCATCTTCGGCAAGTACACTGCAATGTATTTTTACCGGAGGTAAATTTAGCTCTTCTACAATAGCCATATTATCTATGTTTACTGCTTGGTCTAGTGTTTTGCCTTTTAGCCACTCGGTAGCTACACTACTACTTGCTATGGCACTACCACAACCAAAGGTCTTAAACTTTGCATCTTTTATAAGGCCAGTTGCATCATCTACTTCTATTTGTAGGCGCATTACATCGCCACACTCTGGTGCACCTACTAGGCCTGTGCCTACGGTTTTACTTGCTTTGTCCAATGTACCCACATTAAATGGATTGCTGTAATGATCGAGTACTTTTTCTGAATATGCCATTTTTATAAATTTGATAATTTGATGATATGCTAATGTGCTAATAGCCTATCGGAATTGTTTATTTAGTTTTTTACAATTAGCAACAAAGCACATTGCTAATTATTTTTGAGTTTATACTTTTTTTTTATTATTTAATATGTTAACTTGATGAATAATAAATTTTTTATCAAATTATCAAATTATCAAATTATCAAATTATTCTAATGCGCTGCCCACTCTATACTATTCAAATCTATCCCTTCTTTATACATTTCCCAAAGTGGACTCATTTCTCTTAGTTTGTGTACCGTATTGCTTATGGCTTCAATGGTATAATCTATTTGATCTTCGGTGGTAAACCTACCAAGACCGAACCGAAGGCTACTATGTGCCAAATCGTCACCTAACCCTAATGCTTTTAATACATACGATGGTTCTAAACTTGCCGATGTACAGGCACTTCCACTACTTAATGCTATATTTTTATTAAAGCCCATTAGCAAACCTTCGCCCTCTACATGCTTAAAACTAATATTGGTTACATGTGGCAATCTATTTTGCTTATGCCCATTAAGGTAGCTTTCTTCTACTTGCAATAATGCTGCTTCTAATTTATCTCTTAATATTTGTAGCCGTTTTGCATCGGCTTCCATTTCGTTTTTACATATTTCACAGGCTTTGCCAAACCCTACTATACCAGGTACATTCAATGTACCACTTCGCATACCTCTTTCGTGGCCACCACCATCCATTTGGGCGGTTACCTTTACCCTTGGGTTTTTGCGGCGAACATACAATGCACCTACACCTTTGGGGCCATACATTTTATGACCAGTAAATGTAAGCAAATCAATACCATCTTCAATTACGTTAACAGGTATTTTGCCAACGGCTTGTGTAGCATCGGTAAAAAATAGTACCCCATGTTTTTTGGCAATTGCCGTTATTTCTTTAATGGGCATTACTGTACCAATTTCGTTATTGGCATACATTATACTTATGAGTATGGTAGTTGGTTTTATGGCTGCCTCTAAGGCTACCAAATCAATCATACCATCGGGCTGCACAGCCAAATAAGTAACTTCGCCACCTTGTTTTTCTATATGCTTGCAAGTATCTATTACGGCCTTATGCTCTATAGTACAAGTTATTATGTGGTTGCCTTTGCTAGCATACATATCAAACACACCCTTTATGGCTAGGTTGTTACCTTCGGTAGCACCACTGGTAAATATGATTTCTTTAGGGTCGGCACCTATAAGTGCCGCTACTTGCTCTCTTGCATAGTCCACGGCTTCTTCGGCTTGCCAGCCAAATGGGTGATTGCGACTTGCAGCATTGCCATAATGTTCTAAAAAGTAGGGAGTCATGGTTTCTAACACCCGTGGGTCCATTGGCGTAGTAGCGTTATTATCGAGATAGATAGGTAATTTCATTTATTTATTTATTTCTAATACAATATAATAACACAAAGGTACTTCATATAGTTTATTAATTTGGTAAAATAATGGCCATTGCATTTTACCATAAAAGTATATTATGATCACTTTAATCTTATATTTTAAATAGTTGAATGTAATTAAAATGTAAATTAATTTTAGATTGTTACTTATAGTCTTTGATTTATAGTCAACAAAATAGGACTTTTGTGGACGTGGATGTAAAACTAAGAATAGGACAAAGAATTAAAGAATTAAGGGAAATATCAAATATGTCTCAAAAGGATTTGTCGTATGCTGCCGATTTAGATAGAAGTTACATTGCAAGTATAGAAAATGGGCAACGAAATGTTTCCATTGTAAATATTGAGAAAATAGCATTAACCTTTGATATAACATTAAAAGAATTTTTTAAAAGCGATAAATTTGAGAACACTTGAACAAATTAAAATAGATATAGACCAAAGAATTAATGTGGCTGTTCAAAATCCTTTGCAATTGATTGAAGCATTAGAAATTATTAAATTCGCAATTGAGGATGTTATTAAGTCAAGTGGGGTTATAGGAAAAAAGTCTTTAATAACATCACAGCAAATAGTTAACCTACTGCATGAAACTATAAAATCATCAATAGTTTTTGAAGGTGTAAATCCGATAAATATCCGACCATTAATTAGTAAATCTAATCCCGAGATTACATTGGCTGGGTTTTTAAAATTTAAGAAACAAGACGTATGTATATTTCCAAATAACTTACAGCCACGTCAAGAATTATTAGATTTCAACGGGTTATTTAATACTGGTATAACTGAACCTTATGGAGAATTATTTACTGAACACATTTTGTCAATAAATGTTAGAACTCAATTGAGTAGCTTAGGTAATAATATTGATACAATGTTTGAAAGAACTTATGCAGAACCACTTAATCTACATAGAAGAGTACCTAAAATGGTACTTGGTGAATTGTATTTAATTTCAGTTAGAGAGTTAGACTCTGGTCAGATAGTTTATAATAATCCATTATATAGTAATTTCACTCCTTCAACTGCAAGGCAACTTGAAAAGTATATTAAGGGATTTGCCTCTTTAAATAACCGTAAAGGGCAAAGGGATGATGATTTTAAATATGAAAGAGTAGCATTAATAATTGCAGATTTTTCACAAAATCCAGTAAAAATTTATAGCACAACTCACCAACTAATCCAAGATAATTTATTACCTCCAAATTCAACTGCAATAATGGATAATTTACAATTCGATGGCTTCACAAGAACTTTACTTGATATTTATGAACAAAGGTTTGGACTTAATATTTTAAGTTGATATTTGTTAATTAAAAAATCGTCAATTTCATTTTGCTCTTTTAGTAACCGTAATGTTTCAATTTCTAAATTTGAAAGCTCTGGAATTGAAAATTTTTCTATAAAATTCTTTTGATAACAAGGATAACCACCCTCTATTGCAACACTAGTTTTGCTCACATAATATTGCATTAAACATGAATTAAGTATTTTTTGAACTACATCAATATTATCAACTCTTGTTATTGGGTTTGATGTGTCGACAAACAATGATTTTTGACTTTTTTGTTCACGAAAATAAATGCCGTAACCGTTTGTAAAAAAAGCATCTTCTTCTTCAATTAGCAAAAAACGTGGTTCTCTGCTAAATGTTGGGTTTAATATTTTCTTTCCCTTTTTTGTTAAAGCTTGTGTTCTGCCCCAAACAAAAAATGGTTCAAAATTTACTTTCCCTTTGTCTCGGGTTGATAAAGCTTCTTTTTCGGTAAGTAGGTAAGCGTAACATTTTGGAAACTTTTTTTTAAAATCAGTTTCGGAAATTGGTGTTGCTACTCCGTTTTTTATATTGTAAGGGCAAATAATTTTCTTTGAATTTTTCTGTGCTTCATCTTGGTTGCTGAAGTCAGATATTTTGTAAACTGGTTTTGTTGCTTCCTTTTCAATTTCAAAAATTCCTTTGGCTGTTTTTTTTAAATAGCAACCATTTTTAGAGTTGCTACCATCAATAAAAAAAACATCATCTTTTAGTGTGGCAATACCTACACAAATGTCAAAAAGTTTACTTATTGGTGTGCCAATAGTTTCAATTGTCTTTATGTTTTTTTGCTCATCAGATTTTAGCAGCCGCCATTTTTTGGGATTTAAATCAATTAGGTAATTTGGTGACCCGTTTGCAATAGGCAAAAAATCTTTTGGGTTGTAACCTTCCTTTAATCTGTCAAAAGTGATGGCTTCATTTTGTTGTTTGTTTAAAAAAGTAAGTGCAGTATAGGTTTGTGCATCAAAAACTTTTTTGTGTGTAAAATCAATAATTCTTGTTACACATTTTTTTTGTTGGAAATATCTGCGAATTGACTCGCCTGCCAATGATGTAAAATAATTGTTTGGTGTTATGTAGCCTAATTTACCTGTTGGTGTTAAAAGTTTATAACCCAATTCAAAAAATGCAAAATAAAGATTGAAACTTCCGCCCTCTACTGTTGTCCAATTCTTTACTAAATAATCTCTGCTTTCGTTAGAAAGGTCTTGAAATTTCACATAAGGAGGGTTACCTACAATATTATCAAACTGTAAACTCCAATTAGCTTTTAAGCTGTCTTGGTGGTATAAATTAAAATCTGTTTCTCTTAAAACTTCTCCGTTTTGTAAAGCATATACAGTCAATATTAATTTCGTCCGATGTATATTGTATTCAAGAATGTCCGAACCATAAATGTTTTCTTTTAAAATGCTTTTAATTGTATTTCCGAAAGTGTTTTTGTAGTATTCTGTAAGTCCAATTAAAAAAGCGCCACAACCACAGCTAGGGTCAAGATTCTTATGGTTTTTTTGTGGTTTTACTTCGTTGATTATAAAATCAATAATGTAGTCTGGTGTAAAAAAAGCACCATTCAATTTGCGGTCAGTCTGCGGTATAATAAGTTCCAAATGTTTTTCAAGGTCTTTGATTGTTTCTATTTCTAAAGCTGATGTATCAAAAAATAACTTTGTATTTTGCTCAAAATTATTAAAATAGTCAGATAGGATAGGGCTTTTAGTAAAGTCGAGTTTGTTATTGGTCAAATAAGAAAATATCAAATGTTGTTCAAGACATTTTAGGTCTTGTGTGCTAATTAATTCATTTAGTATTGCTTTATTAATCATTTTTAAACTGTTGACTATAAGCAACAAATATAGTTATTTTATGTTTCTAAAGTCAAATTACTTTATTTATTGTCTAATTGCAATTTTTTTGCAATCTTTAGTTTAAACAATAAGCTTAACTTCCTTAAAAGTTATTACACATCCAAAATTCAGTTTTTATAAATAAAATTTTTTTACCCTACATATTCTCAGCTTAGGTATATTTTCGACAATAAATAATTGGGGGAATTTTGGGAAAATAATGGCCATTGCATTTTACCATAAAACTAAAAGAAATGTTGCAATAGCTAGTGTAATAGCTAAACCAAAATACCCTACACCTAATTATAGTGAATAATTAACAGCTGATTAACATGGTTAAATTTGTATCTTTACAACAATACAAATGTTTAAATCGGTTTACATATTAATTATAATTACGCTTAGCATAGCACTTACCCCAAGTAGTGTATTGGCATGTGGTTCAAAAAAAACTACTACTTGTACTAGTAATAAAAGTACTGTTAAAAATGAGCAGCAACATTGCTGTAAAAGCAATAAACACAGTACAAAAAACCATAAAGGTTGTGATGGTAAATGTAAAGATAAAACTTGCCCTTGCCCTACTGCAAACTTTAGTTACTGTATACTTAATGCTATACAATTGGTAACACAGCATATGGGCTACCTACCTACAAAGCAGAACTATTACTATGTTAATGCCTACCTTACTTCTGGCTTTTATAGTATATGGGTGCCACCCAATATAAGCTTATTATAAGGCAACTACAGCCCATATTATGCTAATTATATAGCTTACAAAATAGTACATTGAAGTACTATAAATTAAAGTACATTACAAACAATAAAAATTACAAAATGAAATCAATATCAAAAATATTGGTAGCACTTACTATGGTGTTATCAACTGCAGCTTGTACTGCACAAATAAAAAATGCTACAACAGAAACTGTAAAAGTATACGGCAACTGTGGCATGTGTGAAACAACTATTGAAAAAGCTGGGAAGCTTAAAAATGTATCGAAAGTGGATTGGAATAAAGATACCAAAATGGCTACCATTACTTACGATGCAGGCAAAACAAACAAAGATGCTATACTTAAAAAAATAGCCTTAGCAGGTTATGATAGCGATAACTATTTGGCACCCGATGCAGTTTATAATAAGTTGCCAGGTTGCTGCCAGTACGATAGGGCTAGTAAACCAGCCGTAAGTGCAAAATTGGAAATGCCTAAAGTAGACGATAAAGTAACCCCAACAACAACAGCCAATAATGCAGAAAATATGCTGCAACCTGTGTACAATGCTTACTTTGCCTTAAAAGATGCACTAGTAAAAACTGACAACAACTTAGCAAATGCAAAAGGTAAAGATTTGCTAACGGCTATAACTGCTGTAAAAATGGAAAAGTTAACAACAGCTGCACACAATGTATGGATGAAGGTTATAAATGACCTAAAAACAGATGCTTCACATATAAATGAATCGAAAGATGTGGCTCACCAAAGAGATCATTTTACCACACTTTCTAAAAATATATATGCCCTTATAAAAGTAGCTAAGCCTACCGAAACTGTGTACTACGATAATTGCCCCATGTACAACGATGGTAAGGGTGCTAATTGGTTAAGTAAAGAAAGTGCCATTAAAAACCCCTACTACGGTAGTATGATGTTGAGCTGTGGCAAAACAGTAGAAACCATAAAATAATTTGCTTTGTAAGTATAGCTACAACTTGGTTGTAGCTATACATTTTACTACATGTTAGCCTTATATAATAACTAATTATTGGATAGCCAACCCACCAGTGATATGGAGTACATGTAATTGGCAACATAAAAATTAATACACCTTATACATGAAATTTATTACAATTGTAATGCCCTTACTTGTATGGGCAACCACCACTACTGCACAAAAAACTAAACAAGTAAAACGATACTTATACCATTCACATGGCATAAGCTTTCAGCAGTTTACTGCTATAAATAAACGAATAGCAGCTAACCCAATGTACCAACAAACAAAAAACAGTACGGGTACACTAGATTTTGGCTTTATTACCAATTACAAAAAAGTAGCTATAAGTTATAACCTTAATGCTGGCAATAGCCTAAGCGGTAATAGAAACAAACGGAGTACAAGTATTAATTTTTTAGGTGGCTCGGTTGATGTTTTATTTCCTGTATATAAGGTAAAAACTATTACAGTAAATCCCTTTGTGGGCTTGGGTTTTGAAAAGTTTAAGGTAAAATTAAATAAGGATTTATCTACCGTACCCTTTGATAGTTTGTTAGGTAGCAATAATAACCAACAGCTTATTGGCAACTTACAATTTAGCAATGCCTTTGCATTGTACAGGTTTGGTTTGCAGGTAGTAATACAAAGTAACAAAAAACTTAAAAACTCGGTAGGGTTGCAAGTAGGTTACCTCAATAGCTTTACCAAAAATGATTGGAAGGCCAATGATACACAATCGGTTTTAAATGCTCCTAAAGATAAATTAGCCAAGTTATTTGCCAGTATTATATTTCGCTACCAGCTTATAAAAAAATAGAGAAACATAACTACACATGAAATTATTTATAAAAAATATGGTATGCAGTCGTTGTAAAATAGTTGTAAAAGCCGAGTTAGAAAAACTTGGGCTGCACCCCACACATATTGAGTTAGGCGAAATTGAAATTATAGAAACAACTATTGATTGTGTGAGGGATATTTTACTACAAAATTTACAAGCAATAGGCTTTGATATATTAGATGATAAGCGAAGCCAAACCATTGAAAAAATAAAAACGCTAATTGTAACATTGGTACACCACACAGAGGAGGCTTTGGTGATAAATTTATCGGAGTATATAAGTGAAAAACTGCACCAAAATTATCATTACTTAAGCAATCTTTTTACAGAGCTGCATGGCACTACAATTGAGCATTATTACATTGTACAAAAAATTGAAAGGGCAAAAGAATTACTGATATACGATGAACTTTCGTTAAGCGAAATTGCCTATAGGCTTAATTATAAAAGTGTAGCACATTTAAGTAAACAGTTTAAAAAAGTATTGGGATTAACGGCTACACATTTTAAAAAACTAAAAATCAAAAACCGAAACCCAATAGAGGAACTGTAAATTATACAATATATAAGCAAGGTTGTGTAACAATAAGCAATTAGAATAAAGCCACTTTTGCTAGGTGAATAATACTGTTCACAATAAACAAACTTAATTATGGAAAATTCAAAAAATTGTATTGACGTATGCTTGGCTTGTGCCATTGAATGCGAAAGTTGTGCCACACATTGTATAGGTATGAACGATGCAGCACATTTAAAATGTATAGCCCTATGCCGAGATTGTGCCGACATTTGCACATTGTGTGCAAGGTTTGAAGCAAGAGGCTCGGCTTTTGCAAAGGCATTAAGTGTATTGTGTGAGCAAATATGCAATGCTTGTGCAGCCGAATGCGAAAAACTAGCTGCTCATAACTGTTGTAAAAACTGTGCCGAAACTTGCAAAAAATGTGCTGAAGCTTGTAAAACAATGTAATTTAAAAAAAATAAAACTTACTTTTTATACTTTTTATTGCAAAAAATAAAGTAAAAAAAATCGGGTAACAGCGAAACTGAAAAATTGGGCAACAGCAATACTGAAGAAAAAAAACTTAATATTATGAAAAGGAATAAAATGTTTACAGCATTTGCAACAGCTATACTTGTAATAGCATTATCACTTGGGGCTAATACAGCAACGGCACAAATGAAAGATTGCTGCACGATGAAAGATGGTAAAATGATGGTAATGAAAAAAGGTAAAGCAATGCCTATGACAAAAACCGTAACAATGAAAAACGGAACTAAGTGTATGGCTAACGGCGAATGCATTATGAAAGACGGTACAAAAGTGAAGATGAAAGATGGTGATTGTATGGAAATGAGTGGCAAAATGTGTACCGATAAAATGAAAGAAATGTCGGCAAAAATGTACAGTTGCCCTATGCACCCAGAGGTAACCAGCAAAAAACCAGGTAAGTGCAGTAAATGCGGAATGGCACTAGTGAAAAAAAAATAACTGGTATAAAAATGTAATGGTTTGTGTAAGCAGTTTTATAGGAGAATTCTATAAAACTGCTTTTTTAAAAAAAAATAAAAAATGACCCACACCTATAGCCTAACCGGCATGACTTGTAGTAGCTGCGAAGCTACAATAAAATCGGCCTTACTGTTGATGCCTAATGTAACCAATGTAGAAGTTTCAAAAGTTGAAAATTCAGCCACAATTACTATGGATAAACATATTGCTATTGGTGATTTTCAAAAAGCTTTAAATGAAAAAGATAGTAGATATAAAATTACAGCAACCCAACACAATGAAATAGCCGAACAAACACAAGGTTGGCTTAGCACTTACAAACCCATACTACTCATATTTGCCTATATAACACTAGTAAGTTTGCTTATACAATTAAAAAATGAAACATTTAATTGGATGGAAGCAATGCGACACTTTATGGCAGGTTTCTTTTTGGTTTTTTCATTTTTTAAACTGCTTAACCTTAAGGGCTTTGCCGATAGCTATGCCATGTACGATGTGGTAGCAATGCGGTACAAAAACTGGGGATATGCTTATGCCATTATAGAGTTGCTACTTAGCTTGGCTTACCTCATTAATTACAATGCACTAATAACAAACATAGCCACACTAATGGTAATGAGTATAAGCATAATTGGTGTGGTAAAAACTGTGCTTAATAAGCAAAAAATACAATGTGCCTGCCTTGGTGCAGTATTTAACTTGCCTATGAGTACCGTTACCATTATAGAAGATGCATTAATGATTGCCATGAGTGCAATAATGCTCTTAAAAATTATTTAACTACCCCCAAATGAAAATATTAAAATGGATATTCAAAAAACTTTTTGTAAAAAAATGTTGCCAATAGCAGCATTATTATTACTTACATTATATACTGTGCAGGCACAAAAAATAGTGAGGTACGACTTATATGTAAATGACACCACAGTAAATTATACAGGCAAACAAAAAAGGGCTATTGCAGTAAATGGGCAAATACCCATGCCCACACTCACATTTACCGAAGGTGATACAGCAGAAATATATGTACACAACCAAATGAACGAAGCAACCTCTTTGCACTGGCATGGCTTGCTGCTACCCAACCGATACGATGGTGTACCTTACCTTACACAAATGCCTATAAAGCCCCATAGTACTTACCTGTACCGCTTTGCTATAATACAGCATGGCACACATTGGTACCATAGCCACACAGGGTTGCAGGAGCAAATAGGCATGTACGGTAGCTTTATAATGAACAAAAAAGTGCCCTCTACTTTGAACATTGCAAAGGGCGATGCTACATATAGAAAAGGTATAGACGACCTGCCTACACTACCAATAATACTTAGCGAATGGACAGATATGAAACCCGAAAATGTAGACCGAATGTTACACAATGCAACAGACTGGTTTGCTATACAAAAAGGTACAACCCAAAGCTATGCAGAAGCAATACAGCAGGGATATTTTAAAACAAAAGTTACCAACGAGTGGAAACGGATGACTGCAATGGATGTAAGCGATGTGTATTACAATAATTTTTTAATTAATGGAAAAAGTGAATCTTCTTTTGTTCTTCCCTTGGGGGTAAGGTCTTTTAAGGCTGGCGACAAAGTACGTCTTCGTATTTCAAACGGAGGAGCATCTACCTACTTTTGGCTTACTTATGCCGGTGGCAAAATAACAGTAGTGGCTAACGATGGTAACGATGTAGAACCTGTAGAGGTGGATAGGTTAATAATAGCCGTATCGGAAACTTATGATGTAGTAGTTACTATACCAAATGATAACACGGCTTACGAATTTTTAGCCACTTCGGAGGATCGTACCAAATCGGCTTCCATTTATATAGGCAATGGCATTAAGCAATTAACAAGCCCACTGCCAAAGCTAAAATATTTTGAAGGTATGAAGATGATGAATGGCATGATGAAAATGAATGGCAACCTTAATGATATGGGCATGAGTATGAGCCTCAACCAAATGGATATGAATACTGTAATGTACCCTGAAGCCACCCCTGACCCTACCAAAGGAGGGGAAGAAAGCCCTACTACACTTAACTATTCAATGCTTAAAGCTACTAAAAATACTAGCCTTCCAATCCCCTCTTTGGGGTTAGAAGTGAAAACCTTACGTTTTGAACTATCGGGCAATATGAACCGATATGTATGGAGTTTAAACAACAAAGTAATATCTGAAGCGGAAAAAATATTAATAAAAAAAGGAGAGAATGTAAGGCTCATATTGTACAACGGCTCTATGATGCGGCACCCTATGCACTTGCATGGCCACGACTTTAGGTTACTAAACGGACAAGGCGATTATGCTCCGCTTAAAAACATTGTAGACATTATGCCAATGGAAACCGATACCTTGGAGTTTAACGCCAATGCAGAAGGCGACTGGTACTTTCACTGCCACGTACTGTACCACATGATGGGTGGTATGGGCAGAATAATGAGCTACCAAAACCAAGCACCCAACCCCGAAATACCCAACCCAAAACTGGCACAACGAAAATTATATGCCGACGATAAAATGATACACCTAATGGCCGAAAACGATATAGCCACTAATGGTAACGACGGTAAACTAATGATAGCCAATACAAGGTGGCAATTGGCTACAGAATGGCGATTGGGCTATACTGCACAGCATGGGCAAGAAACGGAAACTCACCTAGGTAGGTACATTGGCAAAATGCAATGGCTTATGCCTTTTGTGGGGTTTGATTGGCGTAAAAGAACCAACGGTATTGATGAAAAAGCAACTACTAATTTTGGGCAAGCTAATACTAAAGACAACCGATCCTTATTTAGCATAGGTGTGGAATATACACTACCCATGTTAGTAAAGTTGCAAACTGAATTATTTGCCAACGGCAACTTACGTATACAATTAAGGCGAGAAGATATACCCGTAGCAAAACGATTACGTATGAGCCTTATGTACAATACTGATAAGGAATATATGGCTGGGTTAAAATATATTGTTACAAAAAATATTGCACTCTCTACACATTACGATAGTGATATGGGGTATGGTGTAGGGGTGAGCTTAAGGTATTAGTATAAATGAGGTTGGCATAAATGAGGTACAAAAAACAACTGCATTTATTTATAAAAGTATAAAATATAATTGGTAGGTCTCCATAAAAATTACTTAGCCAAATAAGCAATTAAATTATAATAATTGTAGCTTATTTGACTAAGTAATTTACAATAGATATTGTAATAAAGCAAAATATTTTTTTAATTGCTTAAAACCTATTAAAAAATTCGATGGTTCTATAGTTACTGTCTTTATAAAATTTGTGTTGGGTATAGCTTATATAAATTTGGTCGTCAATCATTGGTAGCATAGTGGCATTATTATATTGTGCTGGTACTGCCGAAAACCATACTGAACTTACCCTTGGGTCAATTGTAAAGTAACCTTTTGCATTTATATATCCTGCACTTTTTAAGGCATTAAATATGGCCACCGAACCATTAGCATCAATACCTGGTATAATTGTAAACCTGTTAGGGGCTAAAGGCGATGGTTCGTTTACATAGTATACACTTGGTATAGTTCGGTTTTGCAATTTTTGATAATTAGCATTAGCAGTTACAAGCCTATTGGGGTCCTCGGTTATATCTTTTTGTGCCATATTCCATATTGTAGGTATTGTGCTGTTATCATATATTTGGTCAATACCGCCTAAGCAGTATAGTGCCGCTGCCTTATAGTTTTTTACTGAACTTATAAGGCTCAAAAACCCACTCCCTTGGCTCATGCCTACCCCATAAAACGGTTTGCCAAAGGCTATAACCCCATTAGTGGTAAGGCTATTGAGTATAATATCAATATTTGCAATATCTACACTAGCTGCACCTGTACTTGTTTCCCAACGTTTGCTTATTCTGTCTTTACTTTCGGTTACTACTATTGCATAACCGTTTGCTGCTGCATACCTTAGCAACTCTAAGTTGTCAATACCACGTGTACTTGTCCATCCGTTAGCACTGCCACCTGCACCGTGAAAAGGAATAATTATACCACGGTAAGTAGCTGGTACATAGTAAAATACTTGGCTACCATTTATAATTAGGTTTGTAAAGTTAATGACTCCTGTTGTTTTGTAAGTAGCTGTTACAGTTACATTTTGTGAAGGCACTTTGAGGGATGTTCGCCACTCATTGGGGCTTTTAAGTGCAGCTATATCACCCACCCATTTGTCAAATACTTGTGTGTTTGATGGTGGATTAGAAAATATATAAGCCGTATCGCCAACGGTATATGTTCCTGTTCCCTCACCATTGTTTACAGTTACAGTATATGTAGCTACAGGTGTTGGGGGTGGTGTAGGTGTAGGTTCACTTTTTTTGCAACTAGCTAATGCTGTTATAATTACAAGGGCAATTATGTGTAATACATTTTTCATAATAATTTTATTTTTATTATGACTTACTAATTAACAAAAAGTTAAAGCGATATTGGATTTTTTTTTAAAAATAATTAATGTGCAAGGGTATATTAATTTCAATACTACAACCCTTACTAGGTGCTGCTGTTATTTCAATTTGCCCTTTAAATAAGGCAACCCTATTTTTAATATTGGTTAAACCTATACCACTACTTTTTTTAGCCGTATCAAACCCTACACCGTTGTCGGCTATTTTAATATAAAGAAAATCGGCATTATTTTTAAGTACTATTTGAGCTTCGCTTACTTGTGCATATTTTAATATATTATTTATTTGCTCTTGTACTATACGGTATAGGTATAGGTTTAGTTGTGGTAGTGTAATATCATAATCAAAAGCTTCATAATCAAATTGTATGGTTAGTTTACCAGTTGCCTCTATATCTACAATTAGTTGCTCTATGGCATCTACTAGCTTTAATTGGTTAATTGTAGCGGGGTTAAGGGTTTTGGATAGTCGTCGTATTTCCTGTATAGCTATACCGAGTGTATCTATCGATTTTTGTATCATATCCTCATCGCCTTTATGGCGTTTGGCCACCTCCATATATAATTTGGATGATGATATAAGTTGGTTAATATTATCATGCAACTCTTGGCTTAGTTCTAGCTTTTCTTTTTCTTGCCCTTCTATTACTGCTTTGTTTATAAGTATTTGCTTATCTACTTCGTTACTTATAAGTTGAGTTTCTAATTCTTTTTGTTTGGTTATATCCCTTTTGGAGCCTACCATACGTAGGGCTTTTCCTTTATGGTCGGTTATAATATAAGCTACATCGTATACTACTGCATAGTTACCATCTGCTTTTTTAAAGCGGTACTCACATTCAATTATATTATTTATGGTATAATCTTTTTTATCAAAATTGGTAAATAATTCAACCACTCTTTCTTTATCATCGGGGTGTATAAGCTGCTCCCAATTATTGTGTTTTACCTCCACATTATGATGTCCAAATAATTTTTTATACCCTCGTCCCCATATTGCTACACCCGTTATTAGGTCCGATTCCCATATTGCTTCGTTGGTAGCTTCGTTAAGTATATAAAATTTATCGTTGGCTATTTTTAAATTTTCCTGTGTTTGCTTTAAGTTTTCAATTTCAATAGCTACACCAAGGTAGCCAATAAATCGTCCATTGGGTAGTCGCCTTGGTGTACCCTTATCGAGTAACCAAAGGTATTGGCCCGCTGCATTTTTATATCTATACTCTAGCAAAAATGGCTCTTGCAACTTTACTGCCTCCAGGTATTTATTTACCACATCTTCATAATCGTTTTCGTGTATTTTATTTTTCCAAGGTATACTAAGTTCCTCCTCCATAGTATTGCCGGTATAGCTTAACCAACCTTTGCTGTAGTATATACTTTTATCATACTCATCGGTTTGCCATATCATTACTGGTGCTTGGTCGGCAAGGTCTTTAAATCTGTTTTCGCTTTCTTGCAATTGCTCTACCATTGCTTTAGTATCATGCACATCGAGGCATATACCAATGTAGCCATTAAATTCGCCATTGGGCAAAAACCTAGGTACTGCTTTATCCAATATCCAACGGTATTCGCCTTGTTTATTTTTAAACCTATAGGTTAATTCAATTGGTATTTGTTGTACAATAGCTTCATCTACCTTAGTTACTATAACTTTTACATCATCGGGGTGTATTAGTTTTGCCCATACGGTATTTAATTGTTTTTTAAGGCTAAGCCCTGTGTAGTAGAGTAAGCTTTTGCTGTAAAATACACTTTTGCCCGTTTTGTCGGTTTGCCAAAGCATTACAGGTGCATTGTTGGCAATGTTTTTAAATCGGTTTTCACTTTCTAATATTCGTGCCTCGGTTGCTTTACGTTCGGTAATATCTTTACTAGTAATTAGGTAATTTAATTTGTTGGTAGTTGGTGAGGTTATAAAACTAGCCGTACTTAGTAGCGTCATAGGTTTATGATCATTATACCTATTAAAGGTTACTTTTCCAATCCATTTTTTTTGTTTGTATAGTATTTCCATCACTTTATCTCTTGATCCACTTTCGTATACGGGGTTTATAAAGTCTAATAGTTTTTTGCCAATGGCCTCCGAAGCTTTGATACCATATATTTTTTCGGCAGCATTATTAAAAGTTATAATAGTATAATTTTCGTCACTGGTGTATATAGCATCGCTAACTTCGCTTATTATATTTGCTAAATAGTTATTTTTTTCGGCTTCTAAAGTTTGAGCCGATATGTTACTTGCTGTACCCCAAAGACCTGTAAGTATATCATTTTCTATAAATCCTTTTGTATTTATTTTTAATGTAATTCTTTCTCCTTTTTTGTTGTAAGATGTTACTACAAAGTCTTTAAACTCATATTTATTTTCAATAAATGTAGTGCCTACCAAATCATAATTTAACCCAAATCCTTGTATAAATTGAGCTATTGTTATTTCGTTAATAGGTTGGTTATCTTTTAAATTTACTTCTTCTTTAAATTTTTGGTTGCATTCGCTTAGTTTCAAATAATCTTTAGCCAAATTAATTTGAGTTTCGTAGCTATCATTAACATTAATAAGGGTTGTAGCTTTAAATTTAAAAATTGAATCGTTACTATTGTTAATAAAGTTGTTGTACTCATCTTTACTTTTTTGTAAGCTAAGTTGTATTTCTTTTTGTTCTGTTATATTTTTGCTTGTTCCCCATATACGTACTATATACCCGTTTTCTATATGGCCTTTTATGTTCGATAAAAATGTGAATGTATTCCCCAAATTATCTGTGCCTGTATTTTCATAATTAATAAGTTCAAAGTTGTTATTTATAAAATTAGTAATGCCCTTTACATAGTCAACTTTTTGAAGCTTATACAACTCTTTCATTGTTAAGCCTATCAATTTATTTAACGAACTTATACCATACCGTGTGGCAATTATTTCGTTAGCCTCCACCAAGCAAAACTCATTTGCAATTTTACTTAACAACTCATTATGGGGTATATTAATTGGTATAGGGGTGCTAGTTTCAAACCTGTATACCGAGTCGTTACTTTGCTGTATATACAGTTCATATATTTGTTTACCACTTTCTAACTCGTCCTTTATTTTGGCTTCATAAGTTATATCTTCTACACTACATATAATGGCTATTTTGTTATTAATTATTACTTGGTTAAATTTTATTTTTGCTAAAAAAAGTTCTCCATTTTTCTTTTTTTGTTGGTATATAGCATTTTGATTGGTTTTGTCATTTCCATTATTTTCATACTTGGAAAACAGTGTACTCCCTTTTTCTACTTTAAGTGCTTTGGTACTTAATGTTTCAAATTCTTTTTTGGTATAGCCATACTTTTTACAAGCTGCTTCATTTACTTCAATTATGTTGTAGGTTTCAAGTTCGCATACTATAAGTGGTGTAGGTTGGTTTTTAAAAAAATTAATATACTTGTCACCAGTCTCTATTCTTAGCATTTCTGCTAAATATTTATCATTTATATCGTTACTTAACCCAATGGTGTAGCAAACTTCATTTTGGGCATTACATATAGCCTGCCCCGATGTAGAAAACCAACGCCAGGTACCAGCTTTGGTTTTTACCCTATGTTTATAATGGGTAAATGCAAACAAAGAATCGGGGTTATTTATTACTTTTTCATAAATTCTATCAACATCTTGTACATGCCCAAAGCTTATTATGGATTGCCCTACCATTTCGCTACTGGTGTAGCCAATTAAGTCAGCTACATTACTACTAATTTCTAAAAAAATACCATTATTATCGAGCTTAAATACTACTTCATTTACATTGTTGTGCAATGCTTTTAACTCCTTATCCGTTATTTGCAATAAGTTGTTTTTTTGTAGCAATTCGTTTGCTACATCTAGCTTTTGGGTAATATCTATACCCGAAAATATTAATAATTTTTCTGCTGCTACTACCGTTACATTCCATTGTATTATTTTGTTAGTATTATTTAAGTTATATGTAACAACAAACTCAAATTTCTGACTGGCACATTTTTCAATAAATAAATCATTAAACGTAAATGAATTGTTTAAATTAAAATTATTAAAATTAGAATGGTGAAGTGCTTCACTATCAATTTTTAAAAATTTGCAGTAGGATTGTGTTGCAAATTGTATAGTGCCATTATAGTTAGTAATGCATATTAGATCCATTACGTTATCCAAAAAATTATCGACTAAGTTATGCAACCTCGATTGATCAATGTGTATAGCAATTTGTTTGGCACATATATCCACTATATCTATACTAATATTTTGTAAGGGTGGTGTGGTAAAGTAGGCATATACTAAGCCAATAGGTTCATTTTTGTTTATAACCGGTATAGCTAATATTGAGTGTACACCAGCCTTAAGTGCCATTTTTTGGCGTACCATTAACCCATCTTGTTGTTGTATAGGTAGCCATTGGGTTATTTTATTTTGCCATATTGTAGTATTGGTATATTCGGTGGCGGTATAGGTTTGTAGTAAGGTGTTAGTTATATATTGTTGTAAGGGTTGGTTACTAATGTCTAGTTCGTAATGTATTAATGCTATTGAATTTTCATTTTTGTAAGGTATCCAAAATTCAATTAAGTTACTTTGCAAATAGTTTTGCAGCTTCTGCAATATTACAATCAAATCATTTTTTAACCCTGTGGATTCGTGTATTATTTTTAATACATCGTTAAGCAAGGTAATGTCATGGTGCTGTGGAGCCACCACGGGTTCATTACCCTTAGGTTGTTTCACGTTTGGATTTAGCGACATATTGTAATGTAATGACTATGTCATTTTTTTTTACATTCTGTTAAACAATTATTAATATTATCGCCAATATAGTTAAACACATTTATGGTAATATTAATTTATTTTACCCATCTGTTTTAGTTATGTACACAAAACTTCCATTCTTAATTTTATTTACCAGGTCAGCAATATTATTGCTACTTACAGCTGGGCAACCCCAACTACGCCCTATTTTACCGTTACTATTGTAATATTTATCAGTTACATAGTCGCTACCGTGTATTACAATAGTTCGGTTGTAGGCATTGTCATTTACTCCTTTTTGAAGCCCGTATAACTTAAGCGAAAGCCCGTTTTGTCCGGTATAGGTACTGCCTGTGGTATATATGCCTAAGCTAGTTTTGTGGCTGTCCTGCTCATTGCCAAATTGTGTGGCATACTCACCACCACTACCTTGGCCATGGGCTACTCGTAAGGCATACACTACTTTATGCAGTTGCATATCTATTAGGAACAACCTTTTTTTAGCGGAGCTTAATTTCATATTGCATATTGTAATGTATCTACTATTTTGTACCTTATGTTGCTTTACTAATTTGTTGTAATGGGCTATTGCAGTAGTGTATAATTTAGGCTGTAAGCCGTAATAACTGGCATTGGTAATTATTGGTGTGTTAGGTATTGGTGCTGGTAATGGTGTACTTACATTGCCAAAATATAAAAACGGTAATACAATTAGTTGCCAACTTATAAGCATAGCTTAAATATTTGTTTTTTTTACAAGAGTAGATGATTGATTATACTAACGATGATATGCCTTATTTATTATACCAATACACACTGCTGTATAAAAAAAATAGGCATTATTACAAAAAATGTAAATATTACAGTAACTTTATTATGGACATTTTATTATACCAAAAAAACTTAAAAACAAATTAACAACATGGGAACATTTGCAACAAAAACTGGAGCTGACGGACAATTTTATTTTAGCCTAAAGGCTGATAATGGCGAAAACATTTTGGGTAGCGAAGGCTACACCACCAAAGCTGCTTGTGATAACGGCATAGAAAGTGTACGAAAAAATAGTACCGAGGAGGGCAGGTACGATAGGAAGGAAAGTACCAACGGCAAATTTTACTTTACACTAAAAGCTGGCAACGGACAAATAATTGGCAAAAGCCAAATGTATGGCGATGAAGCAGCTAGAGAAACTGGTATAGCAAGCTTAATGAGTGTTGCAGCAACTGCAACTGTGGTAGAAGCATAATTAATTATTGCTGTTATTATTTTTTATTTAAAAAAAACCTAAGCTACATTGTTTAGGTTTTTTTATATTTACACATGAAAATATTATTACTCATTTGTATTGTACTTATTACTAATAGCTGCTCCATGCAAAAATATTATGCTACTAATAAAGTATACAAAAAACAAGTAAAAGCTTATGCAAAGCAAATAAAACAATACCCTTTGCAGGATAGTGGTTTGGCTACCACATTTGTAGGTACTACCAACTTTAATATGCGTAAGCCTAACTTTGTAATAATACACCATACTGCACAAAACAGCTGCGACCAAACCCTCAAAACATTTACCCTTACCCGTACCGAAGTAAGTGCACACTATGTAATATGCCGCCAAGGCAACGTAGTACACATGCTTAACAACTACTTAAGAGCTTGGCACGGTGGTGCTGCCAAATGGGGTAATGTAACTGATATTAATAGTGCTAGTATTGGTATAGAGCTTGATAATAATGGTACAGAACCATTTAGCGAAAGCCAAATGCAAAGCTTACTCAATGTACTGGCTTACCTCAAAAAAACTTACAGTATACCAACGGCTAACTTTATAGGCCATGCCGATATAGCACCCCAACGAAAGAACGACCCAAGCAAATACTTTGATTGGCAAATGCTTGCCCAAAAAGGCTTTGGCCATTGGTACGATACTACAAAAGTAACCTTACCCTTGGAGTATAACTACAAAACAGCCTTACGTGTAATTGGCTATAACACAGCAAAAGAAGGAGCTGCCATACAAGCATTTAAACTACACTTTAACTCAGCCGATACTACTGCTACACTTACTAATACCGATAAAAAAATATTGATTGATTTGGTGCAAAAATATTAGACGCCAATAAACTGCACCACTAACATTACCAGTAAGCCACATATAAAGCCACTGTATAATTCAACAGTAGTATGGTCACTATCATGCTTACGGCTACCTAGTATAGCTACAGCCATAAGTGCTGCAAATAGCAGCCACAAAGGGTTTGCACTATACTTTGCTACTGTTACTATAGCTAATGCCACTGCCATACCGGCACCTATGGCATGCAAACTTATTTTGTAAAATGCATTGCATACTAATGTAATGGACGATGTTAAAAATATACACAAACCTACCCTTATTGCTACCGTTGGGTAGTTGGCGGGGTTTTTCATAAGTACAAAAGCCCATACCCAAAATGCATAAATGGTAAATGCAAATACGGGTACTATTCTGCTTTTGCTGGTAGGCAAATAAAAGGAGTCAATAAATTTTAAGGCTTTTAATAATAGTAAAGTAAATAATGGGTATAGCACTAAATTCATTATAACATTAAGCAATAAGCTGTTAGTTTGTGCCACAGTATTAGCAGCAAATAGTGGGCTGTTGCAATATATTAAAAATGCAAATAAATATACCGGTACAAATATGGGATGTAGAATATAGGCAATTAATCGCCACAATATTTTATCGAAGGTTAGTTGTTTCAAATGACTTAATTTTTTTTTATGCCTTTTTGTAATTACAAAAAAAAGGCTATAATTCTTTACGTAATCGGGCTACGGGTATGTTTAATTGTTCACGGTATTTGGCTACTGTACGCCTAGCTATATTGTACCCTTTTTGCTGTAGCATATCGGTTAATAGTTCGTCGCTGTGGGGCTTTCGTTTGCTTTCGGCACTTATTATATCGGTTAGTATTTTTTTTACTTCACGGGTACTTACCTCCTCGCCACTATCGGTACTTAAGCTTTCGCTAAAAAAGAATTTGAGCCTATACGTACCAAATTCTGTTTGTACAAATTTGCTATTAGCCACTCGGCTTACTGTACTAATATCGAGGCTTGTTACTTCGGCAATATCTTTCAATATCATTGGCCTAAGCTCCGTTTCGTCGCCAGTTATAAAAAACTCCTGTTGGTGTTTCATTATGGCATTCATAGTAAGTAGCAAGGTATTTTGCCTTTGTAGTATAGCATCTATAAACCACTTGGCGGAGTCTATTTTTTGTTTTATAAATACTACGGCTTCTTTTTGTCGTTTATCGTTTTTGCTACCTCGTTCATAATCCTTTAGCATATCTCTATAGCCTTCGCTTATTTTAAGTTCGGGTGCATTACGGCCATTTAGCGTAAGCTCCAATTGGCCAGCATTGTTAAATATATAAAAGTCGGGTACTACATAAGTTTCGGCTTTATTGCTATCGCCAATATTGCTTGCTGGCTTTGGGTTAAGCTTAGTAATAGTTTGCATTACTAACTTTAGGTCTTCATTAGTAAGGTTGAGGCTTCGTTGTATTTTTTCGTAATGTTTTTTTATAAACTCATCAAAGTGTTTATGCACGGCTTTTACAGCTATAGCTGCTATAGTATCGTTAGTTGGTTTACGTTTTAATTGTAATAGTAGGCACTCCTGTAAGTTACGTGCTGCTACACCTGCTGGGTCAAATTGTTGAATGTTGGTTATTATAGCTTCTATTGATTTTTCTTTAACCTCTATACCATGCTTAAATGCCAAATCGTTTGCTATGGCACTAGTATCTCTTCGTAGGTAGCCATCATCGTCCAAACTGCCAATTACCTGCTCAGCTATTAGCCTTTCGGTTGGGTTAAGGTCGAGCATATTAAGCTGCTCTAGCATAAGTTCGTTAAAGCTTGTACCTACACTTATGGGTATGGTTTTGTCCTCTTCATCTTTTTGGTAATTGTCTTCTTTGGTTTTGTAGTCGGCTATATCATCATCGCCATCTTGTACGTATTCGCTTATATCTATACTATCATAATCATCTTGTTCGCCGTCTTTAGCTTCATCGTCATTTTGGTTTTCGTATTCTTCTTTTATAAGCTCGGTTTCATAGTCGTTTTCCTCCTCTTCGCCCATTTCTAGTGCTGGGTTTTCTTCCAACTCTTCCTTTATACGCTCTTCAAGGTTGGCAGTAGGCACTTGCAGCAATTTCATTAATTGAATTTGCTGTGGCGACAGTTTCTGCAACATTTTTTGGTGTAACCCTTGACCTAACGACATACTTTTAAAGTTGTATTTATTTGATGGTTGTAAATGTACAAACAAATTATATAATACAAACTAGTTTGATTTATTGCCTACAAAACAACAATAAAGAGTACATAAGCTTAGCGGCTTCAATGCCTATTTTATGTTATAAAATGTTGTAACATGGCATACGTTTATATAAACCAAAAAATGCAATACTACAAAGTAAAAGTAAGTATTAGTAATACTGAGTATTGTAAACAAGTTAAATAACGTGTTTTTACTGTTGTTGTTTTCTACATTAATTATTGGTATAAATTCTATTGCAAATAAAAAAATATATAATAAACTTTGCATCCTAACTAAAAAAAGAAATGAGGATTACGATACTACTACTATTACTATGCTGTAACTACATAGTAAAAAGCCAATGCAACAGCTGTACAATAACAGTAAATACAAGTACAAATACAAATTACAGTTTAAGCAGTGGACAGAAATTGTGTATAAATGGAGGTACCTATACAGGCAATATTGACTTTAATGGTGGTAGCTTATGTGTAGGGCCAGCTGCTATATTTAGAGCAGGCAACTTAAACTTTAATGGAACTGGTATAATTGATAACTATGGCGATTGGTTAATGACGGGAGGGTTTAACTTAGCTACTGGCGTTACTATTAATAACTATAAACGAATGGATATTGGTGGTAATATTAACTTCAATGGAGCAGGTGTAATTACCAATGCCTTTCCTCAAACACTTATACTGAGGCAACAAGTATCTATTGGTAACAGTGGTAGCATTACCAATAATGGATTTTTGTTTGCAAATGCTGGCCTTACTACCCAAAGTGGTGGTACTTACATAAATGCCACTAACTCCAAAACATATATTAACGGCGACTTTAACGTAGGCGGAACAAATAGTAACCTAGGGTATATACGTATTAAAGGCAATGTAAATATTAATGGTGCTAATGTAAGTAACCAATGCTCATACTTAGCCGAAAGAGATGTAAATATAAATGGTGGCACATTTACTAATGCAGGGTTTATACTTACTGTAAATACTACAGGTACTGAAATATTTAGATTAAACGGAGGAGCTACACTTGTAGGCTCTACCACATTTGCAGTGGTAGCTGCCCCTAACTTTACAAATAGTGGTACAGTAACTGGACGGGGTAAATATAAAATAAAAACTTCCACTACCAATCAGGGTGCATTTGGAAACGATGCACTTGGTATTACTTTTTTTGATGAATCTCAAACTGGTAGCCAAATGTTTGATGCACAAAGCCCAAGCCCACATAGTAGTGTAAACAGAAACCCAATATTAAACTACGATAGTAACTATGTAAAGCTAGTATGTAGTAGCAATGCTGCTTTATTGGCTAATAAATTTATAATGCTTAATGCTATTACAAAAAATACAGGACCAGAAATAATATGGGAAATAGCCGATAATAATAATAACAAAAAATATGATGTAGAAGTAAGTAATAATGGGTACGAATTTGTAACCGTAGGCACCACAATAAATACACTAACAGCCACTAATACTAACAGTTATACACAACGTATAACTGCTAATAACTTTACCCATTATAGAGTAAAAGCAACAACACTTACCGATAATATATATTACTCAGAAACTAAAAGATATGCAGGGCAAAATGGTATGAATATATTTATTGTAATTAATAATAAAGAGCTGGTATTGGATAGAGCGGTAAAAGAAAAAGCAACAATACAAGTGTATAACTTACAAGGTGTGCAGCTACACAAAGCAAACATACAACTTGGCAATACTTATACTTACCCAATACCTACAACCTTACTACAACAGCAGCAATGTATACTAAGTGTAAGTACACCTACTCGTAAGCAGGTTCAAAAAATTGTACTAAGCAACTAAATTTGTTATAGTGTGAGGTTTGCTTTTATTTCTAACAAAAAACTTTTAAGGTTTTCTAATTGTTGTATGGCTTCATACTGTTGGTGCATTTTTTTTTGTGATTTCAAATAGGTTTTTGCACCATCAATTGTGTATTTTTTTTTACGTAGTAAATAATATATAAGTTCCAAATTTTTAATATCGCTAGGCTTAAAAAGGCGGTCTCCCTTTTTGTTTTTTTTGGGTTGCAGTACATCAAACTCAGCCTCCCAATACCTTATAAGTGAGTGGGTAACATTAAACATATTAGTAACCTCACTCATTGTATAATATTGTTTGCTATACAACTGCTCATCGGGTAGCAAATTAGTTAATGCAGTATACTGCTTGTTGCTAGTACGTAGTGCTTTTGTAGTAGCTGCTACTATAGGCTCCACTTGCTGTGGCTGCATTATATTGGTGGGTGGCAGTAGCTTTGTAATTGTGGTAGTTGGTAGTATGCTTGTTACTATTTCAATTGGCACATTGGGTGCCGTTGGTACAGTTGCAACTAGTGGTGTTATTGGCTCATCAAAATCAAACGATAGGGCTATTTGTTTTGCTATTGCCATTAGGTGTGTTGTGTAAATTGTATTTATTTATTATTATTGCAATTGATGGTATTATCAATTGTAATTATAGTACCATTTATTGTTGCTTTGCAAAAATAGAACTTTTAAAAATACCATACCTTATTTATGCTTTTGATTATTCAATAGCCCTACTAATTTTTATTACTTTAATTATTAGTATTGGCTTTGCCAAAATATTATATGGTGTATAGCTTTACGTAATTATGGTGGTACTTAAATAGGGTTAGTAGTAGAGATTAAGTATTGTAATAATTTCAAGTGTATAATTAAGCTTTTAATTTTGGATAATTAGCTTTATCATTAATTATGTTATTTTGTATATGCAAACAGTAAGTAACAAAGATTATGGGGTTTATTGGTTGTTGGTTGTGTTGTTATTATTAAGTGTATTGTTTTATCATAATACTATTTTATTACCACCATCTTATATTCACTCATGGACACAGTCAGATAGGTATGCATTAAGTTTAGGGTTTTTAGAAAATGGGTTCAACTTTTTAAAACCACAAACATTTAATTTAGCCACTACAAATGGTATTACTGGTGTTGATTTTCCTTTGCAAGAGTATATTGTTGCTTTGTTAATGAAACTATTGGGCACTACAAATCCATTAATTTTTAGGCTATATAATTTACTAATTGCCATAATTGGCAGTTGCTATGTGTATAAGCTTTTTAAAATTTTTACTACTTCTAATTTTATAAGTATAATTGGTTCTGTATTTGTATTTACATTACCTATTGTTACTTACTACCAAGCAGGGTTTTTGCCCTCAAGTACGAGTTTCTACCTAACAATAATTGGTTATTATTTTTATTTTAGTTATACAAAAAATAATAAGATTAGATATTTTAATATGGCTTTATTTTTTATTACTATTGCTGCATTATGCAGAACCCCATTTGTAATATATTTAGTAGCTGTACTGGTACAAGTAATTTATGGTGCAACTAAAAGTAAAAAATTTTTCATAAAACATTTCGTTTACTTGACTATTGCTTTTGTAATTGTTATACTTTGGGCTTTATACAAAAACTATTTGAATAAAATGTATGGCTCACAGTTTCTTACTACTTTACGACCTGCAGATAGCTTTACTGAATTGTTTCACACAACAATAAGTGTACTATACAGGTGGTGTTTTCAAACCTTTACAATATTTCATATAACAATGTTAGCCCTTTTGTTTTATTTTTTTAAACTATATAAAAATAAGAAAGGCAATTTATTAAGTTTGCTAGCTATAATTACGCTTATTGGATTTATTATTTATTACATCCTTATGGCTCAACAGTTTATAGACCATGAGTATTATTTACTGGACTGTTTTTATATACCCATTATTTTATTACTCATTTATTGGAGTACATACATTCCTAAAAGACCACAAGTAAAAGCAATTAGTATTTTATTAATTGCAGGTTGTGTAACTATGAGTTATAATGTGCAGCTTACAAAATATTCACCAACTAATTGGGATAAAGCAGAAATTGCCAGAAAAAATTTTGTTGATGGTGATATAATATTAGATAAGTTAGGAGTAAAAAAAGAAGATATAATATTAGTACTAGATGCCTACTCAACCAATGCGCCGCTTATTCAACTTAAACGAAAAGGTTACACTCTAATAAAAGCAGGCTACAAAAATATAGCACCAGTTTTTAATTTGCCATATGACTACATGGTAGTACAAAATATATTTTTACCCTCCGAAATTATTTATAACTACCCAACATTTTTAAGTAAAGTAGTGAGAGTTGGTGGTAATGAAAACTTTTCTGTATTTAAACGAAATGCATTAATAAAAGATACCTTACCAATAGAAGATGCATTAGGTATTGCTGCAATAGATACAGTGTACAAATTTGAAATTGGCAAAATAATAGATACTACTATTTGGCAAAACATAAATATAGTAATGGATAAATTGACTAATAGTAACGTTGGGCTATTGAGTAGCAGTCAAGAATTTGGGCCAACTGTTACAACTAGTAATACTTATACAAAAAAAAGATTATTACTAAAAGCTATAATTAAACTACAAGAAAATAATAAAGAGTTCAAATTTGTAACTACAATAGAAGATAAACAAGGCAAACTTATATATTACCGTGATTATGCATTAATTAATAATGAACAGAAAGATTTTTTTAAGTATTATTGTTTATTTGATATACCTGAAAAGTTAGTAGGCAAATTAAAGTGCTATATTTGGAATGAAAATAAAATTGAAATTGAATATAAAAAAATGGAATTATTGTTTTATTGATGTTCAGTTTTTTTAACCCCCTAAATGCTACCCCAAAACAAATTAATACTTAGCACCATTATAATTATAGTTGTACAAACTTGTTGTGCTACTTATGGGTTAAGCTTAGGTAGTGGCTATGGCATTATGAGTATTTTGTTTTTTGCAAGTAGTATTGCTTTAGCACTTGTAGTGCTTAATAGTAATAGCTTACAGCTATATATACCCACAAAAGCATTTACCTATAATAAACCTACACTACTTATATTGGTAGTACTTATAGTAGGTAGCTTTATATGCTGTAAGCAATTATTTGCTGCTAACCCAATAGCAAAAGAGAGTGCCGATATGCTGCCCATTATAAAAGTAATGTGTAACCGATTTGTAAGTGGTGCTGTAAGCAAAGTATATACACCAATACCCGAAATATGGGGCGGCATACAACCTATATATTTGCCTACTATGTGGCTGCCCTATACCGTTACCGAGGTATTACATATTGATATGCGGTGGGTTACATTTGCTTGTATTTGGTGTATAGTATTGTTATGCTATGCCACTGTTAATAGTGCCACACCTTACCGCAAATATGTAATATTTGCTTCGCTTACAGTAGTGTTAGTATGGTTACATTATAATAAGGTAAATAATGTACTAAGGCTAACCGAGGAGGGTGTGGTGTACTTATATTATACCTTACTTGTAATGGCTATAGTAAGCCGCAATGCAGTGTATATAGGTATTACGCTAAGCTTATGTTTGCTTAGCAGGTACTCGGTTATAGGGTGTGTACCAGCCTTATATTTGTATTGGCTTATAACCAAAGCATACAGTACTATGCTTACCGTTACTGCTATTGTAAGTGGTAGTGTGTTGCTTGGTTTTATTTTGCCATTTGGCACTACTACTTGCCTTACCTTATTGCAACAACCCAATGCTTACATAAGCCATGCACAACGTATATGGGAGGAAAGTCCACAATTTTTTACAGAAAGTTTAGGCTTCGCCAAATTTTTTGGCAAAGCCAATATACTACTACAGCATAAGCTACTCATAGTGGGTAGTTTTGTGATACCTTCACTATTTGTACTAATCAGCTATACCTACCAATATATTACCAAAAAAAAATTAAATAATATACCCTTAGCTACGCTACTAATTGGTATAGCTTACTTTTATAGTATGCTCGATGTTAGTTATTTGTATTTGTATTATACCTCATTATTTATAAGTATAAGTACAGCAAGTATACTACTTGCCAACCGTACTGCTAACCCTACATAACAACCACCCATCACCACCTAAAAAATACTATAACAACCTATGCCTTGTGTTGGCTAATATATTGTGAGTTTATTTTATTTTGCAAATTTTGGGAGTGCCGTTTTTGTTAGAATTTCATTTGCCATAGCAAGTTTTTTGGGAAACAAAACTTTTCCTCTATATTTCTCAAGGCTCTTGTCTATTGGTATAATAGGCACTTTTGAACTGTTTAGTTTTTCAATTATTTTCATTTTCAATTATTTTTTCTTTAACAAAAAAGCTTTGTAATCTTCGCCAACTTTAAACTGCTCCCAATCACCCACCTTATTAAATCCAAAAATAACAAAGTCCTCCGATATTTCAACCAAATTGTTAGTAATTCCCATTCTGTAAAGTCGAGTTCTTGCTATTGTGCTTCCTGTGGCCACTACAATAGCATTTGGATGTTTCTGAATAAAGGCATAAACAGTTGAAGCAACGGTAGCTAACACTTTTAAACTGTCACCATTATTTGTTACAGATAAATCGTCAATTTCTTTTGCTGTATCGCTGTAATCTCCAAAAGCAAGATTATATACATTTTTTTGTGTTGTAAGTTGAAACTCCACAACTTTTTTAATAACGCCATTAGGCCCTTCACTATAGAATTCAAAATACTCAAGCTGGCTTTCTGATTTGTATTGATATTTATCTTTTTTCAAAAAAAGTATTTTTACAAATGTAGCATTATTTATTACCTGCTACAGCTCCTTTTTTTCAAATAATGTAACATAACAACCACCCATCACCACCAAAAAAATACTATAACAACCTATGCCTTGTATTAGCTAATATATTGTGAGTTGTCCATTGTACTTGCTGTACTAATGCAGTGGTACGTACCGTACAATTGTCTACTGCACAGAGGTTGCAGCTTGTAGGCATACAAGCATCGGTATGTACAAACAGCTCAACCTGTTGCCCAAATTTGGTATTTACAACATCACGTAAGGCATCTACTTGTGTATGGGCTTGCTGTACATTAAAGTACCAAGGCACGGTAAGGTGGCAATCAATATGCAATATACCGCCATACTTTATAATGCGGAGGTTATGCAAATCAACCCAAGTTGGCAATCGTTTTTGTTGTAGTTCGGTTATTAATTGTTCTAGCAATTTATCATCGGCTTCGTCCATAATACCTGCTATAGAACTACGCAGTATAGTAGCCCCATTGTATAGTATAATAAGGGCAAATATAAGTGCCACCACACTATCGACCCAAGTATAATTGGTTACATATATAATAACCAAGCCCAACACTATGGCAAGTGTAGCATAGGTATCGGTTTGCATGTGCTTACCAGTAGCTTGTAAGGCTAGTGAGTTGTTGCTTATGCCTTTACGTAAGGCATACAACCCCACCATATAATTAACCACGGCAGTAAGGGCTATAAGTATAATACCCACATTAAGTTGCTGCACTGTATGGCTTACAGTAAGGTTTACAATAGCCCTATAGCTTATATACACACTGCTAACTACCATAAGTGTACCCTCTATAGCTGCCGATATAAATTCGGCTTTGCCATGGCCATAAGGGTGGTTAGCATCGGGCGGTAGCGAAGCTAAGTATATGCTGTATAACCCTATAAACCCTGTAATTACATTAATAATATACTCCACAGCATCGGTTAATATAGCTACCGATTTGGTGGCATACCAAGCTATTAGCTTTATAATAAATAGCCCTATTATTGCTACAGTTACTATTTTTTGTACGGTTAAGTTTTGTGTATTTTTTTGCAAAATAAAGCCCTTTAATAACCGTAAATGTACAACAAATTTAGAGGGTGGGTGGTGGGGGAGTTTAAAAAAATAACAGTGATATTACTTAACAACTTGTCATTAAAAAAAATAACTTTATATAAATTGTAATAATGAAAATAATGACCGTTGCTGAATTTAAAGCCCAATTTAGTACCGTATTGAAAACTGTAGAAACTGGTGAAAAAGTTGCTATTACTTATGGTAAAGCAAAAATTATAAAAGCAATGTTAGTACCTACTGTACAAAAACCAACTAAAAGAAAATTGGGTATTTTAAAAGGTAAAGCAACTTTTAAAATAGGCAAAAATTATAAAATTACAAACGAAGAATTTTTAGGCTTATGATTTATTTGTTACAAACCAACCACCACAAATATCCGTTTGATCGTATGCTTATATGGCAAGCCATAACCAACATACAGCTAATGGGCTGCTCGTTTTAAAAGCATAATTACATTTTACTCTTCCTCACAAAACCTAATAATACATTGCAACTAATCATCTAAATGCAATGTATGGTTTGCTTGGTTGCGGTACTGTAGCCATTTATCATACTCGGCATGTATTGGGGTGTGTAGCATAGGTATTATTTGCTGTAGTTTTTGCTGCCAAGCATCAGTTGCCATTTCTGTAGCAAAGCATTTTTTAATTATTTGCAACATTATATATACTGCAGTACTTGCCCCTGGCGATGCTCCTAATAAGGCAGAGAGTGTACCATCGGCAGTAGTTATAATTTCGGTACCAAACTCTAGTACACCACCTTGGGCTGCATCTTTTTTTATTACTTGCACCCGTTGGCCAGCAGTGGCTATTACCCAATCCTCATCTATAGCTTGTGGGTAGTATACTCGTAGAGCAGCCACCTTTTCGGCATGGGTAAGCCGTACCTGATCTATTAAGTATTTGGTAAGGCTAAGGTTATGCCACCCTGCACTTAGCATTGGTATTATGTTATGTATATCTATACTAAGGGGCAAATCAAAATACGAACCATTTTTTAAAAACTTGGTACTAAACCCTGCAAATGGTCCAAACAACAATGCTTTTTTACCGTCAATTATTCTGGTATCCAAGTGTGGTACACTCATTGGTGGCGCATCTACAGCTGCTTTGCCATATACTTTGGCACTGTGTTGGGCTATTACTGCCTCGTTGTTACATACTAGCCATTGCCCACTTACCGGAAAGCCGCCATAGCCTTCAGCCTCTGCTATCTCCCCTTTTTCTAACAAGGGTAATGTGCCACCACCTGCACCTATAAATACAAAATCGGCTACTTCGTGGTAGCTTTCATCTTTTTCCAAATCCTTTATTTTTATATTCCAAGTATTGTTTACTTGCTTTTCAATATCCCTTACCTCATGCTGCAAATGCAGTGCTACATTAGGTTGTAAGCAAAGGTGTTGTAGTAGTGTACGGGTAAGTTGCCCAAAATTAATATCGGTACCCAATGCCATTTTAGTAGCAGCTACGGTTTCATTTACATTTCTAAACTGCATAACTAGTGGCATCCATTTGTACATAGTATCCCAATCAGTAGTATATTCCATAGCAGCAAATAGTGGATGTTTACTTAGGGCTTCATATCTTTTTTTAAGGAAGGCTACATCTTCATTGCCCATTACAAAACTAATATGTGGGGTATTATTTATAAATGTTTCGGGGGTATCAAAGTATTTTTGGGTTACCAAATAACTCCAAAATGCTTTACTCATTTCAAACGAAGTGGCTATTTTTAAAGCCTTACTAATATCAATAGTACCATCGCTTAATTGGGGTGTATAGTTAAGTTCGCAAAAGGCGGAATGCCCTGTACCAGCATTGTTCCAAGCATCGCTACTTTCGGCTGCTACTTCGGCTAACCTTTCGTATATAGTAATGCGGTAGTTAGGGTTAAGCTCCTTAAGCAATATACCTAATGTAGCACTCATTATACCAGCACCAATAAGCACTATATGTTTATCATTTTGCATTTTTATTTTTTTTTACTAAAGTTAAATTTATGCTTTTTAATTCGCCTTAGTTTTTTTGTTTTAATTTTATGGTGAAATATTACTCTTTTTTAAGCCCTACTTATTTATATAATATCTGTAACAAATGATACCAATAACCAGCAAATTACCCAACGTAGGCACTACCATATTTACCAAAATGAGTGTATTGGCTAGTGAGTATAACGCCATTAACCTTGGGCAGGGTTTCCCCGATTATAGTATGGATGCTACCCTAATTGCATTGGTTAACGAAGCTATGCAGCAAGGGCATAACCAATATGTGCATGCCAATGGGCTACCTGCATTAAGGGAACAGTTGGCACTTAAGTATAATTATATATATGGCTCCGCCATAAATGCTACTGATAATATAACAGTAACACCAGGTGGCACTTATGCCATATATACTGCACTTACTGCTATACTACAACCTGGAGATGAGGTAATAGTATTTGAACCTGCTTACGACTGTTACATACCCACTATTACTATGAACGGTGCAGTGCCTATACTAATACCACTGCAATACCCCAACTATACAATAGATTGGCAGTTGGTACAACAAAGCATTACGCAACGTACCAAACTTATAATGATTAACAGTCCACACAACCCTAGTGGTGCAGTGTTGAGCGAAAATGATATGGTACAATTACAAAATATTGTAGCTAATACCAATATATTAATACTAAGCGACGAAGTGTACGAACACCTTATATTTAATGGCATAACACACCAATCGGTGTTGAGGTATCCACAGTTGGCAATACGTAGTTTTGTAACATTTAGCTTTGGCAAATCTTATAACTGTACAGGTTGGAAACTGGGTTACTGCATAGCACCAACTTACCTTATGGAAGAGTTTCGCAAGGTGCATCAGTTTAACTGCTTTACTTGCAACACTCCATTGCAAGTAGCACTAGCAAAGCATTTGAGTACTAATACTGATTATAACCAGTTAGGTAGTTTTATGCAAGGCAAAAAAGATTATTTTGAAACTGCAATGGCTGCTACAAAGTTTACAGCATTGCCTAGCTATGGCAGTTATTTTCAACTATATAATTACAGTGCTATTAGCGATTTGCCCGAATTAGAATTTGCCATTTGGCTTACCAAAACACATGGCGTTACTACCATCCCAGTATCGGCATTTTACCAAACACCTACCAACAATAGTGTGGTTAGGTTTTGCTTTGCAAAACAAGAAAGTATGTTAGCTGCAGCAGTAGAAAGACTTGTAAAGATTTAAGGATTTAGTTATTGGGTGGGGGTAACGTATTATTTTTTATCCTTTTAATTTAGAAAGCTGCATTGTTAGATGATTATACCCAATTTCATTTTCAAAAATTAAATCATCAAACTTACAGTGTACTTCGCCTTTTCCATCATAAATATCTAATCTATAA
The DNA here is from genome assembly GCA_043778255.1 of Chitinophagaceae bacterium. GTDB lineage: Bacteria > Bacteroidota > Bacteroidia > Chitinophagales > Chitinophagaceae > JAYWGN01. Next base: position 24,983 of record JAYWGN010000001.1, on the reverse strand, counting down.
ATTTTCTCTCGAACTTCAGGTGTAGATGATTGAAATAATATTGGCACTACATTATCAAACACTGTAGAGCATGGTTGATTATCAAAGGTAGGAGAAGAAATTTGTAAAATATAAGATGTTTCATCATAGTTTTCCATTTCTGGCACTAATGCACAAAAATTTAGTTTGAACCCTTTTGTGGAACAATTTTGAGAGAATTTTTTAACCTGTGCTATTATTGTTTGCTTATCCATTGTTTTATTCCAATTTGTTTATCTTCAATTGCTGCTATAAATCTTTCGACATCTGTTTTATTACAATCGCCACAATTTTTATACCTACAATGCTCATTCCAAGTTTCTTCAATTAAACACCAATTTTTATAAAAATTTTCGTCATTTGCTTTTTCTTTTTCCAACTTGGTTTTAAGTCCTGCAAAAATAAGTAAATATTTTAAATCGTGTATATAATAAGGTTTTCTAATTTCTTTTGGACTAAATGATTCATCAAACAAATTAGGAATTTCAAGTACTTTGCAAATTCTTGCTTTGAGTAAAAGCTCAATACAATAACCTGCAAGTTATAAGGAACCTTCACAGTAATTATGTAATAACAATAGTTTTGCCTCCGCTAACCTAGTTTCCGCTAATTTTTCAATTTCACTCGTACTTCTCATTATGTATAAAAATAAGTACAAAAGTTTAAATTTTCATCAATAATAATTAAAGAACTGATAGTCTTTTTCAATCTATTTAGTTACTGGGTGGTGGTATAGTACCGTTTCCACCAATGTTACCGCCACCGTTATTTCTTCGTTGTAGTCTTGGTCGGTCGTTATTATCACCTTGTCGTCGGTTTTTAAGTCGCTTCATTTCGGTTAGTAAGTTGTTATGTACTACAAATACTTTATTGGCTCTTACTTCGCTTTTAAGCACCCTTTGAAATTCGGGTTTGTATTTTTTTTGTACTGCCAATTCGGCTTCGTTAGCACCAATTACATCATCTTTATTGTTTTTATTAGCCATTCTATATTCGGCTTGGTACTTATTAAATACTGGCCAAAATTGTTGTGCTTCCTCTACCGTTAAGTCTAACTTTTTGGTAATATAAGCTACTATTATTTTTTCTACTTGGTCTTTTCGGTTGCCATTATCGCCACCAATTTGAGCAGTAGCATTACTGCAAATAAGTAGGGTAATTAGTAAATAATATATTATTTTTTTCATCTTTAGTTTTTTTAGTTAGTTTTTTCGCCAAGCAAAGCATCTAAATCATCGTCGCTAATATTGAGGTTTTCAAGGTCTTGTTGTAGTTCAGTGTCGGGCAGTTTGTTGCAATCAATTACGCCATTGGCACAGAGGTAATTATCCATTTCTTCGGTAGTAATATTGGTAAATGCAGTATCTATATTTATACTTTGTATTTGCTTATAAGTTAGGTTAGTGCCGGCTATTATTTGGTCTTCTTTAGCAACGGTTTTTGTTTGCAATAGGTTTACAGCGGTAATGCTAATAATGCCTACAGCACAGGCTGCTACGGCATATCGTAACCAAGTCGGCCTACGTTGTTGGGGCTGTATTGCTACCACTTTTGCTGTGGCTGTATTGGGTACTTGTATAGTATTAAAATAAGTAGTTGGTGTACTATATACATTTACTTTGGCAAGGCTAGCTAAGGTTGGTGCTACATCGGTTAATTCGTTGGTTTCATTTTTAATTTTGGTTACAATGCTACTGCTCAGTGTATCAAAATATTGTGGCGGTATGGTATAGGTATTGTTTTTTTGCGAAAGCAAAATAATTGTATTGGTTATAGTATTAAAATAACCCTTGGGCACGGTGTAAATAGGTACAAATGGTATATTGCTAAGTACTTTGCTTAGTTCATTTAGTTCATTTTGTATGTGTATGTTTCTTTCCATTATTGTAGTTTCCACTTATTTGGACTTTGTAATTAGTTATTGGTTTAATGGTTGAGTATATAATCTTCAATTTTTTTTGCGGCATGGTGATAACTAGCTTTTAATGCACCAGCACTGGTTTCTAGTACTTGGCTCATTTCGTCGTAGGGCATTTCGTCGTAGTAGCGTAGGTTAAATACGGCTCTTTGTTTCTCGGGTAATTGCTGTATAGCGAGTTGCAGTTTCCATTCTAGCTTTTGTCCATCAAAGTTATCGGAGGCTTTTATTTGATTGCTCAAGGCATCATAACTATCTGTATCACTCAACGATAGGGTACTTTTTTTCTTTTTTTGCTCCAAAAATGTAAGGCTTTCGTTAGTAGCTATGCGGTATAGCCAAGTGTATAGTTGGGAGTCTTCTCTAAAGTTAGCTAACCCTCGCCAAGCTTTTATAAATGCATTTTGTACTACATCATCGGCATCATCGTGGCTTACTACCATACGGCGTATATGCCAGTATAGCTTTTCTTGGTACTTTTTTACAATTTGGGTAAATGCTTGTTCTTTACTTTCAGCATTTTTAAATTGTTGTACCAGAAGGCAATCATCGTTCATAGGTAAGTATAGTAAAGTTATTTATTTTGTAGGACTGTTTATTTTACCGAAGGTTTAACTGCTTTTACTTATTATTATTTCCTAGCTATTACTTTTTCCACAGCTGCTACTATATGCGGTGCTGTTAAGCCATACTTTTCAAGCAGTTGCATTGGTGTGCCACTTTCGCCAAAGGTATCTTGTGTGCCAATATATTCAATTGGTATGGGCAAATGCTTAGCAGCAGTTTGTGCTATGCTATCGCCAAGTCCGCCAAGTACATTATGTTCTTCGCAGGTTACAGCACATTTTGTTTTGGCAATACTTTTTAGTATAGCCTCAGTATCCAAGGGTTTTATGGTATGTATGTTTATTACTTCGACATGTATGCCTTTGTTAGCAAGGGTTTTGGCAGCTTCTATGGCATTCCATACTAAGTGGCCACAGGCAAATATTGTAACATCACTACCCTCGGCTAGCACTTGTGCTTTGCCAATGGCAAATGGCATATCTGTTGTAAATATGGGCCATACTGGGCGTCCAAACCTAAGGTACACTGGCCCTTCATAATCGGCAATGGCAATAGTGGCAGCTTTGGTTTGAGCATAATCGGCAGGTACTATTACAGTCATTCCGGGCAGCATTTTCATAAGCCCAATATCTTCCAATATTTGGTGGGTAGCTCCATCTTCGCCAAGTGTTAAGCCTGCATGGCTAGCACATATTTTTACATTTTTGTTGCTGTAGGCTACACTTTGCCTTATTTGATCATATACTCTACCAGTACTAAAGTTAGCAAATGTAGTGGTGTAGGGTATTTTGCCACCAATAGTGAGGCCAGCTGCTACACTTATCATATTGGCTTCGCTTATACCACATTGTATAAATCGGTCGGGGTTTTCTTTAATAAACTGGTTTAGTTTTAAGGAGCCAGCTAGGTCGGCAGTAAGGGCTACTACATTGGGGTTTGTTTTGGCTACTTCTGCTATTCCATCTCCAAATCCGCTACGGGTATCTTTATTGCCGGTACTTACTAGTGTTGCTAAACTCATTACTTTGTGTTTTGGGCAAAGATATTTTTTTTGTTACAGATTAGTAGTAATAGTTTATTATTTTTTCGCTTCGCTTAAAAAATGTTTATGCAACCAATTGTTATACTAACCTAAAGGTCTTTTACCTAATATCAAATTTTTTAATCCGCCTTACTGAGTTAATCATGTAATCCAATTATTTACTAAGTAAACTATCCATAACTGTGGTATATATAGGGTAATTTACTATGGTATTGTGCCCAGCACTAGGTATGGTTACAAACATATCGGTTGGCTTAAGTAGTGGCTTTAAGCGGCTAGCATTAGCTATACTTATTAGCCTATCATTGGTACCATGAAATATAGTAATAGGGCATTTAATATTTGGCACTTGTTCATAATTATTCATTTGAAACTTGAGCATTAGCTTAGTTGGATATATAAAAGTAAAATCGTCATATACCGTAGGTAGGCTGTAGTAGGGCGTTTCCAGTATTAGTTGCTGGCAACTATTATGTGCAGCTATATAAGTGGCTAAGCCTGTACCCATTGATTTGCCGTATATAATTAAGGGCTTAGTACTGTCTTGTTGTACCAAGTTATATACTACTTGAGCATCAGCTTTAAGTAATGCTTCCGTTATGGTACCGGTTGTTTTTCCAAAGCCTGGGTAATCCATCATATACACTACATAACCATTAATGGTAAATAATTTGGTGTACGGTGCATACCTATTTATATTATGCATATTGCCGTGGTAGTATAGTACAGTACCTACAATTGGGGTATCAGTTGGGGTAAATTTTACTACATTTAAGTTAGTACTATCGGCACGGGTTATATTAATTTCGGTGAAGGGTTGTTCACCAAAATTAAAGGTGTAGGATGCCGCTAACTTTTTGCCATGAAACAAAAAAAGAGTTTGCGAAAAGTACAAAATAATGCCTACTACAACATATATAGTTACTGCAATTATAATAAATTTTAACAGCATTTTGTTTGGCATATTAGTAAGTTATTAGGCATACATAGTTGCTCTTAGCTCCTTTACTCTTTCATCTTCAAAGTACTCATCAAAGGTCATAAGCCTATCAATAATGCCTTTGGGTGTAAGCTCAATTATACGGTTGCATACGCTTTGCATAAACTGATGATCGTGGCTGCTAATAAATACTACACCAGTAAAGTTTTGTACCCCTTCGTTAAATGATTGTATGCTTTCCAAGTCCAAGTGATTAGTTGGCTCGTTAAGCATAATACAGTTAGGGTTTTGTAGCATCATTTTACTTGTCATACACCTTACTTTTTCGCCACCACTAAGTACACTTGTTTGCTTTCTTATTTCTTCGCCGCTAAATAGCATTTTGCCTAAAAACCCACGTATAAAATCTTCGTCCGCATCTTTGGCCGTAGGCGGCACAAACTCTCTTAGCCAACTCATTAGGTCGTTGGATTGTACAAAAAATTCGTGATTATCCAACGGCAAATAGGCACTTGTAATGGTAGTTCCCCATTCGTAATTACCAGTATCGGCTTGTTGTTTGCCATTTATTATTTGGTAAAATGCATCTAAGGCAAGTGGCTCTTTACTAAGCAGTCCAATTTTATCTTTTTTACCAACATTAAAAGTAACGTTATTAAATAATTGCTTACCATTAATTGATGCACCAAGTGCTTCAATATTTATAATTTCGTTACCACACTCCCTATCAGCCTTAAATATAATACCAGGATACTTACGGTTACTAGGGCTTATGTCCTCTATCACTAATTTTTCTAAGGCTTTTTTACGGCTGGTGGCTTGTTTGCTCTTGCTAGCATTGGCACTAAATCGGGCTATAAAGTCGAGGAGGTCTTTTCGTTTTTCTTCGTTCTTTTTATTTTTATCATTCATTTGCCTAGCAGCCAACATGCTACTTTCGTACCAAAAGGTATAGTTGCCGGTATATATTTTAATTTTTTGCCTATCTACATCGGCTACATGGGTACATACAGTGTCCAAAAAGTGCCTGTCGTGGCTTACTACTATTACAATATTTTGGTAATCGGCCAAAAAGTTTTCGAGCCAGTTTATAGTTTCCACATCAAGGTCGTTGGTAGGCTCATCGAGTAGCAGTATATCTGGGTTGCCAAATAGGGCTTGTGCTAGTAATACTCTTACCTTTTGGGTACCATTTATATCTTTCATTAGTTGGTACTGTAGGTCTTCCTCTATACCTAACTCTTTCAATATTTTGGCGGCATCACTTTCGGCGGTGTAGCCACCCATTTCGCCGTACTCAGCTTCAAGTTCGCCTGCCTTTATATAATCAGCTTCGGTAGCATCTGGGTCAAGGTATATGGCATCTTTTTTATTCATTACGGCCATCATTTTGGTATGGCCCATAAGTACGGTATTAAGTACGGTTATATTGTCGTACTCATAGTGATTTTGCTTTAGCACAGCCATACGTTCACCTGGTGTTATGCTTACTTGGCCTTTGTTGGGGTCTATTTCGCCACTCAATATTTTCAGGAAGGTACTTTTACCAGCACCATTAGCACCAATAATACCATAGCAATTTCCTTTTGTAAAGTTCAGGTTTACCTCATCAAACAATACCCTTTTGCCGTAGGCTAGGGTTACATTTTGCACACTTATCATTATAATAAAAAAATTAAGGATGCAAAGGTAAGATTTAATTAATAAGGAATTATTGACAATTGATGAAGGATATTTTTTTATGAGAAAATTGATTAAAATAACATCAAGTTAAAACTAGTACTTTTAGTTGTGTTACTATTACTAATTATTCATTATTACTTATTCATTTAATGGCTCATTTCGTTTGTTCATTTATTTTTTTAAAAATGCTTTTTTGAACGCCGAGCCAAGTTTTGCCAAGTAGGCAATTGGGTATAGGCGAATCATCTGCCTCAGTGTAATAAGTAATCATTTGCGCAACTCCAATAGCTATCATTGGATTATATTTTTTTCTGTAAGCAATACTTATTTCTGATATTGTAAAATAATCTAACAAAATATCTATATCCCAAAAATCTTTTTTGGTTGCCCTCCTTGATATTGCATTTACTTTGGCAGCAGCGATTTCCCTTAAGCTCCACATTCTTACATTTTCTTCTACTATTATTTTTTCAATTAATGGATATGGGTGTCTGCAAATATCAAGTTTTACACCATCTAACAAGCCAAAAATACCTAACTTATTCATAAGCCTTGATGTTAAAATATAACGTTCTCCGAAGTTAGTTTTTAAAATTTCTATAACTTTTTCATTGTCAAATTTAAGGTTTGAAAACAAATCAATATCGACTGAAATACGATGCCCAAGTTGTAATGATAATGCAGTACCACCAACTAACTGAAAATTATTTAAATCTGGCATAGCCATTAATTCAGTTAATATAGCGAATGTGTGTGGTGCAACTGTTTTTCGTTGTAGCATCTAAATTGTGTTTTTAAAATATTAAAATAGCCTGCAAAAAACAAAACCCTATCGTCTGTTAAGAATTTAGTTTTTGTTAACGCCTCAATTATTACAGCATCACCATAGTACCTACGTAGTTGGGTTATTTCGGGAAAATCGCCTCGTTCAAATACCCTAACTATTACAAAGTTTTTGGAGACCTCATAATCCAAATCTTCAAACACTACATCCCAAAATAAATGCTTTGGTAAATTTAAAATTGGCTTATCCATACATCAAATATACAAATTATTAATGTTGCAATTAGTTACATTATGTTGCCTAATAAAAATTTTTTTTGAAATAAAAACAGCCAGAATTGTATTTTTTACCCAAAAGAATACTACCTACTTTAGCATCCGCCTTGGCGGATAATTATATAAAAAAGTAACCACATAAATGGTGTGGCAAATAATAGGGAATCGAACCTATCTAAAAAGCCACCATGCCCTGGCATAAATGAGCCACTGTCTTTGAGGTTTGCCATTCGTTTTAATTTGGACTCTACAAGGTCGCCAATAGTACCTAATACCGAAGCTACTAATGCAAGTGTAATCCATTGCCACAGCGCAATACAAGGCAAGTAAGTTACACTAATATAATACATACTTATACCTACTATACAAGCACATAATACAATACCACCAATAGTGCCTTCCCAAGTTTTTTTGGGGCTTATGCTACTAAGTGGTGTACGCCCAATGAGTGAACCTACTATGTAAGCCATTGTATCATTAATCCACATGCAAGTAATTACAAATGCTGGTAATAATATGCCATAAGGCAACCAACTATTAACTAATGTATTGGTATAATAAGTAGTACTTGCTAATTGTATAAGAAAGCTACAGCTAAGGGTTATATAAGGTAGCCCTAATAAGTAAAAAGTAATGGTGTTAACTTTTATAACTTTAGTTTTAAAAATACCCAATACAATTAATAAAAACCCCGATACAGCAAAAAACAATCCAAAGTTTTGAACTAAACTTAACCGTTCTACTACATAAATATGTGTAGTAGCCCAACACAAAAAACTAGCTCCACTTACCATAAAACCAATACCCAGTAAGGGGTGTGGCTTACTATTGGTTATGTTATTAGCAATAGTGCTATACTCCCACCAAGCACCAAAGTGTATAATTGCAATAAGTAGTACATACAAATAACAATGCACCAATAAGCCCAACAACATTACTGCCACAAACACTAAAGCTGTTAATGCCCTTGTTTTAAATACGGTTGAGTTCCATGCCATAAGTTACAAAAATAGGCAAATAATTTACCAAATTATTAATACTTTACTGTAAAACAATAAGCATCTTTGCACCAAATATTATTAGCAACTTTGCATGACTGTAGCACTTAAAAAAAATCAAATTCGTACTAAACTCTTATTTACATTACTGCTTGTATTTGCTGCACTATTAGGTTACCAATGGTACTTAAACCGTACAAATTTTGTGGTGTATAAAGCCTTTGGTATTGCTATACCTATTAATTATAGTTTGCATGGTATTGATGTAAGCCACCACAATGGTAATATAAATTGGCAGCTTGTAAGGGCTATGAATATTGATGGCATTAAGGTTAGCTTCGCCTTTATAAAAGCAACAGAAGGCGTAAGTACTGTTGACGAAAAGTTTGGTTACAATTGGCAACAATGCCAAAAATATAAAATAACCAGAGGTGCTTACCATTACTTTAACGAATACAAAACTGGTGCAGCTCAAGCCCAAAACTTTATAGCAACTGTTGGCGATTTGCAACCAGGTGATTTGCCACCTGTACTCGATATTGAAAGCAACCGAGGAGTTGACAAAAATATACTATGCAAAGAAGCCATAGATTGGCTAACAATAATAGAGCAGCATTATGGCATAAAACCAATTGTATATACTTATGTAAATTTTTATGCCAACAATTTAGATGAGCAGTTTAGTAGCTATCCCTTTTGGGCAGCACATTACAACGAAAAACACCAACCTAACACCCAACGAAATTGGGCATTTTGGCAACATAACGATGGCGGTAATATTAATGGCATTACTACCAAGGTTGACTTTAACGTATATAACGGCGATTGGCTTAATTTTAATAATTTGCTAGTACATTAACAATGCAACAATTTACCAAATATTGTGTTTAACTTTATATTACAAACCATGCTTGTATGCTACAAACAGTAGAAAACGATACTAAAGTTTACCTCAAAAAAATAATGACCACAATATTTGTAGGTTTATTTTGGATGTTTGCACACGTAATAGCTGGCATATTTTTGGGCTATGCTTTGATAGGCAACAAACTTAACTTGGGCAATTATATATATTATAGTTTACTATTAGTAAGCTTTGCTTGGCTCATTTATTACTATATAAAACTTTGGAAATCCGACTTCGTAAAAAAACCAATAGGCTTTTATAGGTAACGTTTACGAGGGCTTTACAACCTTTCTATAATCCCTGCAATGCCCTGCCCACCGCCAACACAGGCACTTACCATACCATATTTTTTGTTGAGTCGTTGCATATCATTAAGTAATTGTACGGTAAGTTTGCTACCAGTACACCCAAGTGGATGCCCTAATGCAATAGCACCACCATTAATATTTACAATATCAGTATTTAAGTTAAGCTGCCGTATAACCGCCAAAGCCTGACTAGCAAAGGCTTCGTTAAGTTCTATCAAATCAATATCGGCAAGGTTCATACTAGCTTGTCGTAGCACTTTTGGTATAGCTTCTACAGGGCCAATACCCATTATACGAGGGTTAACACCAGCCACAGCACAATTTACCAAACGCCCAATAGGCTTAAGTTGTAGGCTATTAACCAACTGCTCACTCATTACAATTACAAAGCTAGCACCATCACTAGTTTGGCTAGCATTGCCAGCAGTTACACTGCCAGTTGGCGAAAATGCGGGTTTCAGTTTTGCTAACCCTTCGGCACTAGTGTCGGCTCGTACACCCTCATCGGTATCTACGGTAAAATTTCGTTTTTGTTTTTTGCCAGCAGCATCTAAGTACGTTTCCTCAATAGTTATGGGCAATATGCCGCTTTTAAAATATCCATTATCAATAGCCGCTTTTGCCCTCTGGTGGCTAGTTACAGCAAATGCATCTTGGTCGGCACGGCTTACAGCAAAGTCTTTAGCTACAGCTTCGGCAGTTAAGCCCATACCCATATAATAATCGGGTTGGGTACTTGCAATACTGTAAGCAGGCACGGTTTTCCAACCGACAGTTGGCACCAAACTCATACTTTCTACACCACCTGCAATAATGCATTGAGCCTGTCCACTCCTTATTTTTGCAGTAGCTATTGCAATAGTTTCTAAGCCACTAGCACAGTACCTATTAACCACCATACCGGGTGCCTGTTCGCCTAGTGCCAATGCAGCAATTATACGGCCCACTTGCAAACCTTGTTCCGCCTCTGGCACAGCATTTCCTACAATTACATCATCTATCAATTTCGGGTCAAGCTGAGGTACACTAGCCATTAACCCTTTAATTACTTGTATAGCCAAATCGTCAGGTCTGGTAAATCTAAAAGCCCCTTTTTTGCTTTTGGTAACAGCGGTGCGGTAACCAGCCACAATATAAGCATCTTGCATAGGTGTAATATTTATGAGTTATAAAAATTAAGAATAGTTGTTTATGCAACTTTAATTCAAAGATAGAGCAAATTTGTTATTTTGCTTTCATTAGGTCGCAGCTATTTTTTTTTAGTATTTTGGGGCTGTGGGCAGCATACCATTATTAGGCATTTGTTCACCCTCCAACTCCCACTTTTTTATTTTTTTTTGTTGGTTAGTAGCCATTATTGTTTTATTCAGTCAACGTTATTTAATTTCATTTAAAAAAAAATAAAAAGAGTTCCGTTTACGGGTGCAGCCCTTGGGCTTTTTAAGCAATGTTGGGAGAAACCTAAAATAATAAATTGAACAATTAGTATAATATAATAAAAATTTTAAAATACTTTGCTAGAATTTTTAGTAAGTTTGCTAAAATACTTTATTTTTCAATATTTTGGAAATGCAAACTAGTATGAATGATAAATTAAAAGTAATAGACTTATTTTCAGGTTGTGGTGGCTTTTCTTATGGCTTTGAAACTGCTGGTTTTCATATTGTTTTAGGTGTAGATAATGACAAAGCCTCTTTAGAAACATTTAAGGCAAATCATAAAAACTCAAAAACATTATTAGCAGATTTACATTACGATAGCGCAATTGATGATATTTTAAATGAAATAAAAGGAGTTAAAATTGATGTAATTATTGCAGGTCCACCCTGCCAAGGTTTTTCTTTAACAGGTTCAAGAAATAAAACTGATGATAGAAATAAATTATTTTATTCCGTATTTAAACTTGCAGAAAAAATAAAACCCAAAGCAATTATAATTGAAAATGTACCTGGACTTGCAACACTTTATAATGGATTTGCCAAAGATGCAATTTTGGAAGAATTTAAAAGATTAAATTTTACTGAAAATTTTAAGGTGCTTTTTGCACCTGATTACGAAGTTCCACAAATTCGTAAAAGAATATTTTTTGTAGGATTAAACTCAAATTATGGAAAATTTGAATTCCCAAAAGAAGTATTAAGTTCTGAAAATTATAATACAACTTCAATTGCAATTTCTGATTTGCCAACTCTTGAAAAAACATTAGGCGAAGAAAAAAGCATTTATGATAAACCTGCAAAAACAGAATATCAAAAGAAAATGCGAAATGGTTCAACGGTTTTATTTAACCATGTTTCAACCAAACATACAGACAATGTTATAGATGTAATTTCACAAGTTCCAGACGGTGGAAATCACAAAGATTTGCCAAAAGGTGTTGGCGATAGCAGAAAGTTTAACGAAGCTTGGACAAGATATAATAGTAAAAAGCCATCAAAAACTATAGATACAGGACACAGAAATCATTTTCATTACAAATATAACCGTATTCCAACAGTTAGAGAAAATGCAAGACTTCAATCATTTCCTGACACTTTTGTTTTTAAGGGAACAAAAACACAACAAAATAGGCAAGTAGGCAATGCTGTGCCACCACTTTTAGGGTATAATATTGCCAAAAAATTATCAACTTATTTAAAGAATAAACTATGACTAAAAAAATAAAAACAATTGATTTATTTGCAGGTTGTGGTGGCTTAACGGACGGCTTTGAACAAACTAATTTGTTTGAAACTTTGGCTTGTGTTGAGTGGGAAAAAGAACCATGTAAAACATTAGCAACTCGACTAAAAAATAAATGGGATTATAAAAATGCTTTTGAGACTGTTTTTCATTTTGATATTCAACGAACCGAAGAATTAATAAATGGTTGGAACAATGACCCAATTTATGGAACTAGCAATGGGATAAACTCTATTATTGAAAAGGTGGGAGGAATTGATATTGTAATTGGTGGTCCACCTTGTCAAGCATATTCTATAGCAGGAAGAGTTAGAGACAAAAATGGAATGAATGACGATTATCGTAATTTTTTATTTGAAAGTTATTTAAAAGTAGTAGATCATTTTAAGCCTAAAGCATTCATTTTTGAAAATGTGCCAGGCTTATTAAGTGCCAAACCTGGTGGCATTTCAATAGTAGAAAGAATTACAGAAGATTTTGAAAAAAAGGGGTACGTTATAACCAATAATTTAAAAGAAAATGCATTAATTGATTGTACAAAATTTGGAGTACCACAAGCAAGAAAAAGAATGGTAATTTTAGGTATAAATAAGAATTTAATAAAGGAAAATCCAACTATAGCCTTATATGATTTTTATAATTATATTTTTCCAAAATATCAATCGAAAACTTCAAAAACAGTTCACGAAGCAATAAGCGATTTGCCAAAACTTTTACCTTTAGACAAGCCAATAACTTTTAGTAAACGAAAGCTTTCACATACCTACAATTCATTTGATATTCCAAATCACATACCAAGAATGCATAGCAAAAGAGATATAGAAACTTTTGAGTTATTGACAGAGGATATTGAAAGTGGGCAAAATAAATTTGCTTCATCAAATGCTTTAAAAGACTTGTACTTTAGTAAAACTGGAAAACGTTCTAACATTCATAAATATCATGTTTTAAAGTGGAATAAACCAAGTAACACTATACCTGCTCATCTATATAAAGATGGCTTAAGGCATATTCATCCAGACCCAAAACAAGCTAGAACAATAACTGTTAGAGAAGCAGGGCGACTACAATCGTTTGACGATGATTTTATTTTTACAGGAAGTTCATCTGATCAATATAAAATGGTTGGAAATGCTGTGCCCCCAAAATTTGCGAAGGCAATAGCTTTGGCTTTAAATGAGTTTATAAATAAATATTTCTAATATGTTATTTACAGAAAATTTAGAAGAAATAATTTTTAACAGACACCAACTTTTTCAAGCCGATGAATTAGTTGTAATCTCAGGTTATGTTGGTCCAAAACCAATAGAAAGGTTACAAAATTTGCCATTTCATACCAAAGTAATTTATGGCATGTATGGTTCAGAAGGCATAAAAAGACCTTTGCATAATTCACTAATCAGTTTACAGAATGGAATAGAAAATTTAAACATTTTTTATTCCAATTTACCAGTTCATTCTAAATGTTATGCTTGGCGTAATCGTGGACAAATTGTTCATGCTTTGGTAGGTTCAGCAAATTTTTCTACCAATGGTTTAACAACACCATTTAGAGAAATTTTGGCAGAAACTACATACGACACATTTAATCCGTTAAACGAATACATTTTAAAAGTTCTAAATAATTCTCAATCATGTTTAGAATTAGATGCAATAAATATTCAAGATTTTCAAAATTTAAATGAAACTTGTTCAATGACATTGTTGATGATTAATGGAGAAACACATAATGCAAGTGGCTTAAATTGGGGTTTTATGGCAAATGGAAATCCATCATTAAAAAGAGGAATAAATGATGCTTGTATTCCAATTAGAATGGAACATATTAATAATTATTCTGAACTTTTCCCTCTAAAACAAAATTATCATTTACAAGACGACATTAGAGGAAGAGCTCAACGTCATAACGATTCTATAGAAATTATTTGGGATGATGGTATTAGCATGGAAGGTTTACTTGAAGGTTCTCAACCTCAAGATGGTCCATTTTACCCAAAACAAATAAGTTCGTTTCCTTCTAAAAGTGAAATGGGAATATATTTAAGAAATAGAATTGGAGTGCCATTAGGACTGCCAGTAAGAAGATTTCATTTAGATAGATACGGAAGAACAGACATAGCAATTTCATTACTTGGAGAAGGAGTTTATAAGTTTGATTTTTCAATTTAGGGGAGATTCAATATTTAATTTCTTGTACTTTTACACTTCATAGCATTTAACCCTAACTCACCAACTTTGTATAAAATTATACGTAATTTTTTGTTTTTATTTGATGCAGAAAAAGTGCATTATTTTGCCATGAATGGCTTAAAAATTATTTGCAAAATACCATTTGCAAAAGCAATACTAGCAAAAGCATTTACTCCAAAAAACACTACTGCTACAAACTTATTTGGCTTAACATTTCGTAACCAAATAGGCTTGGGTGCTGGGTTCGATAAAAATGGAGCTTACCTCAACGAGTTAGAAGCCCTAGGCTTTGGCTTTGTAGAAATAGGCACTGTAACACCACTACCACAAACTGGCAACCCTAAACCCCGCCTCCTAAGGCTCAAAGCCGACCAAGCACTTATAAACCGTATGGGGTTTAATAACGATGGGATGATAGCCATAGCAGAACGACTAAGAAAATGGAAGGAAAAGAGTCAAATGAGTCAAATGAGTCAAATGGGTCAGAGTAGTCAAAAGAGTCAAATGGGACAGATGAGTCAAATGAGTCAAATGGGTCAAATGAGTCAAATGGGTCAAATGGGTCAAATGGGTCAAGGGAGTAAATGTATTCAACAAAGCCAAAAGGGCAAAAAGAAAGATTTATTAAATGTCAATTATCAATTGTCAATTATCAATTATCCATTAATTATTGGTGGTAACATTGGCAAAAACAAAGACACACCAAACGAACTTGCTTGGCAAGATTATACCAAATGCTTTACCACCCTACACCCCTACGTACATTACTTTGTAGTAAACGTAAGTAGCCCCAATACACCGGGCCTCAGGGAGTTGCAAGGTAAAGATAACCTGTTAAAAATATTTACCGAATTAGAAAAACTAAACACAACACTACCTAACCGAAAACCTATATTACTCAAAATTGCCCCCGACCTTACTTGGCCACAAGTGGACGATGTGATAGCCCTTGCCCTACAAATAAAAATGGATGGCTTAGTAGTAAGTAACACTACTTTGGATAGGAGCAACCTCAGCCAACCAAGCCAACAATTAGCCAAAGCCTTTGGTGCGGGTGGTTTGAGTGGTAAACCTATAACCAATAAAGCTACTGAACTCATACAATATATAACAACAAAGTGCAATGGCACTATACCAATTATAGGCAGCGGTGGCATATATACCAAGCAGGATGCTGCTGCCAAACTAACTGCAGGTGCTAGTTTGCTACAAGTATGGACAGGCTTTGTATATGTAGGCCCAAGTATAGTTAAGCGAATGGTTGATTAATATTTTTAAGTGCAACCTTGTACTACCAATACTATTTCGCCCTTCACTGTTTTTGCGGTAAAGTAGTCTAACACTTCTTGTAATGTACCCCGTTTATTTTCTTCAAATTTTTTGGTAAGTTCCCTACTTACACAACATTGCCGTGTAGCACCAAAGTATTGTATTAGGTCGGTTAGGGTTCGTATTAGCCGCATTGGACTTTCGTAAAATATGATGGTACGTTGCTCCGTTGCTAGTTTATTAAATATTGTTTGTCGGCCTTTTTTTAAAGGCAAAAAACCCTCAAAACAAAAACTATTGATTGGTAGCCCACTGTTAACTAATGCTGGCACAAATGCTGTAGCGCCGGGCAAACACTCCACCGTAATGTTAGCTGCTACACAGGCTCTCACTAGCAAAAATGCTGGGTCGCTTATACCTGGTGTACCAGCATCGGTAAGTAATGCCATGGTTTTACCAGCTACTAATTGCTCCACTATATGAGCCACTATTTTATGCTCATTATGTTGGTGGTAAGGGCTTAGTGGTTTTTGTATATTATAATGTTTAAGTAGTACACCACTTGTTCGGGTATCTTCGGCAAGTATAACATCTACAGTATTGAGTACGGTTACTGCACGGTAAGTCATATCAGCCAAATTGCCTATAGGTGTGGGTATTAGGTAAAGTTTCATAATTAATTTGAAATACAACTACAGTAATAATACTACTAAACTATTTGTCAACTCAAATTTTTTCAACTGTTATTTCGTACTGTTCCATTACAGCATTAGCCAATAATTGTTTGGCAGCTTGGTCGGCTATTGTAGTGGCTTCAGTTTCATTATTTGCTTCAATAGTTAAGGTTATATGTTTGCCTACTCGTACATCGGTAACGGTGGTTACACCAAGGTTGTGCAACCCACCCAGTACGGCTTTACCCTGTGGATCAAGCAAGTTACTTAGTGGCATTATATTAATTAGAGCTTTGTACATTATTCATTTTTTTTTGATTAAGCAAAGATATTACAACATAGCCAACAAATACAATGGGTGCTATTAAGGCTTGTAAAAAAAATGCTCCAACTACCCCAATTACTCCTAATATTAGTAAGGGCATTTGAGTTTTTATATCGGCTTTACTTATTTTAAGCGATAGCATTTTGTACTTACATACCATAAGCCAACTTAGTAATAGTATTATGCCATATAGTAAAAATTTGTTGAGCAAAAGGCTTTCTAAACCTAATATATTTTTATACAATATTACAGGAAAAGCTGCCACTACCAACCCAACTGCCGGTATAGGTACACCTGTAAAATATTTGGTTTGGTCGGTACTAATATTAAACTTGGCAAGCCTGTAAGCCCCTGCACAAGCTAGTATAAAGGCAGGTGTAAGCAATAGTATATCAATGGTAGCACCATTAGCTTGTTGCATATAACTCATCCTTAGCATTTGGTATAGTATCATACTTGGTGCTACACCAAAGCTTACTACATCGGCTAGGCTGTCAAGCTGTTTGCCCATTTCGCTACTTGCACCCAATAGCCTTGCTACAAAGCCATCAAAAAAATCGACTACTGCTGCCAAAGCAATAAATAAACTACCGTACCACCAAGCCTCAGGTATGCTATCAATACCTGCAAAACGGAGGTTACCATCTACAGTTTGGTAGTAGGTAAAGTTGTTAGTTTGTACTATAAATACTATGGCTATACAGCCAAAAAATAAATTGAGTAACGTTACAATATTCGGAATTTGTTTTGTCATAATACTATTTATATCTTTATTTTCTTTTCATCAGTGCCTCTATTTCTTCTACCGTTATAGGTATATTTTTCATGAGGTCTATATTGCCATTTTTGGTTACCCAAAAGTTGTTTTCTATCCTAATACCAATTTGTTCTTCTTCTACATATATACCTGGCTCAATAGTGAACACCATACCAGCTTGTATAGGGGTAAATCTTGCCCCAACATCATGCACATCTATACCCAAATGGTGGCTTATACCATGGTACAAATATTTTCTATAAGCCCTATCAGTAGGGTTTTCATTCTTTATTTGTGTTTTTGTTAGTAATCCCAATTTTTCAAATACTTTGGTGGCTTCATCGCCTACTTTTTCGGTGTAGTCTATTATACTTATACCAGGTTTAAGTATTGCTTTGGCATAGTTGTGTAGGTGCAAACAACCGTTGTAGAGGTCTTTTTGCCTTTTGGTAAATTTTCCATTTACAGGTATAGTTCGGGTAAGGTCGGCACAGTAATTAGCATACTCGGCGCCAAAGTCCATAAGCAACATATCGCCACCATTACATACTTGGTTATTGTTTACATAATGTAGTATTCGGGCATTATCGCCACTGGCTATTATACTACCATAAGCTGGTCTAGTGGCTCTTTGTTTCAGAAACTGGTGCCATATTTCGGCCTCTATTTCGTACTCAGTTACACCAGGTTTTATGTATTGCAGTAAGTACCTAAATGTTTGGTTGGTTATTTCCATAGCCATTTTCATTACTTCTATTTCGGCGGGTGTTTTTATGGCTCTTAGCTGTTTGGTTATTTTTGCACTTCGTAAAAAGTTATGTAGTGGATATTGCTTTCGCATAGCATCGGCATAGCGGTAATCCCTTACTGGTACATAGTTTGCCTTACGGTCGTTCTCATTGGTATTAAGGTATATGTTATCGCTATGGTGTACCCACATTTGTAGCAAAGCATCGAGGCTGTCTAACCACACTATATTTTGTATGCCACTTATTTGTTGTGCTTGTTCTTTGGTAAGTCGTTTGCCATCCCATTTTTCTTTAGCTTCATTAGGCCTTACTAGTACTAGTACTTCCTTATTATTTTTATCGGGGTTGTTGGGGTATAGCACTAGCATGGTATCTTCTTGGTCTATACCTGTAAGCCAATACAAGTCACTATTTTGCTTAAAATAAAATAGCTGATCGGCATTAGTAGGCAACTCATCATTACTGTTAAATATAGCAATACTGTTGGGCTGCATTTCCTTTACAAATCGCTTTCTGTTTTCGGTAAACAGTTTGGGGTTAATGGGTAAATATTTCATGGCATTATTTTATAAAATTTTAAACAATTGTATTTCTTCAATAAATTTAAGGTATTAAAGTTTATAAGGGTTAACAAACTTTACATCTTGTATATTTTCAAAATCTTTTTCGTTATTTGTAATAATTGTTAGCTTTTCAAAAATTGCAGTAGCAGCTATTATAGCATCGGGCAATTTAATGTGATGAGTTTTACGCAATTCAATACAATTATTAATAATTGCACTGTCAATTTCAATTACTGTAGCTAATGCAATAAAATCTTTATTGGCTTGAGTAACATTTTTGTACCCAAAAAATTCAATATAGGTTATAAAAGAAACTATAAACATTAACCAATTTTTAGGCAATTTTCCAATCTGTGCATCAATTAGGCTGTTGGTATCAATTAAATATTTCTGTTCCATTCGTTTCTACTTTCAGTAATATAAGTTTGCATTTTTTCGCCATCTTCACTAGTCATTGTACCAAAAAAGTCAGAGGGTTTTGCTTGTTGTACACTGCTTTCAAAAGTATTTATTTTAGCCTCTTCTTCCGTATAGAAAATACAATGCACTTGTTTGCCAACATAATTTTTGGGAAAAGAAACTTTGAAATCATAAGTTTCATTTTGAGGCGTAATTACTTTTAAAATCATAATTCATTTAATTTGAAAAATTTACTTACTCCGTAAAGATAATGATTAAAGACATGTAACTATACTATGTATCATTTGATATGCTGTATTTACAAAAAATAATACGAAAAGGGAACTATTTAATTGTACCGTTTTTTGTAGTGGTTAGTCACAAAAAAGTTGTAAAAATTTGTGTTTAAAAAATGTAAAAATTGAATACCAATCTATACCATTGCCATTATCACAATATGCTTATATTTGCACTCTTAATTATATACATGGAATACAATAAATTAATATCAGTAACTGGAATGACGGGTTTGTTTGAAATGGTATCGTCTAAAACAGATGGTGCTATTGTAAAAAGTTTGGAAGATGGTACTACAAAGTTTGTTAGTAGTAGAGTACATAATTTTTCGCATTTGGAAAGTATAGAGGTATATACTACTAGCGACAATATAAATTTGATAGAAGTATTTAAAGCAATGCAAACCAATATTGCAGCAAAGCCTGATGGTAAAGATGTAGTAGCCTTAAAAAAATACTTTGAAACAATATACCCTACTATTGATTTTGAAAGGGTGTATAATAGCGACCTTAAAAAAATGGTAAAATGGTTAGCCATACTCGAAAAAAATGATGTAGCCATTACCCTACCAGAAGCTGCTACCGATAGTGAAACCGATGAGGAAGCAAAGGAAGTAAAAGTTACTAAAGAAGCAACAAAGCCAAAAGCTACTACACCCAAAGCTGCAGCTATAAAAAAAGCACCTGCTCAAAAAATAAATATGCCACGTAAAATGGCGTAAGAGAAATAATTAGAAAATAACATTTACCAAAAAATTAAAAACAACTAATCCGCCTTTGGCGGATTAACTATTTATACTATGAATTATACAGCAAATATTACAAAAACTACACGGAATTTTTTGCCCCATAACTTTACTATTACCAACTGGGAAAGCCTAGAGCCTTACTTTATACAATTAGAAACTGCTACCCTTAATAGCAAACACGAATTGGAAAATTGGCTGCTACAAATGAGTGAATTAGAAGCTGCCGTAAGTGAAGATGCCTGTTGGCGACAAATAAAAATGACCTGTGATACTACCGACAAAGCATTGGAAGAATCGTTCCACTATTTTTGTATGCATATACAACCACAGTTACAAGCTTATGCCGATGTACTTAACAAAAAATTGGTACAATGCCCTCATACAGCCGATTTGGACACTGCACAATACTTTACCTATTTGCGAAGCATAGCAAAAAATATAGCCTTATTTAATGAATTAAACATCCCTATTAATAGCGAATTGGCTATAGAACAACAACAATTTGGAGCTATTACAGGTGCTATGATGGTTACTGTAGATGGGCAAGAATATACGATGCAGCAAGCTGCAAAATTTTTGGAAAATGAAGATAGAGCCATAAGAGAAAAAGTGTACTTGCAAATAAATGAAACCCGATTACAAAGTAAAGAAACACTCACCAATTTATTCAACAGCCTATTAGCCAAACGCCACCAAATAGCCATTAATGCAGGGTTTAGTAATTATGTAGGCTATAGGTTTAAGGAGTTGGGCAGGTTTGATTATACGGTGGAGGACTGTACTAATTTTGCCGAAGGCGTAAAACAACATATACTCCCCTTAGTAAACAAAATATACGAAAACAAACGTAAAGCATTAGGTGTAGCCACTTTACGCCCTTGGGATGTAGAGGCCGAACCAAAAGGCACTACACCACTACACCCATTTACCAATGGTGCCGATTTGTTGCAAAAATCAATTGCTTGTTTTGAACAATTAGACCCTTTTTTTGCTGACTGCTTACGCAAAATGCAGGAGTTACAACACTTTGATTTGGAGAGCCGAAAAGGCAAAGCACCAGGTGGTTATAATTGCCCATTAGCCGAGAGTGGTGCACCCTTTATATTTATGAATGCAGCAGGGCAAATGCACGATGTTACTACTATGGTACACGAAGGTGGACATGCCATACATTCCTTTCTGGCGCACCCTTTGCCACTTGCTGGCTTTAAGGAGTACCCAATGGAAATAGCCGAGGTAGCAAGTATGGCTATGGAGTTATTTAGTATGGAACATTGGGAGGTGTTCTTTAACAACACTACGGAGCTTAACCGTGCCAAAATACACCAATTAGAAAGAGCCATTACTATATTTCCGTGGATAGCTACGATAGACCAATTTCAGCATTGGCTCTATACTAACCCAACACATACCGAGGCGGAACGTGAGGCAAAATGGCTGGCAATAAATAACGAATACACCTCACCCATATTAGATATTACAGGCCTCGAAAAATACCGTGCCACAAGTTGGCAGCGGCAATTACATTTGTACGAAGTACCGTTTTACTACATTGAGTATGGCATAGCCCAATTAGGTGCTATAGGCATGTATATGCAATACAAAACTAACCCAACCAAAGCCCTACAAAATTATTGCAATGCCCTAAGCTTAGGTGCCACCAAAACCTTGCCAGAACTGTACCGAACAGCAGGCCTTGAATTTGACTTTAGCCCCGAAAAAATAAAGGTACTAATAGCCTTTGTAGCAAAGGAAATGGAAGAGATAATGGGTGAAAATATTTAGCCAATATGGTAATTATAACATCTGATGGGGATTAATATTTTTTGTTTAGTTGATTTTGAAATATTTCTTCAACTTTTAAAAATTCATTTAAAACTTTTTTTGAAGAAGGGACAATTTCAAACCCCAATATTATATCTTTATCAGGCTTTGAATCTCTGTATCTTTCTTTTTTATATAAATGTACAATTTTAACTAATTTTCTTTTACTTACTATATCGTATTCTTTATTTAAGCAAAAAGAATCACTTTTAATAATTGATGAATAATATAAATATGTAGTGTCTGGGTAACTGATATCCGTTAATAAATTTGTGTACTTTTTTACAAAAAAATTTTCAATTTTATTAGAGTCTATCAAAATATCAAAACTGTCAATACAAGGTATTTTTTGAAAATAAATTATTGACTTTTCAACGCTATCCATTTTTATAGTTTCAAATTTATTGACATATTTAGCTAACCCCAATTTACTTCCCCTATTACAATATAAAAAAACTCCTTCTTTACGTATTGGTTTATCAAATCCATTTACATTTTCAAATATTATTTTGTATTGCTTAAACATCATTTTTTGAGTGCCCTTATACATAAATAAAGTGTCAACATAGTTACTTATTGTATTATTTGCTCCAATATTTGGTAAAGTTGTTATGAATAAAAAGCTTTCGAAGCTAGGTTTTTTATAAGATCGATTGGTGCAATTATATAATAGTAATAGTGAATAAAAAAGTATTCTCATATTTTATTTTATTTATAAAAAAGTGCCAACTAAAAATGCTTGCATATCAAAAGTTCTATCACATTCTGTATTACTTGAAAAAGGCGAACCCTTACAAACATATTCGTTTTTGACTGTTACACTTATTGAGGTTCGCAAAACATTAGGATTAGGGTAATTAAAAGAAACTGGGTGCTTTTCAGAGCAAGTACTAGTTACAAAAAAAGAATACCCAAATTGAGTATAAGAATCATGAATTGCACTTCCAACTATAAATTTATAGTTAGGCAATACTATTCCAATATTTTCTACTTGAACTCTTAAATTACATTTCCAACCAGACGTCATACCAAGTCCATTTATATAACCTAAAAATGGCCATTCTATTTTTTTGGTATAAATATTACCGTTTGTATAAACATTGCTCCCAGTATAAGTGGAATTAAACTGAGGTTGTGTATATGTTGTTAGAAAATCATTAACTTCATCTTTACATTCTGTTCCACTGCCACCTCCTCCACCTCCACATTTCAAAGTGAATGGTGAAGTATTATTATCTAGCATTCTTGTTTGCTCACAGCCTCCTCCTCCTCCTGCTGCCCCATCTCCCGTACAAGTAGTGTATAAATACGTAGAACTTGATAAAACGCCGTCTATATAAACATTCAAGTACCATGCTTGGCAAGTTCTATTGGTATTACTAGTATTATCAAATTTACTAATTATTGTCTTTGTATTTTTAAGAATTCCATTTTTATATACCTCCTCATTTAAATATTTATTGTCTTTCCCTAAAAAAATCATTGTTCCTGAAAAATTATTGTTCTTTTTAATGATTAAATCTACAACTAATTCTTGGTTCAAAGTTGATTTATTGTCAAAATCTGCTACAATTTCAATGACTTGTTCTTGCCTATTTGTTTTTGTTTTTTTATTTGAAATAACTTGAAAAAATTTAATGCTTTTTTTTGATGTAATCACTGGAGTTTCAAATAATTCATTTAATTGCGTAATTATAATATTTTCATCTTTGTTATAGGTATATGCTTTTGATGTTAATTTATTTAGGTTTGAAGTTATATCTTTATTTGCAACACTTCCTTTTGTTTTTAAATCGATTACGCTAGTAGCATTTTTAACTTCTTCTTTCCAATTTTTTTTACAACTTAAAAAAAATGTAATTAACAATGCAAAAGAAAATAAAGTTTTGGTACCCTTTTTCATAATTTTATTTTTTTATTTATAATATTCAAAAAGAAAGCTTTTAAAATTGAAAAGCAACTTTTTTACTATATACAATATTAAAAATTCTTTATATTGCATAAAATAATTAAAAATGAAAAAAGATGTATCTACTTTTTTAATGCAGATTTGTAATAATATAAGAAAAATACGAGAGGCTAGAGATATAAAGCAAGAGGAACTTGCAAAAGCTTTACAAATTTCAACACCAACTTTAAGTAAGATAGAAAATGGGTCTGATTTTCATTTAAGCTTATTAGAAGATATTTGTGCATATTTCAAAATAGATATTGCAGAGTTAATGCCTATATGCAACTCTTCTTTTAATTTTAATAATAGCCCTCATTCAAATGGTAATTACTATAATTATGCAAATGATAAATTAATTGAAATGTTAAATGTCCAGCTTTGTAATAGTCAAAAGGTTATTGAAAGTTTATTGGCAAATAATAATAATTAATTTAAGGTTTGTATTAGAATATATATCCCACCTACATCGGGCACTCTGCCATTGTAGGAATGGCGAAGCCTCTCAAAAATATGATTTAAAAAATTACTTTTTCAAATGTTCTTACCATTAAAATTTTAATTCTAATTTAAGAAAACCAACAAATGTTTAACCCCATTAAATTTTTTACTTCTTACAATGAATCAACGTATTAAAATTTCATGTGTTGTTGGAAGGCTTCGCCATTCCAACAATGGCTGAAAATAAAAGTACTAATAGCCTTTGTAGCAAAGGAAATGGAAGAGATAATGGGTGAAAAAAAATAACCAAGAATTAACTACAAAAAACCAACCATTTATAACATATAAAAACAGCAGTTGAAAATTTACAACTGCTGCTATTGTATTAGGGAATAGGCTTTGTTTTAATCTATTGGATGTTCAAAAAAATTAGCGTCAATCAAAAACTTTCTATTGAGCTTAGTTATAGCATTAAAGGTAAGCAACTCCTGTTCGGTTGCATAATCCAATACAAATTGTTGCCCTCCATCGTCGTATATAGTGAACTTGCCTTTGGTGGTTAACTCTTCACATAGTAATGCAAAGCGTTGAATATAACTATTAGGAATATCGAACCCCAAATGCCATTTTTTGTAAATGCCATTTACTTTGAACTCCATATACTTATCGTCATCGCC